>DATDFV010000117.1:0-95418 GCA_036522415.1 Pyrinomonadaceae bacterium | reverse complement strand
CGGAGCTGCAGCCTTCACTGCCCTCGTGTCACCGATTAGTCACAGCGTACGAAGCGGAGGTTTCGTTGTGCCAGTGAGAGTGAAGTCTTACGTAGGAGTTAATGGATTTGACACCGCCGATGATGGAGTCGGAGTCACGTTCGATAATGTGGATGCGCCTGACGGACCTGCGGATAAAGCGGGATTGGTCGGTGGCGATATCATCACGAGCTTCGATGGACACGCGGTGCATGACGAAGATGAGATATCTGACCTGATGGTGAACACTCCGATTGGTAAAACGGTAGACGTAGAGTATCTGCGAGACGGTCAGAAGAAGACCACGAAACTGACTACAGTTTCTCAGGAAGAGTTTAGACGGTTGACCAACTTGTTTGAGAAGCGACCTGAAGGCATTGGACGGTTTGGCTATGACGACGGTAGAACAGACAGGGTAAAAGTACCAGGAACGAACATTTATGGAGTTAAGTTAAACCGAATCTCGACGAGTCTTCCGGCTGATTTGGCTGGAATCAAAGATGGCGATATCGTCATTCAGTTTGGCGACACTCCTATTAGAACTGAAGAAGAGTTTAAGATGCGTGTACGCCGTGCTTTGCCTTACAGCACTGTGAATGTAACCGTGATGCGAGGTGAAGCCACTAAAGAAGACGACTCCGCTAAAGAAGGCGATCAAGAAGGTCCTAAACAACCGCCAAAACTTGAGAAGATTGTGATCCCGGTGAAGATGGGCAAACAGTAGTCATTGCTGGAAAGATCTTATAGGACCTATTTGACCTATAGGAGCTATGCCACGACTCGTTCACCACTAGTGTCCTCGCTCGCCCGTGCCTCCGGACAGATAGTCTCGCATTCGCGCCTCCATCTCTTGTCTCATCTCGTCGCGTTGTTCCTCAGTCTCATCGGGTTCAAAGCTTTCAAACAACGCATACTGAGTCTCTGCCAACAAGCGCAGCTCCCACGCTTCGCGGTTTTGATGCGATGGTCGTGAGAACCATAGGGCATCAAATGAAGAATCCTTAACCGGCACCGCGGCCAGATCCGATTCCCGTCCGCTCAGTTCCGCTTTTGTGGTTGGTGTTAGCAGTACACCTTTCAATTCCCAGCCATACTTGCGGTAGGTTGCGACTAGCTCCTGAAACAAATGAAGTCTGGTCATGTGAAGAGAGCTTAGCAGGCCGGGACACGAATTCAAGTGCCGTTTTGGAGTGCGACGGCCTGCCGTCGCAATGTCACAGAAGACCTCTCGCACAGTAATAAGTTGTAACAAACCGACGACAGGCCGTCGTATCGAAAGATCCGGTTGACCGCTTTGATCTGCCGCAACTATCATCGAAACTGTGAGGCTCAGTTATTTTGAGTCATTTCCAAAGCGGCTTCATAAGGTCGGGCAGAGGTTCTATCTTCAATACAGGCAAACCAACATTAATCATCTCCCGACCCATCGCTCGTTGCGTTACCCAGCTAAGTTTGATATTGGCAATCGTGGTTTTCACGTTGTTCTGCAGTTCTGTTCAAGTGCGGACGCTTGCGCGTGAAAAATTTGCTCAACAAATGACCGTTACGACCCGAGTCGAAAAGAACAATTCGAAGTCCCTTCCTTTCTACGACGCACTCGCCCACGCGCTCAAGAAACGTAAGATCAAGCTCGATAGTATTTGTCCGCCCAGCGATCCTGTCGCCCGGAGAATTCTCGAGGAGTACGGAGCTGTTTTTGTGGCGACCAAAAAAGTGCTGCCCCCTCCCGTTTGTATTTTCACTACCGAGGATCAGGTCACGAGATTCCAGGACCAAGCTGGATTCGATGAAGAGCAGATTGGGTTCGACGTTATTGAGCTCCAACCGGAAGCTTTGAAGCAGCTACGAAAGGCGCGCGAGCAGGCACAAAAGGAAGGACTTGATATTACGCCACGCGATGGTGCTGAAGCTGCCCGGCGAAATTATGGTGACAGTGTTCGTCTTTGGAATTCTCGTTTTCTTCCGGCACTCGACTACTGGCTTTCGCAAGGCCGACTAACGGCGGAGCAGGTTGGCCGTCTCAAGTCTTTGTCATTGTCGCAACAGATCGCCGAGGTTCTGGAACTGGAGAAAGTAGGAATTTACTTCAGCAAGGATCTGTCGAAATCGATTCTTTATTCAATCGCCGCTCCTGGCACTTCACAACATATTCACATGCTCGCGTTCGATGTAAATGAATTCGAGAATCCTCGCATACGAGAAATCATGGCCGAACATGGATGGTTTCAGACCGTGTTGAGTGACTTGCCGCATTTCACATTCCTTGGTTTGAAAGAAAAGGATCTGCCAAAGAATGGTCTAAGAAGCCTTGAAGTGAATGGACAGGTGTTCTGGATTCCGAATGTTGAGGCGGTACACCCGGGGTTGGACAAATAAACAAGCATAGGTCCTATAGGTCGAATAGGTCCTATAATCTTTCCTTCGTCACCGCTTCCAGTGCTAAACTAGGCGCCATCGAAACGGCATTTCGAACTTTCCCCTAAAGTCGCTAACAACTTAATTGCCCTTGGCTGATTTACCGCACGGGCGTAGGCTTCTCCTCATTTCAGTTTGCACGCACCGGCGACCTTTTAACCCGAAAGAAGGTCACTTATGGATGTCCCTCAACTTATCGCCGGCAGATTCAGAATCGAACGCGAGATCGGAACGGGCGGCATGGGAACCGTCTATCTCGCCACACATCTCGGACTTGAACGTCCGGTTGCAGTCAAAATCATCAAGCGCGAGTTTGCCGGTGACCAGGACGTCGCTGAGCGCTTTCTTCGCGAGGCGAGAACGATGGCCAGGCTGCGGCATCCGAATGCGGCAATGATCTTTGACGCAGGAAGACTTCCTGATGGACGCCACTTCATCATTATGGAGTTCATTGAGGGAGAGACTCTTTCACAAGTACTAACGCGTGAAGGTCGTTTCACTGCGGCGCGCGCTGTGAAGATCGCAACCCAGATTTGCGATGTGTTGGAAGAAGCACATCGGCTTGGCATAGTTCATCGCGATCTCAAACCGTCAAATATCATTCTTTGTGGACGTGGAGTTTGTGTTCTCGATTTCGGTGTTGCCAAAGTTCTGGCCTCAACGGCTGAGTCAACCGCAACGCACGCGAGTACAGGCTCCGGCCAACTAGTCGGGACTCCGCGATACATGTCCCCCGAGCAATGTTTAGGTCAACGCGTAGGAGCCCGAAGCGATCTTTACAGCCTGGGCGTTCTCCTCTATGAGATGCTTGCCGGTCGACCACCATTCGTCGATCCGCTGCAATCCGCTTTGTTGGTCAAACAAGCTACCGCGGCTCCGCCTCCGTTGCCGAGGCTGCGTTCAGACGTTCAGCGGCCGCTCGCCCTGGCTGTGCATTCATTGTTGGCAAAACGACCGGATGATCGACCACGAACAGCTGGAGCCGCAAAGCAGATGCTCGAGCGCAGTCTGGTTCAGAATGATCGAACCCTGCCGGACATCGAACCCATGTCGTCGATGGTGGCCGCCGCGAATCCTGCGCGAAGTATTCTGTTTCGCATTGGTGCTCCATTGATCCTCGTTACGATGTTCGGAGCGCTATTGGCCTGGGGCTATACCGGCGAAACTGCTCCGCAGGTGGGTGCGGCAGCATTCACATCGTCAGCGGCTGGTAGTCAGCCTCAGATCGCTCCCGTGGCATACCGAAATGAAGGTCTCGGGCCTTTTCCAAAACCTGAGCACGCTTTATTTAATGCGGATGAACTGACGATGGATCAAGCGCGTCGAACGGCGGCCAGATTCGCGCGAGGTGTACTTGGTTCCGTCGAAATCGTCGACACGGATGGCGGACAGGCAATCGTAGCCGTTAGCGTCAAACGAAAGCTGGGCAAGACGAGTTTCTTTGTGCTCGAAAAGCGCAACGACAAATATCAGATAATCGCGCAAGGTGCTTTGGACGCCAATGGGTTCAGTCATGCAAGCTGGTCTACGGAACAAGTCGACGCTGATGAAGACGGTTATCCGGAGGTAATTTTTAGTGGTAAAGACTCGGAAGAGAGTTTAGTTCAGCGCCGATTGATGCTTTACGTTCCCAATGACAAT
The DNA here is from genome assembly GCA_036522415.1 of Pyrinomonadaceae bacterium. Taxonomy (GTDB): domain Bacteria; phylum Acidobacteriota; class Blastocatellia; order Pyrinomonadales; family Pyrinomonadaceae; genus PSRF01. The sequence continues at coordinate 91,344 of DATDFV010000117.1, read as the reverse complement.
CGCATGTATTCGATGTTGATGAATGGTGATACCACACCACGTGGCACACCACGCATTACGTGGTTATCGAATGCGGCGGGAACAAATGCGGCGGCGTATCGGACGGTGCTGCGACAGAAGGCGAAAGCAATCGTGACGAGAAGATAAGATCTTTGAGTGTTGCCGATTTCCGATTGTCAATTGCCGGTTTCGTCTTGGGCTTTTGGTTTTCGGTATTTGCAGTTTGTCTTACCGTTTCACTCCTTGCACAGATTGAGGTTGCTTCGAAGACTGAAGACTAAAAGCCAAAGACCAAATCGGCAATTGACAATCGGAAATCGCAATAATGACAACTCCCCACCGACCATGCCAAGATAGTCCCGCTTGTTTGATTCCATTGCAATTCTTCCCCAATGACTCGTCGCCGTTTTGATGATGCAGCCTGTGAATCACTCGCGGGTTGTATCAAGGAAATAGAACGCAATACCGACGCTGAACTAGTGATTGTTGTTCGCGCCCGCTCCGGGAATTACGCTCACGCAGACTACCTCTTCGGATTTGTCGTGGCCTTCGTAATTCTAAACTTTCTGATTTTTGTGCCCTTCCCATTTCCGGAATATCTCGTACCGGTGGACATTGCCGTAGCATTCGTGCTCGGTGCCATTATCTCGTGGCGAAGCAACTCAATTCGGCGACTGTTTTCCCGAGAGAGTTATCGTAAGCAAGCAGTCCGCCGGGCAGCGGCAGCGATGTTCTATGAAGCCGGCATCGCCAATACGAACGCAGAGATGGGTGTACTCATCTACTTGTCGCTCATGGAGCGGCGACTTGAATTGATTGCCGATCGCGGAGTGCTGAAAAGAGTCCCGGCCCAGGATTGGAATCACGAAACTTTCGAGCTGCGGGCTATTGGAAAGGACCCGGATCCAAACGCATTTCAGAAAGCAATCGCACAGTTTGGCAAAGTGCTGGCCACTCACATTCCACCGACTGGCGAGAATCCGAACGAACTACCTGACATGCCCCGCTTCGAACTCAAATGAAACGCTGGCTGACTCCCCGGAACATCAATCGCGCCGTGATTATCACCACGGTTTGCATTGTTTTGACTCTGCTGACTGTGGATGTGTTTGGTCGGGTGGGCGGCGGCCATTCTTATAGTGGTGGTAGTCGCAGCAGCGGAGGTGGTCGAGGCGGCAGTGGTGGTGGCGGAGGAAGCGGTGATGGCGGTGCAATCATATGGTTAATTTTCCAGGCGATTCGCGTTCTCGTCTACCTGACGATTGAATACCCATTGATTGGTATTCCGCTCGATATCGTTGTCATTGGCGGCATCATTTATTTTCTACGGCAACGTGGCAAACGGATGACTTCTGGGTTCTCGTCAATGGCCGCGGCAGTTCAGCAAGCGGCTGCAAGATCGCCCGAAATGGCGTCTCGTAGTTTTGAGCGACTGAAGAAGTTTGATCCAAACTTCTCAGAAATCGTTTTCACAGATTTCTGTTATGCACTTTACGGCAAGGCCCATGATGCGCGTGCAGGCGGTTCGGCGAAACTGGATCTCTTCTCGCCGTATTTGAGCGAGGCGGCACGCAATGCTCTCTTGCAAAGGAACCCTGCCGGTCTGCAAGAAGTAAAAGGAATCATTGTTGGCGCGATGCGTGTCGATAATGTCAACGGACTCGACACACCTTTAGTTCAAGTCCGACTCAACTTCGAAAGTAATTACACCGAAGTAACGAAACGCGACGGCCAACCTCCCGCCGAGATGACTTACTACGTCACCGAAGAATGGGAGCTCGAGCGCAAACGTGACGTGCTCTCACCGCCACCGTCGCAGGCGACCGCGCTTCATTGTCCACGCTGCGGCGCCCCGTTACAGCGGGATACGGTCGGTGCGTGTGCGTTCTGTGGAACAAAGATCGATAGCGGTGAATTTCAATGGTATGTACAAACGATTCGCTTGATTGACAAAGAAGCGCGAGGTCCAATGTTGACCTCAGATGTTGAGGAAGTTGGTACTGATTACCCAAGCGTTATTCAACCGAACTTCGCAGCCATTCGAGCAGAGTTTGAAAGGAACAATCCTCAATTCTCCTGGGATCAGTTTCAAGAACGTGCTCGTTTGATTTTCAACGAGCTGCAAGCTGCCTGGTCTTCCATGAACTGGGAACGAGCACGGCCTCACGAAACCGACAACATCTTCCAGATGCACCAATACTGGATCGATGCTTACCGCCGGCAAAAATTGCGGAATGTTGTCGATAATGCTGCGGTAACCGCGATCGAGCCAGTGAAGATTTTGGAGGATGCGTTCTACCAGGGAATCACTCTTCGGATCTGGGCGCAGGCTTTTGATTACACGATCGATGAAACTGGCAGAATTGTCTCCGGGTCGAACAAGAATCTCAGACAGTGGAGTGAATACTGGACATTCATTCGTAACAAACAAGCTAAATCCGCGGAAACGCATACCGATTTGAATTGTCCGAACTGCGGTTCCCCGTTGCGAGTCAATGCGAGTGGGATTTGTGAATTCTGTGGTGGCAAGATAACCTCGGGAGAGTTCGATTGGGTGCTTTCGAAGATTGAGCAGGACGAGTCGTATGGAGGCTGAGCCCGGCAACAATAGGACCTATATGACCAATAGGACCTATTGCTCCCGCTCCTGCTCCCCGGCATCTATTTTGAGGTCCAACGAATCGAAGCCTTGTGCCTTCTAACTCGTGAGTTCATAAAAATGGAGTTTTCAGTGAAACGTCGTCTTTTGATCTTCTTACTTCTCTTGTCTTTACTCGCTCCTGCCAGCGTTTTGGCTGCTTTGCCATCTCAACAGAGAGCAGCCAGACCAGGTCCGGCCAAACCGGCCGACGCGGCTAAGCCAAGCGCTCGCCTTCCTGAAGCGAATCTGATCAGCCAGGTACTTCCTAATGGGCTGGAAATCATCGTTCTGGAGGATCATTCAATTCCGCTCGTGACGATCGAGTTGGCTGTAAAGAACGGTTCTTATACCGAGCCACCTGAACTCAATGGGCTTTCGCATTTATACGAGCACATGTTTTTCAAGCAGAACCGGGCTATCGCGAACGCTGAGGAGTATCTACGCAGGATCGGTCAGATGGGGATCGCTTACAACGGGACCACCCGCGAAGAAGTCGTTGACTACTACTTTACGACGACAAGTCCAAACATTCGAACGGCAATGCAGTTCATGAAAGACGCTACGCGATATCCATTGTTTGATGAGCGTGAGTTCAGCAGGGAGAAGCAGGTAGTTATTGGCGAAATCGACCGGAATGAATCAAACCCGTTCTTCTATTTAAGTCAGGAGATGAATGACCGGCTCTTCTTTAAATACCCAAGTCGTAAGAACCCGCTTGGCAACCGAGAAACGGTTTCCGGATCAACCACCGACATGATGCGCTTAATTCAGCAGCGCTACTACGTTCCGAACAATTCAGCGCTTGTGTTAACTGGTGATGTCAATCCAACGGAAGTCATGAAGATGGCCCAGGACCTTTATGGCGACTGGCCGCGGCGGGAGAAGGATCCATTTGTTGAGTTTCCGTTGGTAGAACATCCGCCACTGCCTAAAAGCGAAGGCGCGGTTATATCGCAACCGGTTCAAAACGTCATCATTAACATTGGTTGGCAAGGGCCCTCGATTGGTAAGGACAACCCAGCGACTTACGCAGCAGATGTATTCTCTTTCATCCTGCGTCAACCAAATTCTCGCTTCCAGAGGGACCTCGTCGATACAGGTTTGGTTACGGGCGTTGACTTGAGTTATTACACTCAACGCAACGTTGGACCAATCGCTTTGATAGCGCAAACAACTCCAGACAAAGCGCGCGCGGCGATCAAGGCGATGTATGATGAAGTGTCGCACTTCAACGATAAGGATTATTACACCGACGAGCAGCTCGAAAGTGCGAAAGCACTGCTCGAAGCTGACGATCTCTATTCACGTGAAAAGCTGAGTGACTACACGCACACGCTGAGCTTCTGGTGGGCGTCGACGGGGCTCGAGTATTTCCGTGGTTATCTCCCCAGGCTGCGTTCCACATCACGCGCGGACATCAGCCGTTACATCACGACCTACATTCAAGGCAAGCCCCATATTGGCCTCGCTCTGATGTCAAACGAAGCTCAGGCGAAAGTCAAAATTCAACCAGACGAATTGATCGGACAGTGAATCAGCCATGATCGTGAACCAATTATTCAAGCACTCAAAAACTATTTCCTATACTGCCAAATCCATTCACCGCATTACGGTCAGCGCACTGTTAATGGCCACGCTGATTATTGCGGGCACGGCGACTTCCAAGGCAGCCCAGGAAGGAAAAGCGCAGGCACAACAGACCGTTCAGAGCGTCGTCGCCAAACAAGCGTCGTTAGTGACGGAGTTTGACGTCAACGGCTTGAAGGTTCTCCTGAAGCGACGTGAAGGAAGCCTGACAGTAGCAGCGGGGCTTTTCTTTCGCGGCGGAGCATCCAACATCAATGCAGAAAATGCCGGGATCGAAACGTTAATGCTCAGCGTCGCTACGGAAGCAAGCACAAACTTTCCACGCGAACGCATGCGAAGTGAACTCGCACGCATGGGCACCGTGATTGGCAGCAGTTCAAACACCGACTACTCGGTGCTCTCGCTTGCGACCACGCGTTTACACTTCAATCGCTCCTGGGAAATGTTTACTGATGTCGCTCTAAGACCGTCGTTTACTAAGGACGACGTGGCATTGGTTCAGCAACGTACGGTCGTATCGCTTAGCGACGATACAGACAGCCCGGATGTATACCTGCAAAGATTACAGGAACGCGTCGCATACAAAGGCCATCCTTACCTGAACAACACATCCGGTACTCCCGAAACAGTGTCGAAGTTGACGGCGGAAGATCTGCGCGCCTACCACACAAAGTTAATGGAAACGTCGCGTCTGCTTCTGGTAGTTGTGGGCGACTTGAATCCCGGGGAGGTACGTGACCTGGTGACTGCAAGCTTCGGCAAACTGCCCCGGGGTAATTACAAGCAGGAAACAGTGCCGCCCTTAGTGTTTGATAGGTCTTCAGTTGAAGTTACGCCTCGTGACTTGCCAACAAACTACATCCAGGGATTGTTTACAGCACCTTCGCTTACCTCACCTGACATCTACGCAATGCGCATTGCGAGTTCGCTATTGCGCGACCGCGTGTTTGAGGAAGTTCGCGTCAAGCGAAATCTGTCCTACGCGCCGGATGCATTCCTGCGAACTCAGGCAGCAAATGTTGGTGGTCTCTACGTGACGGCCGTTGATGCGAATCAATCCATTCGCGTGATGTTGAGTGAGATTACTCGTCTGCAAAACGAGGCTGTTAGCGACGATGATATTCGTGCGGTGATTGCGCAATATTTAACTACCTACTATCTCGGACAAGAAACGAACGCGGCGCAGGCTGGTGAGTTGGCGCAGTACGAGTTGATTGGTGGTGGATGGCGGAATTCTGTTGATTTCCTGGAGAAGCTCGAGGCGGTTGCTCCCGCTGATATTCAACGCGTGTCACAGAAGTACATGCGAAATATCCGATTCGTCGTGTTAGGCAATCCGAAGAGTGTTGATACTGGGGCGTTTTTGGGGCAGGCGGAACAGTGAAGGCATTTCCGATTGCCAATTGCTGATTTCTAGTAATCGTGCCGCTCTAAAAAATCGGCAATCGGCAATTGGAAATCCGCAATAGACTACGGCCTTCCATTCGCCGTTTCATTCACATACTTCTCATACAATTTTAAATCGAGGTTTTTGAGGATATTTGCATGCGTGGTCGCCATATCGAGATTGCCGCTCTCCTCATAAGCGACAGCGAGGTTGTAATGTGTTTCAGGATCGTCGGGACGTAGACGAGCAGCCTCGGTGTACGATTCGATCGCTTCACGCAACCGACCCGCGTAGTAGTAGGCATCACCAAGCTTGTTGTGAATCTCAGGATCGTCTGGTTTCAACTGCAGCGCCTGTTGATACGCGCGAATCGCCTCCGCGTTTTTTCCTTGCTTCACTTTGCAGTAACCAACCTGGACCCATGCCTCAGCGCGTCTCGGATTTTTGTTGACCGCCGTTTCGAAATATCCCACGGCATTGTCGTAGTTGCCCAACCATAACGAATCCAGGCCCGTCCGATAGAGCGACTCTGCCAACTCCGTCTTGCTCTTCGCTGAGATCTCAGTCAGCGGCCGTAGTTTTTCGGCCTTCAACTGGGCGATGCGCGCCGCTGCGATTGCCAGATTTATGTTCTGTCCATTTGTAACTTTGATCGTTACTACGCCAAGCACCTGTCCATGTAGATTGAAAACCGGACTGCCACTGTTGCCATGTGAAATAGGGGCAGTGATTTGAATAATGCGACCCAAACTTGGCACTTCACGAACGGCTGAAACAATTCCATCACTGACGGAGCCCTCCAGCTTCAGGGGATTACCAATCACAAAGATCTGTTCACCTTCATCTGGCAGCGACGTTGCCAACTCGGAAAAACGGCCTCTCTCAACAGGCATATCAGCTCCCAGGAGCGCGAGGTCGCCTTCCTCGTCGATTGCGAGCGCGCCAGTCACTGGATAGATACGTCCCTTACCGTCTAGCGTTTTGATCTCGGCGCGAATCGCGCCGCGCACGACGTGAAGATTTGTGACAACCCTTCCAGAGCCGACAAAAAACCCGCTGCCGGTCATCAGTGCTTCGCCATTAGCATCGTATGTGGTGATTGCAACTACGGTGGGTTTTACACGTCTGACGAGCTCGGGAAGAGTCTCCTGTGCATGGATGAATGAGGAAGCGAAAAATACGACGAAAAGGGCCAGTACGCGGGGGTAAGCTTTGTACGTCATGTCGTTAATGCTCGGGGAAATGGAGATTCAGACCGCGGGGGTTGGCAGTCGGGGGAATCTCACACTAGTTAAACGAGATTCGGATTCGAAATTCAATCCATCGGGCCAGCTGGGGAGTCGCTCATTGCAACTTCAGCGCGCGACATTTTAGCGCAAGAAAGGACCAGAGCGGAAGGGATTTTGTGAGATTCAACACGAGTCTGGGGAGAATAGGACCTATATGACGTATTGGACCTATCCTCTAGAGAAACCACGATGATGATCAGGGTCGGGCCTCTGCGGTTGCTTTCCTTTCGAGTTTCCCCCATCCAACCACTGGGCCACGAACGGCCATAGCTACCGATTTGATCATTACGTAATACATCACTTGCCGGTAGCAGAATCGCTGAAGGAACAACCACCAAAGCAAACGCCACCGCTCTTTCCGCTCGAGGGCGAAAGCAAAACAGGCTGAGATCCAATCAATCGCGAGAAACAGCGCGTAATAGAAAAGAACCTGTTGCAGGTTAGTGGACGAATATCCTGTCGGTTGTTGCCACCGGTCCAAAGCTGTGGATACAAGCGTGTAGAGCAACATCAGATCCATCACCGGCGAGATCAATGGAAATAGAATTTGAAAGATCCATACGTTCGGCATCGCGATGAAACCGAGGGTGCCGTAGCGTGGACGAAACAGAGCGTCTCTATGTTTCCACATGCACTGAAGGGTTCCGTAGGCCCAACGAAAACGTTGGCGTGCGAGAGTCTTCAACTTATCCGGTGCCTCAGTCCAGGCGACGGCAAGTTCTTCGTAACCGATTTCATAGCCAAGTTGACGAATTTGTAGCGTCAAGTCCTGATCTTCAGCGAGCGTATCTGAAGGAAAGCCTCCAACCTGCTCGAGAAGATCTCTTCGCCATGCACCCACTGCGCCGGGAACCACGGTAATGCAGTTGAGACTCGCGAATGCGCGACGATCCATGTTTTGCGATGTTATGTATTCCAGGGCTTGCCATCGGGTCACGATGTTGACTCGATTACCGACCTTGGCATTACCGGCGATCGCGCCAAGCTTCGCATTATGGAACCGATGTGCCAAAGCTCCGATCGTCTGCGGTCCGAAGAGCGTGTCGGCATCAAGCGCAACAACGACCGAACCTTTTGCATGACTCAGTCCCGTATTGAGAGCGGAGGCTTTTCCTGCGTTTGCGATAGTCAGTAACTTCACTCGCGCATCTTTCCCGAAGTTCTCTTCAACGACGCGACTCGTTGCGTCTTCAGATCCATCGTCAACCACAATAATTTCGTAGTTTCTATAATCGGAACTGAGCAAGCTTCGAATCGTGTTGGCGACGACTAGTTGTTCGTTATAAGCAGGAACGATCACTGAGACGAACGGTTCATAATCACTGCCTGCGTGGACTCGTTCTCGCCGCCTGGAGCGAAGCCACTGTGCGAAGGCCAACGATCCCACGAAGAAGAGGCGTCCCAATCCAAGCAAGATCCCGATCAGAAAAAGCCATTGCAGTGTCCAGCCTCCGGTTGAAAGGAAGAAGAACGCCACTGCGTCCGTGCGAGTAAAGACACGTTGATTAGCAGGAATCACCGGCATTACTTGATCTCTCGAGAGTCCGGCTAAATCCGAGACCGGCACAAACCGAAAGCCTCGTGCTCGCAATTCATGAATCAATCGAGGTAGCGCTTCAACGGTTGCCGATCGATCGCCGCCTGAATCATGAAGCAGAATAACCTGCCCACGTGTTTCTGGGTTTGTGTCCAGCGCGCGATCGATCGTACGACTCACGATCTCATCAGCCGTAACTGGCAACCGCCAGTCGTCGGGATCAATGCGAACACCAACCACAATGTAGCCGAGGTTTTTCGCGAGGATGGCCGGCTCCACCTCCTGTGGTTTATCAGCTTCGGCATCTCCGAAGTAGGGTGGGCGAAGTAGAACGGTCGAACGTCCTACGATCGATTCGATTAGTCGCTGAGTTGCATTCAACTCGAGCTCAGTTACACGCAGTGGAATTTCACCAAGATTTGGATGAGTGTATGAGTGGTTCCCAACTTCGTGTCCTTCATTGACCAGGCGGCGTACGAGATCCGGATAAGCTTGTCCATTCTTGCCAATAATGAAGAAAGTGGCGGGAACATTTTCCTGCTTGAGTATGTCGAGAATGGCGGGTGTCCAACGCGGATCCGGTCCATCGTCGAACGTTAGGGCAAGCAGTCCAGGTTTGTCTCCCGTTCGTTCGACCACGTACGACGAAGGCATCGCCGTTATTTGTTCTGATTTAATAAAGCCGCTGGTGGGATCAACCTCGATGGTACGCGAGCCACTTTGAGGACGCGACATCACGTCAAGCAGTTCACCGTTGCCCTGAAAATCGACAATGTAACCGTAATTGATCTGGCGGAGGCCATCAGGCGAGTTGTTCTGATCAGTTCCAAGAACTGACCAGATCGACGGGTCTTCCGCTCCGAGGCGCCACAATGCAAAACCTGCCGGCCGGTAACCGCTCGCAGCACGCATTTGGTTAAAAGCACTTACTGCGTCGAGAAACCAAACTTTGTGGTGTGATCCATCGTCTTCGTCGTACTCAAAAAACAAGTTACCGCTCGCAGTGTCAAAAGACGGCGTCGCGTCAGATTCACGAGCAGTTATAAGTGCTTCCTGGAAAGTGACAGTCTTTCCATCAGATTCCTGGTCACTCCAATCGTAGCCGTAATTCCCGAGGGCAATAATTGTCTTTGCCGGATCAAGGATTTTCATTCGCTCGAAGAGAGTCTGTTGGAACCACGACTGTGCTGCCACGGGACCCGGATCGCCTCTTGACCAATGCTGGTCGTAAGCCATTAAACAAAGGTAATCGGAGGCTGACGCGTACGCTTTGTAGTTCCAATCTCGGTCATCGAAAGGAACGTTTTGCATCACCAGCAGTCCCTTGGCGCTGAACGCGCTGTGCAGCTCCTGCATGAACGTCAGCAGGTTGGACTGTGCTGCTGCCGGTGGCTCTTCGAAATCGACTGAAACACCTGAGAACTTGTTTTCCTGAACGAATGTAAGCAGTGCATTAATTAGACTCTGTCTGTGTTGTTCATCCGACACTACCTGAGCGAGCAAGGCGCCATCAAACTTTTCGTCGCGGACGTTTTGCACCATCGGCAATATCCGAACCTGTGGTCTTGTTTCACGAATCCAGTTCAAAGCGGCAACGTCGACGTCGGTGTCGATGGGATCGGAGTTATTCGCACTGGTCGGTTGGAGTTCAGCCCATCCGGGAACCACCCAATCGAGATGATCGAGATTCCTTTTCAGTGATTCGTAACTCGACTCGTCCCAGTTGATGTAGAAACCGATCGACAGGGGCCGTGAAGTTGGAGTTACGGGGGCAGGCAAAGTAGGAGGAGGTGGAACTACAGCGAGATGCGTTCGACGTTTTCCTGGAACGATGTGTTTGGCTGTAGCAAGCGCTCGTTGTAGTTCAGCCTGCGCTTTTTTTGCCTTTTGCTCACTTGGATTCGTTGGAATGTTTGGTGCTTTTGGTTTGAGGTCCACCGTGCGTGGCAGACCGTTTAGTTGGCGCAAATTAAAACTGGGCAGCACCGGATTCGCTAACACGCTCATTATGAAGACAACTGCTACACCTGTGACTACGACTGCGAGAAAGAGATAAGTGCGTTTGACTCGCCGCCAGCGACGCCCATGCGGATCATGAAAAACAGGGGAATCTGTTGCCATTTCAGATTGAAGATTTGAGATTGAAGATTGGATCATTCCCGATTTCCAATCCCGACCCGTCGGGATTGCCGAATTAACATTGGGTGGGAAGCTCAATGCGATACTAGCGTTGCCGCAATCAAATTGGCAATCGGGCAATCCGAATTTGGCGTGGTTTCTAATCTTAAATCTGAAATTTCAATCTTAAGGAAGCTCTAAGTACGATAGGCTGTCAGCCTGTCGCCAGTTTGACCCCATGATCCGCAACCGAAACGACGACAGGCTAACAGCCTATCGTACGTAGATCCTTAAATAGATAAAGCCGCCCACGATTGCTCGTGGGCGGCCGGTAGACTGTTGGGATTGGCCTGAGCTGACTGTGTGCCTTCCAGAAAGGAGGAGCACTATGCAGTGAGACTACTGAACCAAGATCCTAACGAGTAAGCTGGTTCAGAGGTCAGGCCGCAGCCACCTCACTGTGATTAGAACTCATAAATTTTTGAATCACCTCCTTTCCAGTGTTGCCACGGATCATAAGGTACATGAAGGTGAGCGTCAACCGGTTTTTTCTGCCGATTGATCACAATCGGACAATTGAATAGGACCTATTTGACCTATAGGACCTACTCATTAACGACTCTTCCACCCGCATACACTTGCCACGTGTGTTCGACACCGAAGAAATAACTCAACTCACGGTAGTCGTCGCAATCGTAGATCGCTAAGTCGGCGATTTTTCCCTGTTCGAGTGAACCGATCTCTCGACCACGATTTAAGCTGTATGCGGCGTTGATTGTCGATGCAGCGATCGCTTCAGCCGGACTCATCTTCATGTGCGTTACTGCCAATGAATGAATCATGGTCATCGAAGGCGTTGGAGAAGATCCCGGATTGAAGTCTGTTGCGAGAACAACAGCAAGTCCGGAGTCGATCATTTCGCGGGCGGCAGGATAATGCGACGAACCAAGAGCGTAAACAGAACCCGGCAACAAAACTGGTTGCACGCCCGCAAACTTCAACGCGGTGATTCCTTCTGTATCCGTGTGTTCAAGATGATCTGCGGTAACTGTGCCGAGTTCTGCCGCCAACTTCGCGCCTCCCGACAGCGACAGCTGATCCGCATGCATTCGTAAACCCAACCCGTGACAACGAGCGGCCGAGAGAATCTTCCATGACTCGTCGGTGGAGAAGACATTCGTTTCGCAAAACACGTCGCAGTATTCGACAAGCTTTTCAGCAGCGACTCGAGGCAGCATCTCGTCGACGATCAGCGAAACATAATCGTCGCGCCGCGATTTATATTCAGTTGGAATGCTATGCGCGCCGAGAAATGTTGGCACATAGCGCAATGGAGTTTGCTCATCCAACCTCCTGATTGTCCGAAGAATCTTGATTTCATCCTCGACACTCAGGCCGTAGCCTGATTTGGCTTCGACGGTCGTTGTTCCACCTCGCAGAAACCAATCGGCATATCTTCTGCCTGTTTCAAAGAGTTCGTCGATACTGGCCGCACGAGTTTTGTTTACAGTTGATTGAATACCCCCGCCCCGGGCAGCAATCTCCTGATACGTCGCGCCTCGCGAGCGTTCCTCGAATTCATCTACTCGTGTGCCGCCAAAGACAGGATGTGTGTGAGCGTCGATGAAGCCGGGTAGTATTATCCGTCCACCAACATCCACAACCTTACAGTTTTCGTTCGCTTGTGATTCCACGGATTTACTGGTGCCGACGTATTGGATGAGCGAGTCACGAATCAGTAGTCCGCCATCGACGACGATAGCGAGTTCACTCATTTCAGCGCCCGTTCGTGGTCGTGCTGCTCCAGCCAGAGTAACAATCTGCGCTGCGTTGATGAGTGCGAACGAATTGGACAACGGAATCAGCTTTCTCTGTACAGCCACGCCCCGGCCAGAGCGCCCAGTACGTATTCAGCAGCTCCCCAGACCAACCCCATGGCCATGAGACTCGGTTCAACACCGAAGAGCGAGCTGTTAAGAATGCCGGCATACACGTAGATCGCAAACCAAAATGTAAGGCCGGCACAGATGGCGGTCTTTGGTCCAGGACCTGAATGGCTGCGGATCATCGCGTAAGTGATAACAATGACAATCCCCAAAACAAACGTCAGAAGAACTGCGGTCGCGATAAACGCAGCCCCAGGCGTTGGCAAGTTGTGTTGTCTGACCATCTCTTCGAGTTGCTTCTTGAACAACACCTCGTTCAAAACAAACTCTCCGACATTGATGATTAACCCGGCCAGCAGGCCACCAAGGATCGCTCGTCCGTAATTTATCTTATTCATAACAACCTCCTTCTTAAGGTCCGACGAACTTTAGCTTGTCGAAGCGTTGGGTCACGACCGGTGATTTATTAGCGGACCGTAACTGGACACACGACAAACTAAAGTGCGTCGGACATATTCTTAGTTTCAGGACGACGTCGAACTCCGCTGCTTTCCAAGCTTGTACAAGACTATTCCCACGATGTTTGCGACGAGAACTGTGCTTATGATTTTTGCGGCGAATGTTATTCGGCTACCTACCTCGATGATTGGTACGACAGTAAATCCAATGTAGATGACTGTGACGATGAATCCTGAGGCGCAGGCGATTTTTAACCACATCGGGGTGCGCACTCCGAACGCTTTCATCCCAAACAACGGAACAGCAAACAAAACTAGATAGGTTATTGCATAGAAGACCCCGCCTGCATTGTCCAGGAGTTGAAATGCTTCCTGGGCGCCGACACCCAGCAAACTTAGCAAGCCCATCACGAGTGTTACTGCGCCAACAAATAGAATCGAGTTGACCGGAGTTTTGTACGTGGGATGTAAACGTGTGAACCAGTGAGGCAATAAACTGTCCCATCCGGCGACCATCGGCAAACGAGTGTTGCCGGCAAAATAAATACTCATGAGCGCGATTTGTCGCATAACGACACCAAGAATCGTAAACGTTACCAGTTTTCCGACCCAGCCCGACGAGCCGAAGCCCGCTGTTAGTACCTGCGGGATCGGACTGATCAAATCGACGTTGGCGGGCGATACAAACGCCAACACTGAGCTGGTGCCGAGAATAAACATCACCGCAATGATCGGCGCCGAAATAATAACTGAGCGGCCGATGTTATTGGCCGGCGCTTTTGTTTCTCCAGCAAGGATCGCGATGTATTCAAAACCTGTCAGCGCTCCCAGTGCGAGTTTGCTGAAGACATTGATGTTGTATGCGGACAGTGTCGGCACTTGCATCGCGAAGGGATGGTATTCGGTTATGGAGCCCTGCATTAGTGCAATGAATGGCATGAGGATTAGTGCTGTGAACGTAATCATCAGCATCAGCCCGCCGGCGTTGTGGACCCATTTGCCCAGGCTCAGTCCACGCACGGCTGCCAAAATCATCGCCACAACTAAAACGAAGCTCACGGCAAAGATGAGCTTTTGAGTTTCCCTCATCCAGGCCGCTTCAGAACCGATTGCGTAGGAGATGTTTGTCGTGACGACCAGCCCGATACCAGCCAGAATCGAAATGGCAAACACCCACAAATTCCAGGCAACCATGAAAGCGACGAAATCATTGAAGGCAAACTTAGCCCATTGATAAAGACCGCCTTCGAGAGGCATTAGTCGATTGAGAAAGATAACGGCGCCTGCGAGCGGAAGGTAGAAAGTAATGATTGCAAGAATCCAAAAAACATTCTGTTCGTTGCCAAGTTTCGCCGCGTGGCCAACCCAGATTGTGCCAACAACGAAAACAACCTGAGTCAATACCAAGTCAAACAGTCCGAGCTCTTTTTTGAAAACAGCACTTCGTTCTTCGACGTCGCGTTCGAGACGCTCCACTGTGGCAGTTGATTGGGGGAGGTCGGCCATCGAGTTTTATGCGGATGATGTGTGGTCGTGAATTATTCGCCAGCCGGATTGTGTTTTCTTGAAGATCAGAGTGAACCGCCCGTGAGGTTCATCCTTGCTGCGTTTAAGGAGCCAACGACCAAGTACGACCGCGCTATCTTCGCTGAGCAGAGTGATCTCGAGGTCTGAGAACTCCAGTTGACCCATCTTCTCGCGCGAGTCGTAACTCCTCTTATAACGCTCGAGCACAGTGTTCCAGCCGCGATTCACGTTATCGCCTGAAACAAATACGGTGTTGTCAGATTTGTCGTAACCCTCCATGTAACCTTCGATGTCGCCTCGGTTCCAGGCGTCACGTTGGGCATTGATGACTGCCTTGATGGCGTCGATGGATTTCTGATCTGTTTGGGCGTTAGCAAGGTTGTACGTGTGGAATAACAGAAGAATCAAGGCTAGCAGATGGATTGCAGGTCGTCGCGTCATAGCAATACTCGCGGATCTCGAATGACTCGAGTTGGGTTCGGTTGGTTTGTGATTGGAGCCGGAAGTCGTCGCATGTATACCACGCGACGACTGAATGGCGCTAGTAGAATTGAGTCACTCTCTGCGCTTCCTCTGCGTTCTCTGCGTCTCCGCGGTTTTTTGCAGGCCTGGTATCCATCAACGCAGAGACGCAGAGAACGCGGAGGAAGCGCAGAGAAATACTTCACTGGAAGAATCTATAGTGACCTTTAATTGTCCAGTTAAGCAAAACATCCTCAACGCGTGTGCCGGCTCCAATGTTGTGTACGATCAAACATTCGCGTTGCGTCTCGGATAACATGTTCGTCACCATCCCAATGTGATACGTGCCGCCGCCGAGATCCCACGCGACGATATCACCAGGCAGGTAATCGTCTGGCTCGTCAGTGATTGGTACAGACTTGCCGGCACGCTCGAAATACTTCATCAGATTTAGTACTCGACGATGATCGATGTTTGAATCGGGTCCACTCGTCCCCCATTTTTTCGGGTAATCGTCCCACGCGCGCGTCATGTCTTCGTGCACTTCCTTCTGTAGATCCACTCCAGCTTTGCGAAATGCCCGCACCAGCACGTCAGAACAGACTCCCGTGTCGATTGGGACGTCACCATTTGGATACTGAATCTTCGCGTATGACGGATCGTAGCCGGTCGTTACACCAGCTTGAGAAATTGCTCCGTCGATAAGTTGTTTCAGCCGGGGAGATGAATTTGCGGGGATTGCTTTGAAGACAACGCGATCGGGTAGTGCACCTTTCGCACTTCCGCGATGTGACGGCGCGCGGCAGCCCTCCATACCCAGAAGCAGGCAAAGAACCGTTATCAGAGTTCGGCTACACTGCTGTGCTCGATTAACCACTGCCTCACATCCGTTCGCATTTCATCGACTATCTCGTGCGCTGCGTCATAGCTCTTAAACGTGACTGACCGGGCACGGGTTGCTAATTGTTTTTCATAATCCTCGACGCGTTCGGGCGTATAGAATTCATCACGCGTGCCCGCGAGATGAAATAGGTCCAGCGGCGTCTGTTGATAGTTCTCGTTTGTCTCCCAATCGCCCGGAGTTCCGCCACAAATCCCGATCACACCCTGCAAACGCCCCGGATTCGTAAAGGCAAATCGATAATTGAGTGCACACGATTGGGAGAAACCAAGGAGGAACACGCGGTTTGGTTCAGCAGTTCCATCGTTGGCCAGAGCCTCAATCAAATCGATCAGGGCCTTATGATGAATCGCATGTGACTCTTCGGGTCGAAAGTTAGTCAACCATCCGAACCCAAATCTTAGAGGCCCACCCTGCTGCTTAGGTTCCCGAATATGTTGATATGGTCCCTGCAAGGACACGATCGCGAAGTCGTTGGGGGCGATCAGTTTCGCTTCTCGCATCATTTGACGCTTGTTTGCGCCGTACCCATGCAACGCAATCAGCAGCGGAGCGGGAGTGCGATCGGGAAGGTAAAGATCGTAGTAGAGATTGATTCGCGCTCTCAGCGAACAGTCTTCCTGCATTGACATTTGTGGATGTTTATATCACGAAGTTTGGAGTGCGGCGGCCTGGCGTCGCTTTGGTACAGCGAGACTTGCTCGAGACTCCTGCATGTAACCAAGCGACGGCAGGCCGTCGCACTCCAAAGCTTCGTTGCATTCACGTTTAATGAAAGCTACGATGAGTTTCTTCTTTTACGCACAAATCAAATTGAGCGAGAGGTATTCGACATGAAATTCCCGGGTGGATTCAACATTCAGCAGATGATGAAGCAGGCGCAGGTGATGCAGGAAAAAATGCAAAAAGAAATGGAAGAACTCCGCGTTGATGCTTCTGCCGGTGGTGGTGTCGTGACTGTCCAGATGAAAGGCAACCACGAAATAACCGCACTCAAAATCGATCCCGAAGCTTTGAAAGATGAAGACGCCGAAATGCTTCAGGACATGATCGTCGCGGCGGTCAATGAAGCTAATCGCAAAGTTGATGAAGCAATGAAGGGAAAACTGGGAGGAATGTTGCCTCCTGGCTTAGGCGGTTTGTTGTGATAACTGTCTACGGTTTTAGGTCTTTGGTCTTTGAGAATCGTTTGAAGCAAAGACCAAAGTCCAAAGATCAAAAACCAAAGTCCAATGCTTGAATACGCTGAACCAGTCACCAAACTAATCGACGAACTAAAACGGTTGCCCAGCATCGGGCAGAAGTCGGCGCAGCGTCTCGCCTTTCATCTGATGCGCGCTCCAGAAGCAGATCTGGAACGATTGATCACTGCGCTCCGAGAAGTTAAGCAACGAATTATTCTTTGCTCGGTTTGTAATAACCTCACTGAAGTAGATCCGTGTCGCTTCTGCTCGTCACCCAGTCGCGATCATTCCGTCATTTGCGTAGTTGAGGAGCCACACAGCCTGGTGGCTGTTGAGAAGACGCGTAGCTTCAAAGGCGTCTATCACGTTCTTCACGGCAGCCTGTCGCCAATTAGACATATTGGTCCAAGCGAGTTGCACCTTGCTAACTTGCTGCCTCGTCTGAAGCCTGAGAACAACGACGGTGTGGTTGTGAATGAAGTGATCCTGGCAACTAACCCGACAACTGAAGGTGAAGCGACAGCAAATTACATAAGTCGTCTCCTAAAACCTCTGGGCCTTAAGGTCACCAGAATAGCCATGGGCATGCCTGTTGGAAGTGATCTGGAGTACGTCGATGAGGTGACTATGGATAAAGCCCTGGCGAATAGGCACGAGATCTAAAGCCAACAAGAACATAGGACCTATACGACCGATAGGACCCATTCTTCTAAAATCTGACCTGCTCCTCGTGC
Organism: Pyrinomonadaceae bacterium; assembly: GCA_036522415.1. Lineage (GTDB taxonomy): Bacteria > Acidobacteriota > Blastocatellia > Pyrinomonadales > Pyrinomonadaceae > PSRF01. The sequence continues at coordinate 73,633 of DATDFV010000117.1, read as the reverse complement.
GCTCCCGTTTTACAATCCCTGCATTCATCGCCCGAGTCGTACATTCGAGCGTCGAAGTCGACCAGTGACTTGATAGGCACGCCCTCCACTTCATCAGGCGCAGAGTGGAATTTAACGATCGCGCCGCAGCCGATAATTCTTGCGCCAAGTGACTTCACCAGATCCACGGTCTCGTCAATCGCATTCCCGCTGCGGATGATGTCGTCAACAATGATGCAAGGATTGACCTCACCCTGATTCACGTACTGCCGGAACATCCTTTGACCGTGTTCTTGTTCGGCCCAGTAGATCTGTTCAGCATTCAACGCGTCGCGGACACCGAAAGCTACTGGGATTCCTCCCGAGCTCGGACTGATAACTGAAACTTTCGGGAGTTGACTTGAGATGTCCTTTTCCAAACGGAACTTCCGACTCAGAGCTACGGCGAGAACCCGAGCAGTGTCGTAATAACGGAAGGCCAGCGGCATTTGAAAATAGTGCGGTGAATGCTTGCCGTTAGGATAAACAAAATGGCCTTCACGAAATGCACCTGTGCGTTGCAGTATCTGCATTACGTTATCTTGAGAGGGAATCAGCTCGACCATAGGACTCTCCCGGTTTAAGTTTTTTGAGCTTTGATCTTTATGCTTTGTTTTGGTCAGTGGTCAGTAGATAGATCGAATAGGTCATATAGTTCCCATTAACTACTGACTACTGACCAGAACGAAGCGCGCTCAGCATACATCATCCTGGTAGTTTTTCTACAGCGCGTTCGACCAGTAACTTCTGATCTTTTGGCAGACCAGCGGGTAATTGATCAATCGAAAACCAGGCTGCGCGCTCAACTTCAATGCTGCGGGGCTCGCCGCGACCCACGGCTTTCGCGAGATACAGTACTTCAATCTGTCGCGGTCGTTTAAATGATCGTGCCAAAAAAATTTCTACATCGTGAATTTGCAATCCAATCTCTTCGTTCAATTCACGGCGCAAAGCGTCGAGAGGTTGTTCACCTGGTTTAAGAAAGCCACCAGGCAGACCCCAGCCACTACCCGCTCGAAAGAAATGTTTGAGCAGCAGTACTTCGCCGGCTTCGTTAAAAATGATTGCGCCCGCAGTGACGGTAAAACGTGTGTTAGTAGATCGTATGAGCCAGCGACGCATCCGAGCCGGTACTTTCTGCCAGAACTTACTCAGTACATGCTTGAACATTGATGTTTGTTAGTTTGTAGCATTGACGGCGCTTCTAACCAATCGCTAAGATTTCGGCAACGCAATCGCGATTCAAAACCAGAACACTAACCCAGGCATGGCTACTACGGATACGAACACAGCAAACACACCTGCGAACGCAACAGCAGCTCCGGTCCCCAAGCGAATTGTGAATGCCCAGACTGTTTGCAACGAGAAAAACGAAAAGGGAAAACTCTGCAATGGCCATCTGAAACAGCTGCGGACCGCGGGTGAGCCTGCAGAGATTCATCTGCGGGGGGACGACGTGTTGTTCAAGTGCCAAACGTGCGGCACGCTCTACATGGGGCCGCCGCTAGGTCATGTTCGTGATCCCTATAAGCAGACAAGATTTGTAGAGGCAGAGTTGTCAGCATTGTTGCAAGCGGCAGGCGGGACGCTTCCCGTAATTAAGAAGGATGATCGCGGCGTCTTCATTATGGTTGAAACTGCGCCCGCTGATCATGGTCACGGGGCGAAGCCTGCGGCAGCAAAACCAGCAGCGTCGGCCGCTCCCAAATCCGCTGTACCCGCAACCACGAAAGCTGCAACTCCCTCCGCACCGAAGCCAGCTGGGGAACACAAGGCCGGTGCACAACCCAATCGCCAGTTGTTCAAGCGATCAACCTATGCAGGCTTCAAAGATACCGGGCCCGTTCCCGGTGAAACTTTTGAGCAGAAGGTTGCGAGGTTGAAAGACTTGTCCGCAGCTGCGAAGAAGCGTGCTGAAGAAGGTGGTGGAGAGGAAGCGGAAGTCGCAGCGCCCGCCATCGAATCCGCTCCCGCACCTGTATCGGAAGCAGCCGAAGCAACGGCACCTGCACCTTCGACCGCGGCACCTGCAGCATCTGCACCAGCTCACAAGCCAACAGGTAACGCTGACCGCACATTGATGAAGCGAGGAACCTATTCCGGTGTTGTTGATACGGGTCCAGTGCCAGGGGAAACATTCGAGCAGAAGGTCGCGCGATTAACTGCCCTTTCAGCGGCCGCGAAACAGAGGGCAGAAGGCGGATGACATCGCGCAGAAGCCGACCGGTTACGATTACCGCGAATTGCGTCCCAAAGCCCGGGTTGCTTCAACCCTAGGTAAATGCGATACAAAGATTTCAACCCCGATGAATCGGGGTTGCGTCCCTAAAGAGCCTCACATCGCAAACGAAAACTAATCTGACGAACAACATCAACGAATACTCATGGAGGAATCCTCATGCTGGGATGAAGGAACGCCTTTTTGGGAGATTCGTGGCCGGGACGCAACCGCGTTGCGGTAGCGATTCGTGTCGCGATCTACTTTAACTGATTACTCAAAAGTCTCCTTAACCACCAATCCTTCCTGCGCCACTTTCCAATCCAGGACTTCAACACCTTCCTCAGTTGCAAGAGCTCGCTCGACATCTGCACGCCTGCCGGGTGTACAGAGAAATGCGATGCAACCACCGCCGCCGGCGCCGCATACCTTCGCAGCCTCAGCCCCGTTTGCTAATGCCTTCTCCACCAGTTGATCCATTTGAGGTGTGGTGATTGTGGCCGCCAAGCGTTTGCGGTTCGGATAGGCATTTAGCATCGTGTTCGCGACATGTGTCCAATCATTTGCCAGCAATCCCTGGCGAACATTGCGAGCGGAATCTCGTATGGCATCAAACAATTCAAAGATCTCCGTGTCTCCGTCGATGTGACGTTTGTAGATGTCCCAGTTGTTAATGCCGGACATTCGCGGCTCCCCTGTGTAACAAATTGCTATGCGTCGTTCCAGCTCGTCGATATCAACATCCAAAGCTTCCCGTTGTAATCCATCCGGGCGCAAGTGGATTGCTGAGACCGAACCGTAGAGAGGTGGATAATAATCCTGAAACCCGGCCGGTACGCGTATCACTGTCGACTCAACATTCGAAGCGATTTCTACAAACTTCGATTCGTCGTAACGATTCCCAACCATTCGGTTCAGAGCACCAATGCATGCAATGGCTAGAGCTGAAGAACCGCCCAGTCCGGCGCCGGCTGGAGCCGCGCTTTCCGCAATCAAATGAAAACCAGTTGTCGGTTTGAAAAAGTGAACGAGCTTGGATATTAGTTCGAGTCGTTCCTCCTGCAGCAAGTCTTCGAGGGCTGATAGGTTTGTTTCGAAGGAAACTTTTCGGTCGCGCGATTCCAGCACGATTCGCCCATCGTCGCGAGTTTCGATGCGACAGCGCGCATGCAACGAGATAGCGAAGTTGACCGTGATGGCGCCCGGATGAAAGAGATAGAGCGGCCAGATATCAATGGTGCCGCCAGCCAGGTCGACACGCGGGGGTGCTGAAGACTGTATGATCATTGCCGATTTCCGATTGCCAATTGCCGATTGTGTATTTTAGAAGCAGTGCGTGAGGCAAAGTACCAGTTTCGCGTTCGGTTCGGCAAATCGGCACTCGGCAATCGGAAATCGGCAATGTCTTCAGTCGCCGTCGGTTTCCCGTTTTCCGCCTCGACGTTGCTGTTTGAAAGGGATGTGTTCTTGAAACTCCTGGCGCAGGTCCTGCAGTTTCTCTGTCGCCGCGTGTTCGAATTCCTGCAAACGCTCCGGGTTCGCCTCTTCCACTTTCTTGGATAACCAGAAACGTTCCGTTAAATAAAAGGCGACAATGCCGACGATCACGATAACCAGCAAAACCTTACCGAGACGTTGAAAGTCACCAATAAGCCCCATCACGGCGCCACTGAAAAAATAACCCGCACCCGCCAGAACAAAGACCCAAAGGAAACAACTTGCCAGCGAGACAACCAGAAACCTGACGAAAGGCATGCGGCCCACGCCATAAAAGACGCACGAGGCCCAGCGGAGCCCGTAGATATATTTGGAAAGAAAGATTGAGAGTGGACCGAATTTGTTCGTTAGTCTTTCGAGACGGGGTTGTGCGGCCCGATAGAATCTAAACTCCCGGACAGTTTCACAAAAACCGCGACCGGCAAAATATGCAACGTGGTCGCTTGCACACCCACCCAGTGTTCCCCAAATTAGTACGCGCGCAAAACTGTACGTATCGAAAAAGTTGCTATGCGCCAAAACGCCCGCGAGGAGAAGGGTGATATCGCCCTCCACCATGACAAGAATAAAAACTGCGTACAACCCGTATTGCCGAATCAGTTCGTAAAGAAAATCAAGACTATGCATTGCAAATGTCCGACGAACTTTAGTTTGTCGGCCTTGGATTAGCGATATTCCGATTACGCCTATGTCCGTGATATATGCGCAGACGACAAACTAAAGTTCGTCGGACATTTGGGAAATCGGCAACGACTTGGCGACAGAATAAACTGGAGGGCTGCCGGTTGACTACTGCTCAGTTTCTTCTTGAGGGGGTTTTACTACGAGTACGGGGCAGTGTGCATGACGCACAACGGCTTCAGCGGTTGAACCAAATAAGATACGACCGAGTCCCGTTCGACCGTGGGAAGCGATCACAATTAGATCCACGTTGCGGTCTTTTGCCACTCGTACGATTTCGGCAGCAGCTTCGCCGTGAACGACCATCTCTTCGACCTCTAGGCCTGCGAATTCATCACATTCAGCGAGTTTTGGTAACTCACGTTCCGCCGAATCTTCGAGTTGTTCAGCTATATCAGCAATCGGCAGAGGCTCAGTCATTCCTGAATAACCTACCGTCGGTACAATCGGTTCAATCACGTTTAGGCAAATGACCGAAGCTTTGAACGTACGAGCGAGCGACGCCGCGTGCGAGAGCGCAAAGTTCCCGCACTCACTAAAGTCCGTCGGAAACAAGATGGATCGTATCAACATTGCGAATTCGCCTCGTGTGCTTTGTACTTTGTGCTTTCTTCTTTGCGTTGTGCCCTCAAAAACAAAGTACAAAGAACAAAATACAAAGGTCGGCTCTGGCCAAATTTTACTCTCTGAAACTGCAGTTTGACAGCCCCAGAACCCTCGTCTATCCTTCGAGCAAGTATTTGCTTACCGAGTGGAATTAACGACTCTCATGTCAAAGTCAGCCCTCCTAATCGGAATGTACTTTTCGGGGCCAAGGCTCCAGGCTGCGCTTATCAACGACTCTGGTCAGGTGTTGGAGAGGCGCGAAGCAACAATCTCTCCCAAGACGATGGTTCAGCAAGTAGCCACGATTGCCAGAGAACTCGGTTCACAAGGCGGCGATGTTTCTGCTCTCGGTTTCGGCATTCCTGGTTTAGTCAATCGCCAAACGGACGTTGTGATCGTGTCTCCGGATCTACCGACGGGCATTCGCGAGAACCTTCATAGAGAGCTCACCGAGGCAACCGGTCTGCGCGTCGAACTCGAAAACGATGCCAATGCGGCTGCCTACGGAGAATTCAAGGCCGGCGCAGGACGTGGCAGTAACAATATCTTTTACATGATGATTGGAAACGGCATTGGTGGAGCAATCATCCTCGACGGGAAACTGTGGACAGGTACTTCCGGATTTGCTGGAGAGGTCGGCCACATCACCATCGACACCGAAGGCATCCAATGCGTTTGCGGCAACACGGGATGTCTTGAGACAGTGGCATCCGCTCCAAGCATCGTACGGCGCGCGCGAGAACGGCTTCACAGGGATTCAACTTCATCGTTGTCCCGACTTGGATTGAATAAGGATTTCACGGCCGACGACGTCGCTCACGAAGCAAAAGAAGGTGACGACTTCGCTTTGATGATGATCGAACGAACGGGAAAGTACATCGGGACCGGCGTTGCGAGCGTAATAAACCTGCTCAATATCGAAAAGATAATTCTCGGCGGTGGCGTAATGGATGCAGGCTCGCTGATTCTTAATCCGATTATTCAGGAAGCGAAACGTCGCGCATTTCAACCTTGCTTTGAAGCAACACAAATAGTTGCAGGCACTCTTGGACGCGACGCGATCACCGTCGGTGCAGCGATGCTGGCTCGAGATGCAGCTTAGCTTTGGAGTACGACGGCCTGCCGTCGCTTTGTTACAGCGCTACTCGACCTCACAAAATCTCTTCTAACACAAATCTTCTTTCCAGGTCCTGCTGTACCAAAGCGACGGCAGGCCGTCGCACTCCAAAGCTTGTGAATAGTTGTGCAATTTGAAAATTGTCCCGTATTTGGTAAAGTACTCCCACTTTGCAACAAGACAGATCGACTTAGAGTTTTTTTGCGGGCTGTTGTGTCTGCGAATCACGGTGAGGATTACGAACCCGAAGAGATACAAGTTTGTGTACCGCCCTAATGGTAGTTTAACTCGCTCGTAGTACTAGAGCTCACGATTTAATCTGCGGCGATGCCCCAGATATTTCATCATAGTACAAACGCACTAGCGAAAATCTCGATCTATGGCGCCGTGTTTGTCGTGGTTGCGGTACTGTGGGCCACAGTTGAGTTGAATCGATCCGCGTGGAACACAGGCCAATGGTTAGAACGTCAACAGCCTGTTCAGTTCAGTCATAAACATCATGTCGGCGACGATGGCATCGATTGTCGCTACTGTCATACGTCGGTTGAGACATCAGCATCGGCTGGACTGCCATCAACCACGACGTGCATGAATTGTCACAAACAGATTTGGGCTGATAGTCCTTATCTCGAGCCAGTTCGTGCCAGCTTCCGAACGGGTAAACCCATCGAGTGGATACGAGTACACGACCTCCCGGATTTCGCCTACTTCAATCACAGCATACACGTTAACAAAGGAGTTGGATGTTCAACTTGTCACGGACGCGTTGATGAGATGCCAATCGCATTCCAGGTCGCTTCTTTACAGATGGAGTGGTGCCTCGAGTGTCATCGTGCGCCTGAAAGATTTGTGCGTCCGAAGGAAGAAGTTTTCAACATGTCGTACCCGCACCCGGAAAACAAGAGTGCTAAAGAGATCGAGGACGGGCGAGGGCTCGTTGCAAAATACAAGATTCAGGGTCCGGAAATTTTGACCAGTTGTTCAACCTGTCACCGTTAGAGATAGAGCTTTGTCAAATGGCTGATAGCGATCGACATATTAATTTCAAACTGATGCGTGACCACATACTTGCCATGCAGGAAGGCGAGGATACGCGGTCAGGTAAACAGTACTGGCGCAGTCTCGAAGAGCTGGCTGACAGTCCGGTGTTCAAAGAGTTCGTTGCGCGCGAGTATCCGCAACAAGCCGAAGAATGGAACGATCCGATCGAGCGCCGCACGTTTATTAAATTGATGGGTGCATCGATGGCGCTGGCAGGACTGAGCGGATGCGTTTTCCAGCCACCTGAAAAGATTGTTCCCTATATTAAGCAACCGGAGGAAGAAGTTCCCGGCAAGGCATTATTCTATGCGACCGCTGCTCCATTGTTTGGCGCTGCTACTCCCGTATTGGTGAGAAGCAACGAAGGCAGACCAACCAAGATCGAAGGTAATCCGGATCACCCGAACAATCGCCCCTCAGATTTTGCGACCGACGTTCGTATTCAAGACCCACGGGGTTTCAGCGCCACAGACATTTTCACGCAGGCTTCAATACTCACTCTTTACGACCCGGACCGCTCGCAAACTCTGACTTACCGCGAAGACATTCGTACGTGGACTGCGTTCGTCGGTCAGATGCGGACGGCTCTCGATGAGCAACGTCCAAAACAAGGTGCGGGCATTCGTTTTCTTACGGAGACCGTTATCTCGCCCACGCTCGGCGCCCAGATGAAGGAGTTGTTGCAGGCGCTGCCACAGGCGAAGTGGCATCAATACGAGCCGGTAAATAACGACAATGTCCGCGCGGGGGCGATGATGGCAGTCGGTCAGCCGGTAAACATTACGTACAGGTTTGATCTCGCCGATCGAGTTCTATCTCTCGATTCTGATTTTCTGTCGGCTCTACCTGGATCGATTCGAAATGCGCACGACTTTATGGTGAAGCGTCGCGCGATCGAAGAGAACAAAGAGATCAATCGGTTGTACGTTGTGGAGACCACACCGAGCAACACTGGGGCGAAAGCAGATCACGAGTGGTGTGTTAAGCCGAGCGACTTTGAAGGCATAGCGCGAGCGCTTGCGGCAGGTTCTGGCGGTCCGGAATGGGTCGCGGCGGTCAGCAAAGATCTTCAACAACACAAAGGCGCAAGCATTGTTATTGCCGGTGCCCACCAGTCGCCAATCATTCACGCGATTGCACATGCGATGAACAGCGCTTTGGGAAACATTGGCAAGACTGTTTTTTATACCGATCCCCTGGAAGTCAATTCGGTAGATCAGCGGCAGTCCTTGCAGGAGCTGATTGGGGATCTCGATGCGGGCAAGGTAGACCTACTGGTAATTATCGGTGGTAATCCTGTCTACAACACTCCAAATGATCTCAAGTTCTATTTCGATCGGCTGAAGAAAGCAAAACTGCGTGTTCACTTGAGCCTTTACAAAGACGAAACAACACAGCTTTGTCATTGGCACGTTCCACAAGCACATTATCTCGAGTCATGGGGTGACACACGTTCATACGATGGCACGATTACCATCATGCAACCTCTAATCGAGCCGCTCTACGATGGAAAGACCCCTTACGAATTGCTCGCAGTGTTTTCTGAACAATACGATCGTAAGCCACTCGAGATAGTGAAGTCGTATTGGCAGCAGCATTGGCAGGCGAATCAGGAGCCGTCGGCAGGAGCAGGAAACGGTAAGGGGCAGACGGCAGGAGCAGGTGCACGGGAAGCGCAACCCCTGACTTCGCCAACGCAGAGCAACGCCTCGCAGGCTGCGTCGGTTGACTTTGAATCGTGGTGGCGAAAGACGATTCATGATGGGTTTGTGCCGAACTCAGCGCTTCCAGCGAAGACTGTAGCTGTTCAAACAGGCTGGGCCAGTCAGGCACAGGCTCCCACGCAGACCGCCGCCGGCAATTTCGAAGTTATCTTTCGTCCTGATCCATCAATTTATGATGGCCGCTTTGCAAACAATGGCTGGTTGCAGGAGCTTCCAAAGCCGTTAACCAAGGTAACCTGGGACAACGTCGCCCTCATCAGTTCAAACACAGCTAAACAACTAATCGGTGAGCTTGACAACGGCGACGCAATCCACGGTCGCGAACACTACGTACCGACTATTGATCTGATCGATCAGAGCGGTAACAAAATCACCGCTCCTGCCTGGATCATGCCCGGGCACGCCGACGGGGTAATAACTATCTTTCTCGGATTTGGTCGCGAGTTTCACGGTCGCGTTGCAATGAATCCTTCCAGTGGGCCTGTTGGCTACAACGCCTACGCTATTAGAAATTCATATGAGCCGTGGTTTACGAACAGCCTCCGTGTTCAAAAGTCCACCGGACAGCACATGCTTGCCACGACTCAACTCCATTTCAACCTGGAAGATGAGAATTTCAGCAAGAAGGAGCGCGAGATTGTCGTTTCGGAAACGCTCGAAGAGTTTCGTAACGGTAAAAGACCGGAAGACACGAGCAACGAACCTTCGCTTTACGGCAAACCTTACGACTATAAGAAACAATCAGAGAACGCGCCCAACTATGCCTGGGGCATGGCGATCGATCTAAACAACTGCGTCGGTTGCAATGCGTGCACTGTTGCCTGCCAGGCGGAAAACAACATTCCGATCGTCGGTAAGGATCAGGTCATGCGTAGTCGTGAGATGCACTGGATACGCCTCGATACCTACTTCAAAGGCTTCGATCCAGTCAAACCCGAAGCAACCCACTTCATGCCTGTACCTTGCATGCACTGCGAGAATGCTCCGTGCGAACCAGTGTGTCCGGTTCACGCAACAGTGCACAGCGCAGAAGGTCTCAACGACATGGTTTACAACCGCTGCGTAGGCACGAAGTACTGTTCAAACAACTGCCCGTACAAAGTCCGTCGCTTCAACTTCTTCCTGTATCAGGATTGGGATACGCCACAGTATCAGCTGATGCGAAATCCTGAAGTTTCAGTGCGCAGTCGTGGTGTGATGGAGAAGTGCAACTACTGTGTACAGCGAATCCAGTCAGTGAAGATTCAATCGGAAATCGAAGGACGACGAGCGCAGGACGGTGAGATTGTCACTGCTTGCCAGGCGGTTTGCCCGACGGAAGCAATTGTCTTTGGAGATGTGAACGATCCGAATAGTCGTGTTTCCAAACTGAAAGCGAGTGAACGCAATTACTCATTGCTCGGAGAACTGAATACGAAACCACGAACTACGTATTTGTCAGAGCTGAAGAATCCAAATCCGGAGATTAAAGTCCGATGAACTTTTAGTTTGTCGTGACGTCGATACACGCTTCATCGAGGTACTAGTAATTCAATGAACGGGCCAATAATCCGAGCAACGACAAACTTAAAGTTTATCGGACATTAGGAATGGCGGACCAAGAGAACAAGCCATACATGGAAGGGCCGATGCACTCGACGCAACCGGTGATTGATCCCGGTCTGACGTTCGCGTCGGTAACCGACAAGATCAGCTCGATCGTTCTGAAGCGCAGAACGTCACTGGCGTGGTTCTTCGGGTTTGCCATTTCGTTTGCGCTCTTCCAGTTGATGTTGCTGGCGATCACGAATCTGGTGTTCGTCGGTATCGGTTTATGGGGCGTGAATATCCCTGTCGGGTGGGGCATAGATATTCTCAACTTCGTCTGGTGGATCGGAATCGGTCACGCTGGCACTTTGATCTCCGCGATTCTTCTGTTGTTACGTCAGCGTTGGCGAACGTCAATAAACCGGTTCGCTGAAGCCATGACATTGTTCGCGGTTGCGCAGGCTGGAATGTACCCGATCTTTCACCTGGGGCGACCGTGGTTGATGTACTGGCTGTTTCCGTATCCGAACACGATGGGGATCTGGCCACAGTTTCGTAGCCCGTTGATGTGGGACGTGTTTGCGGTCTCCACTTATGCAACGGTGTCGGCAATGTTCTGGTTTGTTGGTTTGATTCCCGACTTCGCGACCCTTCGCGATCGTGCACGCAGCAAACCTTTCCAGCTTATTTACGGATGGCTGGCGATGGGTTGGCGAGGGTCGGCGCGACACTGGCATCGATACGAAACTGCTTATCTATTGTTGGCGGGACTCGCGACTCCACTCGTACTTTCAGTGCATACAATCGTCAGCTTCGATTTCGCGGTCGGCATTATTCCCGGATGGCATGCGACGATCTTTCCGCCTTACTTCGTTGCCGGAGCAATCTACGCCGGCTTCGCGATGGTGTTGTTATTGACCATCCCGCTGCGCAAGTTTTACGGCCTCGAGGGTTTCATCACCATGCGCCATATGCACAACATGGCCAAGGTCATGTTGGCAACGGGATTAATCGTCGGTTACGGCTACACGATGGAGGCTTTTTTTGGTTGGTACAGCGGGAACAAGTATGAGCGTTTCATGATTTGGAACCGAATGCATGGGCCCTATCATCTGTACTACTGGGCGCTGATCCTGTGCAACATCATCACGCCTCAATTCCTCTGGTCGAAGAAGATACGTTCAAATCTCGTACTGTTGTGGATCATTTCGTTCGTCGTGAGTATCGGTATGTGGCTCGAGCGTTTCGTGATTGTCGTGGTGAGTTTGCATCGTGATTTCTTGCCTACATCGTGGGGATCCTACCGGCCTACCCAGTGGGATTGGTCGATGTTTGTCGGCACCATCGGATTTTTCTTTACGTTGTTGTTCCTTTTCATCCGCTTCCTGCCGATGATTTCAATCTTTGAGATGCGCACGATCCTGCCGGAAGCAGAGGTGGAGGAGTAGCTGCGAGTGGGCGAAACGGATATGGGGCGAGCGGGTGAAGTAGTCGAGTGGATGAAAGAGAAAGCCGCGACGTAGGCGAGGGCAGAAGTAATACTTAGAGATGGCTGACGATAAGGACAAATCAAGGTTGGCTGAAAGGCCCGATGGAGACGAGTCGGCATCGCCCACTCGCCCCGTCGCCCACTCTCCCACTCATCCTCATCGCCGTCACGAGCCGCGGCTCTACGGTGTGATGGCTGAATTCGAAGGACCCAATGAGCTTGTACATGCGGCGCGTCGAACATACGAAGAGGGGTATCGTCGAATCAATGGCTACTCGCCTTATCCGATTGAAGAGCTTTCGGAAGCGATCGGCTTCACGCATAGCGCGTTGCCCCTAATCGTTTTCATCGGCGGGTTGGTTGGCCTTCTCGGTGGGTTCTTCATGCAGTACTGGATTGAAGTCATCGATTATCCGATTAACGTGGGTGGCAAGCCTTTCAACAGTTGGCCCGCATTCATTCCGATCACGTTCGAGTGCACAGTGCTCGTTGCTGCATTTTCAGCGGTCCTGGGAATGTTGTTTTTGAACAAACTTCCGCAGCCTTATCACCCGGTATTCAATGCCCCAAATTTTGCAATGGCTACGCGTGATCGGTTTTTCCTGGTCGTTGAAGCGAACGACCCAAAGTACAACCACGATGCAGTAGTGCGGTTGTTACAAAGTTTGAATGCGACGGAAGTGATAGACGTTGAGGTATGAGGAGAGTTGTTGCCGATTTCCGATTGAAAGAGCATTGGTGGTACAGGCAGTTTCTAGCCTTATAAAATGATTAAGAACGATCTACACAAATCGGCAATCGGCAATTGGAAATCGGCAATGCTGCTCGTCGTCTGTGTATTCGCCATCTCTTCCTGTCGTCGCGACATGCAGGACCAGCCCAGGATGAAACCATTCCGCAGTTCGACGTTCTTTTCTGATGGCCTATCGGCGCGTCAACCGGTCGAAGGCACGGTTCCTCGTGGTTATCTCCGAACCGATACCGCGCTGTTCACCGGAAAGAAGAACAAGAATTTGAGCAATATCTCAGCCGGCGCCTCCGCAACGCCAGCTGGTCCGCAGCCATCTGCGAGTGCACCCAGCGGACAAAACGCCTATCCCGATGACGTGGAAACTTTTCCTTTTCCCATAACCGAAGACACCGTTACCCGGGGTCAGGAAAGATTCAACATCTTCTGTTCGGTATGTCACGGAAAGACCGGACATGGAGATGGCATGGTCGTGCGTCGCGGTTTTAGGCGAGCGGCATCATTTCATGACGACCGGTTGCGCGCTGCACCAGTGGGTCATTTCTTTGATGCGATAACAAATGGCTGGGGCGCGATGCCGTCTTACGCAGCCCAGATTCCCGTCCAGGATCGTTGGGCGATCATCGCCTATATCCGCGCATTGCAGTTTAGTCAGAATTTGAACTCGAATCCTGCGGTAACAGCATCCCCTTCACCAACACCAGCAAGCGGAGGACATAAGTGATTACATCATTCGCTCCTCCAGATTTTTCGCGATACCAGAATCGCGCCTTAATCGTTGGCGTTGGAGGACTCGTGCTGCTTTTGAGCAGCGTTCTGATTGATCGCAAGCTGTTTTTCCAAACGTACCTCGTTGGGTTCACGTTTTGGACCGGGATCGCGGTGGGCTCTTTGGCGTTGTTGATGCTTCAACACATGACCGGCGGAGGTTGGGGTCTTGTCATTCGGCGTGTGCTTGAAGCAGCGTCTCGTACGTTGCCTTTGATGGTTCTGCTGTTTATTCCAATCATCGTTGGTTCGCATTCGCTGTATGAGTGGACTGATCCAGAAGCGCTGGAAACGCATCCAGTGCTGAAATTCAAAGAGCGGTACTTGAACTTACCGTTCTTTACCGCGCGCGCCGCAATCTATTTCGGTATTTGGTTCCTGCTCGCGTTCCTTTTGAACAAATGGTCCATCGAACAAGATCGCACGGGCGATCGAAAGTTCGCCAAAAACATGCGCGTCTTGAGTGGGCCAGGAATGGTACTGCTGATCTTTTCAGTAACCTTCGCGGCCATTGATTGGTTCATGTCGCTTGACGCTGAATGGTTTTCCACGATTTACGGTTTGATTTTTGTTGCGTCGTGGAGTTTGAGCGCGCTTGCGTTCGTCATCGCCGTAATGGCCTGGTTTTCGAAAGACGAACCGTTGAACCGGATTGTGGCGCCATTGCACTTTCACGATCTGGGAAAACTGCTGTTGGCTCTGGTAATGCTGTGGGCTTACTTCGCGTTTTCTCAGTTTTTGATCATCTGGTCCGGAAATCTTCCCGAAGAAATCGCGTACTACCTGGTCAGAACGCACGCCGTATGGGGCGCGATCATCGTGACAATTACGATTCTCCACTTCGGCGCGCCGTTTCTCTTTTTGTTATCAAGAGATCTAAAGCGAGACCCGCACAAACTTGTTTTTGTTGCGGGCCTGGTTTTGATAATGCGCGTAATTGATCTGTTGTGGCTGTTCCTGCCCGCGTTTACGCATGAACAGTTTTCATTGAAGCACGTGGTATACGCGCTAATAGCTCCGATCGCTATTGGTGGTTTTTGGTTTTGGTTCTTCTTCTGGGAACTGGGTAAGCGAGCGTTGATACCGATCAATGATCCACAATTTGAATCTGTAATGGAGCAGCAGCACGCTTCGGGGCACTAATCATGGCTAAGCAGTCAGGGAACGGGCACAAGACAGAGACACCAGACGTTTCGCACATTAGAAACGTGGAGGTGACTCACGAGACCAGCGACGTTAACGTCAACGGAGTTCTGACGTTTGTTGTGGGCCTGACGATTCTAACGATAAGCGTGTTTATCGGACTGATCTTCCTCTTCAATTACTTCAAAGGGCAGGCCGCCAAAGAGGTTCAACCTGGCCCAATGGCGCTGAGTCAACAAGAGCGTTTACCCCCTGAGCCGCGATTGCAAGAGGCGCCCGGTTTTGGTGTGACTCTCGAAGACGGAACCTGGGTTAATCTGCAAACCACCAGGCCGCAACTCGAGTTTGAGACGCTTAATGCGCAATGGGAAAAAGAACTCAAGGGCGAAATCAAAGATGCGTCGGGGAACTCCAAGACCATCCCAATCAAAGACGCTATCAAGCAAGTGGTTGCGGGCGAAGGCTTGCCGGCGCGCACCAGGGAGGCGCCTAACGACCTGCGGGATTACGCGATAAGCGCTCCGACAGCGGCAAGTTCGGGACGAGTCAGTGAGAAGCGATTGCAGTAAGAAGGAAGTATGTTAAGCATCAATAAGAAAACTCTGCGTCTCAGCGAACTCTGCGACTCTGCGGTTAATTCGGTGTGGCAGTTTTTTACCGCAGAGACGCAGAGTTCGCAAAGGAAGCGCAGAGGAAAACTTGTTTGTCTTGCCTTCAGTGTGTTGCTGATGTCCAGCGTTGCGCATTCGCAACCCGGAACACCTGGTCCCAGTTCGCCGCTGTACGGAGCGAGACCTGATACTGGGGCTACTTCCAGTGGACTTCCGACTGCGCTCAAAGATGTAAGGATCGAGCAGAAGCTAAATCAGCAGCTGCCACTTGATTTAACGTTTCGAGATGAGTCCGGACAGGCAGTGAAGCTGGGACAATTCTTTGGACGACGACCTGTCGTTTTGTCGCTCGTTTATTACAGCTGTCCAATGCTCTGCACCCAGGTTCTCAACGGCATGCTTGAATCGATTCGCGTGCTCCCGTTTGAACTGGGAAAAGACTACGACGTAGTTACGATCAGTTTTGATCCACGCGAAACTCCGCAACTCGCAGAGTCGAAAAAGAAAATCTACGTCGGATACCTGCCTGAGAAGATGCAGGCGAGCGCTAATGCAGGTTGGCACTTTCTGACCGCTGACCCTGAAACTGTCCGGCAAATCACAGATGCGGT
The DNA here is from genome assembly GCA_036522415.1 of Pyrinomonadaceae bacterium. Taxonomy (GTDB): domain Bacteria; phylum Acidobacteriota; class Blastocatellia; order Pyrinomonadales; family Pyrinomonadaceae; genus PSRF01. Next base: position 57,834 of record DATDFV010000117.1, on the reverse strand, counting down.
CGGGTTCCGTTACCACTACGACGAGTCTACGAAGCAATTTGCACACGCCAGCGGAATCATGATCGCGACGCCGCAGGGAAAGTTGTCACGTTACTACTACGGGATCACTTATTCAGCCCGCGACATGCGTTTAGGTTTAATCGAATCGTCGGAAAACAAGATCGGAACAGCGGCGGACGAGTTACTGCTGTACTGCTATCACTATGATCCCGCGAAGGGAAAATACGGCGCAGCTGTGATGAATATCATACGTGCAGGCGGATTACTGACGCTCATCATCATTGCAGGCATGTTCTTCGTTCTTAGACGACGCACTCCTGCCCAGTTGAGATTGAAGACCGGAGGCGCGGCCACTTAATGCAATCGTGGGTTCCATTTGTACCCGACAGCGCTTCCACCTTCTCGTGGAAAGTTGATGCCGTCTATTTCTACCTGTCCGGTATAACTCTCTTTTTTACACTGCTCATCTCAGCCATTCTGATCTTCTTTGTTTTGCGTTACCGCAGACGTTCGCCATATGAGATACCACGTCCGATTGCCGGTTCGCATAAGTTGGAAACGCTGTGGTCGGTGATTCCATTCCTTATCGCCATGACGATCTTTGGTTGGGCTTCGAAGGTTTATTTCGAGCAGTATTCGCCTCCCCAAAACGCGATGGAAGTTTATGTTGTAGGCAAGCAGTGGATGTGGAAGGTTCAGCACTCGACCGGTCAGCGGGAGATTAACGAGCTGCATGTGCCGATCGGTCGAAAGATCAAGCTGATCATGACCAGTGAAGATGCGATCCACTCCTTCTTCGTACCTGCCTTTCGTATGAAAGCTGACGTTGTACCTGGTAAGTACACGACTCAGTGGTTTGAAGCGACGAAGACGGGTACATTCCATCTCTTCTGTGCAGAGTACTGCGGCATGAATCACTCCGGGATGATCGGCTCAGTGATAGTGATGGAGTCGCGAGAGTTTGATAACTGGCTGAGCGGCAACGCAGGAAACACGACTCCGGCAGTTGCAGGTCAACAACTATTTCAAACACTTGGCTGCGTATCGTGCCACGGTGCGAACGGTGAAGGCGGGCGTGGCCCGACACTGGCCGGATTGTTCGGTCGAGACGTTAGATTGGGGAACGGTCAAACCGTCCGCGCCGACGAAGCATACATTCGCGAATCGATACTGAATCCCCAGGCTAAATTGGTTGAAGGCTTTGGCCCGATCATGCCGACGTTCCAGGGACAGGTCAGCGAAGATCAGTTGGTACAGTTGCTTGCTTTTATAAAGTCGTTACAAATTTCAAATCCGCAGCAATCGACGCCTGTGAGTTCGCCGTCGCCGTCGAGGACCCAGAGCCCGGCAGCAACTACACAGAGCGCGCGGAACCCTTTTTAAGTAGTGGTGAAGTCATGATAGACGAAGCATTTGAATTACCACGACCATCCAGGGTCAACTACATCAACGCGCAGTACGGCTTGAAGTCCTGGTTATTAACTAAGGATCACAAGCGGATAGCCTTGTTGTATCTCGCGTCCATCACCTTCTTCTTTTTTATCGGTGGACTCTACGCAATGATGATTCGCCTCGAGTTGCTGACGCCTCAAGGCGATCTTTTTCACTCGACTACTTACAACAAGGTCTTCACTCAACACGGGATCATCATGGTGTTTTTCTTTCTGATCCCGTCCATACCGGCAACCCTGGGAAACTTCCTTGTGCCCATGATGATCGGGGCGAAGGATCTTGCGTTTCCGAAGATCAACCTGTTGAGCTGGTACATCTACATGGCTGGCGGATTGATTACGATTTATGCATTGCTTGCCGGCGGTGTTGATACAGGTTGGACTTTCTATGCTCCATTCAGCACGACGTTCTCGAATTCATACGTCGTTGCCGCGGGCCTCGGGATCTTTGTCAACGGCTTCTCATCAATTTTAACGGGGCTTAATTTCATCGTCACAATCCACACCATGCGCGCTCCCGGCATGACGTGGTTTCGTTTACCTTTGTTCATCTGGTCAATTTATGCAACCAGTCTCGTGATGATCCTGGGAACGCCGGTCATTGCGATCACTATTCTTCTACTGGCGTTTGAGCGAGTAGCACACGTCGGCATATTCGATCCGGCACTCGGCGGCGATCCCGTTCTTTTTCAGCACCTGTTTTGGTTCTACTCGCATCCTGCTGTTTACATCATGGTCCTGCCATCGATGGGCGTTGTTAGCGAACTAATCGCGAACTTCTCGCGCAAAAACATATTCGGCTACAAGTTCGTCGCGTTCTCAAGTCTGGCGATTGCTGTATTCGGCTTCCTCGTGTGGGGCCACCACTTGTTTGTGAGCAGCCAATCAGTCTATGCAGGAATGATTTTCTCATTTCTCAGTTATGCAGTTGCGATTCCTTCTGCGGTAAAAGTTTTTAACTGGACGGCGACGCTTTACAAGTCGTCGATCTCATACGACACACCGATGTTGTATGGCCTCGGATTCATTGGACTGTTCACTATTGGCGGAATGACTGGACTCTTTCTTGCCGCTTTGGCCGTAGACGTTCATTTGACGGACACCTACTTTGTCGTTGCGCACTTCCACTACATCATGGTCGGTGGCGCGCTAATGGGTTATCTCGGAGGACTTCATTATTGGTGGCCAAAGATCAGCGGTCGTATGTATCCCGAAGGTTGGGGACGATTCAGTGCGCTTGTGATCTTCGTGGGATTCAATCTGACATTTCTGCCGCAGTTCGTCGCAGGTTACATGGGAATGCCGCGCAGGTACCACGCGTATCCGCCGGAGTTTCAGGTGTTCAATGTGCTGTCGTCAGCGGGAGCGTCCATTCTGGGATTTGGAATGTTGATACCGGCAATCTACTTTGTTTGGTCGATGCGCTACGGCAAACATGCGGAGGCGAATCCGTGGCACTTACCTGGTTTGGAATGGCGAACGCAATCACCGCCGCCAACAGAAAATTTCGAACAAACACCGATCGTCACGTGGGAAGCTTATGAATTTGCGCCACCAGGTGAGACTGAAGTGATTGGTAAGTTTGCAGGTGAGTTGGAGACCGCATGATCGTCGACGAACTTTAGTTTGTCGTGGCGTGGATGTGTTGCAGATCGAGTTCTTCAGAATAGCTGAGATGGAGACCGCGACAAACTAAAGTTCGTCGGACATTAGTTATGAGTCACGCCGTAACAGAAGAAGTACACGGGCACCCAGCGCTGCAGCATCACTTCGAGAACATGGAGCAGCAGCGAGAAGCTGGCACGCTCGGCATGTGGGTATTTCTCGTAACCGAGATCATGTTTTTCGGCGGCATGTTTCTGGCATATACGCTCTACAGATCAACGTATCCATTCGCCTTCGCCAGTGCGAGCAATCATCTCGATATCACACTCGGAGCAGTAAACACCGGCGTACTGATTTTCAGCAGTTTCACGATGGCGATGGCGGTTTACTTTACTCAAGTGGGTAAATCGCAACCGCAGATCCTTTGCCTGATACTAACCCTGATACTCGGATTCGCGTTCCTCGGGATCAAGGCTGTCGAATACAAATCAAAGTATGACGATGCTCTAATTCCGGGCCGCTTGATACCTAATCGCCCATTTAAGCCAACGGTTGCACATGAAGGCGACACAGATCCACACAAGCTTCATCTGCTTGGGAACGCAACTGTCGAAGAAGTGCAGTTGTTCTACTGGCTGTATTTCGCAATGACCGGCATGCACGCACTGCACATGATTATCGGTGCGGGCCTGTTGACGTTTCTTCTTTATGGTTCAATCAAGCGAAGGTACGGCCCTGAGTACCACAGCCCGGTCGAAGTAATCGGGCTTTACTGGCACTTCGTGGATATCATCTGGATATTCCTGTTTCCCTTACTTTACCTGCTGGGGAGACACTTCGAACACGGTTGAGACATGAGTGAGCATATAGTTCCAGTAAGAGTTTACTTGACGATTTTTGTGGTGCTGCTGGTGGGTACCGGTCTGACAGTGCTGGCTGCGTTTCACGACTTTACGTATCACGCATTCGGCAAGGAGATCGCCCTCAATGCCGTAATCGCGTTAACGATTGCAGTCACAAAAGCCACATTCGTCGTGCTCTACTTCATGCACGTGCGATATAGCTCCCGACTAGTTTGGATGATCGTGATCTCCGCGCTTTTCTGGATGGCGATTATGTTTTCCCTGACCCTTGCTGACTATTGGACGCGCGGTTGGCTACCAGTGGGTTACTGAGTTACCTACTCTCCACGTTCGAAGCGCATCTCCCGAACCTCAATCAGATTTTTACAAGTGGGACAATTCAGACGAATCGTCGCGTCTGAGGTTGTGATGGGAGCGCCGCAGAATGGACAGTCGCCTTTAACTTCGTTGTGTTGAAACAGGTCGCGCATCATAAACACCGGCAGCACCAGACCTGCAATGAGTAGCGGGATTCCAAATATCAAGCCGATTCCCGCGCTTTGGCCGATGGTGAGGCTTATGACCAGGCCGGCAATGAAGAGCACCAAACCCACGGCAATGCTAAAGGAAAAACTGTAAGCGCTATCGAACGTGCGTGCTGACTTCGCGGGTTCAGGACGATCGGCATCCATTTCAAGTACCTCCAGGAATTTGGGTAGAGTTGATCTTTACTCTCATGGGTTTGGGATTGTCAACGGGTGAAGAAGTCAGCGGCCGCCGCCGTCGAACAGAAGCCTTGACCGGAAACACGAAAGCTCTTCTGTCGGAGCGCGGCCGTCCTCGGCCGCCCCCGTCGAATAGAACCCACTCTAAGGTCCGCGACGTTTAATATTAAAGGGTCGCAGTTGGGCCATACATTGCTCTGTTATCCGTTTAGAATGAGTGGGTTCTATTCGACGGGGGCGGCCGAGGACGGCCGCGCTCCGACAGAAGAGCTTTCGTGTTTCCGGTCAAGGCTTCTGTTCGACGGCGGCGAGGTTTCAGTTCTGACCCCTTTGTGCTTTCGATATCGCTTTGCTTTAATGAGCGCTCGCCTCGCGAGGCTACACAATATGTCCACTAAAACGCCTTTCGAAACCTTTCTTGACGAACACGACGAAGAAGCATGGTCTGCAGCTCTGACCACGTTGTTGAGATCGATCCACGAAGTCGATCGCAATGCCACGCAGATTTGGTTTGCATTCTATCCACTCGCGTTGTTTCAAGCACTTGCTAACTCTGACGACCCAGAGCAGCTGCGGCAACGTCTTCTGATGCAGGGCAAGTTCTATCTGAAAGATCAAATTGATTCATCCCATACTTTTCTTTACGGACATCGTTACTGGCCCGAAGTTAAATCGGCTGTCCAGCAACACGCGGCGGAATTCGCGTCGAGTGCGGCTGCTTTATCCGATCAGATCCTCGCAGTTGCCGGTGATATTGCAGTCAAACTAAAAGTTGACCGATCGTTGGTTGTGGGTATCACCGCAGTCGCCTTCATGACAGTTCGCCAAATCGGAATCGAAGCCTTCAATTCACCCGGGTTGGTTCAAATAGATTCCAAACATGCGCGCAAATCTGCCGAGCAGGTGTTACGCGATCGAGCGAAGGACGACAGCCAGGGCTTATTCGGCTTTCTTCGCACGGTCAACAAGAAATGGACAGTGACTTACGACGAAAATGACGAGACAGCTCACTACGTCATGAACAATATTCAGGACCTCGCATGGGGCGCAGCTGACGATCGTACTCGCAATTGGCGTGACATTGATGCGCGCCGAATAGAAGGGCCAATTCCGGTTGAGTGTCGCTCTGCATCATGCGGGACCTGCTGGGTCGGCGTGCTCGGTGGAGCAGAGAAACTGTCTGATGTTGCCGCTCGAGAGGGCAAGAAGATCAAGGAGTTTGGATATATCGATACGAATGAGCCAAAACCTCTCATTCGCCTGGCATGTCAGGCGCAGACACATGGTGCTGTATCTATCGTGATCCCACCGTGGAATGGTGTGTTCGGAAAGTATCTTCGTGGACAAAAGGCTGCTGCAGAGTCCCAGGTCGATTCCGAAACATTACAGCCACCAACAATCGAAGGCGCCAACGATCACAATCACTGAGTTGAGGTCCAGTCAAAAGTTCTCCCCACTTCTGTATGTGCTCGCGGCTGCACTTTTGTGGAGTACTGGTGGACTTTTCATCAAGTGGACCAAACTTTCCGGGCTTGAGCTTTCTTTTTATCGATCCTTCTTTGCTGTTCTGACGGTAGCCTTTTTCACTCGCCGCGAAGGCCTTGGACTCAACAGAATCTCTGCGGCTGCGTCTCTTCTCTACGCAGCACTGTTGATACTTTTCGTCCTGGCCACCAAGAAGACAACAGCTGCCAATGCCATTTTTCTTCAATACACTGCGCCTGTTTACCTGCTGATACTCGAGCCATTGATCTACAAAGAGAGGTTTCGAATTCGTGATCTCCTTACGGTGCTGATCTGCCTTGGAGGCATGGTCCTCTTCTTCGTTGGCAAGCTAAGACCCGAAGATGTTGCGGGAAATCTACTTGCTTTGGCATCAGGTGTATGTTTTGCCATTTACGTCTTAATGCTTCGCCATTCAAGAGCGAGACTCGTCAATCGTGCGTCGTCAGTGATCTACGGAAACTTGCTGGCGATCATAATGACCGCGCCCTGGGGAATTGCCGTCTTGACGAACCTTGGCAAGTTCGACCTCTTGACTGTCGTTTTTCTTGGCGTATTTCAGTTGGGCCTTTCGTACACGCTGTTCACTTATGCGATGTCGCACGGTGTCAGATCGCTCGATGCAGGAATCATCGGATACATCGAACCGTTACTTAACCCGGTTTGGGTGTTTCTTGTGCTTGGGGAGAAACCTACCCGGTGGGCTCTAATCGGAGGAGCAATCATTATTACAGCAGTGATCGCGCATATGTTGGTTGATGCACGACAGAAGAGGATGTCAGGTCAGGAGCAAGTGGCTGGTGGGCTATAGGACGAATCGGTCCTATAAGTCCAATATGAGTGCTTACAAAACCACTTCGTCGGCAGCGAAACTAAACCCGGCGAGCACCATCGAGTTTATACGTTCATTGCCTGAGGCTACCTTACCCGGCTGCAGACGATTCTCGCTCAACACTCGCACTTCGATGGTCTTGTTATGCTCATCAACGAGCCACAACTCCCTGACTCCAAGCGCAGCATACGTATCTGCTTTCGTATTGCGGTCATAAATGGCCGAACCCGGAGAGATCACTTCGATCACGAGGTCTGCGGTCGTGCGATGATTTGGTTGGAGTCGCGATTCTGTCTCTGCGGATACGTAGAACAAATCAGGTTCAAGATAAGTGTTCGGACTGGTCCAAATGGCTGCCCGAGGAACATACACCGTTCCTTTATCTCGCGTGTTTGACAAGTGCGCCAACATCAAGCGATTTAATCTACTCACTGCGTTGTCGTGTTTGTACCCAGGAGGGGGTGTCATAAAGAGGACCCCTGCGATTAATTCGAGTTTAGAGTGGTCCGGCGGTTCTGGCAGCTCCCAGAACTCTTCCAGTGTGTAGGTCTTTACGAGAGGTGATGTGTTGACCCAGACCATCGTGTTTACTCCGAGTTGAGGTGGTGCTGATTATAGCATTTAAGATTTCAGATTGGTCAGAGGTTCGGCATAGGACGAATAGGTCGTATAGGTCCTATTTCTAATCTAGCGCATCCACACCGATCTGGTTCTGTAATAGCTCGGCGATCGCTCTGGGTATCTCTTCTTGTAGGCGTGGTACCGGGCGAGAAGTTTTTCATAACGAGTATCCGAAGAGTGAAGCCTCCGGTGCGGGATCGCGCGAAGATGATCTTCAATCTTAGTCATTCGCCGTGCTGAAAAACGCCAGTCGTAATTTGCCAGTTCATAAAGACTGGTGACCCCGTATCCTTTAATGCGACCTGTGAAATCGACGTAGGTGTCGAAGTAGCTCCAAACCAAATCGCGTATCGAACGAAAGACAGGCCTTCGCCCGTGCAGTCCCAGATCACGCGAGCGACCAATTGAGCCCCACTTGCCCTGTTTCTGAAACACAAACACAACGTGATCCAGTAAATCCTGCGATTCAAGATCCAGCAGCAAAGGCGGATAGCCATGCTGCTCCAGGATTGTGGCCGCACCAACCGCAGCCTCCAGGCAGTGAACTTCCTTATGTTTGAGCACCTCACGAAGAGAGCGTAGCGTGCTGCTGCCCGGTTTCTCCCAGTTGTAAGGCAGTGAACTAAAGAAGCGTTGCACTTTAGTCGGAGTGTTTAGTCGCTGCACGAGTTTCCACTCGCGCGGTGTGAATTGAGCTTGTTCGGGTTTGTTCAAACTTTTATGCCTCCTGCTCCTGCCGACTGCTCCATACATCGCTCAACTTTGCTTCGTTTTGTTCGCTCCCCATACAAAAGTGGGAGTGCGCTTGCCTGAACTAGTCGCAAAATGTCAGACTAGCCATCCCGATAAAATAAGTTCTGGCGTTAGTAATCATTATTTCTTTTTACAAGTGAGACAAGTTTTCAAATGAACAAGCAGGCAGCAGCATCCCAAATGACCCGCTCCGAACAGGAAACTGAAAATGAGGCAAATCGTCTAATTGCGCAAGTGGACGCAGCACTGGCTGCGGTCGCGGTTCGTACACCCGAAGACTCGCTGGATACAGCGGCTGATCGAATCGAACGCGCAGCTCGTGACCTTGCAGACGCACTGCGTGGCCTCGCACAAGAACGGAAGCGTCACGATTAATCGCAGTCACATTTTTACCTGATATCACGGGACTTCTTTGAATGGAGAAGATGAATGGCTTCTATCCGCACCGAACGAGAGACGGAACACCTCGGCCGTAAGAACACGACATACGAGCTGGATAATTACGGAATCAAGGGTGCCGCTCGTGTCTACTGGAATCTGAACGCGGCTGAGCTCTATGAAGAGGTAGCGCGTCGTAATGAAGGCGTTCTGTCTAATCATGGCGCTTTGATAGTGGATACCGGCGAATTCACCGGACGCGCCGCGAAAGACAAAGCGATCGTGAGAGAGAATCAGAGTGCAGATAAGGTCTTCTGGGGCGATGTCAACAAAGACTTTTCACAGGATAAGTTCAACGCGCTCAAAGAACGCATGATGGCCCACGCGACCGGGCGCGATCTGTTTGTTCAGGATGTTTTTGTGGGCGCCGACAGGAAGTACCGGCTCCCCATCCGTGTTATCAACGAACTGGCATGGCATTCATTGTTTGCCAGGACCATGTTTATCAGTGAAGCTGACTCAGAAACTCCTCACCAGCCGGAATTCACCATTATCAACCTCCCGAGCTTTCAGGCAGATCCCCAGCGAGACAGCACACGGTCATCTACGTTTATTTTGATGGACTTTAGTCAGCGACTGGTTTTGATTGGTGGTACATCATACGCAGGCGAGACAAAGAAGAGCGGCTTTACTTTGATGAACTATCTTCTCCCGCAAAAGGGCGTGATGAGCATGCATTGTTCAGCAAACGTCGGCACTGAAGGAGACGTCGCAATCTTCTTTGGTTTATCGGGAACAGGCAAGACAACTCTCTCTGCGGATCCTGAGCGCCGGTTGATTGGCGATGACGAGCATGGCTGGTCTGAAGATGGGGTTTTCAATTTTGAGGGAGGTTGTTACGCAAAAGTCATTAAGTTGTCAGCTGAAGCAGAGCCAGACATCTATCGCACCACAGAGATGTTTGGAACGATTCTCGAGAATGTGGTTTTCAATACAGAGACTCGCGTAATCGATCTTAACGATGCTCGTAAGACTGAGAACACACGTGCTTCGTATCCACTTACCAGCATTGACAACATCGTTCCCGAAGGGCGCGCTGGTCATCCGCGAAACATCATCATGTTAACTGCGGACGCTTTCGGCGTGCTGCCTCCCGTTTCCCGATTGACGCCCGAGCAGGCGATGTATCACTTCTTATCAGGTTACACCGCGAAAGTTGCGGGCACGGAGCGCGGGATTAAGGAACCAGAGGCTACCTTCTCGACCTGCTTTGGTGCGCCGTTCATGGTATTGCATCCAGGTGTTTATGCCGATTTGTTGGGCAAGAAGATGGCCCAGCATAATGCCGCGTGTTGGCTGGTCAATACAGGTTGGAGTGGTGGACCATACGGCGTTGGACAACGAATGAAGATCGCTTACACGCGTGCAATGATTAGAGCGATCTTGAATGGCGAGCTGGCTACGATAGAGACTATGCCGGATCCGATTTTTGGAGTGAACATTCCATTGTCATGCCCTGGGGTTCCCGCTGAAGTTTTGCAACCCCGAAACACCTGGGCCGATAAAGATGCTTACGATCGTCAGGCTGCGGACCTTGCGCAGAGATTCAATAAGAACTTCCAGAAGTACGAAGCTGGTGTTTCTGAAGCAGTGAGGTCAGTGGCTCCGAAAGTGTAAAAGAGAAATAGGTCCTATACGACTGATAGGACCTATTCTTCCGATTGCCCAGATTCAAAACCGCCAACCCGCTCCAAAGCTCAGCTGCAAATTGTTCTTCCATCCCCCGTTCAGCCGAATCTGCGCAGGAAAATTCGTAACCACTCGCTCTGGATATTTGATTATCGTATCGCCGAGATCTGCTCGGAGAATCAAACGGTCGACCGGGTAAAACTCAAACACACCACCAAGGTCCATCGCGAAGTCTTTCTCATGTGACACGCCGCATACGGAACCGAAGTTAGCAGGACTGCAGTTGCCGCGTGAGGGAAACTCGCCGAACCACATCACACCAGGTCGGGCCTTTGCGAAAACTCCGACCCGATGTTTGCGAATGCCGGCCTTAAGTCCAACGAACCCCTGCATCTTTTGACCAAACTCTTCATTAAGTAAGTGAGTTTCAGGAAAGAAACTAGCCTCTGCATCAATGGACAGGTGTTTGTTGATGTTGTAGCCGAAGCGACCGCCCAGTCCCGATAAAGTGTTGTCTCCAACTCCATTGGGAATTACCCGTGACTGAAAATCCGTTAATTGAATGATTGTATAAACGCCACCTACTTCAAACGGATGGTCTTCCTTTTGAGCGATTGCTGGATTTGCACCGGCGATGACAAAGCACACCGCTACCGTTAATCCCATTAAGAGCTTGTGCATTTGGGACCTCCTGTATGTAGTTGGGCAAGCCGCGGAGCTAATGGCTTGGTAGAGAGTCGTTCAGCAACGGTTATGCCTTTAATGCAATGCTGAGCTTGTGTGAAGATTGAGGTGGAAGCGTAAGGTAAGAATAGGAATAGGCTTTCAGTTGAAAGAAAAATTGGTCACTGGGCTTCGAGTGTCGCAAGTAGTTTTCGATAGCGGGGATCGTCAACTACGCTGCTGAAGGCATCCTCAGCTTTCAATCTGGCGACATCCTTGAATCCCAGCGAAACTGCTTGTTCGAGAAACTGCACTGCAGATTTCTTTTCTCGCATTAACGCATAAACACGTGCGATCTCGAAAACGATATTCGCGTTCGTCTGATCGACCTCATGGGCAAGTTGGAGGTTCGCCAGTGCAAGGTTGTAATCCTTTTCGCGCAAACCGCCTTGTGATTCCTCAATTGATGAAATGAGAAGCTGCGAAATAATTCGTCGGGCCAGTCGGCGGTCAGCCGAATCTTTTGTTGACTCTTTCTTTTTGAGCCAATCGTCAATTCTTAGAGTTGGTTCGTGACGCGGCAAACTTGCTGATTCAGAATCTGGTTGCTTGAACCAGGCCGCTCGGATTTCACCTACTTCACGGAGCTGACGTCGAAATGAGTCCTCTTCAGTCTTAACTTCTTTTTTGTAATCAGCAGACTGTTTCAATTGCTCAGCCTTTTCAATGGCGCCCGGCGAACCGCGTAGACCAGTGAAGTCGCGGGCCAGAGAAGCATATGCTTCGTACGAATCTACTGAGCGTTGCTCCGTCAGGAATTGTTCGGCCAGCGTCATACGTTCATTTAGGTTCGCGTTAAGAAATGCTTCATCGCGAGTAGTGGAACCAGCTTTCATCGACTGCAAGGTAAACCACGCCATCGCTTGCTTGATGTTGGCGGCAGGAGGCCATTCGTGCCCGCCCATAAACGTTTCAAAACGATATGGGAGAGTCAGCCTGGACATCACCTTCTCAAGTTCCCACATCTCGCTAAAGTTAAAATCATCGACACCAGCAATCCCGAAGTAAGCGAAGTGTGTGTTGCCGTCCGGTCTGACATCCCTCGAGAACCCGGCACCACATCCGATGATTCCAGCGAGGCATCCTCTGCAGCGACTGGCGAAAGTCGATGCGAGTCGCGACCCACCCGAGAACCCTGCGGCGTAAGTTCGTTTTTCATCGATACTGAATCGTGCGTGTGCGTCGTCCCAAAAGTCGGTGAAGATGTTGGAAATAGTTTGCCAGTCAAGGCCGTTACGCGAATTATTAGAACAAAGAACGATGTAGCCGAGTTGTTCGGCAGCTTCGGTGAAACGATCGATGGCAACTCTTCCGCGCGCTCTGGGATCGAGACAGAATACCGTGGGCCAACGCTTCTCTGGTGTATATGATTTCGGAAGAAAGGCTGCGTAGGATTGATCCGGATGAGACTGGACGACAACCTTGTCGATCACCTTACCGATCTCGATCGCTGGAGTCTGCGCGCAGATGGGAATTGCGGTAGCAAAAAGTATGAAAAGGGCGATGCTTTGTGGCACGGTTCGCCTCCGAATGTCCGACGAACTTTAAGTTTGTCGTACGTCGGGCTACGGCCTCTAATTCATTAGCGGATCTGAACCGCATCCACGACAAACTAAAGTTCGTCGGACAACTAACCTGGAGGCCAACTCAATGATCGCCCGCCAAGCAGATGCACGTGCACATGAAATACTGATTGCCCGGCGCCAGCCCCCGTGTTGATTACTGTGCGATAACCCGCTTCTCCGTGCCCTTGATCGTGCGCAATCTTAGCCGCAACCCGTAATAAGTGTCCGAGGAGCGCCTCATCTCGTTGAGATGCATCGTCAAGTGAATCGAGGTGCTCGCGTGGAATGACCAATACATGCATGGGCGCTTGCGGATTAATGTCGCGTATTACCACGCAGCGTTCATCCCTGTGAACGAAATCGCCAGCTATCTCGCCAGCGATAATTTTGCAGAACAAACAATTGTCTTCTGACATTTTCCTCCTTCGAACACTTAAGCCGTTTCACTAACGGTTTGCAGCGGCGCCGTAACTGACGCACGTATTCTTTCGATGTCAGCACCTACCGCCCGCAACTTAGCCTCGATCTTTTCGTATCCGCGGTCGATATGATAGACGCGATCGATTAATGTCTCATCAGCCGCAATCAGCCCCGCCAGGACGAGTGAGGCCGAGGCGCGCAAGTCTGATGCAATTACACGAGCTCCTGTAAGCGGCGTCGCTCCATCGACAACAGCTGTGCTTCCATCGATGTGTATGTGGGCCCCCATGCGCTGAAGTTCAGAAGCGTGCATGAAACGGTTCTCGAAAACTGTTTCTACGATTTCCGATCGGCCATCGGCCTGCGTCATCAAAACCATATACTGCGCCTGCATGTCAGTTGGAAATTCGGGATACGGCGCTGTTGATACGCCTTTTGCTTTGAGACCATCCGGGCAGGTGACTTCCAGAGTATTCGGATTCGCTTCATAAATCTCCACACCCACTCCGCGCAACTTATCGATGACCGCACCGAGATGATCGGGCTGACAATCTTTGATCTCGAGTTGGCCCTTCGTGATAGCTGCGGCAACGATAAATGTTCCAGTCTCGATTCGATCGGGAATGATTGTGTGTTCTGCGCCGCCGAGAGAGTCAACGCCTTCGATTTGAATTGTGTCCGAGCCGGCTCCGTTAACACGTGCTCCCATTTTGTTGAGTAAATCCGCCAGGTCAATAATCTCCGGTTCGCGAGCTGCATTGCGCAGTATGGTCGTTCCTCTCGCGAGCGTGGCAGCCATCATCAGGTTTTCAGTTCCGGTTACGGTGACTTTGGAGAAGCTGATGTCAGCCGCTCGAAGTCGACCGTCAGCAGGAGCGCGAGCGACAACATTGCCGGCTTCCAGTTTCACTTCGGCGCCGAATTGTTCGAAGCCAGCAAGATGCAAATCAATTGGTCGAGTGCCAATTGCGCAACCGCCGGGAAGTGATACCTTCGCCTTGCCGAACCGCGCGAGCAGTGGGCCCAAGGCAAGAACCGATGCTCGCATGGTCTTTACGAGTTCGTAAGGTGCTTCAAAGAGTTCGATGTGGGAGGCGCTGATTTTGTGAGTTCGTAATTCCGGTGTCAGAACGGTCGCGCCGATATCCTCGAGTAAGCGACGTTGAGTGATGATGTCGCGAACGTAGGGAATGTTGTGAAGAGTTATTGTTTCAGGAGTTAGTAACGCCGCCGCCATGCATGGAAGCGCAGAATTCTTGGCGCCGCTAATAGAGACTCGACCGCGAAGTGGTCGACCACCCCTGATTCTAAATTTATCCACGATGGAGGAGAGATTAATTGAAAAAGGGGGAAGGGGAAAGTGGGCGGCGGACGAAGCGCCGAAACGGCGAGTGGGCGAGAGGGTGAAATGGCAGTGGGAGAAATGGCGAGGGGCCGAAACGGTGAGTGGGCGAGAGGGCGACTCAAAACATTCCCATCGCCCACTCACCCACTCTCCAATTCGCCCCCTCGGTTTTTGCTCTCTCTCAAAACCTAATCATTCAAGGCGCCGCGCTTAATTCTTACACCACCGTTCGTTGTCATCGCTCGCACTGTGGCACCTCCAGAGCCGAGACTTACCGCGAGTTCCTTGGTGATGCGACCCTGGACAGTAACCGGAAAGTCTACGCTGATGCCTCCGTTCACAGTCCCTGTTTGAAGGTTTGCCGAATAATTCTCCGGGACACTCATCGAAACCCCGCCGTTAGTGGTGCGCACATCCAAAGTTTCGCCGTCCCAATGATCGCCGCCGAGTTCTATAACCAAACCACCGTTGGTTGTTGTACCGTGAACTGACCCGCCACATTTCCTAAGCACTACGCCGCCGTTCAGTGCATTGAAGTCGATACGTCCGTTCACCTCAGAGATGGCAATGCCACCATTGTGAGTTTCGAGCGATAGATCTGTATGGCGTGGTACAAAGACCTCGTAACTTACCGACCAATGATAGTCTTGTTGATTCTCGGGACCATTCGCATAAATCTTGTTGCCGCCAGTCTCAACGCGAATTTGGCGGGCGAGTTGCTCGGCTTCACCGGCATTCGGCGCACCCGTCTGCACCTGTGCTCGCACCAGGATCTGCGCCTGATCCCAACCTTTCACCGACACGCCTCCGTTTTGACGTCCGTCGATAGAGATTGGTCCGCCGCTGGGCGCGAGCGTCTGTTCTCTGATTTCACAATTTCCGACGAGGCGATCGCCGTACCAGTTATTGTTTTCGCGGCAACTGAGCGAGCCTCTCTTCTGCTGTGCAACGGCACAAACGCTGATAAGTCCGACTAGTATTGCGACAAGGACAGTTCGTCCTGCAAACCTGAACATGGCTTTCCTCTCCTTCATTTGTCTGGGGTCAGTTGTCTCTAGTTTTTTTTGCGGTTCTGAACGGTAAACACCGTGGTAGGCGAGGTTGTGGCAAGGAAGAATGAAGGAGTGGTCGAACGGGAGAGTGGGCGAGTGGGCGATTCACCGAGTTGCCCCGTCGCCCACTCGCCCAGTCAAAGTTTGCGCAAAATCACAATCCTCGGGATTCCCTGCAAGTCGGGATGAATCTCGAGGAGCTTGAACTTGCTGCCTTCGACTAATTCGCGCACCGCCTCACCTTGATCGAATCCAATTTCCAGAAGCAAATGCCCATCTTTTTGTAGAAACTGCGGAGCTTCTGTAATCAATCGTCGAATTATCGAGAGACCATCCGGACCCGGAGTAAGCGCAACCATAGGTTCGTGGTCTTTTACTTCCCGTTGGAGACCCGCAACAACATCAGCAGCTACATAGGGTGGATTCGACACGATCAAATCAAACGGAGGTGTATTTTCGGCTAGTGCATCGAAACAATCAGAGACAAGAAACTCAATTCTTTGGTCCACCCGTTGCGCGCCGGCGTTTTCTATGGCGATCGCTAGCGCAGCCGGTGATACATCCAGTCCAACCGCCCAAGAATCCGGGCGTTCACAAAGAAGCGTCACGGCAATACAACCCGAGCCCGTTCCAACATCGCAGAAGCGTGAACTGTGCATTAATCTCAGCGCCGCCTCAACCAGGAACTCAGTTTCGGGCCGCGGGATCAGGACGTCAGGCGTCACGCGAAACGAGCGGCCGTAAAAGTCCTGATGGCCCGTTATGTACTGAAGAGGCTCACCAGCTGCACGACGCTCAACCACGTCACGAAACTCATGCACCGTGTGGGGGTCGAGTTTCTCTTCGGCGTGTGAAATCAGAAATGTTCGATCCTTCTGAATAACGTGTGCGAGCAGTGACGCAGCATCGCGTCGCGGTTCTGGTACGCCCGCCGTTCGCAAGACCTGCGTCGCTTCAAAAAGCCCCTCTGCAATCGAAAGCTCCATAGTTTTCCCGTTCACCACCCTGACCTATAATGGTGGCGAAAACAATCAGGCAAGCAGATCGACTACTTCCCATCTGAATTCAGGAAGCCAGTGTCGATTGAACATATTTTTTAGATAACTAGAACGAGTCTAGTTCCTCCCGTGAACGTCATGGACCTCCAAACATCTGTTTGGGGGTTCTGACGTTAATAGGGCGAAGTTTAACAACGTTGGCCGTAGGTCATTGACGTGGGAACATTATCCAAAAGCCTTCTGTTATTCATCCTGAACTGGCTCGATGCTGAGTTAACGATCCTCTGGGTGCGACTTAACGTCGCGAGCGAAGGCAACACGTTAATGGCTCGCGTGCTCGCGCATGGAGACATGCCGTTCCTTACTGTCAAACTTCTCGTCGGTGGTTTCGCCGCTTACATTCTTTATCGCTGCGCGCATCTCAAACTTGCTAAACATGGCCTGACCGTCGTGCTCGCGATTTACGCGGGTTTGATATTGATCCATGCGGCAACCGGTTGCGCGGCGCTCGGATGGTATGGCCCTCAGTTATTCCTCGTTTACTTAGGGAAGTTGCCAAACTCCTTGATCAGCTTGTTGATCTAAACGAACAAAAAAAGAAACTATCAGCGTCCTTCCGGCGAATAGTAATAAGTGCCAACCAGGGGAGCTTTTCTCCCTTGCGGGAATGTACTTTCAGTTCTAAATTTATGCACGCTGGAGCCCGGTTCCCTGATTCTAGGAGCACAACGAAGCATCCGGGCCAAAGCATCTTATAGGTTGGCACTTTTGCCACATACTTAGCAGAGAGGCCGAGGTTTATGTATAGACTTACAGCACGTCAGATCCTACTGATTGCACTCATTTCTGGTTTATTTGCAGCCGGCACGGTCGCGGTTGTGGACCGTGTCCAAAATCGGTTTCAGTCATCGCAAGCAGCTTTGACTGAATCGGCGCCCGCAGGGATAACCGATCCTTCCGTGGCGACGGATGAACAAAACAACATCGAGGTTTACAAAGCATTGAGCCCGGGTGTCGTGTTCATACACTCGACATCCTATGCCCGCGACTGGTTGGGTTTTGTTGAACCGCAGGAAGGTTCCGGTTCCGGATCGATACTGGACCAACAAGGCAACATCCTGACGAATTATCATGTCATCGAAGGTTCACAGAAACTTTCTGTCAGCATGGGTGGTCAAAAAGATTACCCAGCGACGATCGTGGGTGGCGACCCTGATACCGATCTCGCCGTGATTCGACTACTGGAAAAACCGGCGGGCCCTCTGACCGTTGTTCCCTTGGGAGATTCAGATAAACTGGTCGTTGGTCAAAAAGTATTGGCGATCGGCAATCCTTTTGGTTTGGATCGCACGTTGACCACTGGCGTCATTAGCGGATTGCAAAGACCAATCAGAGCCAGGAATACCAGGCTGATTGAAGGGGCGATTCAAACCGATGCCTCAATCAATCCAGGTAATTCAGGTGGACCGTTACTTGATTCGCGTGGTCGCATGATCGGGATTAACTCGCAAATTCTTTCGCCCTCGGGGAGTTCAGCGGGTGTGGGATTTGCAGTCCCCGTCAACATCGCAAAGCGAGTTGTGCCGCAGCTTCTGGGTTCAGGTAAAGTCCGGCGTCCGAAACTGGGCATCAGCACTCGCGATGTTTCAACAATCCGCAACCAGGTCGATCTGCCAGTTGATGAGGGAGTGCTGATCATTCAAGTTGCTCGTGGGAGTGGCGCGGCAAATGCGGGGCTCCGCGGAATACAGCAAATGGAAAACGGCGATATCGAACTCGGGGACATCATTCTCGGCATCGATAACGACAAGGTTAGTAATTCGGATGACCTGTTTCGTGTACTAGACAAACGTCAGATCGGTGAGACAGTGCAAGTTCAAATACTGCGGGATGGCAAACGAACGAGTGTGCCAGTAAGACTGATGGATTCACCTGACACGCGACGATAAGTCGGCATCCCGTTACGAGGGTGCTTTGTGCTTCGTACTTTGTGCTTTGTCTCTTGAGTCTTAGCTCGCCAGAAAGACAAAGTACAAAAGATCAAAGCACAAAGTTCACTTCGTGCGGCTTATGCACCAAACTACACACTTCTTCAACCTGGGCTACGGGTGGCTCTGCAAGCACTGTAGTGCTGAAGAGACTGAACGTAAGCAGCACCACCATCATCAGCCCGCCAACCAAAAAACACCTACCGGCCTGGCGCTCGCGAAATGGAGCGACGAAGAGCACCACGGTTTAACTTGTCCTCGGTGTGGAATTGAAGAGAGATTAAGGCGAGCGAGTCACTGAAGATTCTGGTTAGTGTTGCGATAGGTCCTAGGTCGAATAGGTCCTATACTATTGTCCAAAAAGATCCCGATAATCCTCCAGACTTCTTCTGATCACTTCCAACGCTTCTTCACGGTCATACACATCATTGATGGAAACCTTCTTCGGCGCTTCCCCAGGAAACTGTTTGTAACTAAGGAAGTAATGTTTTAGTCGATCGACTAACGCAGAAGGCAGGTTGCCAATCGAGTCGATATTTCCATATGCCAGATCCGCTTCGAGTACGGCGATGATCTTATCGTCAGCCTGTTGACCATCAATCATTCGCAGGCCGCCGATCGGCTTTGCGTTCAAGAAGAAGCTCCCGTGTGCAAAGCTCTTTTCTGAAAGCACACAAATGTCCATGGGATCTCCATCGCCTTCGATATCACCCTGGCCGATTCGCATGGCACACAGTTCAGCTACTCGAGGCCCGCAAAGAGTTTGCGGGATGAACCCATATAGCGTTGGACACATTGAAGAGAAACGCTGAGGCCGATCGACCTTTAAATGTCCTGATGCTTTGTCCAACTCATACTTGACGACATCTGTGGGCACAATTTCGATGTAGGCGTTAACCAACGCAGGCGCATTCTTTCCTGGTGACACGCCATGCCACGGGTGTGCTTGAAACGACTGCCTCGGTGGGTTTTTGGCCACTTATTTGTGCTCCTCTGCGATGATAAAATGGCGCGCGAGCGATGACAAATGCTCGAAATGGGTCAGATAAGTCCTATAGGTCCTATTTCAAACTATCCTTTACGTTTTAAAGCCAATGGCAGCCACTGTAGAAGTATCAAAGCCGGTCGTAAGCGCACTGTCCTTGCGCTGGATCATCAGCGCTAAGGACGATCTCGTCTGGTTTATTGGCTCCGTAGTTTCCAGTTACTTGCTGCTGCTACTCTACGTCACCGGTATTCTCCCGCTGGTGCCAATGGCTGCACTGTGGGCAATTCTGATTGATGCGCCTCACGTCTTCGGAACATTCTCCAGGACATATTTCGACAAAACTGAGCGTCGTAATCGAGCGCGTTTGTTGTGGGGATCTCTACTCTTCTTTGCCGTTGGACCGCTCATGGTCCTTGCGGGCGCGGCGTTTGTCTTCTTTTTCGTTGCTGCCCTCTGGGCCTATTACCACCTCGTCAAACAACATTATGGCTTCATGGTGCTGTATAAGAAGAAGAACAACGACCTGGCTTCTGTAGATAACTTTCTCGATCGCGCTCTATTGCTGTTTGCGTTCAACTATCCATTCGTTGAGTTCATTGCGCGCGACCCGGAGGCAATGGCCCGTGTGCCTTCATTACTTCGGGGTGGTGTAAATGGGTTCGCGAAGCTGCTGTTAATTGGAACGGTCTTACTCGGGCTGATCTGGTTGGGAAGACAAATTCAACGTGCGATTACAGGGGAGCCTCTGGACGTTCCCAAGTATCTTTTGTTGGCAGCGGCAATCCCGATGCATTGGATTGTTCTCTTAACTCCAATGCCTAACAAGCCGATCGCGATCGTCGCAATTCTCACCATCTATCACAATTTTCAGTACCATCGTCTCATTTGGTTTCATAACAAGAAGTATACTCGCGAGCCTGAGAAAAGAGCTGATTACGGCGCCGCATCATTTATTAGCCGCCGGCTCCTTTACTACATCGCGTTTGGAATTATTTTTGGGATCATCTATCAGGGTCCGCGACAGTTCTTAGGTTACGTCAGTTTTCAGCGAGCTAATGCCGGCGTCACTAACCAATCATTCCTTGTTCAGCTTGGCGTGTCATTCCTCTGGGGATATGCGTTCATTCATTACTATCTTGATTCGAAGATTTGGCGCGTTAGAAGGGATGCGGCAGTTGGGAAGGCGTTGAATATGGGCTGAGCTAAATAGGACCTATGGGACCTTTGATAACCAAGAACCATGGCTTCATACGAATTCATCACAATCTGGAAAATTCAAGCTTCTCAACAAGCGGTCTGGGATCTCATCTTCAATTCTGATCAATGGCCCACGTGGTGGCGAGGCGTTGAGCAAGTCGAGAAGCTCAAAGAGGGTGATGCTAATCACGTGGGAGCCGTGATGCGCTACACCTGGAAGAGCAAACTTCCCTATCGTCTCGTCTTTGATATGGAGACTACGCGTGTTGAATCCATCTCAATCATCGAGGGACGTGCGATTGGTGAATTGCAGGGCCATGGTCTTTGGACACTGACACATGAAAATGGAATCACCACGGCTCGTTACGATTGGAATGTGGAGACAACAAAAGCGTGGATGAATCTATTGGCACCCATTGCTCGACCGTTCTTCAGTTGGAACCACGATATCGTAATGGGTTGGGGCGGTGAAGGGCTGGCGAGGAAGCTGGGTGTCTCACTGTTGCAGTCGATAAACGAATGAAACAAGAGTTAGTCAGCAGAGGCCGCTGACGTTGATAGACTTGCCTCTTCCTTTGGTTGATCAAAAAGTGGTTTCAGATACAGATCACTCGTTCCACTGCACGATTTACAAACCATACGCATCCCAATCAATCGTTGCCCGTCATAGACAAACCGCTCACGTTTTGGAGGGAACTGAACATCATAAGCGCGAGCACCACATCTGCAACTAAAGTTCGTCAACTCACTTTCCAGTTTCTCTGCAGTTGAGACCGGAATTGCAGTTTCGGGGGACGCGCCGGGTCTTGAATTTAAGCGTTGACGGAACGGCGTCTGTTCCAGCCTGCTCGATCTTCGCCGGACTAACCACACTACAAACGCCAGGACAGGTACAAGAATGGCGAGCCATGCCAAAACTATGAATGGCCGAGAGGTTTCATTGGGACTGCCAATCACAACTCCGCTTCGACTCTGCGCCAAGTCGTAACCAACTACCCCCTGAGCCTGATCAAGGATTTGTAGATGTCTTTGGATGCCCGCGACTGCAACCGAATCAGCAAATGTCTTCAGTGAAAACTCCATCCTCAACTGATTCCCGGTTTTTGAGTATCTGTAATTGAATGCCATTGAATTGTCGCTAAGGCTGTCCTCAGCTAAAGGAAATTCAAATCCAACTCCCAGATCGATAAGAATCGTTTGCTTGATCGATAGAGGATAAGTTACTTCGAGCGGTGCGATTCGCTGTGAGACACGCGGCTTCTGTAATTCGTCATAGATTCGCTCCGCTACGAAAGTGTGTCGACCATCTTTCCACAACTCCGTAATCAAATATTTCTCCTTGACTACGATGGTATTGGTGTCCTGATCATCACTGATGATAGGAAGACCATCAGCGGTGATTCCGGGTGTTGTATCTGCATATTGGTTCAGATGATTCTTACCGAGATCGGCGGGCGACGTAGTGGAAAAGGAGTAACGCAGCTCATCAGCCTGCATCCCGCGGTACGTCCTGGTGACGGCGAGAGTTATAGGTAAGCCGGAGTGGCCCCCTGAGTAGTTTTCAACAATATCGATCGAGCCTGCCCCATTTTGAGGTAATGGAATTTTTTCCAAGGCACTCGAGCCATTGCGTAACACAAGTGCACGCGCAAAGGAGGGATCGTAGTAATTCTCCAGGGTACTTCGCTGAAAGCTAATCGTCGGATCGAACCAAAAAGTCTTTCCGTTAATCCTTGCCTGGACGATAACGTGATCGAAAGCGAAAGGCGTCGGTTGCCATTGATCAAGTGCAGCGTTTTCCTTGGTACTAACAAGCGCCGGGGCTGCATCAATGTCCATTGCGGTGAGAATTGAACTCAGCAAGAGCGATTTATCTTTACAGTCACCAAACCTGCGGACAAATACTTTCTCCGGTGCAGTTGGTTGATGGGAGTATCTCCCCATTTCGATGCCGAGATATCTGATTTCATCTTGAACAAATCTCAGTGCCCTGATTGCGCGACGCGCAGGCGCATCCGATTCCTTCATCCATCCGACGATTTTTGCCTTAAGCTCGGAGTTGTTAAGTGTTGAGTTCTGGTAGAACGGAAGCGCCCAATTTACAACGTCGGCCCAGCTTCGGAATTCGCTCAAATTTACTCGCGGATAAGGGTTGTACCAGGCAGGCACCGAATCATCCACCGACACCGCCTGGATTTGCTTCGCATACCACGTATATTCGGTGTCGCTTCCAAGCGTTTGTCTTGTAGGCTCCAGAGTGGTGTTGTCGTTCTTGATCGAGAGAGTGCGGTTTGAGGGAAACACGAGCCTGAAAACTATCTCTTGTATTGGCTCCGAATCTCCTAAATAGAGTGTTTCAGTAAACCGTCCCCCTAACACGGGGTTGTCCCCACTAATCGTGTATGCGTACTCGACCAAATCGCCTACTCTAAGATCGTTTATAAAGATCACGGCGGCGTTTGTGCCGTTGTAGAGTTGCTGGTCAAGTTCGTTCTCCTGCTGGATTACTTTTACTTCCGAGGGTTTGAACGAATTGATCGTGGCGCCTCCCCGAAGAACACGAACGAAATGAATAGCAAGTTGTTGATAAGAAGGTTCAAAATAAAAGCGCAGCTGCGACAGGTCTTCTAACCCGGCTGTGTTATCAACGCGTTCGTAGTAATGATAGTAACGCTCTACCGAACTGCCACTCACTTTGATTTGCCGATCGTCAAGTATTCGCGTGGAGCTACTTCCGCTGGCTGATGGGACGGTACCTGGATCGATCGAAGGAAGGACTTTTCGAGTCCAATCCGCTACGGGCTTGACCGCAAATCCCTGTTTTGCGGGTACCGGTTGTGCGACTAACAGAACCAGAACGCCGGTAATAAAGATGGCTCGGGCAATAGAGGAGAGTGCAAACCACACAACAAAACCCTCAGGAGTAATAAAAAATCAGGTGGGTAATTCTTAACGAAGCGCCAAGGTGTCAGGATATACGAGCGAGCAGACCCGGTCCAGGGCTCAATCTTCTGCGTGCTCGCCATTGTAGTGCAGGACCGTAGATTCCTCGTCGATAATTGTCTCGAGATGCACTGGCCGGCCCCAAAGAGTATGAACATGTTCCAACGCTTTGCGTGCGTAACGCATGTCCAACTCAGTACCTTCGAAGCGGTGCTTTAGATAAAGCTCTCGATTGCCGTTGTAGTCGCCATCAGCGACCTCAATATACGGGAAACCAAAATTGGTCATATTAGAGACGAGTTGATCGCGGACTTTTTCCCAACGTTTCTCGGTGATAGTCCAGGCCTCTTCCTCCACTAATTCATATACAAACAGATCCAGCTCTTCACAGAGTTCCTCAGTCAGATAATTACGCAGAAACGAGACATCATTCTCCAACTCCCGCACTTCAAAAATCTTTTCGCGACCTTCGTTTCCCAAACGGCCGAACTTTTTACGTTCTTCCTGAGAAGGTTCGTTCCAGCGGCGCTCGATGTCTTCATAGATCTTGTAACCGAGATAGTAAGGATTCAGTTGGCCTTTGTGCGGTGATACAACCCCCGAATGCAAATTCGCGAACTCGATGTGTTCGTTGTCGGTAAGATCCAGCTCTCGCATGATTCGCGCATGCCAGATGCTCGCCCAACCTTCGTTCATGATCTTCGTCTGCATCTGCGGAACGAAGTACTCCATCTCTTCGTGCACCATCGCAATCGCATCTCGCTGCCAGGCCGACAGAACCGGAGAATTCTTCATAATGTAAACGAGGAGATCTTTTTCAGGCAGCCGCTCGCGCGGGAGTGATTCCTGATCTCGCTCGGAATCATTCTCACTCCCTTCACTGGCTTTCCGGTCAGCCTTATCCAGCAACCACAAATCATCATATGGCCCATCTTTAGGACGTTGTTCGGCGCGGCGTTTCTCTTCTGCGGGCGACAACTCGCGCTTGATAAAGAAGTACGGGTCAATGTGTTCTTCGACGGCCAGCACCGCGTCCAGGAATCGCTCAACATTCTTACGACCGAACTTGAACTCGTACTCCATCATGCGTTGAGCGTGCGTCGATACGCTTTCAACCATCCGGCGATTAGTTTTTGAAAAATAAGTGTTGTTTTTGAAGAAGTCGACGTGACCCAGAACGTGAGCAATCACCAGCTTGTTCTGAATGGGACTGTTTGTCTCGAGCAGGAATCCATAAGCGGGATTGGTGTTGATAACCACTTCGTAGATCTTCGAAAGCCCGAAATCGTACATCGTTTTCATTCGGTGATACGCCTTGCCGAACGTCCAGTGGGAATACCGACCCGGCAGAGCATACGAGCCCACTTCGTACATCACAGAGGCTGGAACAATCTCAAAATTGGTTGGATACGGATCCAACCCAAAGCCACGTGCGACTTCCCAGATCTGCTCGACTGCGACTTCGAGGTTTTTTATTTCTAAATCAAGCATGGTATTTGGCCTTTGGTCTTAGGCCTTTGGTCTTTGGTAGTTCCAGGTTCACCAGAACAAAGACCAAAGGCCAAAAGCCAGAGACCAAGACCACTAGGCTGGCGTTTCCACGCCTCTCTTCCCAAAAAACTCCTTCAGTGCCGGATATACATCTTCCTTGTCATCAATTCGAACCCCAACAAACCGATCCTTGTTTTGCAAACGATCGTTGAAGATCGATAGCAGCGCGCCCGACGATCGCCGGTAACTAGACGAACCTTCTTCACCAATCTCGCCGTAGCCAAACAGATTGCAAGTTGAAATCAACTCGTCAGCCAGTCTTACAGCTTCTTCGTTGTCGGAGTAGTAGTTGTCACCGTCTGAGAAATGAAACGGATAGATGTTCCAGTCGGAAGGCCGGTAACGATGCTGAATGATTTCCAAAGCCAGTTGATACGCCGATGAGACTACCGTGCCGCCCGATTCGCCTTGAGTGAAGAACTGTTCCTCCGTTACCTCTTTGGCCTCGGTATGATGCGAGATGAAGACGATGTCGACGTTGTCGTATTTCGTGCGGAGAAAGCGCACCATCCAGAAGTAAAAACTGCGCGCGATATACTTTTTGAACTCTCCCATCGAACCCGATACGTCAATCATTGCGATCACTACGGCGTTCGACTCGTAACGCATAACTTCTTCCCACGTCTTGAAACGGAGGTCTTCTTTTTTAATGTCACCGAAACGTGGATTACCCTCGCGTGCGTTGCGGCGAATGTTTTCAAGAATCATGCGGCGCTTATCGAGGTTGGCAATCACTCCCGTTCGACGAATCTCATTGAACTGAGTTTTACGTGACTGGACCGCCTTCTTTGCTTTTTCCTGCAAATAGGGCAGCTGCAGGTCTTCGAAGATAAGCGCGGCGATCTCGTCGATATTCACTTCCGCTTCGTAATAATCCAGACCGGCGTCCTGACCGGCAGGACCGGCGCCCGTACCGCTGCTGGATCCGGGCCGTCCTTCACGAGCAATGACGTCGCCGACACGAGTTTTTCCATCGCCCTGACCGACGTGTTTGCCTTTTTGATAATTGAAGCGGAACTTGTATTCGTCGAGTGCTCTGATGGGGACTTTGACGGTGCGCTTACCGTCGGAAAGGATGATGGCCTCGTTGGAAACTATTGAGCCGAGATTCTTGCGGATCGCTTCTTTCACACGATCCTTGTGGCGCTCCTGATCGATGATGCCCTTGCGTTGAAGTGACCAGTCGTTCCGTTGAATCGTCATAAAGCATTTATCCGCAGATTACACAGATTACGCAGATCTCTTTCAAAGCAAAAATCCGTCACGATTTTTGTGAACGCCTCCGGATATTCCTCGTGCGGCAAATGACCGCAATTCAAAAAGACAATCAAACGCGAGCCTGGAATCTCGTGATGAAGCCGTTCGCCGTCGGCCAGCGGAATCTCGATGTCGTTGTCACCCCACAACAACAGCGTCGGCTGTCTAATTAGACGCGCGTCTCGGGAAATTCGTTCGGCATCCCAACCGCGCACCGTACGAATCATTGCGCGTTGAGTCCCTGATGTACGAAGCGGTCGATGCCGCGCGTCCACGCGCCGCTCGTCGAGTACCCAGGCATGACGGTCATAAACTCGTTTCATTCGCAGCCGCAGCAAGCGTCGCGATCCGATTAACAGTGGCGAAACAACATCTCCAAAGACCGGCGCGCCAAACATTCGCATCAGCGTGAACGCCAGCGGCCGATTGTTGTTAACAGGAGCTACCAGGATCAGCTTATCCACGCGATTTGGATAATCAAGGGCGCACGTTGCGGCGACAGCGCCTCCGTAAGAGCTGCCCACGATATGCGCACGTTTGATTCCAAGGTGATCCAGCAATCGAGTTAGCAAGCTTGCCTGACCCGTAATTGTGTACTCACCATTTCGTGGTTTGCCGGAATAGCCATAACCCATCATATCGAGAGCGATGACGCGAAACCCTGAAGCCGCGAGCTCCAGGAAGACCTTGCTCCATACGAGAGTTGATGACGCAAAACCGTGGATCAGGACCATTGCCGGAGCATTGACAGCGCCAGCCTCCTGGTAGTGCATTCGCACGCCATCGATATCCACGAAGCGGGAGTGGTCTGAATGAAAGACCACATGACGGTTTCTGGACCAATCCGCATCACGAGGTCGCAGCAAGAGCTTTGCGGTAACCGCCAGAGTAGCGGCTGCGGTCGCAGTACCGGCAATCCAGTAACGTTTCTTCATTGTCTGCATGGTATAACGCCCGCGCTCGGAGGAGCACGGGCGCCGGTTTGTTCTTGCTGTTCTTCTCTGGATCTCCGTTCTCCGCGCCTCTGCGGTTACCAGGTTGCCATATTATCTATCGCAGAGGCGCAGAGAACGCAGAGACGCAGAGAGAAGCTCTGACAATCACCTCGACAGAAGTGTCCCCACGTACGTCAACAATTCATTCGCACAAACCGGGCAGTACCCGTGATCCTTGACCAACCGATCCACGACTTCATTAATCTTCCGCAACTGATCCGGATCCGGGGTCTTCGCTGACGTTGTTATCTTCACCACATCTTTTAAGTCCGCGAAGATCTTCTTCTCGATCGCTTCTTTCAGTCGCTCGTGCGAACTGTATTCAAACGCCTTGCCCTTTCGAGCGTAAGACGAAATTCGAATGAGGATTTCCTGACGGAATGTGTTCTTCGCGTTCTCGGTAATTCCAATCTGTTCCTCGATCGAACGCATCAACTGCTCGTCAGGATCCATCTCCTCTTCAGTTATCGGGTCCTTGATTCGCTCCTTATTGCAAAATGCCTCTACGTTGTCGAGATAGTTGTTGCACATCGTGCGGGCCATCTCTTCAAACGAATAGACAAAAGCACGCTGCACTTCGATCTTCGCCAGTTCGTCGTATTCCTTGCGGGCCAGTGAAATTAGATTCAGGTAACGCTCTTTTTGTTCCGAACTGATCCCGGTGTGTTGCTCAAATCCGTCCTTGATTGCGCGCAACGCGTCGATCGGATTGATGCAAGTTACGCCATCGCGGACTAGAGCACTGGAGAGTCGATTGATGATGTAACGTGGCGAGATTCCGTCCATTCCCTCGCGAACAGTTTCTTCTCTCAACTCGCGCACGTCTTTGGATTTGTAACCTTCGACATCTTCGCCATCGTAAAGTTTCATCTTCTTCACGATGTCTACACTCTGGCGTTTTGGTTCTTCGAGTCGCGTCATGACGGCAAACATCGCCGCAACCCTCAAAGTGTTAGGCGCAAGGTGAACATTACGGAGAGCTTCAGACTGGTGCAAAAGCTTGTCGTAGATTCGCTCTTCCTGCGAAACGCGAAGGTTATATGGAACACGCACGAGAATAATCCGGTCCTGCAGCGCTTCTGATTTGCGATTGCCGGCGAAGGCTATGTACTCGTTCTCATTTGAATGCGACAGGATAACTTCATCTGCGTAAATCATCGCGAAACGCCCGGTCTTGATGCTTTGTTCCTGCGAAAGCGTTAGCAGACTGTAGAGAAACTTCTCGTCCACTTTCAGCATTTCGACGAACTCCATCAAGCCACGATTCGCGATGTTCAACTCGCCGTCAAACCGGTACGCGCGCGGATCAGATTCCACTCCAACTTCGCCAATTGTTGAAAGGTCAATGGAACCAGTCAGTTCAGTTATGTCTTGTGATTTGGGATCGCTTGGCGAAAATGTGCCAATGCCGACGCGTTCCTTTTCCGAGAACGCGACGCGATGAACCTTCACATCTTCATGGCGGCCGCCATAAGTCTTTTCAAGCGAATAACGGCACTGCGGACACAAATCCCCTTCAATGTAAATGCCGTAATGTTTTTCGATTTCCGCGCGCAGCTGGTGGGGAATGAGGTGTAACGGCTCTTCATGCATCGGGCAGTCTTTGATCGCGTAAACGGCGCCTGCCTCGTTTCGCGTCCATTCTTCCAACCCGCGCTTGAGCATGTTGACGATAGTTGATTTGCCGCCGCCAACAGGGCCCATTAACAACAGAATTCTTTTGCGAACTTCCAGGCGTTGAGCGGCTGATTTGAAATACTCGACTATCCTGGCAATGGGTTCTTCGATACCAAAGAGTTCGGAGTCGAAGAACTTGTACGACAGCAATTCGTGTTGCGTGCCTTCGTTGAGTCGGTCGACTCCAGCCGCGTGAACCATGTCGTTGATCCGAGCGTGTGAGAGTTGCGCTATTCGGGGGTTTTGTGCGACAAGCTCGAAATAGTCTCTGAAAGAACCTTCCCAACGCAGCGCCTCATGTTCACGACGCAGATCTTCCAGGCGTTCACTGATGTTGAATTGTTTGTTGCCATCCTGCTCTTGCATAGCCTTGAAACCTCTACGGCCTCGCGCATTGGACAGCGTGTGGGGATTAACCACGCCTTACCGGGGTGTGTTTCTTCAACACAGCCGATGGAAAAATCCCTGGGGCGAGCTACCTCTGGATGTGATCACTCAGGCGCGCGTAAGCATGAGTCCCATCTCGAGGCTTGATTCTCAATGATCGTCAATGGAAAGCAGCGGAGGGAAACACTTTGTACGGAAGCGAACCTCACGCTTCCCAATTAGATGTCAGTATAGCATATGGGTTAAGGTCTCAAGTCAATGCTTATTTTTCACCACCATGTTGTCATCATCACCGGAACGTGCTTCTTTCCTCCGGTGGCGCAATGACTACACGTGGATGTAAACGTTGCTTATCAGCCCTGTAATCACCAATAGCTAACAACTCCCCACTCTGGTTGCACATTCGGACCGTTGTGCCATCGGCCCATGCAGCTTTCGTTTCAACCTCCATTCCATGTTGCGCTTTCTGCGCATCACTGTCGCTTAGATGCACGAAAGGCATGTCCGAGAGCGCTGCCTCTGGCGATACAACCACTGTTCCCAGAGCTTGTTCAGCAAAACGAGTTTTTAGCTGTTCGACTGTGATCGCATCAGCAAGGTGGAAGTTGCCGACGCTCGTGCGCTTGAGCTCCGCGAGATGTGCACCAATCGATAGCCGTTTACCGAAATCTTCCGCCAAGGTTCGTACATAAGTTCCTGATGAGCAACGCACGTGAACATGAAAATCGAAGGTGCCGTCGCGATTATCTTTTATCAATTGTCCGCCAGGGCGAATTGGCGCGAACTCATGAATGCAAACTCGAATGGGCTTTCTGTCCACCTCTTCTCCGCGACGCGCAAGTTCATAAAGCTTGCGCCCTCCAATCTTTTTGGCGGAATACATTGGCGGCGTCTGTTCGATATCTCCGCGCAGGCTGGCCATCGCACTTTCAAGCTGATCTTCAGTCCACCCGGTGGTTGCTCCGGGCTCCGACAACGGAGCACCAGTAATGTCGCCGGTTTCAGTAGCGTAACCAAGGCGAATGATCGCGTCGTACTCTTTGTCATCGGCGCTGAGAAATTGAGCGAGACGTGTTGCTCGTCCCAATAGAACCAGCAATACTCCGGTTGCAAAGGGATCGAGCGTGCCCGTATGCCCGACGCGACGCTCATGCAGGATGTGACGCACCCGGCCCACCACGTCGTGTGACGTGAGCCCAGCAGGCTTGTCGATGACTAGAAGGCCGTTCACGAGATCAAATTCATAGGACCTATGGGACCTGTAGGACCTATTCGTCTTCTAATTCCGAGGCAACGATCGCTCGCACCTTTTCACTGACAAGTTCGAACGGGAAACCCTGCCGCAACAAGTGATCAAAGAGATTCTTTGCCTCCAAACGATTCGATGGCTTGCCTTTGAGTCTGAGTCGCCTCTCAATCGCTCGGTCGATCAACTCTTCCTCAGAGGTTTCAGCAAAGACGAGCTCGAGTGCTGTGGCTGCCGAAGCACTATCGACTTTCTTAAATTTCAGATCACGTTCCAACCTTCTTTTCCCAATCGGCCGTTGCTTCACTTTCAGTGACGCGTAACTGAAAGCAAACCGTTCATCGTCCAGGTAACCATATTCTTTGAGGCGTTCGATTACCGCGTCTACATCCGACTTCGTTGCTCTGCGGCTCTGGAGCAATCGTTCGCGAAGTTCGGCAATCGAGCGCGATTTTGAGGCGATTAGTTTGATAGCGCGGTCAAAAGTTCGTCTGCGCTTTTCCTCGGGGTTAAGGGTCTGCTCTGGATCTTTGTATTGAGAGTTGTTTCTTCGCATTGCAGATAGATTTTCAAACAAAGCTATAAAGAAACCAAGACGAGCGAGGCATTCTTGGATAAGGTCGGTACGCCTCGCGGTAGCGGTGGGTGCGAAGCCAAAAAAATCGATCGTCATAACAAGCTTCGCACCCACCCGCTACCGCGAGGTGGTACTGACCTTGTCCAAGTTTGATTGCTTGTCGGTCCCGATTTATCAGTGAAAATCTGTGGCCAATTTCAACAGTCTCAACCCCGCGTGCTACACTCCAAATGCAATGACTGGTAACGAAATTCGCGAACTTTTTCTGAAGTATTTTGAGGACCATGGGCACCACCGCGTCCGTTCGTCTCCCTTGCTGCCTGCCGACGATCCGACGTTGCTTTTTACCAATGCCGGGATGAATCAGTTCAAGGATACTTTTCTCGGTTTGGAGAAGCGCGAGTACTTGCGCGCGACTTCATCGCAGAAGTGTATTCGCGCTGGCGGCAAACACAACGATTTGGACGAAGTCGGCAAAACTGCTCGGCATCACACCTTCTTCGAGATGCTCGGCAACTTTTCGTTTGGCGATTATTTTAAGAAAGATGCAATCGCGCTTGCCTGGGATTTGATAGTGAACGTCTGCAAGCTTCCAGTCAATCGTCTCTGGTTTACCGTTTATACAGACGATGATGACGCGGCGCGGCTATGGGAGGAAGTTGGCGCACCACGCGAGCGCATCCTTCGCTTTGGCGAAAAAGATAACTTCTGGCAGATGGGCGATACAGGACCGTGTGGACCATGTAGCGAGATTCATTACTACATGGGCGAAGATCCGGATGATCCCACCAAGAATCGCGCAGACCTCGTTAATGGTCCTGGCGACGACACGATGGAAATCTGGAATCTCGTGTTCATGCAGTTCGAGCGAAGCATGAATGAAGCGGGTGAGATCATCCAAACTGATCTACCGAAACCTTCGGTCGATACGGGTGCAGGCCTTGAGCGTTTGGCCGTCGTACTCCAGAACGTCAAATCAAATTACGACACGGATCTCATTCGACCAATAGTCGACTTCAGCGCGCGTTTGGCCGATCGCAATTACGAGCCTGAATCCCAGGAGGGTTTTGCTATGCGCGTCATCGCCGATCACGCGCGCGCGGCTGCGTTTGCGATCGCGGATGGAATTCTTCCCGGCAACGAGGGACGCAACTATGTGCTGCGCAAGATAATGCGCCGCGCGATTTATCAGGGTCACCATACACTAGAGTTCGAGGGCGCATTCTTCAATCAAGTTACAAACTTCGTCGTCGATCATATGAAGGAGGTTTATCCGGAGCTTGAGAGTCATCGAGACTTCATTCAGAAGATGGTGACGCTTGAAGAAGACCGCTTTCGTTCGACTCTAACCGTGGGTCTGAACAAACTCGACGAACTGTTCTCGTCAACAAAAGGCGCCATGCCGGAATACAAAGCACTGGCCCGTTTATACGACACATTTGGAACGCCTCGAGACTTGATTAGAGTTGGCCTCGAAGAGCGTGGCTTTGCAGTTGATGAAGATCAATTCAACGAGCGTTTCGATTCTGCGCTTCAGGACTTGCAACAAGCCACGGCGCCGGAAAAGGCTGAAGCCAAGGCAAAAACGAATCCTGTTTATGCAAATGTCCTAACTCGAATGGGCCGTTCAGAGTTCAAAGGATACGCAACGACGCAGGTTGAAGATTCGAATATTCAGGCGCTGTTGAAAGGCGACGAGGTGTCGATTCTCAATCAAGGTGAAGAGGGTGAAGTTGTCCTGGATCGGACTCCCTTTTATGCGGAAAGCGGCGGACAAGTTGGCGACGTCGGTACGTTATCGACGGCGAATGCTTACGCTGTTGTTATTGATACCTACGCGCCCGTATCAGGTTTGATTGTTCACAAGGTCAAGGTCGAGCGGGGAGAGTTGCAGGTTGGAGATCTGGTTTCCGCGGAAGTGGATGTTGAGAAGCGTGATGCTACCAGACGCAATCACACTGCTACTCACCTCATGCATGCCGCGTTGCGCGAGGTCCTGGGCACGCACGTAAAGCAGGCTGGGTCTGTAGTGGCACCGACGTATTTGCGGTTCGACTTTTCGCATTATCAGCCTTTAACCCAGGCTGAAAAGGAAGAGATTGAGCGACTCGTTAACTACCACATCCTTCGCAATGAGCCGGTGCAAACCGATGAGATGGCGATTGAGGAGGCAATGCGCTCCGGCGCCATGGCTCTGTTCGGTGAGAAGTACGGTGAAAAAGTTCGCGTGCTTTCGATCAAAGGTGTGGAAGGAATCTTTTCCAAAGAACTGTGCGGCGGCACACATGTCCGCGCGACCGGCGATATTGGTTTGTTCAAGATCACGAGCGATGAATCAATCGCTTCCGGCGTCAGAAGAATTCGAGCCATTACAGGCGTGGACGCATACGAAAGATTTCGCGAGAGTGAAATTGTTGTTGATGAGTTATCGAGTGGTTTGCGAACGTCAAGAAACGATTTGCCGTCGGTCGTGACACGGCTTCAAGATGAACTTAAGAAGTCGCGGCGAGAAGTCGAAGATTTGAAGCTTAAAATTGCGAGTGGAGCTGTCGGAGCGTCTTCGAACGGCGATGACTCGCGCGACGTTGCCGGAATCAAAGTATTGGCACGTGAAGCGAGCGGTTTAGACGCGCCTGCGATGCGGCAGTTGTCAGATACACTTTTAGCGCGAATCAAATCTGGCGTTGTGGTTCTTGGACGAAGCAGCGATGGCAAAGTGTCGTTGATCGTAAGAACGTCGGCCGATCTCACCGGCAAGGTCCCGGCCGGACAAGTTATCAAAGAGCTGGCGCCAATCGTCGGTGGCAGAGGCGGCGGGAAAGCTGATATGGCTGAAGGTGGTGGAAGTCAGCCGGAGAACCTGGGTGCGGCGCTAGAGCAGAGCTATCGCGTGATCGAACGATTGCTGGCAGGATAACGGTTATCCGCAGATTACGCAGATTACACAGATTCAGAGCGGTTGAATCAATCAAAATCAATCTGTGAAATCTGCGTAATCTGAGGATGGTTGAACGCGACGGGTTAAAGCGCCGCGTTCTTTCAGTTTTACATGGTTTTTTGTTTCTCTGTGAGTGTGATGTTCATCTTTTCGAGTGTGATTTTGTTGAGCGTTCCCGTGACCTTCAGACCTTCCGCCTGTTGATACTTACGCAATCCCTCGCGTGTCGCATCGTCGAGCTTGCCTACTTGTTCGCCCGCATAGAATCCGCGAGATTTAAGTAAAGCCTGGGCCTGATTGATTTGATCTTTCGTTGCCCGGAAGACCGGTCCACGTTTCTGTTTGGTCGAAGTCTTGTTCGATGTCGATGAGGTTGAGTTCTGAGCGTTTACTCCAACAGAGGAGAGACAGAGAACTAACAGAGTGAGAGTGAGTAGTCGTTTCATTTTCTTTTTCCTTTTGTGAGGCGCGCAGAAGCGCGCGGTTAATTGTTTGGTGAGGTGCGTTCGCAAAAACGAAGAGATGATACTACCTGTGTCAAGACGTGTGTTTGGTGAGGAAGTGACCTGATTTGAATTCTTCTCCGAGTATCCTCTGCATTCTCTGCGGCGCTTTTGCTTGTTTCTTTTTTGTTTTGACTTCGGGAACATTCGCAGGCAGTGGCTAGTCTAATGAATTCATGATCACTGATTGTTTTGGAGCTAGACAATGGGACCTCTCCGACACGGAAGCCATCTTCGTGCAAAGTGTTTACGGCCTGCTGAAGATCCTCATTCTTGTCGGCACTTTAGTGTATACCTGGAAAGTCTGCCGGACAGATCGGTCGCATTGCCGAACCAGCATGCTTGGATTGGACGAGATCCAAACCTACAGCCACCCCCGGGCAAATAGATCCAAAACAAGTTCAGTGCGAGAAACTAATTCCCTCACCAAAGCAGTCTCTTAAGTATCGAGGCAGACCCAGAATCATCTGACAAACGATGTTTGCCCTTGTTTAGTCCTCGTGCTACTATTGCCGCGGCCTCGAATTGAAGCCACTGTGATTTGCCTCACCTTCGCGAAAGACACGCCCCGAAAGACCAGGCGGTAATCTACGAACAAATGCGAAAATCGATAATAACGTTTGTCCTGCTGGCTCTCGTGTCCGCTGTCTCAGCGAGTGCCCAAGACAAGTATCAATTCGATAATTTCAGCTTTGAAAACGGAGTCCGCGTTCAGCTACCGCCACCACCCGCGACGAAGCCCGGTGACAAGAATGGCCGAAAACTCACCACCAGTCGGAACTTCAAATACACGCCTCCCGCCGGCGCTCTCATTCATCTCACGAGTCAGGCAATCGATCCTTCAATGGGTGGATTCACGACGGGAAACTCGGAGGTCGACGGCTTCATCGTCGATTCCGGACAGCGCAACTCAGTAGATCCGCTGTTGCTTTACTCGATCATGCACCAGGAATCGAGTTTCAAACCGCGCGCAGTGTCTTACAAAGGCGCGCGCGGCCTTATGCAATTGATGCCTCCAACCGCTATTCGCTTTGGCGTAACGAACATTTGGGATCCTAAACAGAACATCGAGGGTGGCGCTCGCTACATGCGATTTCTGCTGGATTTGTTTGGCGGGGATGTGAATCTCGCTCTGGCTGGGTACAACGCCGGCGAGGGTGCTGTTATGAAGTATGGATATAACATCCCTCCTTATAACGAAACTCAGGAATACGTCCGCCGCATCGGCCAGCGCTACAGTTTGATTCGAGATCCCCTGGCCGCGGCACACGCCAGCAAATTAACCAGCGCCCAGGTTGCGGAGGTTCAGAAAAGGGATCCAAAGCCGTTGAACGTTTATGAGCCCAGCGTTTTCATGGCCAGGTTGCCAGACGGAAGATTGCAACTCGTGAGTCAGTAAATAGGTCCTATAGGTCGAATAGGTCCTATAACTCAAACGAGGCGGAAACCTGAACGGTCTCCGCCTCGTTTTGTATTTACCGGGCTTTGAGTATGATTCGTCTGCCCAGCCTGAGGGAGGAAGTGAAACCGATGACCTGTTCCAGTTGTGGTGCTTACATTGCCCCCGGCGTTCGGTTCTGTTCGAACTGCGGCGCTGCTGCCAGTGATCCTGAGTCAACTCGAATTGCGCGACTCCAATCGAACTCGATGCAACGAGCTACTGACGACGATTTGGAACACGTGATTTTCACCGTGCGCCCTACAATGATTTTTATCAAAGCCGGCTATGTACTCGCAGCACTCGGCGGAATTGCGATCGTGTTTTTTCTCTCCTCCCTGGGCGCTCCTTTTTACATCTCTTTACTTCTGGCCTTTGCACTCTTACTGATTCCCGCTTACTACCACATCAGACGCAACATGATTCGTTACACAGTAACTGATTCAAAACTCGAGATTGATATGGGACTGATAGGGCGAACGACGCGGAATATACCGCTTAGCAAAGTTCAGGACGTTACTGTTTCAGCCAGTATTCCGCAGCGTTTGATGGGTTTTGGAGACATCATTGTAGACAACGCGAGTGAAGTGGGAGGAACTATTGTTATGCATAACATCGGCAGCCCTCGCCACTACGCAGACCTGCTTTTGCGCGAACTCAGACGCTGGCATTAAACTGATTTGGAGTGCGGTGAACTGGCACCACTTTGTTACAGCTGGCTCTTGAGATGTTTCGCGGTAACAAAAGCGGCGACAGGTCGCCGCACTCCAAGGTACATTGGGGAACATCAAAGCCCTTCCGGTTTCTAACTAAAACCGAACGTTTGGTGTCTGGAGTCTGAGGGTTTGAGCTGCCTGAAAATCGCAACGTTGTTTGTTCTTATGGTTTTGGCCTCGCCGTATGTTTTGGGCGACACGCCGGCGACTGACCTTCTCCAGTTGTTGCCAGCACGAGTTGGGTCGTTTCAGCGGGTTAGTTCTCCAAGGCCGACAGGAAATGAAGGCTTCGTCGACGGCGACGCCGAATATGCACGCGGACGCGAGAAGTTTCTCGTTCAAATTGGCCACTTTCAACAGGACAGTCAGGCGTACGCTGAGCTCACCTCTTTAGCCTCGCTCGCAAGGTCGCGCCAACCGAATATTGAACTCAATAGCAACTACGGCACAGCAAGTTTTAAGGCCGATAGTGAGCTAACGTTCTTCAAAGGGACTCACCTGGTCCGAATCTTTGCGCGTTCTAACGATTCGTCTGGTGTCCAGGAATTGGCTCACGCGCTCAGCGACCTTTTTGATAAAGGTGAAGGCGAAATACCTCCGCTCGTGAAGCATCTGCCGAACTGGGAAGAAAACCAGAAGCGTGCTGTGTTTCTGAATCGTTTTACAAGCTTGCAAGATTTAGCTCCCAATCAGCCAGTCTTGTCCGTTTTGGATACCGGCGGAGATGCAGATGCGGTCTTTGCGGATAGTGGTTCCGGCAAAGTATTGGTAGTTGAGTACCATACGCCTCAATTGGCGAAGGACAATGATGACCGCATCATCGCGAAGATTCACGATCTCTGGAAACTCGGACAACCGGCTCCAATTGGTTATCGGCGTGTCGGCAACTACTCAGTGTTTGTTTTTGACGCTCCAGACGAAGCGACGGCTAAGCAACTGATCGATCAGGTGAAGTACGAGCAAGTGGTTCAATGGCTCGGCGACAATCCAAACATTCTGAAAGACGCTGAGCGCCGCTACGTTGAAACAACCCTGGGCGTGTTCATCGCCGTTTTGAAGGCCTCCGGATTTGCACTGGTTGCTTGCCTGGGGTTGGGTGGACTGATTGGAGCTCTGCTCTTTAGCCGCCGCCGCGCGCAACAAACGGCGCTTGAAGCATATTCGGACGCTGGGGGTATGCTGCGGCTCAACCTCGACGAAATGACGCCGCAGACAGACCCTGCAAGACTCCTGGGACCGGGACACTGAAATGTCCGATATGCTTTAGCTTGTCGTCTGATCCCAAACACGAACGTTCATTGATGCGAGCCTCGGAATACGAGATTTCGTGTTTGGGATCACACGACAAGCTAAAGCATATCGGACAAATAAAAAAGCGCGACTGACATTTCTGTCTTCCGCGCTTTCTTATTAAATCAGATCAAAAATGCGGGCTGCTGATTTTTCCTGGGAGGCTCCCCCAAGCCCCTTCAAGACGTCAATCAGCAGCACCGCTATTATTGCTCTTCAACTGCGTAACAAACGTCACTCTGTTCCCCCAAAAGAGTAAAACGCCTGCTTTATATCCTGAGAGGATGCCTCCCCCAAAGCCTCCACTCACCGCAGTTTTCTGAGCCTGACCCGATTTACCCTTATCTACCCTTCTTGTTCTGATTAGGCTTTGGCAATGAGTGTGCCAAGTTGACTGGAATTCTTCGATTGAACGCGGCGAGTGATTTCCTTGGGAATTCCTTGGAAAAGTGAGGAATGTACGATAATTACACTTCGCTGTTCGTATTTTTACAGTACAAACCGAGTGTACCACCGAACGATTTCAAATCATGATGGTAGAGCTGAAACCAACTTATCGATCTCGGCAGACGAGTTGTAAAAGTGGGGGGCGATTCGAAGACGGTCGGCGCGAGGCGCAGTGATGATGTTGTTACTTTTCAACTGCGAGTAAAGCTTCATGGCGGACACTCCACCGCGATGTTGAATACATACGATTTGTGATTTCTGACCCAAGTCACGTGCACTGATGACACGGTAGTTTTGGGAGCTCAACTTCTCGCAAAGCCCATCGGTCAATGTCTCCAAATAGGCCGCGATACGTTGTATCCCGGTGGCTTTCAAGAACTCAAGACTGGTGTTCAGGCCATGTATCAACGCAGTAGCACCCGTCCCCGTCTCCCAGGCAAGCGTTCCGGTTTTCCACTCCTGGTCAAAATTGTTGTAGTCCTCTGGATTCGGAACGCTAGTCCAGCCAACAAGGGTCGGTTGAAGTCGCTCCCTGGCGCGATCGGAGAGGTACAAGTAACCAACTCCTTCAGGTCCGAGTAACCACTTGTGAGACGCACCAGCAGCGACGTCTACCAACTCGGCTTCTACGTTCAGCGGTAACACGCCTAGTGATTGGATGGTGTCAGCCACAAGCAACGCATCTCGCTTACGAGCAATGCGACCCAATCTCTCCAGGTCTGACCGAAATCCGGACGCATATTGAACGTGGCTGATCGCAATCACTCGAGTATTCTCATCAACTAAATTCTCCAGCTCCTCAATATCGACGCGACCGTCACGTTCTTCGCACATGCGTACTTCAACGCCGAAAGTGTCCCGAAGTCTGAGCCAGGGATAGATATTGGCAGGAAACTCCCCGCGGAATGTCACTACGTTCTGACCGGTCTGCCAATCGAGGCCATTGGCAACGGTAGAAAGGCTGTCTGAAGTATTTCGCATGAATGCGACTTGTTCAGGTCGAGCGCCAAGTAGTTCAGCGAGAAGAGACCGAGCACGTTCCTTGACGGCAATCCAGTTTCGAAAGTTTATGGAGCCGTTGTCGCGGACGTCTCTTAGTTGTGACTCAATGGCTTCAACGGTTGGAGTTGGTAGTGGTGAAACAGCAGCGTGATTCAGGTAGATGGCTCGGTTTGTAATTGGAAACAGCGATCGCAGTTCGGGAGTCATGGCAAATCAAGGAGCGAACGGACGTCCGTAGAGTTCTTTGTATAACCAGCCAAGCACTCGAGCCTCTGCGGTACAGAGCGATTCAATCCAGCAGTTGATCAGAAAATCATTTCTGCCACGCTGAAATGGAATCTTATCGGCCTGCTCGACGATCGAACCACCACTCTTCAAATCGAGTTGATAGGAATCTGCCGCCAGCTCGGTGGCTTTAGAAGCAGTTTCCAGTGCATTCAGCAACTGGCCGATCCAGGAATGGAGTTCACGTTCACCGGGATTGTCGGCGAGCGCCTGAATTATGCCGATGGCAAGTCTGTCTTCAGCGCGATTGAATTGGAACACCTGGTCTCCCTCGTTTCGCGCATGCTTCTGTTTCCATTGGAAGACTTCCTCGACAGAAGGGTGCCGGATAACTGCGACTCGCTGATCGTAGTTGAGAAACCACTCAATTACGTCTGGAACGGAGTCGAGGTCTACTTCGCCGGTTGAGAGACGTTGTAGTGGCGGCGACAGGTTGTCGTTTGCGGTTTGCACTTGAATGTTCGATGAACTTTAGTTTGTCGTGTGATCCAAAATAGGCCCGCTTATTTCTCGAGGACTCGTTTGCCCTAACAGCAACGCAATAATGATTCGTATTGGAATCACACGACAAACTAAAGTTTGTCGGACACAGGAGCGCGCAACTTAAACGATGCCCGTATCTCGCCGACAATGTCTCCCGGGCGATTCTTCACTGGGAAAAAGGCATAACGAGCGACCGCATCTAACGATTCATCAGGCAGCACGTCGAGCTGCCGGAGCACCTCGATCACGACTGTTGGACGGGCACGATGATCATCGCCATCTTCAATCTTGAGTGCGAGACCTAAGCCGCGCGTCCAACGTTCAGATGGAAGAATACCTGCCGCGTACACGCCTTCTGCGCCAACCTTCGAGACTATACGTCCCGGCGCAGCTCTCATGATTTCGGTATCCAGCCGATCTGTTGTGCCTCCAATTAACTCCGGGTAAGTAGTCATCACCCTGACGATCCGAGCGCAGCCATCGCGAGTAGGTTTATCAAAATCGTTTGGCGGAGAGATTAGCCGAGCAAACGCGAGCGCCATTGCTTTTATGGTTATCCCAAACACCGGAACGCCACAACCATCAATTCCGACAGCCAAATCCTCAACGGCTATGCCTGAAAACTGAGATATGGCGTGTCCGACCGCCAACTGCACGGGATTCTCAGACAAGTTATAGGTTTCGAGGGGCGCACCGAGGTGTTTAGCGACTGCAAGCATGCCGGCGTGCTTTCCTGAGCAGTTGTTGTGAAGCGCATTTGGCGATTCACCACTGGCTCTCAAATGGGCTGCTGCCGTCGGACTGTAGGGTTCATGCACGCCGCACTTTAGCGCCTCGGGACCGAGTCCGATTTTTTTCAACATCGAGGCCACAATTTTTGTGTGAATTGATTCGCCATTGTGTGATGCGCAAGCCAATGCAACTTCCTCATCTGTGAAACCGAAATGATCCGCCGCACCTGAAACGACGAGAGGCAAGGCTTGAAACGGCTTTGCGGATGATCTCAAAAAAGTCACCGTTTCGGGCGCACCCAGATAAGACACAATTGTGCCATCCGGTTCCACAGCCGTTATGTGTCCTCTGTGCCTGGATTCTGTAATTGCGCCTCTGCGAACCTCAACCAGCGGTTCAGCGATGGGAATCTGTTGGCTACTCAGATTAAGACTGGAAGGCGTAGACATTGCGGCCGAGACCTCTATGAAAACTGGATTGATTACGGATGTCCGAATCTTAACACGCTTTGGAGTGCGACGGCCTGCCGGCGCTTTGTTACACCGCTACCTTGGTTCAAGGTCCTCTTATGATAAAGCGACGGCAGGCCGTCCCACTCCAAAGACAAACAAAAAAGGCAAAGGTCCTTAACCTTTGCCTTTCAATATTTGATTTGAGAATCCCTTATCGGGTTGTTTTCGCTAACGCAGTTGGTTTGCGTTTACCACCCCAACTCAAAACCGTTAGCTTGATGGCGCGACGACCGAACCTCATTGCCTCGCGTGAAGTTGGCGTCCAGATGTCGATATGACGTCCGCGAACTGCTCCACCTGTATCCGCGACCAGATACTCGCCGCTGTAGTTTCCAGCTTCGAGTTTGACTCGTGAGCCCAGGGGTAGAATTCTTGGGTCAGCTGCAATCAATCCTTTGCTTACTGGACGCCCACTTGCGGTACGTCCTCGCAAACTATACGCGGTTGCAACATAAGCTGTTGCGGGTGCGACGAACGAAGGCTCGGCGATTTGCGATGCAGTAACCTCTCCTAAGCTACCTTTGTTTATCTCTGTGGATGCGGCCGAAACAATTTCAGCCTTAATCTGTTGCTGAGTTTGAGAGATGATTGGTTCTGCTGAAGACGAACGTGCTGAAAAGATCAAAAAGGAAGTCAAAAGTGCAGTGCAAAGGATCGCACCACTTCTGAAGATAGATGTAACTTTCAATTCGGGTCTCCTGTCCGAAGTTTACTTCTACCTTTCAGCGTCCTGCGCGAGTCCGTTCTTTCCTATGACTCGTCCCCTGGCTCTAAGGAGTCTGAATGACGTCAGCCGAGGTTGGGGGCTTGCATCCTTGATGCGGTGCGCTGAAAGATTTTGGAATAATAAAACGAAAAAGCGCGTTTAACGATCGCGATTTCATTCGCAACCTAGCACACAGTTTCGATAGATACAAAGTGCTAAAAGGAGTGATTTCCGTGAAGAAAAATGGACGTTTACAGGTAAGTGCTGAAATATTGAAAGTTAAGAAAAATCAATACAGTCACATCGACAGAGGTCAATTTGCACGATCATAGACTTAGAAAGTTTTCTACTACTTTCCTACCTTCCGGGTGATCTTCATTGAACAATTCCGCGTGAAACTGTATTCCATAAAGTCGCCGACCCTTTTGCTGCATAGCTTGAATTGGGCACGTTTCATTCGAAGCAGTTACCCGAAATCCATCGGGAACTTCTTTGACTTCGTCACAGTGGTTGTGCCAAACGACAATCTCTGAAGGAAGATTTTTGAAAAGTCCTTCGCCGGTATTTGTGACTGGAAGAAAACCGCGTTCACGTTTCGCGCCTTCATAACCTTCACCCGGTTCCACTCGTCCCATCAATCCGACTTTGGCGCCGTATGCCAAAGCGATCTGTTGATGACCGCCACATAATCCAAGGATAGGTTGACTCGCTTGTTTGATGACGGAAAAGACACCGGCCAAAGATTCAGGCGTGTACATTTCCCAGGGATGACTCTGTCCACTCAGAATGATATGCGACGGCTTCAATGACCGGACTCGTTCGAGCGAGACGCTGTGAAATGGTTCGATGAGGATTTCGAGTTCCGGAATGAGACGGCCAAGCACGGCCCTGACTTCACGTGGGCTTGCCCCCTGACCGTCGATAGTGTTGTCGACCAGATAAACTAACAAGCTATTTCAAGCAGTAAAGCTTTCCGTTGAATGCGCCGATATAAATTCGCCCGTTCAAGATCGCAGGCGTTGCATTGATATTATCACCAATCTTGAGTTCGCTGATCCCCTGACCACTTGCGGCGTCAACAGTGTGTATCCAACCTGCCTTGTCGGCGAAAACAATTCTGCCATCGACCACGGGCGATGTTCCCCAGATGGGTCCTCTTGCCCGGAAACGCCAAACCACTTCACCTTTATCGCCAGTCAAACAATAAAGATAATGGTTACTCGAGCCAATATAGACTTTGCCGTCAACAGCGACGGGACTTGCCCAGATGCCATTGCTCAAACCTTCTGTGCGAAACTTCCAAACAAGTTCTCCGTTCGCTTGTCGGAAGCCATAAACGAATCCATTTTCCGCGGCTGTGTACACAAAGCCATTTGCTACAGCTGGAGTAGAATCAGAATCCGCGCCGATGCGCGATTTCCAAATAGTTGATCCGTCAGCAAGGTTCAAACAAAAGAGTTCGCCTTGCTCAGTGCTGACGTAAATTCTTCCATCGACAACCGTAGAGCTGCCTTCCATTGAACCGAGACGCTCAGTTTTATAAATCAGTGCACCGTCCGCAAGATTAAAAGAGTAGAAGAAATGATCCTCTCCGCCGACGTAAACGCGCCCATCAACCACACTCGAGCCGCCATCAACTTCAAAGCCAGTTTGGTATTTCCAGAGCAACTGTCCGTCGCTCTTTCGGATGCAGTAAATCCAGTGATCCAATCCGCTGGCGATAAGGCGATCGCTCGCGATCAGCGGCGTTGCTTTCAGACTATCCAGAGTCTGGTATTTCCAGATTAACTCCCCCGTTTTCGAGTTAAGGCAGTACAAATTTCCATCAGCAGATGGAAAGTAAACACGATCATCTTCAATCGAAGGTTGGC
This sequence comes from Pyrinomonadaceae bacterium, assembly GCA_036522415.1. Lineage (GTDB taxonomy): Bacteria > Acidobacteriota > Blastocatellia > Pyrinomonadales > Pyrinomonadaceae > PSRF01. The sequence continues at coordinate 13,603 of DATDFV010000117.1, read as the reverse complement.
CAGGCCAGCTCGTTCCACCCCAGGGGTCTTTATGAAGGCGGCCGGCGATTGCCTTGGTTTCGAACTGCCAAACAATCTCCAGCGGTTTGCTTGACCAGGGCCCGGTACCAAAGAAGTTTCGAGCAGGATTGCCCAGCCACATTGGAACTGACGGAGGCGGTTTTGGTGGTGGGGCAATCGGCTTTGCCTCGGTTTCTTTAACTATTTTCCCGCCGCAGCCAGACAGCAGACATACTGTTAGCGAGAGTGCCAGAACAAACGTAAGGTTAAATGGTTGGGAAGAGTTCATGGGGGGACGAAGGAGGCGGTCGGTTCGAAAGAAAAAGTAGCGAGGGTTCCCTACTTGTTCTTTTCAAGTTTCATCTCGATGTCGTTGTTCGCAATCTTCAAATTCCAGCCAACCACTCGGCGCTATAGACTACTTCAGCGCTGGCGGTAATCACAACTTCGTTGTCCGGCCGCCAGCTGATCTTAACCTCACCGCCTTCCATCAACACTCGAACGTCTCGGTCGGCTTTGTCGTTCACAATGGCCGCCACCGCACCGCCGCAGGAACAAGTGCCCGAAGCCGAAGTTTCTCCAACTCCGCGTTCCCAGATTCGCAGCTCTATAAGTTGGCGATTGATCGTTCGGACAAAGACGACGTTTGTTCGATCAGGAAACTGCGGATGATTCTCGATAGCCTTACCGATGCGTCGCCAATCGAGTTCGTCAAAGTTAGCAACGAAGATGCAGGTGATTGGATTTCCGATTTGCATCGCAGTTATCGGAAACTTTTCTTCACCAACGGACAGTTGATAGCCGACGACTCTTTCGAGAGGAACCTCGATCTTGATCGGAATTGAAGGTGGATCAAGTTTCGGCTGTCCGAGTTCTGATTCGAAAATATATTTGCCACTCGGATCCTGCATGCGGGGGAAATAGCGCTTCAACCCCGTCCGGGTACTCAGGATCAATTCGTCTGCGCTCCACAGACCGTAGTAATAGAGATAGGCAGCTGCGCATCGAGTTCCGTTGCCCGACAAGCCTGCCTCACTTCCATCGGGGTTAAAAATGCGAACGTTGAAATCTGCGTGACTATTTGCCGGCTCACCGACGATTGCAATGCCATCGGATCCAGCACCGTAATTACGATTACATATGCGTTTTGCAAACTCGCCGAGGTCAGTGACAGCACTCAGGTCCTCCGACTTGAGTACGATGTAATCATTTCCAAGACCGTGGAATTTGGTAAATGGCGGTGGCATGTCCGATGAACTTTAGTTTGTCGTGACGCGATAAAAAGACCCGACCGAGTTATTCAGTTTCCTGCAACCTTTGACTTTTAATCCATCTCGCGCGAATTCTGTCAGGGACTGGTTGGTCGTGCCACGACAAACTATAAAGCTCGTCGGACATTTCAATTCGATCTGCCGCTAAACGACGCCAGCAGCACCGCAATCGGATCTATACAAACGATCCTGGGTTCTACTCCATCAGGATAGTTGTTGACCATGATCGAGAATGCGAGCTTCTCCCCGGCGGCTGTCGTGACATAGCCCGCGAGACTGGCAGCCGAACTAAGCGAACCAGTCTTAGCGCGCAGGTTGTTTTCAGCGGGGGTATTCTTCAACCGATTTCGCAAGGTTCCGTCAACTCCGGCAATTGGCAGAGCAGAGCGAAATGTATCTGCGTAGCGATGACGAAACATGTATGTCAACAATTGCACAGATGCTTCAGCAGTGATCATGTCATTGCGAGAAAGACCTGAGCCATCACTAAGCACGAGCGCGTCGGGGCGAACGCCGGCCTCTTTCAAGAATGCTGTGACCGTTTGCAGACCGAGGTCTTCGCTGGTTTGACCTGTGGTTGACGTCGAAGGATTGACGGACGGTGTGGGAGCGACCTTTCCTAAAGTCCGGAGGATCAGTTCAGTGTAGAGATTCTGACTCGGCTTAAGCGTTTGGGAGGCAATCACACTAAACGGCGGCGACTGTAGCGTTGCAATCTCAACAGGCGGAGTTTGACTGATACTGTTCCCATTTGTCGATGCCAGCAATTGCGACTGACTCAGTGCCGACGTCGTAGATCTTGAATCAATCGTTCTTGAGCGGCCAGTTATTATCACCCCGCGCTGGGCCAGGGACGATCGCAGGAGATACACGAGCAACATGGCCGGATGCGAAATACCGATGCCGCCGGTATAGCCGCGATCATCGATCGAGATTGTTCCTTCGATCGTAACGACATCTTCGCCAAGGTCGCGGAAGATTGAAATTTGACGGCGAGTTCCTTTTGCTGAGGTTGTCACTTTGTTGACGATCGTCAGCAAAGGATCCGGTGGACCGGTAGTGATTAGTGCCGGCTTTCCGATGTCTGGCCCAGGTTTTATAAAGAGATCGAGAGCGTTGTCGTTAACCGTTAGAGGAGTAACTTCAGCGCCGTAGTACCAGGTCAAGTCTTCCCATTCCCATCCCGATCCATATTGCGGCCCCACAAAATAACTCTCGTCACCAATCAGATCGCCTTCGACGCGCTTCACGCCTGCAGAGACGATTCGCGATGCGAGTTCATTGATTGCTTTGAAATAGTCGCCATTGTTGAAGCGTGCTGCGATCGAGGGATCGCCCCGGCCGTAGATCGTTAAATCACCTTTGATCGTGCCGGAGGAATCAGGACGCGTTGGAGCATAGACTGAAGTTGTGAAGCGGTAGTCCGGCGAAAGGCGATCGAGCGCAGCCGCAACCGTATAGAGCTTCATGTTTGAAGCGGGCCGCAGGAGTTTATTTGCGTTTTCTTCAAACAGGACCTGGCCAGTCTCGAGTGAAGAAACTTTGATTCCAACCATCGCCGAAGACAAATCAGGCCGGGCGAGTATGTCTGAAATGCGAGATCGCAACTCGGCAAGACTCTTCGTCGGTTCGACTTTTAACGAAGGTGCTGGTGAAGATTGTGGACTCGCAACGGGAGTGGGGGACGGTGAAGCGGTCGTTTGCGGAGTCGCTGGAGTTTGTACTTGTCGTTCTCGTTGTGCTGCTGAAGCTACCCTGACAGGAGGAGTTAACAGGCACAGCAGAACCAGAATAAGCGAGACACTCAATTGTGATTTCGGAGTCTTCATCAAGATAATTTTGCGAAGTGAGTTTCTTCTCGAACTGCTTGGATGAAGTCAGTACCACCTCGCGGTAGCGGGTGGGTACGCAGTCTCAAGCCAACCGAATAACAAACTGCGTACCCACCCGTTACCGCGAGGTGGTACTGACTTCATTCCTCAGTCCTGGTCCTGCCCAGCTGCCGCGGTTTTCGCGCCGTCTACTCGTTGCATCAACTCCCCAAACCGCGGATCACTCCGCAGCGCATTCCAGTTCGGATCGGACTCGAAGCAGCGCCGATTCTCGTTTCCCAAAGCAATCGACCGTTCCAGCCACGAGAACGCTTCACTCGCAATTCCTTCCAGCGCGTACACTGAACCGATAGAGTAAGCAATGTCAGCATCTACTTCGCCATTTCTTTTCACATCATCACTCAATTGCGCCAATGCTTCTTCGTGTTTTCCCTGGACACTTAAGAACATGGCCATGAATGGACGTATCCCATGCATGTTTGGATGATCAATGACCACTTGTCGCATTAGATCAGCTGCCGCGTCTGTCTGGCCTGTGTAATACAAAGCCAGGGCTCGAAACGTTTGCACAAGTGCGTTGTCTGGATCTTCTGCATTGTCGAGTTGCTTGAACGCATCCTCGAAACGACCCATGTACATGTAAACAAGTGCTCGGCTATAACTCGCCACAACGTGCGCAGCCGGATCTAATCTCACCAGCCGATCATAACTTCGAAGCGCTCGGTTGTACTCACCATCGAGCCGATGCAAAAGGGCCTTGACAAAGTAGACCACCGCTTCATTCGGCGCTTCTCTACGGGTTCGATTTATCTCTTCGCGCGCTTTTTGTTTCTGGCCACGCCATAGATAGACGAAGACCATCAACATCCGAGCTTCGAAAATGTTGCCGTCAATTGCGAGTGCTTTGCCAAATGCCTCTTCAGCTCGTTCGTAGTCTTCTGAGCCGCCGAACCCCTTGAAGACACGGTTAACGTAACAAGCGCCGAGCCCGTCGTATGCCAGCGCAAAATTCGAATCGAGCTCGATTGCTCTTTCGAAATGCTGAATAGCTTCGGCACAGTCTTCAGCGGACAGAGTGCGAAAGATGAAACGACCAAAGAAGTCGCGGCCGCGTAAATACTCCTCATAAGCGGCCGGATTCCTCGTCGAAGCCTTACCTGTCCCTACTTGCTCGGACGGGCTTAATTCAAGTCGAAGTCCTTCGACAATGCGCTGCGCAATTGTGTCCTGCAGAGCGATGATGTCAGACGCCGCAGTGTCGATACGATCGCTCCAAAGAATTTCTCCTGAATTTACGTCGAGGAGTTGCGCGGTAACTCGGAATGCTTCGCCGGAGTGAATGAAGCCTGCGGTCAGAACAGCGTTCACGCTCAGTTCATGTCCCACCTCGCGAGGATCGTTCAGTTGGCCCTGATACTTTGCAATCACCGACGACGGCCGAACAACCAATGATCTTATTCGTGCTAATTCGGTGATTACTGCGTCTGCCAGAGAGAACTCATAAAAACTCTTGGAGGCGTCGTTACTTAGATTTCGAAATGGAAGAATTGCCAAACTCTTCTTGTCGCGATCCGCCACTGTTGTCTGCGGAGTCTCATCCATATGTCTCGAAGCCGTGGTGACATTCGGCGACGAAGTCGCATCGGTTCTGGTAATGGCTCGGAGCCAACGCATTGCTCGCGACACTGGATTTGATACCGGAAGATGTTTTGGTGGTTCAGGGATGACACCTTGTGAGCCAGCGTAAGTCGTATCGAGCTCCTGGAGAACCTGGCGCAACTCGTTCCGGAAGTCATCCATGTTTTGAAAACGATCTTTTGGTTCCTTTTGCAGCGCGCGATCGATGATCTGTTGGAGGCGTGGCGGAATCGGACTGCCGCGCAACTCAGCTATGGGGCGTGCCGCGTCGTGGAGCACGGCATGTCTGACATCGATTGTTGTCTTGCCCCGAAACGGCCACGTGCCGGTTAGCATTTCATAAAGCAATACACCGGTAGAAAAAACGTCCGCTCTTTTATCGACACGATCGCCTCGAGCTTGTTCGGGAGCGGCGTAGGTGGCAGTGCCATACGGGATACCGATTTCCGTAAGCTCCGTGTGATGGATCCCGGTATGTGCCGCTTCGTGGTCATCCAGAAGTTTTGCGAGACCAAAGTCAAGAACCTTCGCTTGCCCACTCGGGGTGACCATTACGTTTCCCGATTTAATGTCGCGATGAATGATTCCCCTGCTGTGCGCGACCGCCAAAGCGTCAGCTACCTGCACGCCAATCAGGAGCGCGGTTTTCAATTCCAGCGGACGACCACCAACTAGTTGTCGAACATTCTTTCCTTCGACGTGTTGCATCGCAATGAAATGAACGCCATCAAGCTCGTCGAGGTCAAAAATGGTGCAGATGTTGGGATGGTCGAGTGACGATGCGAGTCGAGCTTCGCGCTCAAACCGCTTGAGATTGGCTTCTTTTGAGGTCAATTCCGGGGGTAAGACTTTGATAACTACAGTTCGGCCCAGCTTTAGGTCGGTTGCTTTGTAGACAGCTCCCTGTCCACCAACGCCGAGCTTGTCCGTTATGCGATAGTTGCGGAGGGTCTTGCCGATCATTGCTTTTCACCCCTGCCAGGATCAGGTGCTGGGATGTCCGATATGCTTTAGCTTGTCGTGTCGCAAACCGACGAGGCCCGATCGAGATTCATCGGATAGATCCGCAGTAGCTTGAATGGCACCACACGACAAGACAGACGCATATCGGACACTAAAACGCCGCCCGCAGTTCGTTCGCACTCGCTGTTGCAGTTCCTACTTTGCCAACCACGATACCCGCAGCCTGATTCGCAAGGGTGGCAGATTCAATCATGCTAGCGCCTACGGCGAGTCCACAGGCAAGAGTCGCAATTACAGTATCGCCAGCGCCGGTGACATCGTAAACCTCACGGGCCGCGGTCGCCACGTAATTCGGCTGGTCGTCACTTCCGAGCAGCATCATTCCTCGATCTCCGCAGGTGATGAGTACAGCATCACACTTAAGCCGATTCCGGATCAACTTTGCAGCTTCATGCAGGCCGTTGTTCGAATCGTCTTCACTGTTAGCGATACGCAAAGCCTCATGATGGTTGGGTGTCACCAGTGTGGCAGGTTTATAGGAGTTGAAGTTGCGAAGCTTTGGATCGATCAGCACGGGCAAATGCTCGTACGCGAACGGTAGAACTTCTGCGAGAACACGGGGTGTAATCGTTCCTTTATCGTAATCAGAGACCACCAAAGCATGAGCACTTGTCAGTTCGGTTTTGACGCGTGAAATGATTTGTTCCTCTACTTCATGGCCCACCGGATTGCGGCGTTCACGATCAGTGCGTACAACGAGTTGATTATGAGCAATGATGCGAGTTTTCAAGGTTGAAGGTCGAGAGTTATCGGTGATTAGACCGTCAAAACCTGAACCAAGTGAGTTTAAATTGTCACGCAATCGTCTGCCAGCACCGTCATCTCCAATTACTCCAACGACCACACTCCTAGCGCCAAGACTAATGAGATTCGCAAGAACGTTCGCTGCACCGCCAAGGTGAATCGACTCTCTGCGAACATCGACGACAGGTACAGGAGCTTCAGGAGAGATGCGCGTCACGTCGCCCCAGACAAATTCGTCGAGCATCACATCGCCTAAAACGACGATCTTTCGATCCCGAAGGGCGGAGAGGATTTCGTCAACTCGATTAGGGGATAATTGGTGCATTTCAACTATGTATTGAACAGTCTTTCTCTGCGGTTGCTCTCAACGCGGAGGAAAACCGCCCTTCCTTACTTGTTCTATTTCGAGTTTCATCTTTTTATCAAGACCCTCTCAATTGCTGCGACGACTCTGTTCACCGGCACGCGCAGAATACACTCGGGCTGTTCAAACTGTTCACAGAAATAACCATGACAAGGCTGGCAGGGCATCTCTTCAAATACAACTTCTGACTCAGCACGACTCCATGGACGCCAGTGCGCAATGTTTGATGAACCAAAAATGACAACTGACGGTGTGCCAACTGCCGCTGCCATGTGAGCTATGCCACTGTCGTTGCCAACGAACAATTTCGCGCGCGAGGCGAGCGCGGAGACTTCAGGCAGCGACAAGTTGAATGTAGTTATTGGCGCAGAACAATTATTTTGCAACTCATCAAGCACTTTGTCCTGGCCTGGTCCCACAATCGCTACACTGGAAAAACCAGCCCTCTCCAGGTGTTCAATGACGCGAGCGAAATTCTCAGGTGCCCATTGTTTGGTTGCGAATGCGGCTGCCGGATGAATCAGAGCCAATCGCTTTCCTTCAAGCTTCGCATCTCTGAGACGTTCCTCAATCACAAAAGCGGCACTCTCTGGGATCGCGAGCTGCGTTGCTGGTCGATCTGTTACCGGCACTCCCGTCCAACCCAACAAAGCGAGCTGTTGCTCAACCGAGTGTGTCTCCTCCTGGCCCCACAAGAACGATGCAGACGGTGCTTGATGATTGTGTAGCTTTGCGTATTGATAACTTCCGTAACCGACTCGGTGGCGCGCGCCCGAAGCGCGGGTCAGAAATGTCGCAGTAGTTCCTCCGTGAAGGTTATAGACGACTTCGTAACCAGATACTCGAATCTCACGTGCAATGCGAGCGCGGGCGGCGAGGCTATTTCTTTCAAGCCTGATCACTCTGCTGAGACCTGGATGCTCGGCGAGCACTGGCGCAACCCAGTCTTCAACCAGAATATCGATCTGTGCATCAGGCAAGAATCGTCTTAAAGCATTGACTGCGGACGTTGCCAGAACCGTATCGCCGATTGAACGTAAGCGAACCAATAGAACTTTGCGAACCTGCGACCAATCCCAACGAGCAGGTGCGAGCGGCTGAGGTGCATCAATGCTTTGCGATTCGGACCGCGCTTGCGTTTCTACTCCCCGCAATTTTGGGGAGGCCACCACAATGTCGCGCAAACGGTTCATTTCGGCTCACTCTTCAATAGTGGCTTCGTCAATTAGCATTACGGGAATATCGTCACGAATTGGGTAGACACGTTTACATTCGACGCATTTCAATGCTTTGCCGTCGGGTTTGAGTTCGACGTTAGCCTTACACGCGGGACAAGCGAGTATTTCTAGAAGTTCCTGGCTGACTGCCATAGATATTTCCTTTCCGGAGGTAGTGAAAGCTTAACATAGCGATTCAGGTTCGGCCCCGTCGAGAATATAGGACCTATAAGACGTATTCGACCTATTTGTGAGTAGCAAACTATACTTGACCTATGTCTCTTGAATTTGCGCTTCAGTATTCCTGTCCGCTTCGTGCAAGCTATTCTGAAAAACATCTCCGCGAGTGGGGTCGCTTAAGTAGTCTTCACGCCAGACTGACTACGGGCGATACTGGAATCCCGTCATTCGATGCACTCAAATGGGTTGAGGACGCTCGTTCTGAAATCGATGCGATGCAGCAGGCGACCTCCATCTGTTCTCGTTGTCAGGCAGCTCTGCCATCCGACAAGGCCGGAGAGGGCGAGGCCGTCGGTTGCCTTGGAAGGATTAATTATCCGATTGAAGCGCAGTTTGAGAAGTTTCTCGCTGATCGCGTTCAACTTTCGCTCGACACACTCGATCCGGATGATCAGCCACGGCTGCTTCGCATACTCGTCGATCCCGAATCGCCGTTTGATGGTGAAGCAACAAAGGAACTTCGTCGAGTCGTAACCGATCAGGGACTGCGCTTTTTTGAATTGCGAGTACCTATTTCTTTGACCCGGGAAGCTAGCCGGTTGACCACCGATAACATTTTCGACTTACTTGCGGGCTTTCGGTCGGAAGACAGTTCTGTGACTAGTTACACCCGTGAGTTGCCATTTGCCGCGGTGCCTGATTATTACGACTTTCTGGATTTGGTGTTAAGGAATGAGCTGAGCCAATCCGAATTGACGAGGCTGACCGCGCGCAGCCGAAACTACAATCAATTTCTCAGACTCCTGACCGCGATTGAAAAAGCGGAGGCGTTGCAGGCGAGAGTGCTGATCGATTGAAGATAGGACCTATTCGACGTATAGGACCTATAGGACCTATACCACCACTAACCTTGACCCAATCCTTACTGCTTTTTCTCATCAATCATCCTCAACGTGTCGAGGATGAGGTTGGTATTGCTCAAGGCCTGAATCTTGATCGGATATTGCTGTCCGGTTTTCTGAAACTCAAAAGTGCCGGAGTTGATCTCGACGACATGCAGGAAACCCTTCTCTCCTGCCTCCTTCCCACATTCTGCGTCTACGATTCTTCCATCGTTGAATAGCACGCGTCCGTCTACATTCTTACCGTTTAGCGTCAGCACACCGTTCAACTTTGTGTTCTCGATAATTTGAATTGCGTCAAACACGCTAACGGCGGCCAGATCCCCAGCCAGGGTAAAGTGTTTCTGAGCAAACTCTGGTTCCGGCGCCGGGACAGGCTTGAGGTCAGGACGTCGGGCGCGGCGGATAGCCTCCAGACCCTTTGCGATATTGATGCGCTCGTCCAGTTGTTTGGCTTCGAGTAGCCGGTCATGAGCAGTGTCGAAGTCTTCCCGATCAATATAAAGACTGGCGAGGGCCAGGCATTGGCGTGCGGCTTCGTCGGGATGTTTTTGAGCACAGATTTCGCGAAGGCGTTCGCGCAATGGAACCGAGCGTCCGTTTCGTTCGAGGGCCGTCCGGAGGCGTTTGATGGCCTTCTCTGGCGCCTTGTATTTCATAAACAGCTCGGCGTCGAGGAGCGCAGCCTCGGTTTCGTTTACGTGCTCAGAGTCGTTCATCACCATCTTTCGCTAAATCCTCAAGACTAGCGGAGTTTAGCACAACGTTTTTGCGCCAATCGTCGTATCTACTTTGTGCGTGTGCGCGACTCGATTTGGAGTCCCTCGCCAACGATATCGTGTGTCGGAAGACTATGGGTGAATCCGGGGTGTCGTATTTGTCCAGATTTTCCAAGTCGAAATGACCCTTTTTTACTGCTGGTTGCGCGTTAACAAGTAAGCAAAGGCAGGAAAATCGGGTAGTTGGCGCTCGGGGGACTGGCTGGCACACCAGGTGCGAAGAATTGAGCTGGTGTCGCTACTCCGGTCCAACAGTTTAGGGATAGCGATACATCGAAAGTACATTGGAAGGTTAACGACCATGAACCGCTGGATGAAAAGACGAATCGAACGCTCACGAGCCCGTTGTGAACGAGCCACAGGTAGGCCACAGATAAACGCAGATGGCGCAGATAAGAAGACTTCAGCTGCTACGCCAATGTTAGGTCGCGAAAAGCAAGCGACCTTAAGCACTGACGCTGTTATTACTCGTAACAGGTAACAGGTAGACGTTCTGCTTTGCGCTGATTATCGAAGACCAACCTCTTAAACTCTGGCTTCACACCAAAGTTCAGTAGTAGCCCTCCTTCAAATGTCCGACGAACTTTAGTTTGTCGTTGTTGCCAATGAATTACCGTGTAGGCAAGGAGCATTGATCGTCATCATCTAAAAATCCATTGCAATGTCCTTCCTTAAGTAGTTCCACTGCCAATTCCGCCAAGAGTCCACTAAACCTGCCCTAACAGGGTTGTTGAGTACATATCTGATCGTTGAATCGAACTTGCCCGGTCTAATCACTCGGTCAAAGTTCTCGTGCTCCCAAAACTGTCCCCGGCGTTCAAGTATTTTGTTGCACTCATACGCGCTTCGCCCCTTAAGGCTTTGCATGATTCGAGCTAGACTTGGATGTGCACTATCAACTACCAAGCCGCCATTTGGATCAGATGTTTCGATCAACTCGTCGGCTGAAAGCAACGGCTTGAAAATAGTGTGCACGTGGTTTGACATGATTGAGTAGGCATCCAAAAGATATGCATCACCGTCAAGAGCGTGAAGACCGTCTGCAAGGGTCTTTGCTATGTTGTCTTGCTTAAGCCAGGATGGTCCGAACTCACTCTTGTGAAGTATTTCTTCGAACTTTAGGAACCATTGACGTTCAAATACCTCCAGACGATCAAGTTGCTGCTCATTGAGGGAATTGTTGGAGTCAGAGTTTAGCGTCGTGATTCGCCGAACTTCATTGCGTAACCATTCCCCTCTTGCCTTATAGAATCGAAGAGTCTCTTTCGGAATCGTCCCAGCGAGTCTGTACGTCAAAAACAGTTCGGCACCTATTGGGTGAATATGAGGTCGCTGGCGCCGAGCAAACTCTGTGTAATCAAGATGTCCCATGATGCTCTTTCCCCGATCTTTTCCTTGGGCCACGCACGACAAACTAAAGTTCGTCGGACTTTTAAAACTCGAACTTCAAGCCAACTCGAATTTGACGCGGGCGCATGGTTCGGGTCGCCAAGAGAAATGAATCCGTGAAAGCCTTTCGCTGTTCCTCAGTAGCTGTGGGTGAGAGCGCGTTGAAGTTCACGAATTCTGACCCGAAGCTGAACACCGTCTTGTTGAGCACGTTGTCAAACTCTGTGACCAGCCGCAACGCCAGGTGCTCACGAAGTCGAAACTCTCTGGTGACGTTCAAGTCCAGCATAAATTGACCAGGACCATGTCCAGCGTTGCGAGGCAAGTTTCCTGATTGACCAATCGGCGGCAAAGAAAACGCAGCCACTAAGACAGGGTCCGGGAAAGATCCTGGCGATCTCCAAAGAAGCTTACGCGTGTCTCCAGAGAAGTTCGGCCGATCGTTTCCCACGTCGTCCAGATTGCGATCGGTTCCACCGATTGAAATATTGAAAGGAGCGCCAGAAGTAACTCTCCAAATACTGCCGAGGTCTAGAGAGCCCAAGACACGCGGCAACTTTGCGGAACCAGACAGAACAAAACGATGTCTTCGATCCAGCAGGCTCCGTGCTCGTTCGGCTCGGAAGTCGCCGGGAGTGAGCGCATCGGAAGTATTGACGACTCCGTCGTCAATCAGTTTCGAAAACGTATAACCCGCACGAAAGGAAACGCCCGAGCCAAAGCGACGTCTTAGTTCCAACGTAAGACCTCTGTAGAAACTGTTGCCGGCGGAGATCAGCTGCTCAATTTCATTGCTCGTCGGATCTGGTCTTAGATTGTTTAGCGCAGAGAGCGCCGCCTCCAGCGCTGTCGAGGACGTCGGACTATTGAGGTTGATGATTGAGACGGGAACACCAAATTCGACGATGCGACTCACGGTGTTTGCGTTATTTGTCGTTTGGAAAAGAAATCTGACAAGTTCTCCTGCGTTTGAGGCGTTGTAGATCGGGCGATTGCCCGAACTCGTGTTACGGAAATTCGCGAAGTCGCGAGAAGCAAGATAGGAAGTAAAGTTCAAGTACGAACTCGGCAGGCGAGGCGCATTGACGTTGAACTCGCGCCAAAGATGAATACCGCGCGTAGCGGTCAGATTAGCTTCGAGCAAGAAACCTTGGCCCAAATCACGTTCGACTCCGATGTTGAGTTGATAACTCTCCGGAATGCGTAGCGCATTATCGAGGCGGCGGGAGAAGGCCTTGTTCAAAACGCCGAACTCTTTCATCAATGCTGACGAAGCAGTCAGGGTTTCGGGAAAGCGCAGGTTCGTGGCAATAAAGGCGCGACGTTGTTCCGTGTTCATGATCTTGCCAGCGAAGGGATCTCGCAGATTGTTGGTGTCAAAGAACAGTTGCTGTTTACCGAGTGTGAAGTCGTCGATAGTGCGCAGAAGTGCTCGGTTATAGAAAATGCCCCCACCAAGTCGGAATACAAGCTTTCCGGAAGCGAGCGGATTGTAAGCAAGTGAAAATCGGGGCCCAAAATTGTTTGAGTCATCGATGATTGATTCACGTTCATATCGGAGCCCGTAACTCAAGAGTAGTTCAGGCAGGATTTGCCATTCATCCTGCACAAAGAAACTCGAGTAACGATTTAGCTGCGTTGAACTGGTATTGAATGTCTGCCGGAATCGCGAAGGAGTGTTGGCGAGAAAATCACCGGCGCTTGCGAAGTTATAGGTGCCCGTAGTGTCCGCGAGATCAATGAACTCCGATTTGATGTGTTGAAAGTCTACACCAAACTTGAGCGAGTGTTTGCCGGACAGGAGCGTAGTGATGTTCTGGAATTGATATCGTGATTCCAGGCGATCGGATGAACCCGACGTCGAAGATCCTGCAACGAGGGTTCCAGACCTATGTTCAGGATCGCTGCTATCGAGCGAGTCGTTTAGTGTAATGAGGACTACTGGCTTGTCAGCTGCTGCGCTGAAACCCGGCGCCAGGCGGGAGTACTGAAAGCGATTTTCAGTGACGATGGCGGTGCTAAAAACGTAAGCGTCTGCCAGGGAGAATGCATCAGAATTCCGTCTCTTTCCTTGCAGCGCTTCCGCTAATCGACTCCCGCCGCCAAACTGCCGAAGATTTTTAAGTCTTCCGCGTTGATAGACAACAGTAACGTTGTGCACTTCATTGAACTGATGGTCCAGTCTTGTTGTTGCATTTGTGGTTTGAGAGGGAGTGCTGACGCTGGCAATGAAAGGCGCGATCTCCGCTGCGAGAGCAGGGTCT
>DATDFV010000116.1:0-10496 GCA_036522415.1 Pyrinomonadaceae bacterium | reverse complement strand
TGCAAGGATTGAAAGAGAACGCTCAATGCCGCACCAAAATGTAAGGTCAGCTATCGCCATCTAGTTAGGGGCGTCAGAGCATTTCAAACAAGGGTACAAATCGTTTCCGTTGTGCGGAACGGATTTTTTTACGACCAATACGCGGCTCGATAACGAGCAGCCAGCGACAACCCTGGAAGCGAAGTGCAAACTGAACGACCCAGTCATAGAGGTGCATTGCAAACTCTGAAACGTGTATCAGGCCGACTGCGCAAGCTCTTTCACGGCCACGACTCAGTCCCCGGCAGCGCTCCCCGCCTCCTCGTCGTTGACGATGAGGAGTCAATTTGCTTCTCGATGAAAGAATATTTCTCTCATAACGGGTTCATCGTCGATACCGCTAGAGACGTCGAAGAAGCTGAGCGTCTTATTAGCCAAGGCACTTATAAAGTAATCATCCAGGATCTCCGCATGGGTCCGGCCAGAGATCACGAAGGACTTCACATCGTCCGCATGGTGCACGCGCGAAGTCCTGAAACTCGAATCGTGATTCTCACGGCCTACGGCTCCAGCGAGATTGAGGATGAAGCGAGGCTTCTTGGCGCGGACGCATTTTTGAGAAAACCACAACCACTCTCTCAGGTCGCGCAGGTCGTTCGGGGTCTTATCGAATCACCCCGGCGGTCGGTTCCACCTGCATAGTGCTCTTTGATTTTAAGTGCAAAGCGCGAGCTTTGTGATTATGAGAACCCCTGCAACGCCCCAATTTGCGACACACGCATTACACGTTGAAGGAGAGACATTGAGTACTGTTCATTTCACAGCCACGCGAGGCCTGATCTCTTCGCTAAGGTGGTTCGTGGATGACTTGTTTGCGGAGCCACCTCAACGAGACGTATGCCCGCACTGTAGACCGTCGTCTCGATCTTATCATCGACGGATATTTGCCTGGTGCAGGAGTCGAATTAGCAACGTTCGTCGCGAGAACAGATTGTCAGGCAGGTCCCGACTCTCCTGACATAGGTCAACGCCGGTGATGTAAGGGCACTTGCATCACCGGCAAGACCTGCTCGGGCCCTGGACTAAAACGAAGCTTTCAAGCGTGTGCTCGACTTCACCGTTTGCAATAAACAAACATTCCTAACATATCCTCATAAGTAAACGAACACTGTCGGCCTATCTTCCTCTAGCCCAGGTCTACACTTCTCGACAACCTCTCTCCCTTGGTTGCTTTCCGAAGTCTTACCCCCACCTGAGCACACGCTTAATTCAGTTTTCCGGTTGTTTGCTAAAAGTCGGAAGGCATTAGCCTCGGTGAGTCCACGTGGTGAATGTCAGGTTATTTTCACTCTAAAACCGGGGAGTTGCAGTAGCCCTGAGTGTTAAGGATGACGAGTTGCCCAGTCACCTTAGCTGTTCACTCTAATGCGCCGCCAACCGGTTCTCTTTCAACGACATAGCTCTTCGAAATAATGGAATGGTTTGAGCACTACCCGACGAATGCTCTTCTGATCCAAAACCAAGTAACAGTCAAAGGCGACTTGCCATCGTCTTTATAGAGAACAAAAGGAGTTTCGTTTATGTCCTCGACAATAAATCTCCGCAACCTGGCAATCTCTCTAGCCATTTTTGCGGTAATAAGCTTCGGTTCTGCGGTAGCTGCGCGTGCTGATACCGTAACGTTTGATTTGAATCAAGGTAGCACGTTGCCGGATCAGAATTACGGTACTATCACGCTAACGCTGAATGGCACCGGAGGCATCGATGTTTCGATTTCGCTGCTCCCCGGGAACCGTTTAGTAAACACGGGGTTTGATGCGACTGTGGCGTTCAACTCCACACTAGGCGGTCAGATTGGAGTGACTGGTCTTCCGGGTACCTACACGTTGGTAAACTCAGGAAATCCATCGAGCATAGCTATGGATGGCTTTGGGACGTTTGAATATGGGGTGCTGTTTAATGCCCAGGGGGGAGGAGCGGGTACCGACTCATCACTGACCTTTACAGTTACTCGCACGGGTGGCTTCTCATCAGTGTTTGAGCTGGTTGAGCTTTCCACCAATCCTCCCGGTAGTATTCAGTCGCCGTTTGCTGTGGATCTGATCTGCGATAGCTGCGGACCGGCCACTGGTGTGGTGGGAACCAGTGCAGTTCCTGAACCTGCGAGTATGTTTCTCTTGGGTACAGGCTTGGCCGGAATGGCCGCGGGGTTACGACGTCGTTTCAAAAAATAGAAGCTGTTTCGCTGAGACTTCTAAACATTCAGTTCGAATTTCGCCGGCGGATGACTTCGCCTGATGGATTTCTTCACGAGACAGATTGTCAGGCAGTCTCGACTCTCCTGACGTAGGTCAACACCGGTGATGTAAGAACCCTTGCATCACCGGCGAGACCTTTTAGCGGCAATAAGGAAAACCGGCTTCGTGGGTTTTTCTCTACACATCACCAGCCGCGGCTTCTTCTCAAAGCGTTTCCGGGATGGTCCACTCCACCATCTGCGGTCAAGCACACGATTCGAAATCATTCACCCAACAAGCAGAAAGCCGCCACCAAAAATGGCAGAACGCCCAACTTGTTGCGTCTCGCCGCTGGTCCTACACTAACAGCCAGACATAAACATTCCGTCGACCGCTTTCCACCGAAACCCAAGTCGAAACAACTTCTCGACGACCTCTACAAAAATCCCTAAGTCCCAGCCGAAGAACTCACAAAATCCTGGGCAGTTTAGAGTACCCGAGGGGTGTGGAGCAGTTGAACTTTCACTTGCTAGTCGCCGTACTAACCCGCAAAATCCCACAGAATTGGTAAGGAGTTAATTATGGCGACCAGCGTTGCGACAAACGCCTCCCCTGTAACTCATATTGCTTACGCGGGTGACGTGCCACCTGAAAATGGCAAACCCGTAAAGACACGTATCGATTCTATCGACCTGCTGCGTGGAATCGTCATGGTCATCATGATGCTCGACCACACTCGCGACTTCATTCACAACGCCGTCTTCCAATTTGACCCCTTAGATCCGACACGCACGAATCCCATACTTTTCTTCACTCGATGGATTACACATTTTTGCGCTCCCACTTTTGTGTTTCTTGCTGGCACCGGCATCTATCTACAGTTTGCGCGCGGCAAGAATAAGGCCACGCTGTCGCGCTTCTTAATAACTCGCGGACTGTGGTTGATCTTCCTCGAATTCACTTTGGTGCGTCTTGGCGCGTTCTTTAACGTAGAGCCGAAGTTGCTAATGATGATGCAGGTAATCTGGGCGATCGGCGTGTCGATGATTGTTATGGCTGCGCTAATTCACCTGCCCCTTAAGGTCATCACAGGTTTCGGGCTGTTGATGATTGCTTTGCACAACCTGCTCGATCCATTTCAGATTCCGCGCGCATTTGGCAATCCGAGTCTTGGGCTTTGGGGCAAGCTGTGGCTTATCCTGCATCAACAAGGTCTGTTTTTCATCGACGGCTTTCCAAGTCCTGCTGTGCTTGTTCTGTATCCACTTATCCCCTGGGTGGGAGTGATGGCTGTTGGTTACGCTTTTGGGTCGATTTATCGACGATCCACCACTGAACGGCAACGCTTACTGTTCCTTATCGGCTTGGCTTCGATCGTTCTCTTCATCGTAATTCGCGCAATCAACCTTTATGGCGATCCGCAACCGTGGCAATCGCAAACACGCGGTTTCTTATACACCGTGTTGTCATTTCTAAACACTGCGAAGTATCCGCCTTCACTCTTGTACTTGTTGATGACGCTCGGACCTTCGATCCTGGCGCTCGCCTTCTTTGAAGCGGGAAACGCTGGTTCTCCGTCAGGGTTGCGCAAGTTCTTTGTTACGTTCGGACGCGTACCGCTTTTCTTCTATTTGCTGCAGTGGCCAACCGCCCATTTGATCTCAGTGCTACTGCATTACTCGTTTGGAAAACCGGTCTGGTGGTTGTTTAAAACTCCGATGGATTGGAACAACATCGGACGTGGTGTGGGATTCAATTTGGTTGTCGTTTACATATCGTGGATTATCGGTGTGCTGTTGCTGTATCCGCTTTGTAAGTGGTTTGCGAGTCTGAAGCAAAGAAGAAGGGATTGGTGGTTATCGTACCTTTAATCCGAACTTTGATCTTTGTGTTCACTCCGGACCGTCCCTGCTTTTGCACAAGCAGATAACCGAAATGATTCTCCGCGCTGCCTCTGCGTTCTCTGCGTCTCTGCGGTAAAAATAGGAGGCTACATTCTACAACCGCGGAGACGCAGAGGTATCGCAGAGAGTTTCTAAGAGGGAGTGACCCAAAGAACCAACCACAAAGTACAAAGCACAAAACACGAAGTACAATGACATTATGCTAACCAAACAAATTCATTTCGCATCTCGCCCAACAGGACTTCCAACTCTCGAGAACTTCACATTCACTGAATCTGAAGTTCCTGCACTTCAAGATGGAGAAGTCTTGCTTCGCACGCTCTATATTTCGGTTGATCCCTATCTACGTGGTCGCATGCGCGAAGGCAAGTCATACATTCCCGCGTTCGAAATAGGACAAGTAATCGAGAGCGCAGTCGTTGGTGAAGTGGTTGAATCGCAGGCGCCAAATTTTAATTCCGGCGACATTGTCGTGGCTCAACTCGGCTGGCGCACTTACAACGTCGCCAAGGCAGGTCAGCTAATGAGGACGGTGCCGGGTGTGTCCCCAAGCGTGGCGCTCGGAGTATTGGGCGTTCCCGGGCTCACCGCCTATTTTGGTCTGCTCGACATCGCACAACCCAAAGTTGCTGAAACCGTTGTCGTGTCGGGGGCGGCTGGTGCCGTTGGCATGACCGTCTGTCAAATAGCGAAGTTGAAAGGATGCCATGTAATCGGGATTGCCGGCAGCGATGAAAAGAACAAATACCTGCGCGACGAACTCGGTGTCGAAACGACAATCAACTATAAGACGACGAGCAACATGTTCGACGCGCTTAAAGACGCGTGCCCAAACGGCATCGACATTTACTTCGACAACGTAGGTGGCGTGATTTCGGATGCCGTCATGCCCTTGATCAACGAGCGCGCGCGCATTGTGATATGCGGCCAGATTTCGATTTACAACTCAGAGAAACTGGAAGTAGGTGTTAAGCCTCAGCCTTTTCTCTTAATTCGCAGTGCAATGATGAAGGGATTTATCGTTACGCAGTACATGCCTCGATTTGCAGAAGGAATCAGTCAGCTCGCACAGTGGTTCACGAGTGGCCAACTCAAGCACGCAGAAACGATCGTCGAGGGATTCGAAAACACTCCTGATGCATTCATCGGACTCTTCAGAGGAGAGAATTTAGGGAAGCAGGTGGTCAAGATTTAGAGTATTTCAGATTGAAGATTTCAGATTTAAGATTGGCAACTCGACTATTCGGATCATATTCAATCTGAAATCTGAAACCTTAAATCTTAAATCCTCTAAGTTCCCCAAAAAGTCTTGCCAGATCTTCATGCTGATAATTTGCGTTTAGACCGCTGGGGTTTGGTAGCACCCAGACGATAGTGCCACCAATCATTTCACTTTGTCGCCCCAACCCAGCTTTCGGTTTGTTGAACGCTATGCGATAAGCACCCACACCCAAAATCGCCAGGGTTCGGGGTCGATACCTTAGAACTTTCAAACTTAGTCGCTTTCCGCCTTCAATGATCTCTTCCTTCGTCAACAAGTCAGCTGATGCAGTCGCTCGGCGTACGACATTGGTGATGCCAAGTCCAAGTTTCAACAGTTCTCGTTCATCAAATGGCGACAACAAACGTTCGGTAAAACCGCTCGCGTGTAACGTGGGCCAAAAACGATTTCCGGGCCGAGCAAAATGATGTCCCACGGCTGCGGTGTAAAGTCCGGGATTGATGCCGCAAAACAGAACGTTGAGGTCAGGCGCAATAACGTCGCGCACCGTCTTTGTCGTTGCAGCGAGGAGTTGTTCTTTGGAAGGCTTCCACGGTTTCGGCATGAAACGATTATAGGGTCTTTGGTGGGAATCGACTGCCGTAATAGGTCCTATAGATTACTAACCTTCAAAACACATCAAAATGCGTTTGCCGCGAAGTGCTTTGCTTGGATATCCGATCGATAAGCGTAACCTGAAGCACGTATCTGCCGGCTTGGAGTTCACTCAACGGGATCTCAGCCGCGTAAGGAATCCTCGCAGTATCAGAGACTCCCTCCATGTTCACTTTGCGCAAGGCGGTGGTGAACACTGGTTGATCGTCGCGAATCACCTGCGTTTGCACTGCGACATCTGGCTTTTGGTCAACTTCGGAGATTGATGCATTGTAAGCAAACACGACGAACCGTATCGTTGAATCATGATGAAAACGGTGCCCGGGATTCAACAACACAGAACCAGGCGATCCACTTGACGACGTATTCGCGACCATTGCCTGGGTTCGTTCACCGAGCAATAGACTACTCATCGACAATTTCTTGTTCGAAAGATCCGGCACTTCGATCCAGGAATGCGCGCTGCCCGCACGACCGGTTTTAAACTCGCGCACTGCCACTCGAATCTGATAAAGGCCCGGCGGCAAATTTGCCGAATGCGTGTACGCGATATCGCCGTTATAGTCCTTAGCTTCGTCAGCTGACGGAGCGGTCACAACCAAACGCTCGTAGAAATTCGCCTTAGGTTTACCTTTGTCATCGAAGTAAGCACCTGTCATATCAACTGCGGCCTGTATCTTTCCATTGCGAGGTTCAAAAACCAGGAATTCTCCGGGAATCGAAACGGAAGTGGCGAGGGTAGGTCCTTTTCCTGCTGCATCGTAGTAGCTAACACCAACCTGGATCGGAAGTGCTGTTTGCGGGAAGAGTGCGGTAAGAGTATCGCGCAGCTTAGTGCCGATAACCTTAGTTTCTTCCGCCGGTGTTGACGCTTTACTCGCGTCCGCAGTTGCTACGGGTGTCGGCTCTAAATCAAAAAATCCTTTCCGCACACGTACGGTTAAGTCTGATCGACCAACCACGCTCACTTGAATGTTTCTGAATCGAGCTGCCTTCTGATGCTCATTATCAGGTTTCCATGCCAACAAGTAATAGACCGAGGTTTCCTTGATTGCGTTCTTCATGCCCGGTTTGAAATCGTTAGTGTTGAAGATCGGTCGGCCACCCGTATCGCGCGAGAGGGCATTCAGACCATTCTGCAGTTCAATCCTTTCGCCGCTCGCTGCACGACTACGTCGCCCACTGAGATCGATACCTCCCGATTTACTGGCATCGAACTCGGACGAAACACTCAATCCGCGCGCATCGATTGCGTAGATTACAACTCCACTCTTTGCTGCCGCTGAAGTGATCCGTTGAAGTCTCGTTTGCGCATCGCTACGCCTATTTTGGATAAGGAATCCGTCTGAGAAGAAGAACAGTATTTTACGACCGGGAAGGTCTTTCGTATTGCGAACAAGTCGTTCCAGTCCCGACAAGGCATTCACACTAAACTGAGCTGACTGGCTCAACGTTGTCTGCGCCCGACCTCGCACCATAGTTTCGGCCGCTTCTCGACTCATTCCGGGATTAAGCTTCATCGTCTCGTCGATCATGTAACCCAGGAAGTCAATGTCATTGTTATCAACTAACATCGCTTCGTATTCGCTCATCTCCGGGCGTTCGGTATCGGTGACTGAGTACGAGCGCGAATTAAGCCGATCCAAGGCGAGATGCAGGATGTCTCGATCATCAGTTAACTGCTGAAGGAAACCAATCTGGCCGGTCGCCGTAGCAATTGCCACTTGGTCGTTTTGTCCCATCTCCTGATCGATAAAACTTGCCATCGCCTTCTTGCAATAAACAAAACTGCCGTGGTCGAGATGGAAGTCATCAACGTAAAAGAGGATTGTTCGACCTCGATCCAGAGGAACGACACGAGCTGAGTTGGGAACGTTTCCCGAACCCCGAGCCGCTGCAAGTTGAGCTTCTTCGTTGCTGGTACCTGCTTTGACTTGTTCGAAGAACTGAATAGGTCGAGTCTGGCCATCGATCTTGATTTCAAAGTTGTCGCGCGTCAGGCCGTCAACAAAATGGCCCTGTTTGTCGAAGACCATCACATCAGTCTGTACCAACTCAGTGAAGACACGAACGACATCGTCAGAAGGTTTAGGTTTTGGTTGTTGAGGTTCCTGTCCCACTGCCACGGAGACGAACGTCACGCTCACAATCAGAAGTGAGACGAGATGATGGAATCGCTTGAAGGCTATTCGTAACAATTGATTTAGATAGATCGCCGCTGAAGACCCGCGGCCACGACTCTGTTCATTGGGGTGACGTGAGATAACTATGTCTCAAATAGGGTTGACAAGGCAATTAAAAATGCTCTCGTAACCGTAACAAACATCTTTCGTTTCTGACCAAATCCCCTACACGGCAGAAGCTGTGAAAATAATCAAAAACCTCGGTCCTGGGAGCGCAGGAGTCCCCGCCTGCCCGCGTCGCGCGGACCCTGACCAAATGCGTAACTGTTCACTGAGCAAGGTCATTGACGTAACCTACGTGGTTATGTGGGACGCGGGCAGGCGGGGACGCCTGCACTCCCAGGACCGAAGTCTCTGATTATTTTCACAGCTTCGGCAGTTTGGGGATTGTTCAGGTCCGTTCTAAAAAGCCAGCCATGCGAGATGCTCGCGAATCCCCTAAACGGCAGAGACCGTGTCAGAAATCGTTTCTACTAAACCAACCATGAGTTAGCTGTTGCAGAGGCAACACCTGGACGCGAGCGCTCAACAGGCGAATGAAAGATTTAATTTGCGATTTCGTTGCTGGTAAGGCCGAAACCGCAGCCATAGTCGTTTGGCCAAGTGAAAGACGCCGAAACAGGTCATAGGCAAAGCAGTTTTCGGTTTTCGTTTTGCCAAAGCCGTGATCAATTCGTCCATAGCCATCAGCTTAAGCACGCGCTTGAGATTGTAGGTGAGCAAGGTCAGACTAGTTTCAGCGCGCACCTTTTCTTTACCCCGCAGGAGAAAGTAAGCTTGGCCCATCGAGCGTTTGATAGTACCAAACGGGTGCTCGACCAACTGTTTCCTTAACTCTACGAACTCGCGATTAGTAGCCACTCGTTGCAACATCCGCGCGGCTGCCTCCTGACCAAACGGCCGCTTGATCTTGCGTGGTCGCTTACCGGTGGTGCATTGGCTTTTCAGCGGACAGCTATGACAGGCTTCCGTCCAATAACATCTGACCTGCTTTTGTTTGTCAGTGACCCGGTAACTCAATCGCTTACCAGCCGGGCAGGTGTAAACATCTTTCGTTTCATCGTAGCTGAATTGCTCGAGGGGAAATATGCCGGCGGGCGAGGGCCGTTCCGGTTTTTCCATGTGCACCTCAATGCCGGCCTCCTCACATTCTTTGATCTGCGCCGTGTTGTAGTAACCGCGATCAGCGCAGACCTTCAATTCCTTGGCCCCTAATTCCCGCTGCGCTCCCTGGGCCAAGGCGGCCAGACAATTCACATCGTTGCCTTCATTGGTCACTGCAAAATCAGCCACCAGCTTATGTTTACTATCGACGGCTATTTGCACGTTGTAGCTGACGTGATGACCCTGTCGCCCTTTCATCAACCGCGCCTCTGCGTCAGTCAGCGAGATCTGTTTCTCCCCGCTCTCAGCTAACTGCTGGCTTAACCCTTCATAAACCACTTGCCTGTGCTGCAGCGTCGCCAGCTTTTCCTGCAACTCTGTCGCGCTGCTTTGCTCCCGCTCCTGATTATCTGCCTCATCGGCGGCCGCCAACGCTGCCAGATACTTCGCGATCTTCTCTTCGATCCATTGCAGTCGTTGTTTCAACTTCGCTTCACTGAAATTCCGATCCCGGCTGTTCACCGCCCGAAACTTGCTGCCATCAATCCCCACCAGTTCCGCGCCAAACAGCTCCAGCTGCCGACAGAGTTTGCTGAACTCTCGAAATACACCAGGCAGTACCCGCGCGTTCTCTTTGCGAAAGTTTGAGATTGTCTTATGGTCCGGCGTTAAGCGTCGCAGTAACCACATCACTTCCACATTCCGGATTGGCTCGCGCTCCAGTTTCCGACTTGATCTGATCTCGTTGACGTAGCCGTAGATATACAACTTCAGTAGGTCACGTGGATCGTACGCTGGTCGGCCCCGCTCTTCTGGTTCCGCTTTGCTAAACCCCAGCCTCCCCAGTTCCAGTTGCGCCACAAACACTTCCATGAACCTCACCGCATTCTCTTTACTAATGTAGTCATCTAGCGCCGTCGGAAACAGCACCACTTGTTCCCGGTTCGTTCCTTCTACATAGCCCATTCAGCAGCCCTCCTTTCGCTGCTGCTTTATACCACTCTCTTGATCTTGCTTTCTTTACTTTTTCCTTTCACACTCCTACCCACCTATTTTTGACACAGTCTCGGCCGTTTGAGGAATTCGCGGAACTCAAGCACAAACCAAAGCACAAAGCAGAAGAAACAAACATCTATACAGCAAACTCTCGACTCATGTACCCTCGTGATCAAGGATGACAACCAACCCCAATAACATAACCGTCAAAGTCGAT
>DATDFV010000115.1:0-10679 GCA_036522415.1 Pyrinomonadaceae bacterium | reverse complement strand
TTTAGTTTGTCGTGCGTGCAGATCTCAGTCGCGGAAGGAATCAACAGTTCGCAAATCGCCACAACGACAAACTAAAGTTCGTCGGACATTTGCAGTCTAGGGAGTCGAAGCGGTGCTCGGGGCTCCATTCATTTCGGCAAGCGCGATTAGTTGATTGCGGTTTGAGATGAAAAGTGCGCCGTGTGCAGGCACTGGGGTGGAGTAAACGGAGCTACCCATGTTGATTTCAGCAATGACTTTCTCCGTCTTGCCTTCCTGCATGATGAGCACGTCGCCATCTTCATCGCCGATATAGATCTTTCCATCCACGAGCATCGGTGAGCCCCAGACCGCGGCAAACATATCGTGTTTCCAATACAGCTTGCCTGTATTCGCGTCTAAAGCATGAAGGAAACCACTAAAGTCTGCTTCATAGACAAGGCCATCTTTGATCGCGGGAGTCGAGATCGAGCGGCGGATCCCATCGTACTGCCACACCTTTCCCGTTTGGGTGATGTCGCCGCGTTTGGTTGCGTCGATACAGTACATATGGCCGACGCCCTCACCGTGTTCGGGATCTTGTCCGTTGGCAATGTACACCCTGTCCTGATAGATAACTGGCGTGCTAATTAGTTCGTTCCGCGTTTTTGGCCAAACAGAATCTTTCGGGTTCGTATCAAACTCCCAGAGCTTTTTGCCGGTGAGTGCTTCATAGCCTCGAATCCAACCGTCGCCTTGTGCGTGGACTAATTGAACTACACCGCCGATTGTTCCCACACTTGGAGAACTCCACTGTCCATGGAGAATTCGATCGAACACAGAATTGTCTTCCCAAACAAGTTTGCCTGTATTTTTGTTGACCGCGATGATGGCGGGTGCTTTGGGTGAGGGGATGTTCACGTGACTCTCGTCCTGACCATTAGAGGTGCTCACGAAAATCAGATCCCCATAGATTACTGGCGATGAGTTCGCCAGATTGTGTGGCAGGGTTCCGACTTCTTCCATCATGTCAAAGCGCCAAACAATATCTGCGTTGTATTCGCCGGTTAACTTTTCATCCGTAACAGGTCCGTCGTTCTTGCCGTCACGAAAACCCTGTGTGTCGAGACACATCAACTCAGCACGATTCGACACGTAGTAGACTCGATTGCCATCGACTATTGGAGATGAAGCGATGCCCTGATAGGGCCAGTCGTTTACGCGACCAGCAATTAACTTATCGTGGACCATCTGCCACATGAAGGCGCCGTCAGATTCGCGGAACGCCATCAGAACACCTTTGTCACCGGTAATCTTCGGATCGCGTAACCCTTCATTGTTGGTGCCGACGAACACCATGCCGCCCGAGACGACGGCATTACCGTATGCCTGGGAGCCGAGCTGAGCTACCCACTTAACGTTCTTCTTTGTTTTAAGGTCCCAAAATGTTGGCAAGCCTTTCATGTTCGAGACCATGTTGCGATCGGGTGTACCGCCCCACATGGGCCAGTCTCCGGTCCCGGGATCGGCTGCCTTCGCACGACGCGTTAACGAGGGCGCCGCGAGAAACAGGGAGATCAATGCAAGAGAAGCGATGATTATGGCGATCTTTCTGGTGGTAATAATTCTATACATGGCTGTTGATTAATCCTCTTTCGAAGGCTTGTGTAGGACAGGCTGTTAACTTGTCCTGGGCCGTTGACCTCTGCGCACGACAGGCTAACAGCCTGTCGTACATCACTTAGTTATTCCGATAGACCTTAAGGTTATCAAAGTAAATTTCCGCGAGCGCGCTGCCAAAAATGCCCGGTGCTCCCTGGCGATTGGGAATGGGATCGATGCGCTCGATCATCCACGCGCTCGGTTCAGTGTCCGTGGCAAGCCAAACTTTACCGCGCGCTCGAACCGTTCCATCGGGTAGGTTCTGTACTTCGAGTTTCATTCGATACCAGGTATCAGGTTTCCACTCGAAGGGTATTGAGACAGTGCGTTTAATCTCGGGTTGCCACGATTCGATGTGCAAGGTTTGACTGTTGCCGAAGAGTACGAGTCCGTAGCGTTGGGCCATTACTCCCGCATCACCCTGTTGTCTTCGTTTCTGCGAAGCATTTACGTCGGCCTCAATCGTGTAATTCGACCAATCGGAAGGTCCGAAATATGCTCGTGCGCGACTAAGCAAAGACGATCCCTCGGTGGTTTTGACAAGAACCTTGTTACCGTTCATGTCGCGAACTTTAAACTTCAGTGTGGCATTGACCCACGTTGACGGCACACTATCCACAGCCATCGCCTCGAAATTCTCACTCCAGGGCAAGGGTGGAAAGACTCGTACACTTGCCGAGCCACTGAGATTGCCAACCTGAGCTTTCACCAAACCTGCTTGAGTGATCGCGTCGTTTGAAACTGTGAACTGGCCGTTGGAGACTGTTCCCTTTAATTGATCGAGACTCCAGGTTGCTGATCCTTCTTCTCGAATGAACTGACCTTTATCGTCAAATAAACGGACTCGGAAGTTGACCTTGTCGCCTGGTTTTAAAATCAACTCGGTCGGCACGACCTGGACAAATGTCGCTTCGCGGGACGGATTCGGCAGGCCCTCGACCGGCGCCGGCTGATGATGCGAAACGGTGGTCTTCTTTCCAATGCAATACAAACCCGAGTCGCTGACGATGTAAACGCGACCATTTGCGATCGCTACGGAACCGATAATCTGTTCAGGTAGCGCTTCGGTCCCAAGCTGGACTTCACTGAGAATCTCGCAACCCGTTGCACTGGGTTTCAGTATGAAGAATTTTCCGTTCTCCGTTCCGACATACAGTTTGCCATCGGCGAACACTGGCGATGCTTTCTGAATTGTTCCGAGATTCTTTATCCAGAGTTGTTTGCCAGTGTTCACATCAAAGGCCGCGATGTTCGCGCTGTTATCGAGCTGGTACATCCGGTCGCCATCGAGCACCGGTGACGAGAACCCTCCCTGCCAACCGTACGTTGTCCACTTGACCTGCTCTTTTTTGATCTCGCCTTTTGCAGCTGCGTCGACAGCAGTCATCATTCCCATCTCACTTGAGTTGAGATTCTCTTCGCTGTGGGTAAGTATCGCGAAGTTGTTGTAAACCACTGCTCCCGTGTTTAGACCGCGTTTGCTGATCTCGTACTTCCAAACCGGCTCACCAGTTTGCGGCTTAATTGCATACGCGGCGCCATCACTACCTCCCTGAATAAGAAGCCGGGTGCCGTTAACATTTACGATGATTGGAGCAGCATATGTCGTGTCGTAAGGCCGACCGCCTGGCGCACTCACCCAGATCGTTTCACCAGTTCGTTTGTCGAAAGCGATGAACCGGTGGGCGCCTCGGGCGTGCTGGCCCCATTGAAACGTGACGCCACTGACAATTACGAGATCACCATCGATCAGCGGCGAAACGGTGCGGCCGCCGTGCGTTGTTAATAATCCAAAGTCCTCACCAAGTGACCGCTCCCATACGACCTTGCCGTCGCTTGTCAAAGCCAGAAGCGAGCCGCCAACGCCAAACGCATAGACATTGCCGGTCGCAGGATCGCCGACCGGCGACGCCCAGCCGACACGATGTGGCGGTACGTCACTAAGGTAGACGTTGAATCGATGTTCCCAAAGCAGTTTGCCTGTATCGGCGTTGAAGCACATGATTCGTTCCTGTTCTTCAGCGCCTTTGCCGGCGATGTTCTGCAGGTAGACCCGACCATTCATGACGATTGGAGCCGAGCGACCGCCATAAGGCACCTTCCAAGCGAGGTTCTGCCCGGTTGGGGACCATGAAGTTGGAAGTCCCTTTTCCGGGGATATACCATCGCGAGCGGGACCGCGCCATTCAGTCCAATCGTTAGCGGAGGCAGGAACAAGAAGAAAAAGTACAAGGATGACGTTCAGAGAAATGGAGAACAGTTTAGTCATTTTGGATCTCCCTCATGCTTTCCAATGAAGGACTGGACAACTAAATGATAAAAGATATCGAAGGCTTGAACCGTTGCAACCCTAAAGATGTAGAATACGTAGACCTTAGTTGCTGGGATTCAGTTTTTGTACCAGACGTAAATTAATTTACCACTCAACAGGAAGTACTAAAAGCGTGGAGGCGTTTATGACGAGCAGAAGCTTTGTCCTGGTGTTGTCCACCTTGCTCTTTTTACCGGTCGCAGCGACCGGGCAGAATTCAAAACAGGAACTCAACGATCAGCTCTTTGAAGCGGTGCGCAAAGGTGACGTCGCTGCCGTTACTGCTGCGCTGGACAAAGGCGCCGATGTGAATGCGAAGTTTCGCTATGGCACAACCGCGCTGTTCAAAGCTGCTGAGCGTGGTCATGCGGATGTTGCGAAGGTACTGCTCGACCGCGGTGCGGATCTGAAAGTCAAAGATACATTCTACGGGGCTACGGCAATGAGCTGGGCACTCGACGGTGATCACATCGATGTAGTGCAGCTGTTTCTGGAGAAGAGTTCGGACGAAGTCGAAGATGTTCTGATGAAGGGTGCGCGCGAGAATAAGCCGGGACTGGTCAAACTTGCGCTGGATAGCAAAAGCGTGAAGCCCGAAACTTTGACGGTAGCGCTCGCAGTTTCGAGTTCGGACGAGAAGGAAGCCGCTATAACTGAGATGTTGAAAAAGGCCGGCGCTCAACCGCCGCTACAGTTGGATGCAGCCCTGCTTCAGTCTTACGCAGGTAAATACAAAGGAAATCCTGGCCCGGAGGTTACTATCACAGTTAAAGACGGAAAGTCGTTTGTGTCATTCGGTCGCGAACCACAACCGCTAATGCCGCTGGACAAGACCACGTTCAGGCCGTTGGCATTTGATGGTATCACTCTAAGCTTCAATGTCGAGGGCGATAAAGTGACAGGTCTGGCTCTTAAGCAGGGACAGGACACAACGCAGTTGAAGCGTATCGGAGACGTGAGCCATTAAACAGATCTTCAGAGGCGAACTCATGAAACAACTAACACTAGCGTGCATTCTCTTAATTGCGATCGCGACAGCCGTACGAGCGCAGAACTGGCCGCAGTTTCGTGGTCCAGGAGCCACGGGGGTGACGGAAGGTCTTGCCAAGCCAGTGAAGTGGGACGCTCCCGCTTCACAAAACGTCCGTTGGAAAGTTCCCATTCCCGGACTGTCACATGCAAGTCCAGTCGTATGGGGCAACAAAGTGTTTGTCGTTACCGCAGTGTCCAGCGGCAAAGACGAAACTCGTTTTGGCCTCTTCGGCGATGTCGCTCCAGTCAAAGACGATCCGCAGCACGCCTGGAAGATTTACGCCATCGACAAATCGAACGGCAAAATACTCTGGGAGCGCACCGCTTACGAGGGGATTCCCAAAATTAAGCGTCACCCAAAGTCGTCACATGCAGCTTCGACGCCCGCCACTGATGGAAAGTACTTGATCGTCAATTTCGGCTCGGAAGGTCTCTATGCCTACGATCTCGACGGCAAGCTCAAGTGGAAACAGGATCTCGGGGTGCTCGATGCCGGATGGTTTTACGATGCAGACTACCAGTGGGAATACGGCAGCTCACCAATTATCTACAAGAACCTCGTAATCATTCAGGCTGACATCCAAAAGAATTCTTTTATCGCTGCCTACGACCTCAAGACCGGGAAGCAGGTGTGGAAAACAGCGCGGGAGGAGATCCCTTCGTGGGGCTCACCGACAATCTACGAAGGCAAGGACCGCGCTGAGTTAATCACCAACGGAGCCAAAGCTATCCGCGGTTATGATCCTGCGACAGGAAAGGAACTATGGCGGCTTGGGCCGATGTCGGAAATCACCACACCCACCCCGTTCGTTTCCAATGACCTGATCTTCGTTACGAGTGGCTACGCACCCATCCAACCGATTTATGCGATCAGGCCCGGCGGCAACGGTGACCTTTCGCTGAAGGACGGCAAGGAGTCGAGCGACTTCATCGCCTGGAGCAAGCAGCGCGGCGGTCCGTATATGCCCACGCCGATCGCCTATGGCGAATTGCTTTACACTTGCAGCAACCAGGGTGTGTTGACTGCCTACAACGCAAAGACTGGTGAACGAGTTTACCAGGAACGTTTGGGAGGCACCGGCGGTGCCTTCACTGCATCGCCCGTAGCATCGGACGGAAAGATCTACCTCTCTAGCGAGGATGGAGACGTTTTCGTGGTCAAGGCCGGACCGAAATATGAGCTGCTTTCTAAAAATCCGGTGGGTGAAGTGATGATGGCCACACCTGCCATTTCGGATGGATTGTTGATCGTGCGAACGGTCTCGCATCTTTACGCTTTCGGCGACACGACGGCAACGACCAGCAAGACAGGAAACTAAGAAAAGGAACTAAATACAGTGAAACGAATCGCTTTGACTTTTCTCGTCGGAATCTTTTTAGCGATCGCGGGATTGAGCGTCTTCTCCGAAAAGGCAGCAGCAGGGAACTGGCCGCAATGGAGAGGACCTGATGGTTCGGGAATCTCGGAAGAAAAGAACCTGCCTTCCGAGTGGACCGCTGCCAGAAACATAAAATGGAAAACGGCTATTCCCGGCCGTGGACATTCATCGCCAATCGTTTGGGGCAATCGAATCTTTGTGACGACAGCCGTAGAAGGCGAGGCGGTTCCCGGGCATAAAGCCGTCATCCATTACGACGAAGGAAAAGAGTTTCTGCATCCTGATAGCATCGGAGCCGATCACAAACAACAGTTCCGCGTATTGTGCATTGACCGTAAGACCGGAAAAGTTATCTGGGACCAACTCGCATTCGAAGGTACGCCTTACGACAATCGACATCGGAAGAGTTCATTCGCCTCCTCGACGCCAACGACTGACGGGCAGAATGTGTATGCCTTCTTCGGAACCGAAGGACTCTATGCCTACAACATGGATGGCAAGTTGATGTGGAAGGCTGATCTGGGAAAATTGGGCACTGTGGGAATGGGCACCGGAACCTCACCGATCCTTTATGAGAATTTGGTTATTGTGCAATGCGACGAAGAAAGCGGTAATGCTTCCTTCATAGTTGGACTGGATAAGAAAACCGGTCACGAAGTTTGGCGAACACCGCGAAAGGTCCAGGTTAGTTGGTGCACACCTTTACTGATTACGACAGGCAAACGAGCAGAACTGATAACGAGCGGAACCGAAGCTGTTATTTCTTACGATCCGGCAACGGGAAAAGAACTTTGGAGGCACAAGGGACTTGAGAGCAACGCAATTCCATCACCTGTTTCAACGGGTAACCTCGTTATTGTCTCTGCAGGTTTTCCCGCAAAGGTCGCGATGGCTATTACATTGGGTGGTTCGGGCGATCTGGCCGATTCAGTTGTTTGGAAGTATACGAAGGGAACTGCGTATGTTCCCTCGCCGATCTTGTACGGAGAATATCTTTATCTAACTTCGGATCGCGGTGTGTTGACTTGCCTCGACGCTAAAACAGGCGAAGTCAAGTATGAAGGAGGGCGCGTACCGATTCCTGCGACTTTCACTGCGTCTCCCGTTGCGTTTGACGGCAAGATTCTCCTGACGAGTGAAGATGGTGATACTTTCGTTGTGAAAGCGGGACCAAAGCACGAGATCATCGCTACCAATTCAGTCGGTGAACCGGTGTATGCGTCTCCGGCTGTTGCCGCTGGTAATATCTTCATACGCGGCGAACGGAATCTGTACTGCATCGGCAGCTAGAATGGGATAGGGCTTGCGGAACATTTTGAATTTGAATGCGTCTAAATGAAGAGAAGTGTCCGATATGCGTCTGTCTTGTCGTGACGTAACCAACACGAAAGATTGGAATCGAGCGAGCCTGTGGTCACGTCGCGACAAGCTAAAGCATAGGGGCATCTCTTTCGTTAATTTCAGGTGCGTCTGGACGTTATCTAAGCGAGTGTTGACAAGCAGGAGGAGCGTATGTTTGAAAGCCGAAGGTTTCTTCTTATTACGATAGGGCTGACAGCTCTCTTGATGCTCGCTGCCTGCAGCAGCAGCAAGAACGAAGCTCAGTATGCGGCGGTCGAACAAAACCGTGCTCAACAGCAACAACAGGCTCAAGCTGGCGCGAGCCAAGCACCGGCGCCTGCAGCTTCCCAACTGCCAAACGCCAACGCCCAAACGAGCCCAACCACCAATCAGACCACACCCCAGGCGGCGCATGTCGGCCGTAACTACTGGACAAACTTTCGTGGCCCAAATCGCGATGGCCGCTACGACGAAATGCCCGTCCTGACAAGCTGGCCCGCTCAAGGACTACAGTTGGTTTGGAAGGAACCTGTTGGTATTGGATACGCCTCAATCTCAATCGCCGACGATCGCGCCTACACCATCGAGCAACGACGCAGTAAAGAAGTTGTTGCGGCGTACGACGTAAACACAGGACGCGAACTCTGGACACAGTCGTGGAGCGCTGAATTCCAGGATCAAACCGGCGACGGCCCCCGCACCACACCAACCTACGACGACGGTTGGCTGTACGCTCTGGGTGCCACAGGCGAGCTGCGATGCTTGAATGCCAAGACCGGCGCTGTTCGTTGGGGCAAGAACATTCTCAGTGACAACGGTGCTGGCAATCTGCCATGGGCAATGGCTGCATCACCTTTGATTGTTGACGACAAAGTGATTGTTTTACCCGGCGGGACGAGTGGAAAATCAGTGGTTGCTTATAACAAAGTAACCGGTGCTCCGGTTTGGAAAGTTCAAAATGATCAACAAGCCTATGTCTCACCAATGCTCGTGACTCTCGGAGGGCGGCGGCAGATCCTGGTGGTTAGTGCATCGCGCGTTTTTGGATTAGTACCGGAAGACGGATCCCTTCTATGGAGTCTGCCGTGGGATACAGACAACGGCATCAATGTTTCGCAGCCAATCATCGTGGATGCGAACCGCTTCTTTATCTCATCCGGTTACGGCAAAGGCGCAGCGTTGATGGAAGTGACAGGTTCAGGCAATAGTCTCCAGGCTCGGACAATTTGGTCGAATGCAACCATGAAGAACAAATTCAACAGCTCTGTACTTCATGACGGTTATGTTTACGGTTTGGACGAGGGAATCCTGAGTTGCGTCGATGTCAACACTGGAACGAGAAAATGGAAGGGCGGTCGCTATGGTTACGGCCAGGTAGTTCTCGCGAGTGGCCACCTTATAATCATGAGTGACACGGGTGAGTTGGCGCTGGTCAAAGCAGACCCGAACGCGTACACAGAGGTCGCGCGGTTCGCTGCTCTTACCGGTAAGACGTGGAACTATCCAGCATTGTCGGGAGGCAAATTATTCGTGCGCAACGATAAGGAGATGGCGGCCTACAAGATTGGGACGTGAGACCAATTGGGATTTAAGATTTCAGATTGATAGTACGGAAGCAAAAGACAATTTGAAATTTCATGGATATGGCTCTTCACTCCGGAGGAGTGACATGTTTATAGAGCGAACCGGTAATGGATTGAGCACTCCTTTAGGAGTGCGATGTTGCTGCCACGAAGCTCGAAGAAAAAGGGGGTGTGCATTGCGGCTCAATTAAGAGAGCTGCAGCCACACACGGACATCGCACTCCTAAAGGAGTGCAGAGGTAGGAACTCTCGAGAACTATAAACATAACACTCCTCCGGAGTGAAAACCCCACAGACGCTGAGTACCTTCATTCACTTTTTCCGGACAAAAATCCTCTTTGCTTCATAAGACATGTTTGGTGCGTCGACGAACGTAGCAATCGTCACTTCACCTTCAGCAGTGAACGTCCATTTCTTTACCACTTGAGTTACTGCTGGTCCGTTTGGCGTTTCGCTTGTCGTGATCTCAGTCACGATAATCCCATCCCCATTTGGTAGCCACTTTACAGAACGCTTGCCCTTCGGCGGCGTCTGATTGGGGGGCGCGGCAGGCGTGAAGTCATACTCTTTCCCGTCGAGCACGTAGGTGTCCTTCTGAGTGCGTTCGTTGTTCGGTTGAGTCAGCTTAGTCTCGACCTCCATTTGATCGCCAGACTGTTTGACGGTCATCGTTTGTTCCATGTTGCCGGGCAAGCCGAAACTTCGCGCTCGGTCCATCACCCACGACCCGCTAAAATCGGGTTTCGTAAACGCAACTGCCGAGAAGCAAATGGCAAGCAATAGAGTGCAGAGGATAATAGTGTTGCGGATCATTTTTGCGAACTCCTGTTATCTAGTGAGCTGTCGTTTCACTCCGAAGGAGTGGGATGTTTATAGATCTTACGAATCCCAGAATTCTGCACTCCTTTAGGAGTGCGACGTCCGGGGTTCTAAGTTCGAAGCAAACGCTTTCCTCTGGCGAATCGAAATGGCAGGCACGGACGAAACATCGCACTCCTAAAGGAGTGCAGAGCTTCCGAACTCTTGAAAACTATAAACATCCCACTCCTCCGGAGTGAAAACCTTCTCTACCTTCCTACTTTTACCAGTGACAACAGCGGCCCGGTCATAAACGTTGTCGCCAGGGCCATGATAACCAACATTACGAAGATTCGCGCAGATAAGATTCCCAGATCATATCCAATATTCAGTACTACCAATTCTACCAGGCCCCGAGTGTTCATCAGCGCTCCAAGTGCAAATGAATCTCGCCAGCTCATTTTTGTCCAGCGCGCCATCAGCATGCTTCCCGCGAGCTTGCCCACAATCGCCACGCCAATGATTGCTAAACACATTAACCAACCAACGCGATCGTTCAATAATGTGACCTGAGTTCGCAATCCAGTAAAGACAAAGAACAGCGGTAAGAGTGCG
>DATDFV010000114.1:0-26546 GCA_036522415.1 Pyrinomonadaceae bacterium | reverse complement strand
TCACCCCAATACCTCGCGCATCACCACCGCGAGGTCACGCAGGGCCTGCTGACCATCACCTACGTAAGCCGACCCGTGCATTGGCAGGATTGTCCTGGGTTTCAATGCAGCGAGCCGCTGCATCACACCGTCAGTGTGCTTCGTGTAAGGCATGTAATTGGCAAATGGGCCAGCCTGGTAATCAACTAATGTTTTTCGTGCACGTTCGATCACATCTGACTCCGTCCGTGCCTCTACATCGCCACCTTGATGAAAGAGATCTGAACAGAACAGACTTCCCTTCTTCTCCTCAAACAACAAGCCTGCCTCCCAGCAATGCGGCACATGTGGCGTTTGCACAAACCGAAACCGGTATTGACCTGTGCTTAAAACTTCGTTGTCGTTCATGCCCTTAGCTGGACGCGATGCAAAATCGTTGACACTCACCATCGCGCCGACCATGCTGCAGACGGGTTGGGCATTAGGTGCAACCTGCAGCCACTCATTGAGCGAGCCACATTCATCAGCCTCAAAGTGGCTAAAGCTAATCCATCGAACAATCGACGGGTCAATCACGCTGGCAACTGCATCGCGCACTAGCGGGAATAACGCTTTCATGCCCGTGTGGAATAACAGTGGCTCGTCGTCTTTTACGAGGAATTGTCTAAACTGCAGATCAATCTCCGGAATAAACGTGGAAATGCTAAAAACGTCGGGTGCGATTTCGGTAACTGTGGACATAAGGTTGCTCCTTAAGATGAATGATGTAAGACTTTATCCGATCGGAACTTCATTCCAAAATAGCTTTCTGCGCTACCTCTCTGCGTCTGCGGTGATGTCGGTATGTTTCGTGTTTATTAGTGCTCTCATAGTTCAGATCCGTTGCAGAAACGAGGAGAACGCCGAGGTAGCGCAGAGAGATCGATTTGAGATCCAAGGTTAACTGCAACGCTGTCGCGGTATGTAAAACTGTGGATAAACTAGAAGAGTGCTAATGAAAGAAATCTGGCTGATACGACATGCTGAAAGTACTGCGAATGTAGGTGAGGTAACATCGCTTCCGGAGACCATACCTTTGACTCAAAGAGGCTTCGAACAAGCAAAATGGGTTGCCTCGGCTATCGGTAATGAACCAGACCTGATTGTGTTGTCACCATTCTTACGAGCGAAGGAAACAGCCGTACCGTTGTTGGCACGCTATCCAAACGCCATATCGCAGGAGTGGCACGTGCAGGAATTCTCCTACCTGGCTACCGAGCGTTGCCAAAATACTACGGTAACGGATCGCAAACCTTTGGTTGCTGCTTACTGGGAACGAAGCGACCCGGATTATTGTGACGGACCAGGCGCTGAATCATTTGCTCAGTTTGCTTTGCGAACAAAAGAAATGATCGAAAGATTAACCGCTGACAATGATCATTTCATCGTCGTATTTACTCATGGTCAACTTATTCAACTCACCATGTGGCTGTTGTGGCATAACACTGAAGTAATCACGAACCAATCAATGGCGGCGTTTCGCTCTTTCCTGCTTGCGATCCAGGTACCGAACGCCTCCATCATAAAACTTAAATTTGTTCCGACCGAAAACCAGCGCTACTTCAGCGGTGTTATCACAAGCCACCTCCCAACTCGATTAATTACATAAGGAGTTAGTCATTCAGATGTGAGATCTCAGACAGTACACCAGGTCACAAGTCAATCTGAGATCTGAGATCTGAGAAAGGAGAATTTGAAATGAATACCCGGATATTTTTTCTTTCGCTTGTTTTCATCATTGCGACCGTCATCCTTTTCGCGCCGACACCTTCAACTGCGACACAGTCTGGCACTTACTGGACGTGGTGCTGGTCAGATATTTCATTGCCCGTTGTCTACTACAGTCGCCTGTTTGATTCTGGAATAAACGCGAAGGTTCAGGGAAATTTTGCGATGCCGCTTGGGAAGCAATTTGGCGAATATGTGAACGGCAGGTTCGACGTAAGGGGAAACGCGTCGTGTAACTACAACTTCAGGAAGGAGACGGTAGAACTAAGTCATGAAACATTTCTCGCACAACTTCGAAAACAGAACAAACAATTAGTTGAAGTGCCTGATTGGAATTACGTGCGAGATGAAACAATGATTAATGCGTCGTTCAGCACGACCAGAACGGACAATCCATGGGTAGATGCTGAAGGCGGTTTGCCTTCCGATCATATCTACTGCGTCGCCGGGCCGTTCAACAACACGATCTACTACGCTGAGCCAATCGCACTGACAAATCCGTCGAACAACCCAACCCCAGGTTATGCCAAATTTCTTCAGCAAAAGTATTCAGTCAAAGGAAACTTAAACCTTATCTGCCCGATCCTTAACGAGCCACACGAGAAGTTATATTTGAATGCGAGATTGGCTGGTGCACGCGCGGCTGGCAAGCAGGTTGTAAATACTGGCTGGCCACCAGAAAACTTTGCTACAACTGCTGAAGTGCCAAACGATAGATACAAAGACAACGACCAGGCATCGCAAAGGCCTGCCGCAAATCAAACCGCCCCTTCTACCGAGGTGCGAGAAATTGCTGCAAAGGAAGTGACGCCGGCTTTGGCTTTTTGCCAGAGCAAACGCCCGATGGCCCGCGGATACAACTGCGCGTGCCTCCAGGCAAAAATCTATGACTACAGAATCGCTCATCCCGCCGACACGCTGAGGGGAATACCAACCCTTGCGAGTTTCTTCGACGCAAAAGAGTTTCAGTGCGATAAGTGCATTAATGACTCAATGGCGAAGATGCTGGCACATGATGCAGCTGGTACGGCCGGTTTGAGGTTGCCGGCGGCGCAGGATTGTGTTGCGCAGAAGTTTGTAGCATCTCTTCACGAGAATCCAATTCCGTCCCAGGCACAGGCAGAACTTGACGGCGCGATCAGAGCGTGCCGGCAATAAAGATCGGCTTTGGAGTGCGACGGCCTGCCGTCGCTTTCTCCTGATAATTAAGTAGCGCTGTAACAAAGCGACGGCAGACCGTCGCACTCCAAATCTGAAATCTAAGAAGGGAGAACTTAAGAAATGCATACACGGCTACTTTTGATTTCACTTCTGTTGATCATCGCTAGTGTCATTCTTTTCGATCCAACCCACTCCAAAGCAACGCAATCAGCCACCATCTGGGCCTGGTGTATGTCTGATACAACTCCGACCGTCTACTTCGGAGGTCCGTTCGATTCGGGCATGACTACAAAGACTCCGACGTTCAACGCACTGTCGCTCGGCCGACAGTTTGCCGAGTATCTTAAAGGCAGGTACGACACGAAGGGCGATCCCCGGATATCCGCCGCGTCCTGCGGCACAGGTGTTAACAGTACTGATCAGGCTGCAGCGTCGCAAAGAATGCGAGATGTCATGGCGCAGATGCGCCAGCAGAATCAACAAGTGCTTGAAGTTAGCGACTGGAATTACATCCGCGATGAGGTAGCGATTCAGGCGGCTTTCAACGCGCCAAGAGGACAAGGTGATTACGTAAATGTCGAAGGCGGTTTGCCTCCCGATCACATGTACTGCGTCACCGAGACGTTTAATAATACGGTCTATTACGCGGACATAATCAAGTTGATAAATCCCTCGATCAATCCATCCAGGGATTATTTCAGATTCCTGCAGCAGAAGTACTCATTCAAAGGAAACTTCAACTGTTCCGCCATTAACGAGCGACAAGCGAAGTTATATTTGAATGCGAGATTGGCAGGCGCGCGCGCCGGCGGCAAGCAGGTGGTGAGCACTGGGTGGCCACCAGCAAACTTTAGTACAACTGCCGAAGTACCGAGTGATAGGAACAAAGACAACGATCAACCTGTACAAAAACCTGACGCCAATCAATCACGTCCGACCCAGGCGCAAACGATCAATGCAATCTCGATGCAGGCTCTGGCCAGTTGTGCGCACGACCCTGCGATGGGACGAGTGTACACCTGCACCTGTCTGCAAATTAAGATTCACGACTACCTTGCTCAACATCGGGCTGAGATATTGAGCGCCACGCCAACAGCTGCGAGTTTACTTGCCGAAACAGCGTATCAACCGGAGAACTGCCTCAATGATCCCGTTGCAAAAACACTCGCACTTGAGACAGCGAGCTCCGTAGGAATGAAATCGCATGCAGCACTGAATTGTGCGGCGGAAAAGTTTGTGGCAGCGCTTCACGCGAATCCGACTCCGTCCCGCGCTCAGGCGGAGCTGGACGGCGCGATCAAAGCGTGTAGGCAATAAAAACGGTATCCACAGATTACGCAGATTACACTGATTAGAACTTAGTTCTTTGTACTTGCTGCTTTGTGCTTTGATCGTCCCAAAAAACGGAGGACCCCGATGGGCAAGGCACCAAGTACAAGGCACTAAGTTCTAATCAGTATAATCTGCGTAATCTGTGGATCATGTCTTCTTGCTTTCGGGTGTATTATCCAACAGAACCATCTCGCTGACATTCGGTTCTCCTTTCTGTGCAATTCAGATGCTCGAGTTGTTTTTTTCATCAATCTCAGCATTGGTGTGACGAATTGCCCGGGTGGTTCTATTGGACGGGGGCGGCCGAGGACGGACGCGCTCCGACTGAAGAGCTTTCGTGTGTTAAGGGACGGGCTTCTGGATCGATGGGGCGGCCGAGGACGGACGCGCTCCGACAAAAGAGCTTGCGTGTGTTAGGGGATCTACTTCTGTTCGACGGCGAACGCAGAGGCGCTGCGAAGAAAATACTTCGTCGAAACCTGTGACCGCCGTTCTGCGTATCAGAGTGTTTCGACCGATCACCTACATTGACCTTCCACAAGAAAGAGGTTGCCAATGCGTTATTCCGTTCGACAAAGTGTGACAGTCCTCGTGCTTTTTGCAGCACTTCTCGTGATCGTGCCGGTTCTTCAGGCGCAAACGCCGCCGATAATTGATCGCGAACTATTCTTCGGCGATCCCGAAATAGCCGGAGCTCAGATCTCGCCGGATGGGGCCTATATCGCCTTCATCAAACCACTGAATGGCACGCGCAATGTCTGGGTAAAGAAGACGAGTGACCCATTTTCGAGCGCAAAGCCGGTGACCGCCGACAAATCGCGACCGATTCCCGCTTACTTCTGGTCGCGAGACGGTAAGTACATCCTCTTCGTGCAGGATCAGGCAGGTAACGAGAATTTCAACGTATACGCGGTCAATCCAGCCGATCCACCGGCATCCGGCCAGGACGTTCCCTCCGCTCGCAACCTGACCGATGCCAAGGGAGTCAGAGCGTTCATCTATGCAGTCCCGCGTAGTGAACCCGATACGATTTATGTCGGACTAAACGATCGCGATCCTGCCTGGCACGATCTCTACAAAGTAAAGATTTCTACCGGTGAACGAACTCTGGTGCGCAAGAATACTGAACGCATAACCGGATGGATATTTGATCTCAAGGATCAGTTGCGGCTGGCAACTCGTTCCGCTGAAAACGGCGATACGGAAGTCCTCCGGGTTGATGCCAGTGGATTCCAAAAGATCTATTCATGCAACGTCTTCGAAACCTGCGGACCTGTTCGCTACCACAAAGATGGAGAACGCGTCTACTTCCAAACGAATAAAGGCAACGTAGATCTCGTCGGGCTCGAGTTATTCAACCCAACCACAGGCAAAGAAGAGCTGGTTGAGTCAGATCCGATGAATCGCGTCGATTTTGGCGACGCGACGTTTTCAGAAGTTTCTGATGAACTGATTTCAACCTCTTATGACGACGCACGTGTCCGCATTTACTGGAAGGACAAAAACTTCGAAGCTGATTACAAGCTTCTTCAAAAGCAGCTGCCGAATAAAGAGATAGCTTTTGGATCAAGCACTAAGGACGAAAGGCTGTGGTTGGTATCCGCCTACGGCGACACTGATCCGGGTTCGACTTACTTGTTCGATCGCGGCTCCAAGAAACTAACCCTGCAGTATCAGATCCGAGAGAAGCTTAACCGGGACTATCTCGCACCGATGAAACCGGTTACCTATAAATCCTCTGACGGTTTAGAAATCCCGGCTTATCTCACGCTGCCAAAGGGAGTGGAAGCGAAGAATCTTCCCGCCATCATAGTTCCGCACGGTGGTCCATGGGGACGGGACAGCTGGGGCTACAACGCATTCGCACAGTTCCTTGCTAACCGCGGGTATGCGGTCTTGCAACCTAACTTTCGCGCATCGACTGGCTACGGAAAGAAATTTTTGGACGCCGGCAACAAACAGTGGGGCGAGAAGATGCAAGACGATGTGACGTGGGGTGCGAAATATCTCATCTCGCAGGGCATCGCAGATCCCAAACGCGTCGGCATCATGGGTGGGTCATACGGAGGATACGCAACACTCGCGGGTGTGACGTTTACTCCAGACGTTTATGCTGCGGCTGTCTCAATTGTTGGCCCGTCGAATCTGATTACTCTTCTCGAATCGATCCCGCCGTACTGGGAGCAAATCAGAACATTGTTCTATCAAAGGATGGGAGATCCGAACACACCTGAAGGCAAAGCTCAACTTGAACGTCAGTCACCG
Source organism: Pyrinomonadaceae bacterium (assembly GCA_036522415.1). Taxonomy (GTDB): domain Bacteria; phylum Acidobacteriota; class Blastocatellia; order Pyrinomonadales; family Pyrinomonadaceae; genus PSRF01. The sequence continues at coordinate 20,042 of DATDFV010000114.1, read as the reverse complement.
CTGAACTCAGCCGCGAAGATCAAGACGCCACTGCTGGTCGTGCAGGGCGCCAACGATCCACGCGTGAACAAGCGGGAGTCTGATCAGATCGTGATTGCACTGAGAGATCGCGGTTTCCCTGTCGAGTACCTTGTAGCTCCTGACGAAGGGCATGGTTTTGCCAGACCGGTCAATAACATGGCGATGTTCGCTTCGGCTGAGAAGTTTCTCGCCAAGTACCTTGGTGGTCGTTATCAGGAAACAATGTCCACGGAAGTTACTCAACGTCTCAAAGACATCTCCGTTGATGTAAAAACGGTAACTCTGCCAAAGAAAATCGAGACAAGTTCGTCCGCGCCCAAACCCTCTGTGGACCTTCGACCCGGCATTTCGAACTATGAAGCGTCCATTGCTTTAGGAGGACAGAGCATTCCGCTTAAGTTGAAGACCGAGATCAAGGAAGAGAACGGCGCATGGACCGTCAACGAGACTGCTCAAACGCCACAGGGAGACATCACAGACACGAGCACGATCGAAAAAGGATCGCTCCTGCTCAAGAAACGTTTCATCAAGCAAGGCCCGATGACGATCGAAATGAATGTAGCGCCCGACAAGGTCAGTGGCTCGATGACGATGAACGGTCAGGCCAAACCAATCGATGCCAATCCCGGCGGCGCGTTGTTTGCCGACGGCGCTGGGACGTTTGAAGTCATCGCCTCGCTGCCACTAGCTGATGGTTACAGCGTCGGGTTCCGCAACTTTGACGTTCAGAGGCAAAAGATTCAGATGAAGCAACTGAAGGTGCTTGGATCTGAGAGCGTGACGGTCCCGGCTGGAAAATTTGACGCTTATAAGATCGAAATCGTCGCTGCCGATAACGAGGCCGATAAACAGACCGTCTGGGTTGCTAAAGACACCAGGAAAGTATTGAAGATCTCAGCAGTGCTGCCAAGTATGGGTGGAGCAGTGTTGACTTCAGAGTTGGCGCCTTGAAGTTTATGTCAGTGGTCGGAATAGGTCCTATATGACCTATTGCACCTATTCACCACTGACTACTGACCTAAACAACACAGGCAAAGTCTGAAGTTTAGGCTTAATCTAAACCGCATGAGTACGGTGACAGAGATCATCGAAGCATTGAAGCAGCTTGATGTCGAAGCGAAGCGCGAATTCCTCACTAGAATATCGGAGGTCGATTTTGAAGACGCCTGGGATAGACAGAGGCTGACGCGAACTCGGGCCAGCTCGATTCTCTCTGGACAAATGGTTTAAAGGACATAAAAGCAAGGAACGTCAAACCTCTCGATGACGTCCTCAACAACTCCTAGTTTCTGGCGTGCCTTCCGGGAATTGCCGGAAAGCATAAAAAGTGAAGCTCGCAAGTCATACCAACTCTGGAAAGACAATCCGAGCCATCTATCACTGCGGTTTGCGCGCAAGGGCGATTACTGGTCCGTACGAATCACGCGTGGATACCGAGCCTTGGCGAGCCAATGCCGGCCGCTCGTAGGACAGAAGCTCGCCAACCGGATACACGAAAAGCTCTTCTGTCGGAGCGCGGCCGTCCTCGGCCGCCCCCGTCGCATAGAACCACCTCGGCCAGTCAACTTGCGAGTCTACTGCCAATGGTCCACGCGTTGGACGATTCCAACTCGGTAAGAAGAGGGTTCCATTCGACGGGGGCGGCCGAGGACGGACGCGCTCCGACAGAAGAGCTTTCGTGTATCCGGTCGGGGAACCTCTATCCTATGAGCGGTCGATTTTGGCTTCTCCTTGGACCGCTTGCCCGCTTCCTAACTGCACCATTATCGTATCGTCGTGAATTCTGAGTTCAACCAAAACACAATGCCACGGCCTCACACAACTCTGTGGCTGGCGATTGTCATTGGCTGGACACTGATCGGCATTACCTTCACGTTGAACTACTATTTGTTTGCCGATCATTACGTCGCGATCTTCAAACAACAACCAAGCCTCTCGGAGATGCTGATTTGGGAGCTGCCTTACTGGTTTCTCTGGGCGGCACTCTCACCGCTGGTGTTTTGGTTAACGAAACGTTTTCCTCTTGAACGTGGCAGGCTTCTCACAAATTCGCTGATTCACGTTTTTGGCTGTCTTGCTCTATCAATCATTCATCGCGTTGCCTACTTGATTGTGGGTTGGATCCTGCACGTCGCTGTATATCGACGACTCGCATCCATCTCTTCCGTCCTAAGCGTGTTTGTGTTGTTCAACCTGCCGACGGGTTTTATGAGCTACGGCACTGTCCTGCTTGTAGGCTACGTTATTGATTACTACCGGCGTCACCAGGACGAAGAACTTAAGATTTCGCGTCTGAAAACCGAACTGGCCCAGGCTCAGCTTCAGGTCACGCAAGCGCAACTGCAGTCTCTCAAGATGCAGTTGCAACCGCACTTTCTTTTCAACACGCTGAATTCAATTTCGACGCTGCTGGATGAAGACGTCGATGCCGCCGATGAAATGATCGCGCGGCTGGGAGACTTTCTACGGCTGACGCTGGATAACTCCGGAGCTCAGGAAGTGACATTACAAGAAGAGCTGGAGTTCCTGCGTTGTTACCTTGCGATTGAGCAAGTTCGTTTTCGCGATCGACTGACGGTTGAGATGAAAATCGATCCTGAAACACTCGAAGCGCTGGTGCCTAATTTGATCCTTCAGCCGATTGTTGAGAATGCGATTCGGCACGGTGTCATTGCATGCGTTGGTAAAGGACGCGTTGAGATTGAATCCAGCCAGCAGAACGGTTCTCTATGTTTGATCGTCACTGACAACGGACCTGGACTTCAAGGCAATTCCGGAAAACGTGGTCTGGGGTTTAGTTTGACGAAGGAAAGATTGGAACGACTGTACGATGTGAAGCAGCAGTTAGAATTGCGCGATGTTCCGGAGGGTGGGTTGAAAGTGACGCTGGAGATTCCATTTTCGAAGGAACAGGCGAAGTCGCATCCCCAGATTACACAGATTACGCAGATTTCCTGAATGCATCGGTGGCTCGATGAAATCTAATAATCTGCGTAATCTGTGTAATCTGCGGATAGAATTTCCTGCTCAATGAACACTTCAACAAAAATTCGAGCTCTGGTAGTTGACGATGAGCCGCTGGCCCGGCGGCGTATTCGCAAACTGCTGGCGCGTGATGTTGAGGTCGAAGTGATCGGTGATTGTGCAAATGGTTATGAAGCAATCGAGGCAATAAACCGTCAATCGCCACATTTGGTTTTCCTGGACGTGCAGATGCCGGAAATCGATGGCTTTGCTGTACTCGAAGAGTTAGATCAAAGGGCAATGCCGTTCGTCATCTTTGTGACCGCTTACGATCAATACGCACTAAAAGCATTTGAAGTGTCGGCCGTCGATTATCTGTTGAAGCCGTTTGACAGAAAAAGATTTCAACAGGCTTTGCAACGCGCCAAGACGCGGTTAATTACGGAGCGGGAGAGCGGCTTGAACCAACAAACACTGGCCCTACTCCAGGAATTGAAAGCGAGATCTCAATGTCTCGAGCGGCTGCTAATCAAGTCGGGCGGCCGAGCATTCTTTTTGAAGACTGATGAGATCGACTGGATTGGCGCCGAAGGCAAGTATGTTCGCATTCACGTTGGCAACGAGTCTTATCTATTTCGCGAAGGCATGACAGCCATCGAAAACCAACTCGATGCGCGAAAATTTATGCGTGTCCATCGATCGCACATAGTCAACATCGATCGTGTGAAAGAACTTCAACCTTGGTTCAACCATGAATATCGAGTCGTGCTGCACGACGGCACGAAGTTGGTCCTGAGCCGTAGCTGCCGTAAGAAGTTGACTGACTTGCTTGGGGAACGATTATGACTTTATCCGCAGATTAAGCAGATTCCACAGATTTCTTTTCAAAAGTTCAGGCTGATTCAATTCTCTTAAAAGAATCTGCGTAATCTGTGTAATCTGCGGATAACTCTGCTGCCGTTCATTCCTCTCCACAACAACTCGTTCCCTCCACCGTTCATTCGTGTCAAAACCGTTCCTTGCCTCCAAAGCACCAACTAAAGTCTCAACAAACTTTTGGGAGGTGCTCGTATGGCACAACTCTTCACCCGCAAACCACTCGAACTTCTGCTAAAGGAAATGGCCGGCGATCACCGTCTGCGTCGAGTACTTGGGCCCATTCAATTAACCAGTCTCGGTGTCGGCGCGATCATCGGCACGGGAATCTTTGTCTTAACCGGCGTCGCCGCGCATGAACGAGCTGGTCCAGCAATGATTCTTTCGTTCGTCGTCGCTGGTTTTGCCTGCGCACTCGCCGCCCTCTGCTATGCGGAATTCGCGTCGATGGCTCCGGTAGCCGGCTCCGCTTACACATACGCTTACGCTACGCTCGGCGAACTACTGGCATGGATCATCGGTTGGGACCTTGTGCTTGAGTACGCGGTCACAGCCGGTGCGGTAGCCCACGGCGCTTCGCATTACTTTCAGGATTTGATTGGGATCTTCAACCTCCATCTGCCCGACAACCTTACCGATGCGCCCTTCGACTACAACGCCGCGTTGGGAAGATTTGTCTCAACTGGAAGATTTTTGGACCTGCCGGCAATGATCATCGTAAGTGCGGTCACCGTTGTCCTGGTTATCGGCATTCGTGAGAGCGCGAGTTTCAATACAGCGATGGTCATTCTTAAGGTCGCGATCGTGATCTTTGTGATTGCCGTTGGCGCTTTCTACATCAATACAGCCAACTGGCATCCGTTCGCTCCTTACGGTTACACCGGCATCAATTTCTTTGGCAATACTTTGTTCGGCCAGTCAGATAAAGGCGGACAGCCGCTGGGCATGTTAGCCGGCGCGGCGATCATTTTCTTCGCCTACATTGGTTTTGATTCGGTGTCCACGCATTCAGAAGAAGCACGACGACCTGAGCGCGACGTGCCGATAGGCATCATCGCTTCACTACTGATTTGCACTACGCTCTACATGGGTGTCGGAGCGGTGCTCACCGGAATGGTTCCTTACAACACAATCGATATCAACGCACCTGTGTCGGGAGCTTTCAAACAGGTGGGACTTACCTGGGCTCAACTTGTGATTTCAGCGGGCGCATTGATCGGTATTACGTCAGTCGTACTCGTGACGATGTTGAGTCAGGCGCGCATCCTGCTCGCGATGGCACGGGATGGTCTGTTGCCGACGAGCTTCTTTGGTGATGTGCATCCGAAGTTCAGAACGCCATGGAAATCGACAATCGTGACTGGCATCTTTGCAGCCCTGTTGTCGTCGTTGTTGCCATTGAGACTGCTTTCGGATCTGGTGAACATCGGAACGTTGCTGGCGTTTGTAATTGTGTGCGCAGCCGTGCTGATCATGCGTCGCACACATCCGCACGCGCCGCGTCCTTTTCGAGCGCCACTCGTACCTTTAATTCCGATTGTCGGGATCCTGACATGTCTGCTGCTTATGTTCTCGTTACCGCCTGAGAATTGGCTACGACTCGGTGGATGGCTGGTGATCGGCTTCGTGATTTATTTCGGATACGGACGAAAACACAGTGTGATGTCACGTTACTTGAAGAAAGAGATTACTGAACACGGTGTCTCGCCAGCTGGTGCGCCAGTGGTCGATTAGCTACCACAAAGAAACAGGTCCACAGATTACACAGATTTCGCAGATTTCTTACCGGATGTTTCAGAGATCGCATTTCACTGTTCATTCAATCTGCGTAATCTGTGTAATCTGCGGAGAGATCTGAAAAAATTCCTCTCGCAATCTTTCCGAAATCTCTCTACTATTAGCCCGACTCATGAGCGTCGTCACTCTTGAATTCCTCCGTGCTGCCGCGCTCGGCGATATCAACCGCTTGCGCGCGCTTCTGGCCCAGGGTGTCGACATCAACAGCACCAACAAAGCGAACCAAACCGCTCTCATGCTGGCTGCAGCGTTTAAGCAGACAGAGATCGTGAAGTTCTTGTTGGCTGCGGGGGCCAACGTCAATTGTCATGATGAACTTGGATTAACTGCTGCCGATTGGGCCCAACAACAAGCCGAGATCATCCAACTAATCAACTCCAGCGAAGGTCTGGGTACATCCCCCGCGACACCAGTGGTCCAACCGAGCCCTGAAGAGAAGACCGAAAGTGATGCGACAAGTTCGGCAGACTTAGGCAGTGTCATTCTTCGCGCTAACAAACGTTACGCACAAACTGTTTCACCCGATTTATTCGCTACTGCGGCTGCGAGAGCTCCAATCACCGCTGAGGTTGAGATTGATGAAACCGTAGACTCACCGAAGCCCGCGCCCGCTCAATTAACAGAGGACACAGTTGCGCCGGCTGCTATCGGCCCAAAAACATCGGCTCCCGCGGCGAGTGAATCACTTAAACCTGCCAGTCGCGTTGATATCGTTTTGCCCCAACCGTCTCACCCAAGATCTCCTGTTGTTAGACAGTTGTTTAGAGTAGGTATTGTTCTTCTCCTCCTCGTCGCAGCTTTCGTGAGTTATCACCTCGCAACGCGAAAAGCGAACGTTGTTCAACTCGAACCGACTACTATTCCAGTCAGGGCCGCGCCAAAGCCGACCAAAACCGCTCCGGTTGTTGGAGGAGACTTAGCAGGTGCCGAACTGTACATTGCAGATGCGGAGTATCCACCTGATGCAACGGTCGAAAGCGGTAATGTGACAGTAGGCGTTCAAGTAAGCAGGAAAGGAATTGTGGTTTCTGCGAAAGCGGTTGACGGTGACGAAAGTTTGCGCTCAACAGCCGAGAAAGCAGCGAAGGGTTCCGCGTTCACGCCTGACAAACTTCAAGATCGCGGCTCGCTCATTAAGGGAACGATCACTTACAGCTTCCTAAAGGCAAGCGATAGCGCTGCGCACCGTAACGAGTTTGGATTCAGTGATGAGACACCAACCGAGGTGGTTGCGACCGCAGGAGGACCACTCGTGGGCGCGGAACGCAAGCTGGAGATTCCGCCCGTTCCGTCCAGGCTGCACGTTGGTAAGGGTGCTGTTACAGTTGTCGTGCGCGTTAGCAGATCGGGAAGAGTTCTTTCCTGGCGACCCCTCAATGCTGATTCACGCCTCCGTCCGTGGATGATCAAAGGCGCCCGCGCTTCAACGTTTGATCCCACCAAAATTCCTGGGGAGGGTGATGTTGTGGGAACGATCACCTACAGATTTCAGTAGTCGGTGGTCTGGCTTTTGGCCTTTGGACTTTGGACTTTGGCCTTCGATCTTTGGTCTTCGATTTTTGGTTCTGCAGAGTGGTGTCAGAACCAACAGCCAACAACAAAAGACCAAAAGCCAAAGACCAAAGACCACTGATCACTTCACGGCGTGCGGCTGCTGATCGGTTGAATCCCACGATCCCGCACTAGCTTATTGAAGCTTTCAACATCAGTTTTCATCACTTCATCAAGCCGGCCCCGCACTGTCATCAACTGGCCGTGCAAAAGTGTCTGAACTTCACGCTGTTGATTCGTTGGTCCAAAATCTGACCCCGCCAGTCCACTTGCCAGATAGTTAATCTTGGTAAGAAGCTTCGGTGGCCAACGCACTGCATCCTGACCTTGCCCCGTCAACCTCCTTTGAATCAGGGCCTCTTCTATGTCGGTCAGTTTTTTATCCAGCTCGTCGGCAGCAGTCCTGGTTGAAGCATCATCGGCACCAAGACCCGCAGTTAACTGATAGAGCTGTGCCCGCATGAATTCAAGCTGATTAACCATCTCAGATGCACTGTCGAGATCCTTTCTTAATGCCGCTAGCATCTCCATCTGTGATGCAATTGTGTTTTCGGTGCCTTCAGAATTCGGATCTTTCTTGACGATCAATGGCTGAGTGAACACCTCCCTCAAGCCGCTCGCTGCGGAAGACTGCTGACCAACTGACAAAATCACCGTGTAATTTCCCGGGGGCAACAGCAAAGACAGGCGCGGTGCACCGGGAGCCGTTCGAGTTCCGTCAGGCCCAACGCGGACTTCAGCCGCATAGGCTGGACTTGTTCTCATGCGAACTTCCCTTGTCGGTTCTCCTTCAAGATTCCAGTAGACGCGATTCAATCCAGCGTTCTTGGTCCCAGTTAGTGTCCGAACTGTCTGCTTGTTTGCATCTTCAATCCTTATCTTTACATCGCCAGAAGGTGCGGTCTTCAGGTAATAATTGATCGCTGCTCCGTACGGCGGATTCTGGCCAGCCGAAGGATCATCGGACATTGTCACCGGCACAGTTCCCTGTCTAAAACGATATGTTGGATGAGGCGGAAACAGATGAACTTCCGACGAACGCACCGCATCGGTCATCTGTTGCACTGGAGTTAGATCGTCGAGTATCCAAAATCCACGACCATAAGTACCGACTACCAAATCGTTGAAGTTTTCCTGGACCACCATCCAGTAAACAGGCGTGTGCGGTAGGTTTGCCTGTAACGGCTGCCAGTTCTCTCCATCATCAAAAGAGACATATAGTCCGTTCTCAGTTCCTACGTACAACAGGCCGGCGCGAGTTGGATCCTCACGAACACAATGCGCATAGCTCAACATGCTTTTCGGGATTCCGTTCGTAATCAACTTCCAAGTCTTGCCATAGTCTTTGGTCTTGTAAACAAATGGATCACGATTGTTTACCTGATGAAAATCGACAGTGATGTATGCAGCGCCGGCGTCATATCGTGACGCTTCGATGTTGCTGACGGTTCCCCATGGTGGCAAATTCGGAATGTTCTTCGTAACGTTAGTCCAGTTCTTGCCCCCATCGCGTGTGATCTGCACGACACCATCGTTCGTGCCTGCCCAGATCAATCCAGCTTCCTTCGGCGATTCACTGATCGCAAACACAACGCCTGCATATTCCACGCCAATGTTGTCGCCTGTTAGCCCGCCTGAAAATACCTGGCGCCTTTTGTCATTGAGTGTCAGATCCGGACTGATCACCTGCCAACTCTGTCCGCCGTCGACGGTCTGGTGGACGAACTGGCTGCCGACGTAAATCTTGTTGTGATCGTGCGGCGAGATCGTCAAGGGCATTGTCCAAACAAATCTGTACTTCAGATCAGCAGCAGTCGATCCATTGACTTGATCTGGCCAGACTTCGACATTTCTCGCCTGGCCATTGCGCAAGTCGTAACGCTCCACAATTCCGCCGATACTGCCTGAACCGGAAGCGCTCGACCAGACAATGTTTGGGTCTTCCGGGTCAGGTGTCGCCCAACCGCTTTCACCTCCCGCAACGGGATGCCACGAGCTTCGCGGAATCGAACCTGTGAATCCTCCACCACCTGATCGACTCGGTCCACGATACGACGGATCATCCTGTTCGTTACCGTACACGTAATAAGGAATCCGATTATCAACAGTGACGTGGTACATCTGAGCGATGGGTAACTGGATTCGATACCACGTGCGACCACGTGTTGTTGAGATGGATATGCCACCGTCGTTGGCGACTGCGATTCGATTCGCGTTGGTCGGATCGATCCACATATCGTGATTGTCGCCCCCTGGACTACTGCCGAACGATCCTGGTCGAATGTTTTCACCACCGTCAATCGAAACGCTGTAAGCCGCAGTGAGATAGTAGGTTTCATTTTCATTGTCAGGTGCGACGGCCATGCGGAAGTAGTAATGCGTTCGACCACCCAGCGTTCTGTCGTAACTGATGAGGCGCCACGACGCGCCGCTATCTTCACTGCGCCAGAGTTTTCCGCGATCAGTTTCCTGGCCGTTCAATGGGACACCATCGCCCGTTTCAATCAAAGCGTAGACTCGATTCGGATTACTGCGCGCGATCGCGAGTGCGACCTTACCTATCTTGCGCGTAGGCAGACCATTGCCCGACAGACGTTTCCACGTGGCGCCACCATCGGTTGATTTGAATAATCCGCTGCCTGGACCTCCACTGTCCCGTCCCCAGGTATGAATCTCGAGTGTCCACATACCTGCAAACACAATCCGCGGATTCGATGGATCCATCGCGAGGTCGGAACATCCGCTGTTCTCATCAGTAAACAAGACTCTGTCCCAGGTCTTGCCACCGTCAGTTGTTCGGTAGACACCTCGATCCTGTTGTGGCCCGTACGCATGACCTAACGCACCAATCAAGACGACATCGGGATTTTTTGGATCAACGACGATGCGACTGATGCGGCCAGTCTTCTCGAGTCCCATCAGAGCCCACGTCTTTCCCGCGTCTGTCGATTTGTAGACACCTTGCCCAACTGAGATATGACTGCGAATCCACGGCTCGCCGGTTCCGGCCCATACGATGTTCGGATCTGAAGGCGCAATTGCAAGAGCACCAATTGAGGAAACTGGCTGGCTATCGAAGATTGGATCCCAATGCACTCCGGCATCGACTGTCTTCCAAATGCCACCTGAAGCTGCACCAACATAGTAGGTGTTCGAATCTCCCGGAATACCCGCGACCGAAGTGAGCCGGTTACCAGTTGGGCCGATAAACCGAAAGCGTAGATTTCCGAGAATGTCACGCGAGGTTTCTTGCGCTTGAACATTTGACTGCAGCACTAAAGCTAGAGAGAGAAGGATTAGAACCAGCGTGAGCTTCGGCTTCAACATGAGTTTCTCCTTTTGATGTCCGACGAACTTTAGTTTGTCGTGCGTGAGTCGGAACAATCTCGATTCATTCAGCGAGTATGGAGTTCGACGACGACAAACTAAGTTCGTCGGACAAAGGTGCAAATCAGCAATGAGATGGAACAGACCTTGGAGCGGCGGGATTATATACGACATTCGCTCGATAAGGCCGACTTTGAGGTGTTACTATTCAGCCATGAGTAAGACAGAAATCCTCGATGAGCTGCCAACCCTCACAAAGGAGGAGCGTGACGAAATTCGCCGAAAACTCACGGAGATTGACGGCGAGTCTTGGTTTGCAGATGACGAGGAGCTTTCGAGTGACGAGAAAGCACTACTCGACTCTCGTCTGGCCGCGTATCTAAAAGATCCGGACATTGGCAGTTCATGGGAAGAGGTTGAAAGCCGTATTCGGGCGCGTCTCACTCGCTAGCCCAATTCATGAAACGTCATTTGATTATTCGACCTGAGGCCGAGGTCGACATTATGAATGCTGTGCTGTGGTACGAGCAGCGCGAACGTGGTCTTGGTACAAGGTAATGTCGGAAATCCGTCCCGCGATAAGCGCTTATTGTTTTCGCGATAATTCATGCAGCGCGCAACCCCAGCAATTGGATACTACGTCTGTTTCCTAACTAAGTTCGCAAACAAATCAGGTACTCTACCTGCGTTGAAGTGCCACGTTCTTGTAAACAACGCCACCCTTCATCACAAACACTACCCGTCTCACAGCCGTGATATCGGTTAGCGGATTGCCGTCGAGCGCGATTATGTCGGCCTGCATTCCTGGCGCGATTGAACCAATCCGATCTCCCATCCCCAACGCTTCAGCTCCAAGTGAATTCGCCGACACCATCGCAGTCATCGGATCTACGCCACCGTCGCGAACTCTATCGATGAACTCTTCAGCGTTGCGGCCGTGCGAGCCAGCCACTGCATCCGTCCCAAATACGACCTTTAGTCCCGGAGTCTTGCTGGCCCTTTGCACCAGGTCATGATTCATGGGAAGAATCTTGATCATCGCTGCGAAACCTTCTTCAGTGTAACCGGGCGTGCCGAGGTATCGCTCTTTGTTGGCAAGGTAGTTTTCGATAACCAGTCCAGCCTGCGGATCGAGATACGTACCGTTTTTTGCCAGCAACTTAAGATCATCGTCTGTAGCCAACGTGCCATGTTCCACCTCAGTACAACCCGCTATAGAGGCGGCGCGAACTGCTTCCTTGTAAGCGTGAACAAGAGTGCGAAGTCCTTGTTTCTTTGCTTCGTCACACGCGGCATTGAGCTGCTCCTGCGACAATGTCATGCCGCCGCCCTGTCGGATGCTTTGCGAGGCGAAGACTTTGATCACGTCAGCGCCAGCTTGCTTTTGTTTCCTAATGAACGCGCGAATTTCTTCCGCCGTGCCCGTTTGTTCACCGCGACCCATCAGAGGTTCCACAGCGGTTAGCACTCGTGGTCCCGCGAGCACCCCACGTGCGATTGCATCACGCAATGGCAAATCTGTCGGTGAGCCGACGCTCTGAATTGTCGTGAAACCTGCCATCAAAGTTGCCCATGCATTGGCGGCAGATCGATACGCCGCCTCCGGCGTGGTTTCGCCCGCACCGACGTTCTTGCCGTCTTTGCCAAAACTCCAGGTGATGTGCGCGTGAGCATCAATCCAACCTGGCAACACTGTTAAGCCACGAAGGTCATAATCAATCGGGCCTGCCTTGGGATCGATGGCGACAATCTTGTCGCCTTCAACAACGATTCGGGTGTTTTTGAGTGTGTTCCCTTTTCCATCGAGAATTGTGTCCGCACGGATAACTATTCGCTTCACTGGCAGACTTTGTGAATGAATTGCATTTCCCATCGTGAAGAAACATAGCAGAACGAAGGGGTAGATGGACGTTCGCATTTGTGTTCGCTCCGTGTGGTTAGAAGTCCGATATGCTTTAGCTTGTCGTGTGATCCCTACCACGAACGTTGATGTTTGAGGCTAGATGAAAATGATCGTTTGTGGCCAGGATCACACGACAAGACAGCCGCATATCGGACATTTGTTCTATCCAATCAGATAGATTTGCTCATCTTGATGTCTTCTCTAGTTCACTGCCTGATCTCCTCAGCTTGCTCTTCCATTTCAACTCATCTGCTCTGTTTGAAATAGTTAGTGCAATGGCAACCGCTAATTTAGCTCATGGTACATCACTCGCAATAACGAAGACTGCCTCTAAGAAGGTGTAATGAAACACCTGGCCCAGTACTTAGAGTCACGATTTCGCTCCGCTCTCAGAATAGAAAGGTAGGAAGTATGAAAAAGTATCTATGGTTGCCGCTACTCCTCATGGCAGTCATTGGCTCGGCTGCCCTGACCACCAAAGCCCAGTCAACTTTCGGTGTTCGAGCCAACGTTCCATTTGATTTCAATGTTGGAGACAAGACGCTCCCGGCCGGCAAGATTACCGCCCGTGAAATGAGCGCAGGTGCATTAGCAATCTCCAACCTGGAAAAACGTCAACATGCGATTCGCCTTGCGCACGGAGTGGCGAGCTCCAATCAAAACGGCCCAGCCAAACTCGTGTTCCGCAAGTATGGAAATCGCTACTATCTGACGCAAGTCTGGATACCCGGCTACAACGGCATGGAATTTCAGAAATCGAAAACTGAACGTGCGCTCGAGCGCGAAACGATGCTTTCGAAAAACTCAACGACAGAACTTGTCACGATCATGGCCGATCTGCAGTAAACGAAGCGAGTGCAGACTCCACACATTTCAAGCTGCGATGCCCTGAGGGGAAACCCTTCAGGGCATTTTCAGTTACTTCAGAGGAGCAAAAAAATCCTATTTATCATTGGACATTTTCCATTTCTCATTTTCCATTTTTGAACTAAGTCACGACTTCGTGTAAACACACTAGAAGAAGGAGAGCCTCGAACAATATCAACTGAAAATGAGAAATGGAAAATGAGCAATGACAAATATTTTTTTCGGCAACTTTCCCATTGCCGACTCAACGCTTTATAATTGATTCACCCCGCAGCCCCTTTCACCATAACCATCTTTCAAGGGAGTTCATCATGTTACACAGACTGTTTGTTGTTTCAGTCCTCTGTGTTTGTTCCGCCCTCTTACTTACTACTACTACCAATGCTCAGGTCGTCGGTCAGCCCTACCGCATAAACGACAAAGAGGTCGAGAAAATTATTCGGCGCATAGAACAGCAGTCCGATCGTTTTCGCTCCAGCCTTGATTCGGCGCTCGATAAAAGTCGCTTTAACGGCACGCGCCGCGAAGACGACATCAACTCGTTCATCAAAGATTTCTACGAACAAACAAAACGACTGCGTCATCAGTTCGATAGTCATAAGTCTGCTGCGCCGGACGTGCAGTCAGTGCTCGATCGTGCGGCACGCATTGACGAGTTCATGACTCGCAATCGTCTTTCGGGGAAGGCCCAGGATGACTGGTCGACGTTGAAGACGTATCTCGACGAACTTGCCTCCGCTTATAACGTGAGCTGGCGTTGGGAAGGCTATCGCTCCGAATATCCTGCTCCGACAGTGACGGAACCAATCGCGACGCCAGTCGGCGGCATTCCATATCGTGTATCTGATCGAGAAGTGGAAACGATTTTGAAACGCATTGAGCAGCAGTCCGATCGTTTCCGCTCAGCGCTTGATTCGTCGCTCGACAAGAGTCGCTTCAACGGGTCGCGCGAGGAAGATGACATCAATCGTTTTGTAAAGGACTTTTACGAAGAGACGAAGAGGTTGCGCGATCATTTCGATCATCACAAATCGACGAGTGGCGATGTGCAATCAGTCCTGGACCGCGCCGCCAGCATCGACTCATTCATGCGTCGTAATCGGCTGAGAAAAGACAAAGCCTTGCGCGAATGGACACAACTCCGAGGCAACCTCGATGAACTGGCGCAGGTTTACAACGTCAGCTGGCAATGGCGGTATTGAAGCCTTTAGCCCAAGGCAATTAGTCGGAGTCAGGAGATTTTCACAAAGTCACCCGCTTTGATCTTTGCCAATGCTGTTTGGACGGCAGGTGCGAGCTCAATAACTTGGGGAACCTGATTTGTGGGTAGTTGAACAATGGCGAGCTGCCTGCCCGTCAGGTTCTGCTGGTATTTCAAGTTCTTGTCACTGGTAACGAGAACATCAAACTGATCCTCGGCCAGTGCGAGTAATTGCCCATTAGTGATTCCAGCCCAACCAACCTCTTGAACCGTTTCGATATGAAAGCCGGTGAGGAGTCGTTTGAGCACGTGAGGTGTGCATTCATCCAGCAGGATCTTCATTCAAGGTTTCGACAGTCGATGAATCGTTGCGCGAGAAAACTCAAGAACCTGTAACGCTTGTTCGCGAGTTACCGTGGGAAAGTTGTCCAAAAACTCATCGAGAGTTAGGCCAGCCTCTATATTGTTGAGGAGGGCGTCCACAGGAACTCGGGTGCCACGGAAGACCGGTACCCCACTGAGAATCTCCGGGTCCACCGTAATGGGTAAGGCATCAAGTTCTTTCTCTTCAATAACAAGTGACATACGCATCGAGATTATAGAGCAATTGAGTCACAGTTTCGACTAAACTCCCTCATTTGACTCCTTCAAGAACTGTCCGACGAACTTTATAGTTTGTCGTTGTGTCGTTCCGAGCTTGACTCTTGGTAACGCAACGACAAACTAAAGTTCGTCGGACATTTTCTTCTTCTTCCACATTCTATTGCGAATCGATTCTACCAGTGATATACGGCTATCTATTAAGGAGAAGTCATCGTGCTCTTACTAATACTGCTGATGTCCCTCTGGACCACGCCATCAATTGATGATGGTCAATACGGACATGTCGTCTTTGCCAACTCCGGTTCGCCCGCGGCTCAAAAGGACTTTCTTGAAGGCTTAGCCCTGCTACATGACTTCGAATATCCGGCTGCTGCTGATGCTTTCCGTCGAGCCCAGACTACGGATCCGGCCTTCGCGATGGCCTACTGGGGCGAAGCTATGACTTTCAATCACCCGGTTTGGATGCAACAGGATTTAAATGCTGCTCGTGCAGCATTGAACAAACTTGGTACGACCTCATCTGAGCGTCGTGCCAAAGCAAAAACTGATCGCGAGAAGGAATACCTCGACGCTGTTGAAATTCTTTACGGTGATGGAACCAAGGAGCAGCGCGACTTCAAGTACATGGAGGCTATGGCTAAGTTACACGCCGACTATCCCGACGACGTCGACGCAACAGCTTTCTACGGTCTCGCGATTCTTGGCACAGCTCACGAGGGTCGCAATGAAACGACGTACATGCGTGCCGCTGGTGTGCTCGAAGAAGCATGGATTAATAACCACGAACATCCGGGGCTGCTCCATTACCTGATTCATAGCTACGATGATCCGACGCACGCGCCGCTTGGTCTTCGGGCGGCACGCCTCTATGCCAGGATTGCGCCAGATGCGGGCCACGCCCAACACATGACTTCGCACATCTTCCTCGCGCTCGGAATGTGGAAAGAAACCGTCGATGCGAATATCGCCGCAATCGCAGCCGCGAATCGACAGCGCCAGGGAAGAAGTCCAATACGCTGCGGCCATTATCCGAGTTGGCTTGGCTATGCCTATCTTCAACTCGGACAGTTGGACAAAGCAAAAGTGGCACTTAGTGCATGCAGAGCCGCACTTGAATCACAAACTACGATGGACCATAACAGCCATTCCATGGATCCTGACACAAGTTTGACCGGCTCGTTCGCCAACATGCTGCTCCGATACCAGATTGACGGCGGCGACGGCAGTGGCGAGATCAGTGAATGGACTTTGCCCAGGACTGCGGGCTCTGGAGCCAGGCTCGACTTCGTTTTCGCGCGTTTGATGAACGAGGTATCGCAGAAGAATGTTGCTGCAGCGCGCCAATCTCTCACGGAACTTGAGGCCACAGCTCGAGAGGCCAAAGACGCTCTGACCAAGGCGAATGATCCGGATCCCACCTATCGGGTGCGGCCTGACATCGTTCTGTTAGAAGCACGTGCACTTATCGCTGAGCAGGAGAATGATCTCGCCGGCGCCGAGAAGCTGTTACGCCAGGCAGTTGCTTTGGAAGAAACACTTCCCATTGCCTTTGGCCCCCCGACGATCGACAAACCGACTTACGAGCTCCTCGGAGAATTTCTGCTGCGGCGTGGTCGCAAAGACGAGGCACGCGCGGCCTTCCAACGAGCACTCGCGCGCACTCCGGGGCGCCGCTTGCCACTTGCAGGCTTGTCAGAGATTAAGTGACTGAGAATTTATCCTTGCCTGCGCAACCAGAGACCTTGCACCTTCTTTCAAACTGTCATTCGTAAGCGATCCAAAGCGAAGGAAGAGGCCATCCTCGCTCGAACGTGAAACCCGATAAAAGCTAAGCAAGGCAAGGTCAAGAGAACTGCTTGCGGCAACTTCACGAACGTATTTGACATTGGGATGCCTCACTGAGAGATGCATACCAGCCGGATTGTTTGACCATGTCCAACCTAATTCCGACAAAGGCGAGAGCTCTCGGATTAAGAGTGTCCGTTTGAGTCCATAGATGCTTCTCATGCGTCGCAAGTGGGAAGCGAAGTAACCCTCATCAATGAACAAACTCATAGTTCTCTGCGTGACCGGAGACGTGAAGCCGTCTAATTGTGTTCGAATGTTCGCCAACGGCTCGACCAGTTGTTCAGGCACGATCAAATAGGCGAGACGCAGAGAGACAAACATCACTTTATTTAACGTGCCGAGGTAGAGCACTCGAGATTGCGAGTCCAGCGCGTAGAGAGGCGTCAGCGGCTGACCTTCGTAACGGAACTCTCCGTCGTAATCATCCTCAACAATCCACGAGTCTTCTCGTTTGGCCCAATCAAGCAGTGCGATACGACGCTCAAGACTTAGCGCAACACCCATTGGATACTGATGAGATGGTGTTACGTAAGCAAGATGGGCATTTGCAAAACGTCGAATACCAAGTTCCACCCGCAGCCCGTTGTCATCAACAGGCACCGGCTTGATCTCGGCTCCTGCCAGATCAAAGGCCGCGCGTGCGCCAAGATAACAAGGGTCTTCCAGCCAAACCGTGTCAGCTCGATCGAGAAGTAAGACAGAGAGTGCATTAAGTGCCTGTTGCGAACTATTGAAGATGATCACCTGCCTGGGATCGCAATGCATTCCCCGAAACTGCGCGACATAGGAAGCGATGCTTGCCCGCAACTCTGGAACTCCGCGCGGATCGGCAAAGCTCAAAGCAGCGCGACCGAGCTCGCGAGTGGCGCGCGCTTGCAGACGGCACCAAACCTTCCACGGAAACTCGTTGGTGTCAGCGATGCCTCCGTTAAAGGGTTCGGAAGTAATCGGTTCGCGGCATGCAGCGTTTGCCGCAAGAGAAAGTCCCCGGCGAGATCGCCGCGGTAACAATTGTTCTTTGTTTTTGATCGTGGTCTGCGCAACCAAGCTACCGACATGTAAAGAGATGAACGTGCCGCGACCCACAACGCGATCGAGAAAGCCTTCTTCAACGAGCTGATCGTAAACTTCCTCCATCAGCCCACGTGACACTCCATAATCCTCAGCTGCCTGACGAGTCGACGGAAGTTGTTGGGAAGCGCCGAGCGTCCCGTGCAAAATTGCTGCCCGAATTGAGCGATACAAATGACCTCGTTTCACACGTTCGGCAGAAACCGGCGGCAACAATGCGCCTCTTGGAGTTCTCATAATGGGTCCATTCTAGCGCTCGAAAACGGCTCTGGAAACCAGACCGATCGTCTTTTAGAATTGGGACGTTGGAGCAGTGGGTCCTAAGTTGGATGAAGTCAGTACCACCTCGCGGTAGCGGGTGGGAGCGCAGCTACTGGTGCTAACTCATAAGTATCAGGCCACGCACCCACCAGCTACCGCGAGGTGGTACTGACCTCATCCAACTGCGGACTCACTTACTTCACAAATTTTTCAATCTAGGAGTCTTTGAAAGAATACGCATGAAAAGAACAGCCTTATCTATCCTGCTTTTAGCACTTCTAACATCCAGCGTTGCAGCAAAGACTCGCCTGCCGTTCACCAATGACGATTACAACAAAGCACTCAGTGTGGCAAAACAAAGGAAGCTTCCACTCTTCGTCGAAGTGTGGGCGCCGTGGTGATATTCGTGTCGCCTCATGCGAGTAACGCTGACGGACTCGGCGCTCGCAAGGTACGCTGGGCGGTTCGTCTGGCTTGAACTCAATTTTGATTCGCCGCCTAATCAGGAATTCCTGACGGTACACGCTGTTGCCTACACACCGTCCTTCTACATTCTCGATCCTACTGATCAGCGTCCGCTCGCAACTCAGTTGGGCGCAATGAATTTGCGCGAGCTACTTGCATTTCTTGACCGCGGCGAAACAAGCTTCCTTGCAAAAGTGAGGTCGCCACAAGACATCGCACTATCAAGAGGTGACGAACTGCTCGGCCGTGCTCAATTCACAGAAGCAGCTAAGTTGTTTGGTGAAGCGTTGAGAGACGGAGCAAGAGATTGGCCTGGACGCGATAACGCGATCGCTTCGTATACGTGGGCACTGATGCTGAGTAACCAGTCGCGACAGTGTGCGGAAACAGCTGTGGATGAAGCACCGCGCATGAACAGGGGAGGAGTGTTCGGTCGAGTTGTGCTCTCCGGATTGAATTGCATAAACCAGGTGGATCCCACGCCCTGGGCCGATACCGCCCTGCAAAAAATTCAACCGTTGGCAGCCGAAGCAATCGCTTTGCCGGCAACGGTACGCGATCACCGCTATCAGATTTATCAGCAGTTGATGTCTGCGGCTAAAGCTCGTGCCGATGAGGTGACTGTCAAAAAGTGGGGCGACTTGTGGCTTAAGGAACTCGACTCGACTATTCCAGCAAATGATGACGAAAGGTCCGCGTTAGATATCGCACGAGTCGATGCCGCTTCACTCCTGGATGATCCATTGCGTGTTCTCCCTCCATTGATTGCCTCCGCACAAGCGATGCCGACGAATTACAACGCCTCGCTGCGGTTGGCGCAAATGGAAATTGAGGCACGGCGATACGACGAGGCTATCGCATCATGCAATCATGGCCTCGCACATGTGACTGGTCCAATCGGCAGGACGTGGTTGTTACAAATCAAGGCTGACGCTTTGATCCAGCAGAATCGTCTTTCCACAGCCCATCGCGTCCTTGAATCCGCTCTGAACGCTGCACGTGCGATTGGACTCAAGCAAACGCGGGATCGAAACGTCGCCAAAGTGCAGAAGACACTAGCGGAAATTGAGCAACGCAACGGCCAATCACACTGAGGCCTTGCACAAACGCGAAAATCCCCCAGACGGCGGTTTTGGGGATCGTTCAAATCCTTTCTAAGACACATCGGACTTTCGAGCTTCTCGAATCCCCCAAACGGGCAATTTGGGGATTGTTCAAGTTCGACCTATTTATTTGTTAGTGGACCTTCTAAATTGTAGTGTTCCATAAATAGAGTGGACTTGAACG
>DATDFV010000113.1:0-3447 GCA_036522415.1 Pyrinomonadaceae bacterium | reverse complement strand
CTGGGAAAGTACGGACTTTACATCGTCGTCGTTGTGGGAGTGCTCGGACTGATTTTCATTCTTTGGGGACACTTCAGGCGAGATCCAACGGAAGGCGTGGGAGTAAAACTTAATTAGTTCCGACGGTGACGTGAATTACATTCGTGAATTTCGTGTGATTCGTGGATCCCCTCTTGCAGAACGAAAACGCGATCCACGAAATGACACGAATCCAACTTAAATGACAGGCGATTAGGATCGTTACAGCTGTCCCCCCTCGCAGTTCATGAGGTAGCACTCAGGAGTATTACTTGAAAGTTTTTCTTCTAATAGTCGGCATCCTCGTCGCCACTGCCGGCGGAGTTACCACCTACCGTGCACTGTACGTCGAACCACGCACATCTTACGTAGTCAGTGAAACTGGCGTCAGGGAGTTACCAAATTACAAACGAGTGGTAGGCGGAGCATTGATGCTGGTGTGTGGAGCGGCGGTCGCGTTGGTAGCGGCGAAGAAAATGACGAGATAGTGATCTTTGGTTTTTCCTCTCAGGCTTTGGAAGGATCCGATGTCATTTGAATCGGCACAAATCGCAAGTAAGGAACGGCGGTTTACCCCCGCCGTCCTGGTTTGGTTGGGCTTGCGGGGGTAAACCGCCCTTCCTTACTTGCACTTACTGAGTTTCGCTTTTAAAGCCCGGAGTGCCATGGAGGCAGCTGCAAAACAAAATCATGCGGAGCTCGTAAATCTCTTCCTCGAGAACGCCTGCGCTGATCCGCTGCTTGCTAACGGTCCGGCGGCTCACTCCCGCCGTTCGCACACCGCACATCGTATTCTGAAGCATCATCCGGAAATCGCACGCGAGAATATTCACACCGCAGTTGTTTGTGGCGACATACAAGAAGTCGAGCGGATCCTCTCAACACAACCTACCGCTGCAACCGAACCCGGCGGTCCTCAAAGAAGACGACATCTAAAAGAGCGTGAAAAACTTTGGACACCCCTTCTTCATCTTTGCTATGGCCGGTTGCCGTCACTGGCAAGTGAAAACGCGGTGTCGATCGCGCGTCTACTGTTAGACCACGGCGCCGATGCGAATGAGTTTTTTGAGTGCGGCGATCATCCCAATCGCTACACCGCGTTGTGCGGCGTGGCTGGAGAAGGTGAGGACGATGCGCCCCCTCATCCCCAGCGCGAGGAGTTGGCGCGCTTGCTGCTTGAACGCGGAGCGAATCCTTACGATGGCCAATTGTTCTACAACACCCATTTTCATAACGAGATTCTTTGGATCCTCAAACTTGTTTACGAGTACTCAGTCAACGCAGGACATCAGGCTGACTGGGATGATCCAAACTGGTCGATGCTGAACATGGGCGGCTATGGCTGTGGCGCTCGTTACTTCCTCGGTAATGCAATCAGTCATGACAACATCGAGCTTGTTGAATGGTTGTTGCAGCACGGCGCCAGTCCTAACGCACCGCCGTCAACACATCCTCGAACCCCAAAAGGATCGCTGCATGAGGAAGCGCTGCGACTTGGTCATACAGAGATGGCGGAGCTTTTAATTCATTATGGCGCTAAACCCACGCCTGCGATCGTGCAGGAAGGCATCCAACAGTTTGCTGAGGCTTGTTTTCGTCTTGATCGCGAACAAGCACGCGAGCTGGTCAAACTTCGCCCAGATTACGTCAATTCCACGGTGCCAATATCTCGTGCGGCAAGTCGCAATCGCGCTGACGTTGTCGAATTACTTCTGGACTTGGGCGTCTCAATTGAGATTGAGAATGAAAACAAACAGCGACCCTTGCATATCGCAGCGTGTCACGACTCCATTGAAGTAGCAAAACTTCTTATTGCCCGTGGCGCTGATCTTGAAGCCGTCGAATCAAACTGGAACAACACTCCGCTGGACTTTGCACTCTACGGAAATCTTCCAGGTATGACTCAATTGCTCAGCGATGTTAGCAACGATGTCTTTCGTCTCACCTGGTGCGGAAACCTCGAGCGATTGCGTCACGTCTTGAACGTGAAGCCTGATCTCGCGAAGTCTCTTGATGATGGAAGCACTCCGCTGATGTGGTTACCAGACGACGAAGCACTAGCGGTTGAAGCGGTCGAATTATTGACGAGTCATGGCGCTGATCCATCTGTCCGAAGCAAAGAAGGAAAAACGGCGGCAGACTATGCTGAACGCCGCGCGTTGTATGACGCAGCTGAGCTGTTGAGAAAAGGTGGCGTTAGTTGATCATAGTGCTTCTGCGCTTTGGGACCCAATAACTCCGTTAGGAGTTTAATGTTTATAGATCCAAGACAAGTTGGAAGTTGCACCCCAGCGGGGTGCTATGTTTCTTTCGCTGGTCACACCACATCGCACATCCAGCGACCTAAAGATATTATTCTTATGTATTACAAACTCACGCAGAAGAGCCTAACCGCGTCCAGATTATTTCGGAATTTCACACTAGCCCTCGTCATCGTGCTGGCCGGGAGCTTTATGTGCTTGGCTCAACAGATAGATCCAAAACAAGATGTCTTGAAGATTCCTATCGAGGAAGTGCGCGTACCAGTCTTCGCATCGGACGAGCAGGGGCGATTTGATACGCAACTCTCGGTCGACGATCTGCTCATTCGAGAAGATGGAGTCGCTCAAAAACTCAGAGGCGTCTACCGAGTGCCTGCCTACGTTCTGCTGCTGGCGGATACAGGAGGTGAGGTCAATCTACTAAAAACTGTGCGGCTAACGTCAGATGTAGCAGTCGAATTCATTGCCAAACTAAGACCTGAAGACTCAGTCAGCGTAATGCAGGTAAATAACAAAGTAGAGTTAATAAGTGACTGGACCACGAATCATTTGGAGGCAATTCAATCACTCCGCACAAAACTGCAGCCGGGAAAGCGCAGTTTTCTGTTTAAGGGAGTGAGCGAGGCAGTTAACAACCTCCAACAGATGCCGACCGGTAATCGGCATTTGGTCATTATCTCTGATGGCTTGGACGACGGGTTTAAGCTCGATGAAATCATTAAGGCTACCACCGCATCCAGCATCGCTGTACATATAATTAGTTATACATCACTCACTGGTAAGGTTCGGACTGCATCCGTCTCGCGTCCGAGGGAGAAGAGCGCGGTACCCCAGGAACTCATCCTCGCGATGCCGCATACCCACGATCCGAGAGATCCGAAAGTCTACGACATGAAAGACATTCTTCAAGCCAAGGGCGGAGTCACTGTGGACGTGGACCGCTTGTTTCGACACGGCGGAGTGAAGAAGGAGATTGCACAGCGTGAAATGGAGTTCGGTCAACTGGCTGAGGAAACGGGTGGCGTTGCCTGGCTACCGGAGACGGTGAGTGAAATGATGTCGGAAGCTGCAGAGGCAGCACACGACATTGATTCTCAATACGTCGTGACATACAAACCGCAGAGTCCGCTGGCCGAAGCAAAGCCGGGAGAGTATCGGAAACTCGATG
>DATDFV010000112.1:0-2379 GCA_036522415.1 Pyrinomonadaceae bacterium | reverse complement strand
CCTGAACTGCTTAATAGCGAGGTCGAGGCCAGATTGGAAGGTGCTGATGTCATTTTGAGGCTGCGTTTGGTCGACGCTCCTCTGGACCAGTGTCACATTAAGACTGTTGCGGAACCTGCTCGAGCTTCGTTCAAGTCGTTGCAGCATGTTGTCGACCTGACGGGTGCTATTACGGTCAGCCTGCGGCTGCGCCTCTACGGCCCGGCCGATGATTGGAAACAGTAACAGGATAAAAACAGAAGTGATAATTTTTAGAATCGTCATTTTCTTCTTTCAGCTTGTTCAGCTTCTTCCACGGTTTCTAAGCACACGTCGAAATTTGGGTATTGCACCCGAGAATCCTAAGCTGAAATAAATGGAGTGTTGTGGACGTGGGAGATCACAACTCTTCCTCAGCTCTTTTGAAATTACAAGCGGCTCAAGAAGAGGGTTGCCGGCCCGATCCCAGATGTCGAAAAGTATTTTCTAAAGGACCGCCAACTTATAGCATCTGAACGAGGGAACATCCGTGCGCTAACACACATACCCAAAAGACGATGGGGTGGGGTCCGCAGTTGGGAGTCAGGCCTCTTCCAGGTTGGTTTCCTAGGCTCCAAGCAGTACTCCTGTGGTAACTGTTTATTTACACCGTATAAGATTATTTACATGCCGCCGGACGCCAAGTCAGGTTTGTTATCTTCCTGAAACTCAGAAATCAGGGCCTCGGTTGTCAACATCAACCCCGCGATCGATGCGGCGTTTTGCAGGGCGCTGCGCGTTACCTTGGCGGGATCAATGACACCCGCAGCGATGAGATCTTCAAACTTCTCCGTTATGACGTTGTAGCCGATGTTCGGGTTCTTCTCGGAGCGAACTCTCTCGACGATTACCGCGCCTTCTTTGCCCGCATTAGCGACGATTTGTCGGAGCGGCTCTTCCAGCGCGCGCTTGACGATGTTCACACCAATCTGTTCGTCCGGATCGTTCGCAGGTTCGTCCTCATTGAAGGCCTTGAATCGATCCAGCACCTTTGCGGCTCGGATCAGAACCACACCTCCACCCGGCACGATACCTTCCTCAACCGCCGCCCGAGTCGCATGCATTGCATCTTCAACGCGCGCCTTCTTCTCTTTCAGTTCCGTCTCCGTGGCTGCTCCGACGCGAATTATTGCAACACCGCCCACAAGTTTCGCCAGCCGCTCCTGCAACTTCTCGCGGTCATAGTCGGAGGTAGAGTCCTCGATTTGAGCTTTGAGTGTCTTCATGCGAGCTTGCAAGTCTTTGGGGTCTCCGCCGCCATCAATGATCGTCGTAGTGTCCTTATCAATGGTCACTTTCCTGGCATTGCCCAGTTCCTCAAGCATGACATTTTCCAGCTTGATACCGAGATCTTCGCTAATAACCTTTGCGCCCGTAAGGATCGCGATATCTTCGAGCATGGCCTTACGACGATCACCAAAGCCCGGCGCTTTCACCGCCGCCACCGCAAGCGTGCCACGCAATCTATTTACTACGAGGGTCGCCAGACCTTCACCTTCTATATCTTCCGCGATAATCAAGATCGGTCTTCCCAACTTTGCAACTTGCTCAAGAATGGGAAGCATATCTCTCATCGAGGAAATCTTTTTCTCGCTTAGGAGAACGACAGGGTTTTCAAGCACGACTTCCATCGTTTCCGCATCGGTGACGAAGTAAGGCGAGAGGTAGCCGCAATCAAACTGCATCCCTTCCACCACCTCCAAAGCAGTCTCGATCGTCTTTGATTCTTCGACGGTGATTACGCCATCTTTGCCCACCTTCTGCATCGCTTCAGCGATCAACTTGCCGATCGTGTCGTCGCCGTTCGCCGAGATCGTGCCAACCTGGGCGATCATGTCTTCAGTGACCGGCTTCGCTGCTTTCCTGATCTCCCGAGTCGCACGCTCGACGGCTTTATCAATACCGCGCTTCAGAGCCATCGGGTTCGCACCCGCTGCCACTGTCTTCACGCCCTCGCGGAAAATGGCCTGTGCTAGTACGGTTGCAGTGGTCGTGCCGTCGCCGGCGACATCGCTGGTGTTCGAGGCTACTTCCCGCACCATCTGCGCGCCCATATTCTCCATCGCATCTTTGAGATCGATCTCCTTCGCCACAGTCACGCCGTCTTTAGTGATGGTCGGGCTGCCATATTTTTTGTCCAGTAGGACGTTGCGCCCTGTTGGACCGAGTGTGATCTTTACTGTGTCGGCGAGTTTATTCACACCGCGCAAAATTGCAGCGCGGGATTGTTCGCCCATGGTTATTTGCTTTGCCATTATCTTTGTTTCTACTCCTGAACCTGGCTTACGCCGGGTTTCGGTGCTTAAAGAGATTAAGTGCAAGAACTATCGCCGCTGCTACCAGCAAGAGATGAATCAGGCT
>DATDFV010000111.1:0-27405 GCA_036522415.1 Pyrinomonadaceae bacterium | reverse complement strand
CGGGTTTTTCTCTGACAACTATTTTGATCTCTTGCCGGACAAACCGGTACAGATCGAGTTCCGGACAAAGGTGAATGTGCCATTAGAAGAATTCCGTAAGCAACTGAAGGTGCGTTCGTTGAAAGATGCGTTTCCAGCAACGGAACCGGCGACAGGCAAATAGTTTTAGGCTGAGGCCGTCCCGGCCGCCCCCATCGAACAGAAGCCCCAACCCTGACACACGAACGCTCTTCTGTCGGAGCGCGTCCGTCCTCGGCCGCCCCCGCCCAACAGAAGCCCCAACCCTCAACACACGAAGCTCTTCTGTCGGAGCGCGTCCGTCCTCGGCCGCCCCCGTCCAACAGAAGCCCCAACCCTTAACACACGAACGCTCTTCAGTCGGAGCGCGTCCGTCCTCGGCCGCCCCCGTCCAACACCAACCCTTAACACACGAACGCTCTTCAGTCGGAGCGCGTCCGTCCTCGGCCGCCCCGTCGAACACCAACCCTTAACACACGAACGCTCTTCTGTCGGAGCGCGTCCGTCCTCGGCCGCCCCCGTCCAACAGATAAGGACCGAATGTCAACGAGATGGTTCTTTGGACGGGGGCGGCCGAGGACGACCGCGCTCCGACTGAAGAGCGTACGTGTGTAGAGGATGGGGCTTCTGATCGAGGGGGCTGGACACCACCGGCTAAAGCTGGTGGTGTCTCGGCTGTTCCTCGTCTTGACTAGCTTCAAAATTGAATCAGCACCCACTAAAGTCCGTGGTGTCCAATCTTTTTCATTGCCAACTCCGCATCCTTTGTTGTATCTGTGCGCAAAAGCCATTACCTAATTCAAGTCAAAGGCAAATCGTGATGACGAGCAGACCAGTTTCCCTTCGTTGTGCGGCCGTACTTGCCGCTTGCGTCTTCTGTCTATTGTCCTGCAGCCGTCTTAACGCGCAGGTTCTCGGAGACCCTGTCGATGTCAGTCTCGATTTCCAGAAGATGGAGAACGTCTACTTTGTAGGCAGTGCGCTGAAAAACTTCGACGCTTCAACCGGCCAGGGAACACTCCAATGGGATCGTTATCTGAGGAACACAACGCTCTCTTTCAACAAGATCGACGTCGGTTTTGCACGTGGCCGGGCAACGGAGTTTCCTGGAACCGAGTACGATCAGGATCCACAACTTCCTTTTTCAATCACTTTCGTTAGTCCGCGCACTGTTCGACTCCGCTTGTCGACCAGGTCTGTCCCGATGAGTGACGGATCATCGTTGATGCTTGCTGGCCCGGTGCCGACCGACCATTCCTGGAGAGTCGATCAGAATGATCAATCAATAAGTTACAAGAGTGCGTATGGAGAAGTTCGGATTATCAAGCAGCCATGGCACGTCGAGTTCTACGACAAGTCGGGACATCTCCTGACTCGGACCCAAAACATGGGCGACCCGGCAACATTCATCATTCCGGTCCCTTTCTCATTCGTTCGTCGTTCGTCTGACCTGGATAGAAGAATTGCCGCGACGTTTCTGTTGCAACACGACGAAAAGATCTTCGGCTGCGGCGAATCGTTCACGCGTCTCGACAAGCGTGGGCAACACATCAATGTCTGGACTCGCGATGGCATGGGCACGCAGAACGAGTACATGTACAAGCCAATTCCATTCTTTCTCAGCAGCAATGGCTACGGAATGTTTGTACACACGAGCGCTCCTGTGACCTTTGATTTTGGAAAGTATTACGACGCCCACAACGTAATCTACTCTGGAGACGAGAACCTCGACCTCTTCATCTTTCTCGGTGAACCGAAAGACATTCTTTCTGAATACACGGCGTTGACAGGTCGTAGTCCTGTTCCACCGCTTTGGTCGTTTGGATTCTGGATGAGCCGCATAACTTATGACCGCGAGGAGCAGGTACGAGAAGTGGCGAAACAACTAAGAGCGCACCAGGTTCCGGCCGATGTCATTCATCTCGACACTGGTTGGTTCGAAACTGATTGGCGCAGTGATTTCAAATTCTCTTCGTCACGCTTCAAAGATCCCGCAAAGATGCTCGCCGATTTAAAGGCGCAGGGTTTCCACGTGAGTCTCTGGCAGTATTCCTATTTCACAAGCAAGAACAATCTCTGGAAAGAGATGGTTGATAAAGGTTACGCAGTTAAGAACGAGGGTGGTCAATTACCTTTCGAAGATGCAACGCTGGACGTCAGCAATCCTGAAGCTGTGAAGTGGTATCAGTCGAAGTTGGCAGACCTCCTGAAGATGGGTGTGGGAGCAATCAAAGTGGACTTCGGTGAAGGCGCGCCTGTCACTGGTCAATACGCTTCGGGCCGTACCGGATGGTACGAACACAATCTTTATCCGTTGCGTTACAACAAGGCAGTCGCCGAAATCACAAAGCAGACAACCGGTGAAAATGTTATCTGGGCACGAAGTGCCTGGGCCGGTAGTCAACGTTATCCGCTTCACTGGGGTGGCGATGCCGAGAACACAGATTCGGCAATGGCTGGTGAATTAAGAGGTGGTTTGTCGTTCGGCTTGTCAGGTTTTACTTATTGGAGTCACGATGTCGGAGGATTCGTGCAAAAGGCCCCGCGCGATCTCTACCGACGTTGGCTGGGGTGGGGAGTTCTTACTTCACACACACGTGCACACGGCGCGCCGCCGCGAGAACCATGGGAATACGACGAGGCACTGACGGAAGATTTTCGTCGCGCACTGGGCTTGAAATATTCACTGATGCCCTACATCTATGCACAAGCCAAAGACTCTTCCGCGCATGGTTATCCAATGCTGCGCACACTGTTCTTCGAGTATCCGAACGATCCGACATCGTGGACGATCGATGACGAGTACATGTTTGGTTCAAGCTTGCTGGTTGCTCCACTGATCGAACCTGGTGACACGCGTAAAGTCTATTTACCGCCAGGAACTTGGATCGATTATCAGAGCAACAAGACTTATGAAGGGGCAAACTGGCAGCAGATCACTGCAGGACAAATTCCTGTGATCTTACTCGTCAAGGACCACTCAGTGTTGCCGCATCTCAAAGTGGCACAAAGCACAAGCCAGATGGATTGGAACAATGTCGAGTTGCGAGTGTTCAGTTCTGACAATTCGCCGGTTACAGGTTGGTTCACATCACCAGGCAATGATGTTCTGCAGCTGGAATTGAACGGTACTCCCCGCGGATATATGTTGAAGTCCGATCCACTCGCTGGGAAAGTGAAGTGGCAAGTCACCAGGCCGATCCCACAAAAGTAGATTTTAGATGAAACGTCTTTTGCGCAGATTCTTCGTGATCGCCACGGCACTGATTGTTTGCCCACTGGTAGGTCTATTCTTAACAAGATCCAGACCTGTTGTTCTCAGAATTCCGCCGGATGATTCGATTAGCCCAAGATATTATTGCGTGATGAATCCATTTCGAGACAAAGGCCCCGAGAACGTTGCTGTCGGCTACCTGAGTAAGTTGCGCTCAGGACAAGTTCAGTCGATTTCCTGCTGTATTCACGAAGAATATTTTGTTGAGAAGGAAAAGGAATGGCCCATCCAATCGTGGCGACTGTCAAATCGAACTGACTACCCGCGAAAATCCGTCCTACTCTATTGGGTTAAGCGAGGCAATGGTTATTACTCTGAGGACGATTATGAAGCAGACGTACTGTTCACGATTGTTGATTCTGGTCAGGGCTGGGAATTGGGTTCTTTTAGTGCTGCCTACTGACAGAAGTGTGTCCGATATGCTTTAGCTTGTCGTGACACAACCAAGCGAGCCCCAAGTTGTTCACAGAACATCTCCAGATTTAGGGCTCGCTTGGTTGCGTCACGACAAGACAGACGCATATCGGACATTCGCACGAACTAAGATGAAACCAAGCTTCTCGATAACAATCGTTTTGCTCTTTGTCTTACTCGTCGCCGCCAACACTCGCGCCCAGTTCGTCTCAACTCGCGGCCAGCAGTTCATCACTCCCGATGGAAAACCGCTTCTCCTCAGAGGGACCAACCTCGGTAATTGGCTGCTGCCTGAAGGCTACATGTTCAAGTTCAAGAGCGCTAACTCACCTCGTTTGATTGAAACCGTAATCAATCAGCTCGTCGGTGAAGACGAAGCGCGCCGCTTTTGGAAAACGTATCACGACAACTACATCACTCGAGACGATATTCATTTTCTAAAACAGTCAGGTTTCAACTCAGTTCGTGTTCCTTTTAATTACCGCCTCTTTGTGTCGAAGGACGATCCGCAACGATTGGAAGGCGTGGGCTATGAACTGCTCGATCGAGTTGTGCGTTGGTGTAAAGAAGAAAAGCTATACGTCATACTCGATATGCATGCCGCACCCGGCGGACAAACCGGTGACAACATCGACGACAGCTGGGGGTATCCCTTCTTGTTCGACAGCACGGAAAGCCAGGATCTGACGATAAGAATCTGGCAAAAGCTCGCAAGACAATTTCGGGATGAACCCACGGTCATTGGTTTTGATCTACTAAATGAGCCAATCGCTACATACTTCGACGCGAACTATTTCAATCCAAAACTCGAGCCTCTGTATCGAAAGATCGTTAACGGCATTCGCACGGTCGATAAGAACCACATCGTTTTTCTCGGAGGCGCGCAGTGGGACAGTAATTTCAAGGTCTTTGGCCCGCCGTTTGACAAGAAGCTCGCCTATACATTTCACAAGTACTGGTTTGAGGTAAACCAACAGGCGATTCAGGAATACGTTGATTTCAGAGACAAGTTCGATGTGCCGGTTTGGATGGGTGAATCGGGTGAGAATACCGATGAGTGGATTACGTCTTATCGAGCCTTGCTCGAAAAGAACGAGATTGGTTGGTGCTTCTGGCCCTATAAAAAGATTGACGCTACATCGTGTGTAGCATCGATCAACCGGCCAACCGATTGGGACGTGATAGTTAATTTTGCCGAACACCCAAGGACAACTTTCGAAGAAATTCGGAAGAATCGACCGGCACCGGACAAAGTAAAGAATGCGCTGGCTGGCTTCCTTGAAAATATGAAGTTCGCGAATTGCAGGATTAATTCAGGCTATCTGAAGGCGTTGGGGATGTGAACGTTGCGGAAGCAGTCAGTACCACCTCGCGGTAGCGGGTGGGTGCGCAGCCTCGAGATCTGTAGACAAACAAGCTGCGCACCCACCCGCTACCGCCAGGTGGTACTGACTGCTTCCAAGTTTGCGGATCGATCACCCGCGCAATAACTCCAAATTCCTTTCAATCAGTTGATTCCTCTGTTCGACACTCGCGTACGATCGCAACGGATCGGGGGGTGTGTTGATTACGTAATCCAGCAGCTTCTCAACAGTGCTCGTTGCGACATGAATCCGCGTGTCTGACGATCCGTAGTAGATAAACACGTCATCATCGTTTCGCACGATCCATCCACAACTGAATACTACATTCGAAACATCGCCGATCCGTTCGTCACCTTCTGGCGCTAAAAAGTAACCACCTGGTTGATGAGTCATGCGCCAGGGCTCATTCAAATCACAAAGAAACAAGTACAGCACGTAACGCAGGCCCGCGGCAGTCCCCCGCACGCCATGCGCGAGGTGAAGCCAACCCTTTTGAGTTTTGATTGGTGCTGGTCCCAGTCCGTTCTTTACTTCCTTTATTGTGTGGTACTCACGTTTGTCAATGATCACCTCTTTGTCGATGAACGCTCCTTCAATCTTGTCACTCAAACCCCAACCGATCCCGCCGCCAGTTCGAGCCTCGATGAAGTCGTCCTGCGGTCGTGTGTAGAAAGCATACTTTCCGCTGACAAACTCGGGATGCAGAACAACGTTTCGCTGTTGCGGTGAATGAGTCTTCAAGTCAGGAAGCCGTTCCCAATTCTCAAGGTCATGAGTCCTCGCTATACCGCATTGCGCGATCGCTGATGAAAGATCGCCCGGAGCAGCATTTGGGTCTTTTCGTTCGGTACAGAAGAGTCCATAGATCCAGCCATCTTCATGACGCACGAGTCGCATGTCATAAACGTTCACGTCAGGCTCATCCGTCTCCGGCATCAGAACCGGATAGTCCCAAAACCGGAAGCCATCGACGCCGTTATGACTCTCTGCAATTGCAAAGAACGATTTTCTATCGCTGCCTTCAACACGCACGGCGAGTATGTGTTTGCCTTCAAACTCCAACGCACCGCAATTGAAAGTAGCATTGACGGCCATTCGCTCGAGGAGATGTGGATTTGTTTCGAAATTCAGATCGTAGCGCCAGAAGATCGGAGTGTGGGCCGCTGTGATCACGGGATACTGATAACGTTCAACGATGCCGTTGTTATCAGGAATCGGATGATTCATTCGAGACAACAATGTCTCCTGCTCGGTCAGTAACTCTTCCAGACGTGAATCAAAGTCAACGCGGTTCATGAATTTAGTCTCCAAGTGAATGTCCGACGAACTTTAGTTTGTCGATCGTCGAGCGCAGGAGCTTCATTGCATGAACGGCCTCGAAATTCGACGATCGACAAACTAAAGTTCGTCGGACATTTCATGCCGCCACCGCTACCTCCCGTATCGCAACTCAACACGACTGATTTGCGCATCGCCAGCAAATGCAATCTTGAGGTAGTAACTATCGGCGGGCAGGTCGAGTTCGTACTTAACCGGAAGCTTGTAGCCATAAAGATTTGCCTCGCTACCATACTTACTGACTTTCGGTGTTACTTTTTGAAAGGTCTTGCCATCATGCGACGCGTAGAACTCGAATTCCTTCTCCGCTGCCTCCATCAATGTCAATATCGTGGCTGAGTGAATGCTTCCGGTGCTTCGATAAACAAGCGAATCCCCAGCAGTTCCTTTAACGCGGTGGGGATCTTCTTTGTAAGGTCGAGCATTAGCTGACTCCAACGTTAGTGTGCCTTCGTGAGCGAAGACTTTCGAGAAGTCGAGCATTTCATCGACCAGGTAACGGTCGGTGACGTTGACGGGTCCAACCACATTAGAAGCGTCGGAAACGCCAGAACTGTTCTTCGCTCGCAAGCGATAGTAATAACTTCGTCCGATCTGCGCAGTTGGATCCGAAAACAAAGGACGATAGCGAACCCAGGTGTCATCGACATCCTTACCAACAACTTCCCACGGTCCATTCGGGCTATCAGATCTTTCGACATCGTAACGAGATGCTCCGACTGAACCTTGACACGAAATCTCCGCGGGCGAAGTGATAGGCAAGAGCTTTGGAGGATTTGGCACTTCCATGTTCGGTAGTTTCAGCCCTTGAATTTCGAATGCTTTCGTTCGCATCACATTCAACGTCACAGTCTCATTCCACCCTTCACCACTGGGAAAACCAGGATAGTGATAAGGATTGTAGAGACTTGCACTCGCCGGTTCGGAGTGCCAGTAAAAACCTCCATCGCGGTTATGAAAACGAAGACTCCAGATCATCGCTCCCGATAAACCTTCGCTGATGACTGCATTCAAAACTTTTTCTATTCCGTTCGGCGGTATAAATCCAAACTCACCCAGCACGTAAACTTTTCGGTTTTGGATCTGATCGCGAAAACGCTTTATGTCAGCAACCATTTCATCAGGACCTTTGTTCTGCGAAGGATAGTGATGGCTCGATACTATGTCGATATTTGGATCCGCCAGAACTTCGGGTTGAATCTCTTTAGTCCCAATATAGAAACCATCCCAGACGAGATGGTTCGTGTCGAGCGCTTTGATGTACTGAGCGATCTGCTTAGTCCACGAATAAGGCGGGAGGATTTCGTTTCCCGTTTCCCACGCCAGTATTGATTTATCGTCTTTGTAAAGGGTTCCTGTGTAGGTGTTGCGACGATTAATTATGAACTCTACGGTCTTTTTGAAGTCGTCGATTAGATTCGGATCAGTCCAGAACTCCACGCCGGTCTTGCTGCGATACTCTGCGTACTGATCGATTCCGCCCCACCACTTCCAGTTATCGACCAGAGGAATAATCACACGCACACCGATGCGATTAGCGACCTCAAGTACTTTGTCGAGCGCTCGGAATGCTTCCTCGTTGAATTCACCCGGGCGCTTCACATGACAAGGCACAGGGTTCGGGCCGTTTTTTTTGCAGATCGAAATAACGTAGGTACGAGCAACGCGACCTCCCATCTGCTTGACAGTTGCGAGGGCATCTGTGATTTCAAACTCGTCCGGAAAGCGCCATTCGTTGGTGGCTTCGAATGTCATGTTGTCTTCAACCAGGTGAAGGTTTGGGATGTTGAACGAGATGAATCGATATTCTTTGTCACCCTCCATCAACTTGCTGCCGGAGCGCGTGATGAAACGCGACATGTCGTTTTGGGCGAAGATCGACATAGCAGTCGCCGCAATAATCAGCATCATTAGCAGAACTTTTGACATCACACCAGGTAACAATATTCTTCTCTGCGTAACTCTGCGTTCTCTGCGTCTCTGCGGTGAGAGGGAGTTGAGTTTTACCGCAGAGACGCAGAGGTGCGCAGAGAAATTGATACGGGATTTCAGTCGCCAAGCACTTCAGATACTGGCGACAACTCGCTGCCACTTACCGTCGTAGGCTTGTCCACAGGCTCCAGCCGGTCATACCAAAACTTCTTCAAAAAAATAGTCGTCGAGATCAGCACGATAAGTGAAACTACAACCCCACGAACATCGCGGAAGATCACGTACAACGGAATCGTCACCAGCATTAACTGCCATGGAATGCCAACCAAACAATTCACCAAATCTCGCGTCGCATTCTTGTTTTCCTCAAACGACGGATCTTCTGCTGCAACCAACGCGTGAACAGGCTTCCAAAATCCCCACGGCCGTACGCTTCGATAAAAGTTTTTCAGCACGTCTGCCTGAACTGGCTTCGTAAGCAAAGTTCCCCCGATGCAACCAACGAAAGAGAACAGCAAGATGAACGGGTATGCATAAGTTGGATCATGAAAACTCGGCGCCATCACTGGTAATGTCGCCGGCACAACCAGCGCGGCAACAATTCCGACCAGCATTCCCCAGAAATATCCATAGCCGTTGAACCGCCACCAGTACCACTTCAAAATATTCGCAGCGGTGTAGCCTCCGTATAAACCACCAACGATCCATTGAGTAATCCCCGTAATCGACGAAAGGTACATACCGATTACTATGCCGGCTCCGAGGATCAATACCGATCCCAAATAGCTAAACTTCACCAGCCTGCGATTGTCAGCTTCCGGATTGAGGTATTTCTTGTAGATGTCGTTCACCAAATAGGCAGCTCCGGCGTTTACCGTTGCACTAAAATTTGCCATGAACGACGACAGCAAGCCGGCTAACAACACACCGACCAAACCCACGGGCAGGAATCGATTGATTACAAACGGCAAGACGGTTTCGAAATCAATGTTGTCTCCCATCTTCCGGAACTCAGGGGTGACAAAGACCAGACCCAGTAGCGTAATTCCTCCGATCAAAATCCACCGCGGAACCAGGCAGACAGAAACGATCGCACTCATCAAACTCGCTTCACGTGGATTCTTCGCCGCTAGAATGCGCTGCATGTCGTAATTAGGCGCAGCGCCTGCCATGCTCACAAGAATTCCCTTGAAAACCATCACCGTGAAGAACAAGCCAAACATCGAAGCAATTCCCTCACCCGCGATGTGGCCATTCATCGCAGGCAACAACGTTGTCCAGTTCAAGGTGATGTCCC
This sequence comes from Pyrinomonadaceae bacterium, assembly GCA_036522415.1. GTDB lineage: Bacteria > Acidobacteriota > Blastocatellia > Pyrinomonadales > Pyrinomonadaceae > PSRF01. The sequence continues at coordinate 17,768 of DATDFV010000111.1, read as the reverse complement.
AACCGAACAGCAGATTTCTCCACCCTGCGGGTGTAACTTGATCGAGCATAGTTGCGTCGACTTTCGTGATCGCGATTGCACCGATCACAAGAGCCGAGAGTGCCATCAAACAAAACTGCGCAAAGTCGGTAATCACCACGCTCAACATGCCGCCAAGCACGACGTAAATCGCTGTGATACTCATCAATAAAATTGCGTAAGTGTTTGGCGACAGGTCCCACGGCAGAAACACTTTGCAAAACTTACCAATGCCCTGGAATTCGTAACCGATGAAACTCACAACGCTGATCAGCGCAAACAAAACAATGATGCCGCGGGAAAGTTCACCTGCGGCGCCGCCACCAAAACGGGTGGTGATCCATTCGGCGCCGGTGCGGGCATTCGATCGCCGAATCCATTTCGACAAATAGACAGCGTCAAAAATTTGATTGAAGATGGGCCAGACCCAGGGCAAAAATACCGCTTTCATCCCATAGGCATAAAGAATGTAGACAAACCACATCGTCCCGGTGATGTCCCACATGGCCGATGCGTTTGAAATACCAAGTAACCACCAGGGCATGGACTTCCCGCCGAGAAAATAGGAGTCCAGATTTCGTGAGGCGCGTCGCGTGACGTAAACGCCTACCGTAATCATCGCCACGAAATAGAGAACCAGCACGAGAATGTCCGGTGTACTCAATCGCATCGTTGAGTTCCTTTCACAGCTTCTCTCTGCGTTTACTCAGCGTCCTCTGCGTCTCTGCGTTTGAAGGGTCGAGGCCCGATCGTCACCGCAGAGCGCCTCTGCTTGTTTAAAATGCAAGCAGATAAGAAAGATGAAACGCAGCAAAGAACAAGTCGTGAAGGGTGGTTTACCCCCGCTCTTCCTCCACCTTATTTGATCAGGGAACAGCGGGGGTAAACCACCCTCCCTGACTTGTTCTTTTCAAGTTTATTACTGTGATCTGGGGAAAAAACTAGACGAAGAGAAAAGAACGGCTACTTCAACATTCGGGTCTTCGCCAATCTGAAATCCTCTTGCAACGGCAGGTCGCGTGATGATCCGCCAACGAAGATCTTGAAATCACCGGCCTCTGCGATCCAACTTTTTTTATCCGGATCGTAGAAGGCAAATGATCTTTCATCGAGAGGAATCGTCACGGTCTTTTTCTCACCAGCTTTCAGAGATACTTTGCTGAACCCCTTCAACTCCTTGAGCGGTCGTTGCAATCTTGGTTTGACTTCCTGCACGTAGAGCTGTGCTACCTCGGCACCATCTCTGGAACCAACATTCGAAACTGTAAACTCCGCAGTCACGGTGCCGTCGCCTGATGGCTTCAAGTGAAGATCGGCATATTCAAATCGCGTGTAAGACAAGCCAAAGCCAAATGGAAACAATGGGTCGATCTTTTTAGCATCGAACCAGCGATAGCCAACTAACAAACCCTCTTCGTAACGAACTGTTCCATCTTTACCCGGGTAGTTACCTAAAGCGTGCGCGGGTGAATCTTCCAGTCGCTTTGGAAATGTGCATGATAGTTTGCCTGACGGGTTCACATCTCCAAACAACATCGCAGCGAGCGCGTTGCCACTTTCCATTCCCGGATACCAGGCCTGCACCAACGCCGGAACCTTTGCGAGCCATGAACCCATCTCTACCGGGCCACCACCGAGCAACACAACGATAGTACGTGGATTAGCCTCAACTACACGCTGAAGCAATTCGTCCTGACCGTACGGCAGTTTCATATCTTTGCGGTCAGTTCCTTCTGAATCAAAATTCGGTCGATGGTTTAATCCACCAACATAGATCACGACGTCGGCTTGACTCGCCGCTTTTGTAGCTCGGCTGGCGAGCTCAGCGTTTCGTTTGTCTGAATAGCCAGTTGAGTAAGAGACCGTTGCACGATCGCCAACGTATCGCAGAATTCCTTCGAGCGGAGTGACTTCATAAAACGTCTTGATCCGCGCGCTGCCACCACCGTAGGCCTGCAACTGAGCCCCGTTCTCACCAATCACTGCTATCGATTTGATCTTGGTGACATCGAGAGGCAAGGCATTGTTCTCATTCTTCAAAAGCACAAAACTCTCTTCGGCAACTCGCCGGGCGGTTGCCTGATGCTCCTTTGTGTTGATTGCACCCGCCGCACGCCCTTCGATCGCTTTCGTTTCCAACATTTGTCGGAGATTGCGTCTGGCCTTATCGTTCAACACCTCCATCGTGAAATCACCCTTGTTCAGTCCATCCCGAAATGCACCCGCCATGAAGAAGCGATCGTAAGGGAGGACTTCCGTCCCCATCTCCAGATCTAAGCCGCCCAGCACAGCACCTCGCGTGCTGTGTGTCCCATTCCAATCGGACATCACCAGGCCCTTGAACCCCCACTCCCCTTTCAAGATCTTGTTCAAAAGATAATCGTTCTCAGAACACCATTGACCGCGAACTTTGTTGTAGGCACTCATAACCGTGCGGACGCCTGCCTCTTTGACGGCGGCTTCAAACGGTCGCAGATAAATTTCACGCAGAGCGCGCTCATCTACTTCGACGTTGATAGTTCCGCGTTCCCACTCCTGGTCATTCGCGGCAAAATGCTTCGCACAAGATGAGACGTCTTCCGCCTGAACGGCACGAATGTAATTCACAACCATGCGCGAGCTCAGAAAGGGATCCTCCCCTGGATATTCAAAGTTACGACCATTCAGTGGTGTCCGCATGATGTTCATGCCTGGTCCCAGCATTATCTGCTTGCCACGTTGGCGTGCTTCTTCGCCGATGACTTTGCCGTAGGCTGATGCGAGATCGACGTTCCAAGTGGCTGCAAGTCCAACCAGTGCCGGCATGAAGCTGGCGAAATCATCGGTCCGACCAGCAGGCCTCCAGTTGTCAGGGCCAACGTCTTCGCGTACGCCGTGTGGTCCATCGGATAGCCAGCGTCTGGGAATGCCCAGACGCGGTATCGCAGCTGACGTAAATTTTGAATCAGCATGAACGAGCGCTAGTTTCTCTTCGAGAGTCATGCGCGCCAGCAAATCTTCGACTCGAGCATCGATTGGTTTATTCACGTCGAGATACATCGCACGTTGCTCCTGTGCATGGGAACTCGTTGAGATTGCGAGGGAGTAAGTGGCAAGGGCCAGCAAAATCAGAGAGAAGATCAGCAGGGATTTTGTCATGATCTGTCCTTTTATATATACCTACGACCGTTGATGCTTTTGAATGTCAGTGCAACAAAGTGGGTATTAAGTCCGACGAACTTAAGTTTGTCGTGACTCCCAACCAAAGCCTCACGAATTCTTTTGCTTCTGCGACTGGACGCACGACAACTAAAGTTCGTCGGACTTATTTAATGCCGGCCAACATCTCCACCAGTGCCTCAGGTGCTGACCATTCCGGATTGTGATCGGAAGTTAATTGTAGTATCGGCCACCCGCGTTCCCTCGCTCGTTCAGACTGGGAGAAGAAGTCGTCTTGTTTTGCTTCTTTTCCCTTCTCGACTGTCAGGATGTAAGTGGCGGGAATCTTTTTTGCTGCCTCGTTTTTCAAAACTTCGGGTTCAGTAAATGTCTTCAATGGCTGAGGTACATCGTGAGGCAACGGCTGATCGGGTTTCACCCAGGGAGGGACGATGTAATCGCCCTTCGTAATCTGTTTGATGAAGTCGCGCTCTCCGAAAATACTGTTCACGCTTTCCCCGTCTTTTGGTAGTAAAGCATCGAGATAGACCAATCGCTTGATCCGATCAGGAACACGATCTGCAACTCCGGTAATAACCATCCCACCGTAGCTATGACCGACCAGTATAATGTCGTGAAGATCCTCGAACAGAATGGTGTTCACGACATCTTCGATGTGAGTACTTAATCCGATGTCGGGACGCGCGAGATGCACTCGGTCACCCAACCCTGTCAGTTGCGGGCGATACACGTTGTAGCCTTTCTCGCGAAGCATTGCGTCAATGCCCTTCCAGGCCCACGCACCTCCCCACGCACCATGAACGATAACGATGGTCGGCTTGGTATCGGACTTCTGAACCTGTGCGGTTAGGTTAGATACGAAGAAGCAGAAGAGTAAGACAGACATTGGAATTGAGTATCGTATTCTCATTGTCTTTACCTGTATGAGTGGATTGGTGGCGGGATAGTAACACGCCAAGTCATCTTAGACTGAGTGGAGCGCATTCTTCCTCGCCGGCCGGCCGAACAGAAGTCCCATCCCCTACGACACGAAACCTGTTCAGTCGGAGCGCGTCCGTCCTCGACCGCCCCCGTCGATCAGAAGCACCATCCCGCACCCACGAACGCTCTTCAGGCGGAGCGCGTCCGTCCTCGGCCGCCCGCCTCGATCAGAAGCACCATCCCCTCACACTCGAAAGCTCTTCAGTCGGAGCGCGCCCGTCGTCGGCCGCCCCCGTCCAACAGAACCATCTCGTTGAAATTCGGATCTCCTTTTCCGTGCATTCAGATGCGAGTTCTTTTTTCCATCAATCTCAGCATTACTGTGATGAGGATTACGTGGTGGTTCTGTTGGACGGGGGCGGCCGAGGACGGACGCGCTCCGACTGAAGAGCGTACGTGTGTGAGGGGATGGGGCTTCTGTTCGACGGGGGCGGCCGAGGACGGACGCGCTCCGACTGAAGAGCGTACGTGTGTGAGGGGATGGGACTTCTGTTCGACGGGCCGGCTGAGGACGTGAGTTCCGACTCAAGAGTCTCTTTGAGTTCGGTCGCTTCCATTTTCAAAGTATTAATTTCTGAACCTAGTCCAGCTCAAACGCGTTCTTCCCTAGCACAACTACTCAACAACTAATTTGGGGACTCAAAATGAAGGCGAAACTGATTCTGGTTTTCAAATTCCTTACCCTGGTTGCCATCTACTTCATTCTCTTTTCTCTGGTCTCAGTCACCATCCTCCCCAGGCTTCAACAATCACCCTCGGACTACGAACCACTTTCCACACTCTTTGGATTGCTTTTGATGAGTGTCGTTAACACTGCGCTCCTGACCTACATAACTGTTCGCTCTTGTTGGTCCGGCTGGAAACTGATTCTGACGCTGGCAGTGGTCTTCTTTGGTGTTGCGACGTTTATGCCGCAAATCGAAACAGCGGTGTTTGTGCGAACACTGCCGCCAGGTTTTCTCTCTCGTCTATTTCTTGCCGGCTTCCTTTTTTCCTTCCTGTACGCACCGTTGCTGGTCTTGCTGGCCGGAAACAGAAGGCAAAGCGGGTTCGCCGCTCAGAAAGTGAATTCGTCAGAATCGATTATCAAAATCACCATTGCCGCGTTCATCTATGTAGTCCTCTATTTCACCTTTGGATATTTCGTCGCCTGGCAGAGCCCGGCCTTACGTGCTTATTATGGCGGCGGAAATTCAAACGGCTTTCTCACGCAATTGCAGGAAACGTTGCGAGCTACTCCATGGCTTTTTCCATTCCAGTTTCTCAGGGGATTGCTCTGGACTCTTCTCGCGCTCCCGATCATTCGAATGCTTCGAGGACAGCGCCTTGAAAAGGCAATTGTTGTTGGGCTGTTACTCGCCGTAGTAACTTCGCAGCTGCTACTGCCGAACCCACTCATGCCCTTTGAAGTTCGGATGCGGCACCTGGTGGAAACCGCATCTTCAAATTTCCTCTTTGGATGCATAGTCGTATGGCTGTTAAATAGCAAACATGCTGAGCCTGAAACACATCCTTAGCCATTGCGCACTCGCTCTGATTCTGATCACCTCAGCTACTGTTGAATCGAGCGCTCAGTCTTCTAAGCAAAAATGGAAACTGATCTGGCAAGATGAGTTTAATGGTCGAGATGGCTCACCAGTTGATAAAAGCAAGTGGACGCCCGAAGTCGGCGGGCACGGCTGGGGAAATCACGAACTTGAGTACTACACCGATCGAATTGACAATGCTTTCCAGTCGAATGGCTCGCTCGTTATCAAAGCAATGAAAGAAGTATTCAGCGGTCGCGATAATGTTAGGCGTGGCTATACTTCAGCCCGGCTGATCACCAGACAAACCTTCGCCACCACATACGGACGATTCGAAGCGCGAATAAAGCTGCCTCGCGGACAAGGAATCTGGCCAGCATTTTGGTTGCTGGGTAACGATATTGCCCAGGTAGGTTGGCCCAAGTGCGGCGAGATCGACATTATGGAGCTTATCGGAAAAGAGCCATCGACCATTCATGGAACAATTCACGGGCCCGGGTACTCTGGCGGCAAAGGCCTGAGCTCGTCGCAGTCTCTTGCCGATGGTAAACAGTTCGCCGATGCTTTCCACGTTTTTGCAATTGAGTGGGAGCCGAAGACAATCCGTTTTTACTGTGACGACGTTTTGTACAAGACAGTGACTGCCGCGGATCTTCCGCCCGGCACAATCTGGGTGTACGACCATCCATTCTATATCCTGCTGAATGTCGCTGTGGGCGGCGACTGGCCAGGCGACCCTGATTCAACCACTTCTTTTCCTCAAACAATGCTTGTTGATTACGTCAGGGTCTACCAAAAAGGGTAGGGTTTGTACTTTGTACTTCGTGCTTTGTGCTTTGATTCTTTCACTTCCTTTGGCGTCAACGAACACTGCTGAGTCGGACAAAGCTCGAAGTTCAAAGCACAAAGCACAAAATCAAAGAAAAGTGGCCCGTTTCCTTCGTCAATTCCGCGTTATCAAGTGTTGGATTGAGAGTTAACCAAAGCTGCGGGGGATAGACGGAGGTAAATATGAAAGCAACGTTGTTGAGAGTTACGGTAACTTTAGCGATGGTAATGGCGTTCGCATCGGTTTCGGCATTTGGCCAGGGCGTGATCAAGCACCAGTCTTTTGTGATTCCGTTTGCATTCAGCGTGGGCAATAAAGTGTTGCCGGCGGGCGAATACCGCGTCTCCAGCGAAGCGGAACTGCTCCGCATTCAAAGCAAAGATGGCAAACGCACCATAACCGTGCTGCCCATTCGAACTGGTGCCACATACGCTGTCACTCAAACGAAACTTACGTTCACGTTTTACGAGAACACTTACCAGCTTTCCCAGGTGTGGCTGGCAGATGGTATCGGACGTGAGTTAAAACGACAGCGTACTGACTCAGACGTTTCGCAGAACGTCGGTGTCGTTGACATCGTAGCTGGGAATTAAGAGTTTTACTTAAAGACTGTCCGACGAACTTTAGTTCGTCGAAGTCGCCAAAGAAATTAGCCACAGATCACAGATAGGCACTATCAAATCTGTGTGAATCTGTGGCTAATCTATTCGAAGGCAGGGTACGACAGGCTGTTAGCCTGTCGTGGTTCGTTCGCGTATATCGTGGGCCAAACCGCCGACAGACTAACAGCCTATCGTACTTAGTCGGACCGTCTTATTTTTTTGCTAGATCCTTCAGTCGAGCAATCGTATTCAACAGTGCACGTGTTTCGTGATAACACTCTTTCCAAATTCTCGACTTCGTATTGTCCTTGACTGACCCGTCACGCTCGACGGTATCGAAAATACCACCATACTCTTTATCTACCTGGTGATCCCTGATGAATTGCCACTGCTTAATAAACGCGGCGAGATACGCATCAGTATGATTGCCGTACTTTTCGTGCATCAAAAGCAACGAGTTTAGACCTTCAAACTGTACCCACCACTCCTTCCGCTTATCTTCGGCTGAACCGAAAGTTGTTCCTTCTCGATAAAAGCCGCCGTAAGTATCGTCCCAACCGTAAGCGAGTGCATGATCAACTAACGACTTTGCCATCTTCTCGGTCTTAACGCTGGTACGATGATCTAAAGTCGCCTCCGCTTCCAGGATCAGATATGCGGTTTCCACATCGTGACCGTAGGAATCGTGGTCGGGAATAGGTTGCCACGAGGTTGTGAAATACAGATTCATCACGCCAGGCTCGACGCAAATCTTGTCGCGCACGATCTCGAGTAGTTCCTTCAACCGGCTTCGCAATAGTTCGTCAGGCCAAACTTCGTAAAGCTGTGTGAACGACTCCAACAAATGAATGTGAGTGTTCATCGATTTGTAGCCAAGCGGGAAACCTGCAACCGGAACACCTTCCAACGTCGGGCCGCCTTTTGCCTCGACAATCTTTCCAGCACGAGTTAACCACTCGTGGTATCCACCATTCGTAGAGTCATGAGCATGCTGATCGATCCAACGAAAAGTTTTCTTCGCAAGCTCGAGTGCCTCGGTGTCTTTCGTTGCCTGATAAGCGGCGGTGGCACCGTAAAGACCAAAACTAACTCCGTAAAGATGCTTCCCGTCTGTGAAGCGGGATGACGTCTTATTCTTGTCGTCGAGTCCCCAAAAGAAGCCGCCGTCTTCTTTGTCCCACAGAACATCATTTAGATAACGAAAGCCATGAATGACGATTGGCTTGTAGTCTTGCGCTAACTCCGGCCGCTGCATCATTACCTGAGCAGCAACCCAAACCATCCGACCCTGGAATACCGAGAACTTCCCTTCGCTGGTTGTGCGTTGCCAATCGCGAGTGAAGTTCGAATCGAAGCCGCCGGCGTCTTTGTTGACCGATCGCGGAAACCAGACGCCAAGCACGTCGCGTTTCAAGATCAGTTCCATCTCGGCGGCGAGTTTTTGGTAATCAGGTCGTTCAGTCATGGGCTTATGCTGCGATTGAATCGGACGAATCGTGACCGAAACAACTAACGCGATGATCACAATTCTCTCTGCGCTTCCTCTGCGTTCTCTGCGTCTCAGCGGTAAAGATTTACGAGCCAGTGAAACCGCTGACACGCAGAGAACGCAGAGGAGGCGCAGAGAGTTTCTATAGGTCACACGCACTTAATTCTCTCTCAACAACTCCAACATCCGCCGGTCGAGGTTGTGTCCCTTGTAATCTTCGTACTTAACATCCTTGCGACCACTGTCGAGAATTCCAAACGAGCCGCGCAGGTTCCACATTGAAAAACCCCAACCCGCTGCCTTCCAAAGAGACAAGTAATCAGACATCCATGCGAGTGCGACGTCATGGGGCGTTTGGTTGTAACAGCCCCATTCGCCGACATGAATCTGCACCCCTTTCTCAATGAGTGGCTTGTATGGATCGATTGACTCACTCTTCAGACGAGCCTTGTCCCAAACGTTCCCTTTGTCATCTTTCAACGGCCACGTCGGGAGATTAAAACTTTCAAATTCATCTTTAGGAACCCAGGTTGCCGTGTAGTGCGTGACGGCTTTGGGAAGGTAACCTCGCGTACTTTGCACCAAACCCAAATCAGCGATTCCCATTACGGGAAGCTGACCAATGTTAATTCCGTCAGCGAAGATTAAACGTTTGGGATCGATCTGGCGGATTGCCGCGACAAGTGCTTTCACGATCTCAACGTAACGTTCTTCCAGATACCCTTCATACGATCGCATCTTCGGAGGTTCGTTAATCAGATCAAAACTGAGTCTACTATTAGGAATTTCCTTGTAACGTCTGGCGAAGACCTGCCAATGAAAGATTGCTGCTGCCAGTGCTTTGTCGCGCTTTGCCTTTGTGCCGGAAAAGAGATCAGCCGGTTCGAGCTCGCGTTCATTTATGCAATAGCCGGGGATGCGATGAAAGTTGAGGTTGATGTGAATGCCATATTGTCGGCCAAGGTCGACTGCCTGATCAATTTGCTTGAGTGGTTCTTCATTGATGAATGACCAATCATCTTTACGACCCCAGACCCAATATGACAGTGGCAATCGTGCGAAGTTGAATCCCCATTCGGCCATGGTTGCGAAGTCAAATTCCTCGTACGCAGCACCGCGATTTGGTTTATCAGTCGTGCCGAACCAACCTTGCAGATTGAACCCACGCCAACGAGGAATGTGACGCGCGTCAATGTCATTCGTAATGAGGAGATTCGGTAGCGTTTTATGGCCAGCCGCGAGTCCAACCACACTCGCGCCAAGACTGTTGATGAAATTTCGACGATGCATTGGGGTTATTCTTTTCTGCGCAACTTTCTCGCCGGACAGCCCGCAACCAGCTTGGATACAGGTCAGTACCACCTCGCGGTAGCGGGTGGGTGCGGAGCCTCAACGTCGATCGTAAAAGCAAGCTTCGCACCCACCCGCTACCGCGAGGTGGTACTGACCCGTATCCAAGTTTGCCTCATTGTCTTAAGAACTCATCGACCGCTGGATTCAGTTTACTCGCTTCACACGACGTCGAGATGTGACCGCAATCACCTTCGAGCACCATGACCTTCGCGTGAAGCAATTGAGCAAATTCCAGCGCGGGACCAGGTGTCACTACGTGATCGAATTTAGCAACGACCACAAACACTCTTGCTTTCACTCGACCTGCCGCTTGTTCAAGCGAACCACTAAAGGGCGCTGACACATCGAGTGCCATCATCGCCTGAACCTGGCGTACCTTGTCATTAGCATCGAAACCGCCACCCTTCGCTTCTCTTGCTTGCTTAAGTTCGTCGAGCACTTTTGCGCGCGTCATCTCTTTGTTGAAATGATCCGGCGTAGTTAACAATAAAGAGCTGAACTCATATTCGGGAGCGCGAGCAGGATTGACGGTGTAATCGCCGTTGTTCCAGTTACGATCGTTCATGATGCCATCTAGTTGCGATTGCCAAAGCAGCAAGTCATACGGCGCCAGCCGGGGTGAGCCAACAATTGGAATTGCTAAATCCATGAAGTCTGGGTAGGACACCATCCATTGAAACGTTTGCATCCCGCCCATTGAAATACCAATCACCGCTCTGACGTGATTGAGCTTCAAGATTCGTGTCGCCAATTCATATTGAGTGTTGACACTGTCGCGCAATGTGACGTTGGGGAAACTCATTCGCGGCTGTAGCTTGCTGTTCGAAGGCGACGAGGAAACTCCGTTGGCAAGGGCATCGACAGCAATGACGAAGTAGCGATTGCTGTCAACGAGTTTTCCGGGACCGATACTTCCCTTCAGCTGTTCAGTCGTGCCACCGGCCCAGGTTGGAAAAATGATGGCATTCGATCTGGCCTCATTGAGTTTTCCAAAAGTGCGGTACCCGATTTGACAATCGCGAATAACCTGGCCGTTCTCGAGTTTGAAGTCGCCGAGTTGTGCGAATTGAAGATCTTGGGCAGACGCGGAAAAACTAAGGAGAAGTAAGGCAAAGAAAGTTCGAAGCGCAAACATTGAAGTCGTTGTCATTACAATTTCTCTGCGTTTCTCTACGTTCTCTGCGTCTCTGCGGTGCCACTTAGGTGCGCCACTCCAAAACCGCAGAGACGCAGAGAACGCAGAGAAAGCGCAGAGAAGAAATGATCAATGAAGTGATCGAAGCAACAACTCGCAATCAATTGACGTCACCGGATTCGCAACCAACCGGGTGTTGTACTTTTCGATATAGGCCTGTCGCTCGGGCGTTAACGGATATGACTCGGTTCGTCCGTACGGATACTGTGACATCCCATGAAACGGCAACGGATAAACTTGATCAGGACTCGTCGAGTTAATGTCCATCTCTTTACTGAATCCATCTGAGTACAAGAGAAATGTTCTCGTCCAGCCCGCCCGCAATGACGGCAAAGAGTGTGCGTCAAACGTCAATCTGATCTCATCGCCTGGTCGCGCAATCACGAACATATCATCAGTACGCGTCAACAACTCGAGGACATCGCCTTCGCGAGTGTAACGTCCGGTCATGACTTTCCACGGCGACGTAAACGACACTGTTTTGTAGTCGTAACCAAAAGGCTCACGCCCATCGGGCGTAACTTCGGCAGAGAACCCGCGCCAGTGAAGATCGGCTCTAATGGGATCCATGGGCACTGTTCTAACGATTGGCGAGTTTACGGCATCAGCAAGCACGATCTGATCCCAGTAGATTCGCATGTTGGTGACAATTCGCACTTCACGACTTGCGCTGAGAAACTTTCCGGTTAGATCGACAGTCACTGTCTGGGGACGTCCGACAGGTATTCCGATGTCCTCGATCACCGTTCGCCAACGTCCGCCTTTGTCTTTCACCTGCAGCGCCGGAAGCATCATTGCTTTCTTCCCTTGCGATGCAGCAACGTTATCACTTGACCACGCGTAGTCGGTCCAACCAGTTAACAACAGGAGCGGGTTCCTGTTTGACGAATGGCCGAAATCCATCGTCAACGTGTGGAGTTCGGCGTAGCCTCGAATTCGATCGAGCTTGAATTCATCCGGATAAGTTCGATCAAGCTTTTCAATCCGAGCCAAAACATCGTGACCGTGATTATCAACTGCCGTAATCGGCGGACGAGCGTCCTCGGTCACAAACATTCGAAACGGTCGAGGCGGATCGGTCATTCCTTCGTTCGGATAGATGTCGTTTTTCGAGAGATGATCGATAGCGATTAGTTGGAACCTGTCTGCGTAGAGTGTTTCCTCTAACTCATTAGTAACTCGTAACTCGTAGCGTCCGTCTCGTTGTTTCAACTGGTCGCTTCGGATGCGAACGTACTCGACCGGATCCGGCTTGTTATGACGACCTGGTTCCTCGAGGTAACCCATTTCGCCACCACCCATGAAGTCAGTGATGAATTCGAAACGCTCGCCGTTCCAGGTATAGAGAAAAGGACAAGATGAAGGTTTGCGATCCAGTTCAGTCGCCGCGAGCGTCGTGAGGTTTGGCATCGCTGTATTCTTCGCAAACTCAGTTTCGGCCTGAACAATTCCGGACGGCCAGATGATCCGCACCGCATCAGCACCGGCACGATTACCTAATCCAAAAATAAGACTAGCGGGAGCAGGCGCTGGCGACGCGGAATAGATCTCAGTCTTTTGTTGCAAACTGCCAGCGCGCAGATCAATCTTTGCACCAACACCAGTTCGATTACTCACAAGCCCACTCAACTGCACCCGAACCGATCGATTGCGATTGCCGCCTTCGTTCCGCGCAACTCGTAAACCACCGCCAGGTATCCCGAAAATTATGTCTATGTCGCCGTCGCCATCAATGTCGCCCGAAGCCATCACGCGCCGACCTGATAATGGATGATTGACAGCTCCAACCTTGCTCTCGATGCCTTGCGCTTTTTCGCTGACTTCTGTCCAGCCATCACCGACGTTTCGCCAAATACGAAGTTGAACAACAACGCCATCGTCGGTGCTCGCAGTGACAGCTGTGACGAGGTCTAACAAGCCATCATTGTCGTAATCGATTAGCTGGCTGGCGTCATTCGATTTTGCAGTTTTGTCATTCGGATCAGACGCGCCGTCGGGTCCGCGCTTCCATTGAAAATGTGTGCGTCCGTCGCTCAAGGCGAACTCACCCGCGAATGACCCGTCACCAAAGTAGAAGTCTTCAAACCCGTCCTTGTTGACATCTCCGATCGCAGCACTCGTGAAGGCCTTTGGCTCGCCCTTTAGGCCCGCATCTGCCACAACATTACTAAACGTTCCATCCCGCATATTGCGCCATAGCGAAAGGCCGTTAGCGGACGCGACCAGCAGATCGATGTCGCGACGGTTGTCGAAATCTGTTGGAATAACTGCATGAGCTTCGTTTGGATTGGCCAGGTTTGCTGCTGCGGTTTGATCGGTGAAGGTGCCGTCGCCGTTGTTGCGTAATAACAGATTAGAAGCTGGCGGCATCGCCACGCTGATCGAGTAGAGCATGTTTGAAGGAGTATTGCGAAGCTTTTCGGCATTCTTCAGCTGCTGTTCTGCATCAGCTTTACCGGCGATAAAGAGGTCCAGATCTCCATCGTGGTCGTAATCAACGAACGCGACGGATGTTGACAGGTACGGGTAGTTAGGGATTTTCGCTTTTGCTGTTACATCGGTGAACTTACCGTTGCCGTCGTTGTGATACAAAGCACTTGCACGATAACGCAGGATGAACAGATCAGGCTTGCCGTCGTTGTCGTAGTCACCAGCTACCGCTCCAGTGCCAACGCCACTTGCCAGTTTTGCAAGATCTCCCGATTGCGCCGTAACGTCAGTGAACTTGCCGCCGTCGTTGCGATAAAGTCGCTGAGCCGTACTCGAGACTTCGAGAAGATCAAGATCTCCATCGCCGTCATAATCGAAGAGCAACACTGCTCCACTGAATTGTTCAAGCAATGGATCAGTGAACGGCCACGCTTCACCTTTGGGCAATACATCATTAGTCACATCTTTAAAAGTGACATCAGGTGTCTTCTTATCAACGAGGTCAGGCTCATTCCCTGTCGACGCGACGGCATCCGCGTACCGACCTTGTTCAAGGTAATTGTTTCCCAGCGTGGTTCCACTGCCTCGTTGGCGTAGCTCTTGAAATTGTGCGATGACTTTCTGACCTTCTTCACGCTGCGCTGAACGAATCAGCGTTGTGCCTAGGTTGTACAGGGCGGTTGCGTTGTAAGGCTCCGCAGCTACGGCGGTGCGAAATGCGGCGATGGCTTCAGGATACTTCCGCTGCTGTGAATAGATCTGTCCCAGGTTGACGTTTGCGCCGACATCATTTGGATCAAATTTCAACACCTGCTGAAATGGGCCGATTGCATCCTCGGAACGTGCTTGTGTTTTTGCGATTAGGCCGAGAATGTAGTGCGGCTGGGGAGCGTTCGGCGCGAGGGCTATAGCAGCCTGAGCTTCACGTTGTGCGCCCACTAGATCGGGAACGTTGTAGAGAGCAATAGCAAGGTTGATGCGAGCCAGAGCTAACTTTGGATCGATCTGCAGTGCGCGCTTGAATGCGTCGGCGCCTTCCTTGTATTTGAACTGCTCGAGCAGAGCGACGCCGAGGTTGTTTGCGCGGTAAGCGTCTTCGCGGGAAGCAGCGCCTTGAGACTGACGAAGCGCGAGTGAGCGTTGAATGAAGCGAGTGTTCATTCCGCTCAAGACAACAAGAAACACGACGGAAAAAGCTGTTACTTTTCTCATAGCTCAAAAGTTACGGACCAACTCTCTGCGCTTCCTCTGCGTGCTCTGCGTCTCTGCGGTGTTACTGATCGAGAACTGCACAAAACCGCAGAGACGCAGAGAACGCAGAGGAGGCACAGAGAAAAACACCTACGGACTAACAATATTAGCCGGTTTAATATCAGTCGGAATGAACTCCCGATCAACCAAATCTTTCATGTTGATGGGCTTCTGGAGAATGCCGGCTTTGAGCGCCATGTCGTGTATTCGTTGCAACTCTTCATCGGTCGGCGTCAACATCCGATAACTCACCCTGTCAGGTGGTTGTGTCAGTACATAGCGCACGAGCTTTTCGTCTTGTCGAAAGTAAGGAGACACGACCTTTGCCGCCTCTATTCGATGGGTTTCAGCCCATTCGCCGCTCTCCGCGATCCCTCGCACCAGATCTCGAACAACTTCCGGACGTTCCTTAATCAACTTATCTGTAACAACCAGAACACATGATATGAAGTGCGGCCAAATGTCTTTGGCGTGATACAACACGCGCCCACTGCCATCCAGTTCTGCTTTTGCGGCATGTGGCTCACCGATGAAATACGCATCAATGGCTTTAGCCGCAAGTGCGCCGGGCATATCCGGTGGTGGCAGCTCAACAAAGTTTACGTCCTTTGGATCAACGCCCTGATCGGCCATCAGTTTCGTGATCACGAGATATTGATTGCTGTACTTGCTGGGGATCGCAAACGTCTTTCCCTTCAGATCGCGGAGACTTTGCGCCGGCAGATCTTTCCGCACAATCACAGTCGAGCCGTCACGATGTCCGAGATAACAGATCTTTACCGGCACACCTTGCTCGCGTAACTTCATGGCTAGCGGCGCGATCATAAACGTAGCATCCAGACGTCCACTCTTTATTGACTCCACCACCGTGGGAAAATCGGTAAAGCGTTGTGACTCGAATCGCGTTTGCGTGCTGGTTCGCGTGGCGTAGTCAGTTACCGGGCAAGTGAGGTGACAAGTTACCGGTAAGAAACCGACTTTGAGTTCGGCGCGAGCTTGCGCTTGCTGTTGGCTGTTTCCACGCAGCCGCCACGGCTTAAATCGGATGAATGCCAGAACTGCGATCAGTAAGATGAGGCCAAGTAACCAACGACCAATCGAAGAACGAAACATACTTTCCTCCATGAGTGCTTTGTGCTTGGTCCTTTGTGCTTCGTCGTTCGAAGTCAAGCCACTCCGAGAAGACAAAGATCAAAGCACAAAGAACAAAGTACAAAATCTCAGGCAGTCGGCACCATCGTGCGTTTCCCTTCGCGTTCCAACCCAAGCTCCGCCAAAATCTTGTGCACTGTTGTCACAACTGCCGGGTGTGTAAGTTCACGTGGTCGCGGAAGATCGACTTCAAATTCCGCGCAAATTTTAGCCGGACGATCCGACAGAACAATGATTCTGTCCGCAAGCTGAGCTGCTTCTTCAATGTCATGGGTGACCAGAACAACTGTGCGTGGCAGTTGCACAAGCATCCGTGCGAGCTCGTTGCGCATTCGAATACGAGTCAAATAATCCAACGAGGAGAATGGCTCGTCCAAAAGCAGAATATCGGAATCACCAATCAATGCTCGGGCCAACTCAACCCTCTGTCGCATTCCGCCGGAGAGCTGATGTGGGTAGTGATTTGCGAAGCTCTCGAGTTTGATCAGTCGAAGCATTTCGTTCAACTGGCGTTCGCGTTGCGCTTGTTCCTTCAAATGTCGCAGACCTAAGGCAATGTTCTCGCTGACTGTTTGCCAGGGAAACAGGCTATCAGTTTGATAAACCATTCGCATTCGTGCTGAACAAACAACCTTTCCTGCGTTCGGCCTGAGAAACTGCGAAAACAGATTTAAGAGCGTCGTCTTTCCGCACCCCGATGGTCCGACTACGGCAACAAACTCCCCGCGTTCAATTGCAAGTGAAAGGTGTTGAAAAACACTGATCGCGCCAAAGCTCAACGAAACGTCATCAACTACAAGGGGCTTATCGTTCATAGCCCCACCTCACGCTGGGAATCTTCGTCAATTGCAACAGGATGCGATCCAGGAGTACGCCGATGACTCCGATCACAATCATGCCGCAAACGAGCAAATCCATCCGCAAGCCGTTGCGCGCGTCCCAGATCGCAAAACCGAGTCCAGCACGTCCAGCGATCATTTCGGCGGCGACTACAACTAGCCAGGCGAGCCCTGCAGTAACTCTCAACGCTGTTATGACCTGAGGCGCGATCGCCGGCAGAGTGACATTCGTGAGTATTTCGGTGTTGCTAAAACCGTAATCACGAGCGACACGAAAGTAGACTGACGGAATATTCGCAACGGCCGCAATCGTTGCGAGCACCAGCGGAAAAAAGGAGGCCATGAAAATCAAAAACACGGTCGGCAGATCACCGATACCAAACCAGAGAATGGCAAATGGAATCCAGGCGAGCGGTGACAGGCTACGAAAGAAGTTGATAAGTGGAAGAAACGCTGAACGCGCCCGAGCATGATTGCCAAGCCATAGTCCTACAGGTATTCCAGTGAACACCGCAAGGCCAAAACCAGTCGTGACCCGAAAAAGCGAAGCGATGATGTCATCAACCATTCTGCCGCTACGCAACTCTTCAACAAAGCCGTGGATCACTGCCATCGGTGACGGAAAGACTGATTCGGGAAAGACTTTTAGTGATGAGATCGCAATCCAGATCAATACTGCGCCAAGCAACACGACTAGAGGCAGGACTCGATCTTTGGGAAATTTTTTTTCAATCACGGTAGAAGAACCTGAATGCCGTCTCGTGATCTCTGCGCTTCCTTTGCGTTCTCTTCGTCTCTGCGGTTCATCAGTTGGTTGTAAAATGGTCACCGCAGAGACGCAGAGAACGCAAAGGAAGCGCAGAGAAAAAAGCCAAAACAGAAATTCTATCAAGACAGCCGCGACAGGATCGCTTCCTGATTCGCCAGGATTCGTTTTTGATTCT
>DATDFV010000110.1:0-2140 GCA_036522415.1 Pyrinomonadaceae bacterium | reverse complement strand
CACGCGCCGGTTCTCAACGTCTGATGATTCAAGGAACAACTGGTGGGTCGCGCTGCTGACCTTTGGTGAAGGCTGGCACAACAACCATCATGCTCACCCGACTGCCGCGCGCCATGGACTTGCCTGGTACGAAATCGACATTAACTGGTGGGGAATCCGCGTTATGCAGTTTTTGGGGCTTGCGAGAGCGATCAAATTGGTCAGCCTGGCTCAGCGTTTTTGGGCATGATCGCTGACGTCGAGCCCAAACTCGAACGGGAAACATTTCAATGAATAAGAAAGGCGATACCAGCTCGATCATCCAGGTAGTGGAAGATGTCAACGAGACTCGCGACGGCATTGAGAAGCTTTTGAAGGCCGACGACGAGAATAAAAAACCATTGTCTGAAAGCCTTTTTAAACAACCCTCAACTCCACTTTTTTTGATTGATGGTTCAGAAGGCAAAAAGGGAAACGCGCAAGATGAGAAGGATGAATCGGAGGAATAAGTCGCTTCGTAGTAGTGGTCCAATGGAGCAGGGTCCGAATGCGGTTCGTTGACGGGCCTGGTGTGCGGTAACCGCAGAGCAACTCTAGGTGATGTGATGTCCACACGCGGCTATCCAGTGAGTGACTTTGAACAGCGTGCGGCAGACGTCTCCGTGGATCATCCATTCGAAGTGGGACAAAAGAACAAAACTCCGAACACGCCGATGCCCAGAAGATACGGAACGCAACCCACCCTGACACGGAAGCTCGGAGCCTAATATCGCTGGGTCCGTACAAGCCTCGGCGCAAATCAGCCTGAATACATTTGGTCGCACATGGTCAGTCGCTCCCACTTTGTTTTGCAGGAGCGCGGGCCAGTAGCTGATCAATAGTTGCGCGGCAATGGTCTGTCGAGGCACAACCAGGTCTGCTAAACCGTGCGCCTACCAGACACCAGGTTAATTACTAGAACTATCGCTGCTATAACGAGCAGAATATGTATCATCCCGCCACCCACGTGAGTCAGGAATCCGAGTAACCAAAGCACGAGCAATATCACCAGAATTGTCCACAACATCGCCTAATCCTCCTTCGTTAATCCTGATTGGGCGTTTACGTTGAGAGTGTAAGACTGATGAGACCGAAACGTCTGTGCGAGACCACACATACGTGCATGAGTGTTTGCGAGTTGCGTCTATCAGACGCCAACTGCCAACGATAGCGACTCCTGTGGAATCAGTCAGACGCGAATGAACTAGCCAACCGAAATGCGAACCTGGCAATTGCCAGCCAGGCCGCCGACTACGATAGTTCAACAGCCGGCTCCGGCGCAGCAAGCGACCGTGATCATACAGCAGCCAGTTCCCTTGCAGCCGGCGCCCGTGATTATTCAACAGCCAAACCCTAGAGACAGCGCGAGCGATGATGCAAACATGCAGGAAGTTGCTACAAAGAGGCTGAATGATGAGCTGGAGATGAATGCAGTTTCAATAGCGATCAATAATAGCCGAGCAGTCTTGACAGGAAGCGACAATTCGGTGGCTAATAAGGCGAAGGCCGAGCAGATTGTGAAAGCTGTCCGAAGTGTGAAATCAGTCGACAAGCAGCTTGTCGTTTTGGGCTAGAAACCTTAGGAACTATCCCAGCAACCGATCGAACTCGTCTTTGACTACGCGGTAACACTCGCAGACAGTTTCCTCGAGCTTCTGGCGGTCCAAGATCTTGATGTGGCCGCGAACGTACCTAATTGCTCCAGAATCCTGCAGACGACCAGCAGCAACGGTGACGCCTTCGCGGCGAACTCCTAGCATGTCGGCAATCAGTTCCTGAGTCATGATCAATTCATCGGCCTTCACACGGTCGTGACTTAACAAAAGCCAGCGACAAAGTTGCTGTTCCACTGAGTGAAGACGGTTACAGACCGCTGTTTGCGAGATCTGGGTAATTAATGCTTGTGTGTACCTGAGCAATACATGCTGAAATTTTCCTGCGCGCGCGAATTCATCTTGCAGCACCCTGGCCTTCATCCGAGCTGCACCACCGGCGCTCTGTACGACGGCACGGTTGGGCATGGTACCGCCTCCCATGAAGAGAGCAATCCCGACCACTCCATCATTACCCGTCAAACCCATTTCGGCACTCGCTCCGTTTTCCATGGTGTAGAGCAAAGAGA
>DATDFV010000109.1:0-58492 GCA_036522415.1 Pyrinomonadaceae bacterium | reverse complement strand
GAATCTGCCGTGACGAACGGAAATCCCAGTTCGAGAAGTCGCGATTTGATCACCAGTACGTCATCGGGCTTGTTGTCACCATGAAGACCTACGCTTGCTTGAATTGATATTGTCATTGTCAGCTCCTGCGCTCTGCTCGTGTTGCCATGAGCATGAAATTGCGTCACGGAAGGTCGTCCAGTCCCCAGGTCTTCACCGCGAAGTCTGACCCATGAACGGTTCCCTGGGCCGTGGCAATCGTCAGCTTGCGCTTCTTGACGTCCTGGATGAACGTCGGATTGCTGTTTTCAGCCACAACATTAGCGATGATGATTCTAAGATCCTGCTGTGTAGCCGGGTGATTCTGATTGATCTTGTTCTGGATGCGAGCTCGCTCTGTTGAATCGATGCCGCCGTTCTGAACTGCGATATCAAAGCAAAGCGCGAGTCCCAATTCGTTCTGAACGTTAAAGTGCTGCCGGTCCATTTCAGCTCGGTCGAAGAATTTTTGCGTGCGCTGAAGCTGAATTTCCTGCACTGCGGGATCGCTACCCAGCCGCTCAAAAGCGTCGGCCCACACATCCAGGATCTTCATCTTGCTGCTGCCGACGGAAATGCTGTTGGCGAAAGTCATCTGATCGGCGTGCGAACTTCCCAGGACCTGCACTATCTTCACTTCCAAATTGCCGAAGGCCTCGCTGAAAACGGCCGGATGCTTTGTCCTGATCTCTTTAAGCACTGCGCCCAGTTCACCATTCGACAAGGTGAAACCGATGATGCCCCACGTAATGCCGGCGCCGTCGAAATTCCCAACGGCTTTAGTAAAGCCAGTGCCTTCAAAGTCGGCCGTCAGCTGCAAACAACGCTCCTTCAGATCGGGAGCCGGAGAAGACATCAACTTCTGCCACGTCTGATCGTCCACTTTGCCGGTGGCCGGAAGTTGGTTTTGTTGCTGAAAGCTTCGCACCGCCGCTTCGGTGTTTCCGCCGAAGACGCCGTCGTCTTTGTCGTGCAGAAAGCCGCCGTTGATCAGCGCTTGCTGCATCTTCTTAATTACTTCGCCCTGAACGGTTCGAAAGCCTCCGGGGGCGCGTTGAAAAAATATTCGTGGCATGTTGAACCTCCTTACAGTTCGGGATCTTCGCAAGATGTTCGGAGTCAGTGGTTCCGAACTAATTTGCGCGTCACTCTAAATGAAGGTAGGGTCGGAAAATATTTCAGAAGTGCAGAGGGCCTGCGAAAACTTTGCCCCTTACACGGGTATCATCGCGCGCATGTTTCGAGCGCAGGTTGCAGGCTTGGCGTTCACTTGATCGCTGAGACTCAATCCACGGAATGCGTCAAGCGTTCAGATCGTAAATGGGACTTCTCCAAGGAACGCGTCCGTGTCCGTGTTTGCCTTAGAAAAAAGAATCGGATGTTGGGTGTTTATGCCGTTGACGGCGAGGTTGTTTGTGATCTGCGTCATGAGCTCGTTATAGTTTTTAGGCGGGTTGATGCCGCGCAAAACTGCGTCTAATGCTTTAGTGAATGCTCCATTGTCGTCGCCATCGAGAGCTTTCTCATCGTCTCTGCATGCAGCCAGCGTAAGAAGGGTGCCTTGCAGGTCCGCCCCCTGAGTGAGGATTTCATTCCTGATCTCATCGTGGATATTAGGCTTGAGCGCTATGATCTTATCGCGCTGCACGCGGTTGAATTCTCGTGTGCGGATCGAAGCGGTTTCATCCGCTCGAGAAAAGTTGTTGGGTGCGAAGGCTGCAATTATGCCTCGGGACACAGATCGGAAAGCTGATGTGACCGAGTCTACGAAGTTGGTGAAGTTAATTGAGAACAAAACAGTGCCGGCATGACAACAATCCGAGACACCAAGTATCCTGACGCTTGGCTTAAACTTCGACCACAGGACACGTCGCAAGTAGTTGTCGATTAGAACACAGTCAAAGAGCAATATGGTTTCGTCCTGTCGATCGGGCTCGTCCGTTGCTAATGTTGGCTGAGTGCTTCCGTGCCCGGAAAAGGTGAAGAGAAAGATGTCCCCAGCATCCAGGTCATCCGCCGCTTTGGTTACGGCGTCCCTAACTGCGTGAAAACCAGCAGCCGCATTTTCAAGTACAGCTTGCGGCTGGAAACCGCGCTTCTCAGCAATTTGCCGCATCGTGTTAGCATCGTTGACACATCCCTTGAGCTTCGGCATCTGAAAACTTGAATCGGGTTCGTTGACTCCTACGTGAATTGAAAGACCTTTCGGCACGGGCAAGCTCCTTTCTCCGTCGCAGTGCTCACATCAAATCGGTGCACGGTATCGTTCGTCGTCAATGACCCTTTGTGACTGGCATGCACGGAATGTCCGTTGATCCTCTCTCAAGTGGTGGCGCGCCCGGCGGAGGCGGATCTACGCGCAGTCTGAATTGATCGTCCGAAGGAACCACGGTAAGCAATTTGTAATATTCTGCGAACTCATCATGCTTGGGCTCCAAAGGTTGGCCAGTAACCGGATCCAACTGACTAATTGTCTCAGAGCTTTCAAAGAGGGGATCGTTGATTATGTAGACTTCATAGCTCAGCCCGTCTTCCGGTTTTTTGAGCTCCAAGCCCGCCAGTTTGCCCTGGTTGCGCCATGTCAAGACAACAGATTCGTCGGCGGTGAGGTGTATGTTGGCCCCGATCAGCTTGGCAAAGGGAAGTAACCGTAAATCCGGCTTTGTGCGATGCTTCAAAGTAATCGTGAGCTGTGGGGACGTTTTAGCGGCGGTGTGAAAAATACCGTCGTTGAGCATAATACTTGGCCGGCCTACAAGGTTATCGACTTCCAGCAGATTCCGCGCCCGCCCGGTCACAAGATCGGGAAGTCCTGGCGGGTTGCCCTTGTGGAACGTCGCGCCTTCCATATCAATCGCAAGATCGAAGCTTTCTTCGCCTTTAGGCCCAATTGCGTTTCCGACGTACTTCCGCACACCTTTAGCACCCTGAGTGATTTTTTCTATGAGCATACCGTGAAGAGGGGGGTCTTCCGATCCAACAAACGCCAACGGTCCGACGTGCCGCATCATAATTTCATCGGGTCTGTTATTTCTTTTGCGGCGTACCTCGACCGTCAGAAAGTGGCGTGTGGCACTGCTGTTCACAAAAACCTGACATGCATCGTTCTCGATCGGCTCGAGGATCATCAAGCCGGTGAAATAAATTCGTACCGCTGGCTCTTCCTGAGGCAAGGTGTCAATAGGGGCAAATGGCATTGTCGTTTTCTCCGTTCGGATTAGTTCTGAATCCTTTAACTCCTAATGATCTTTCGCGGGATTTCATTTCCCATCAGTAAGTGGTGAAGCCGCCAATCGCCTGGAATGCCGACCAGTAGTAAGGATGGTGGTAAGTCGCGTCGTCGCCGCGGGCCATTTCAATTTGCGCCCGGCGCAAGGCTTCAGCGGGGGGCAAGTGATCGCGAGTTCGGTGCGCATGAAAGCTGATCATCAATTCGGCCGACGCTTCGGAATCGACGGGCCACAGCGTTGCAACCACCGATGGGACACCGGCAATCATGAACGGGCGAGCCGCGCTCATCGCTCCTTCTCCGGCGTATTGTCGGCCAGTGGCGGTTTGGCAGCCTGATAGAATCACCAGACGGGTGCGTGTGAGCTTTAGACTCTGAATTTCGTAAGACTGAAGAAAACCGTCTGTGGAATTTTGTGCACCGCTCGTCTCCGGCGCCAGCGGAAACCCCGAAAGCATTGCCATCTGGTCGTTCACAACGTAATGCATCGCGAGATGAACCACGTCTGATAGTTCCATCTCAGATCGAACTTTGGTTTCCGTCGCTTCATCGCGCAACAGCAGATGGTTCTTCCGGTAAAGACCTGAGACCGCCTTAGCTTCCATCGCGGCTGAGCGCAGGTCTGAAAGATTCTCAAACTCGTTGCGATTGAAGTGTGGATTGCCGACGCTGAGGACTTGCTCTTCCGATTTCTCGGCTTTAGCACGACTTGAGGCGCCCATGGTGACAAAGATCGTCGCACTGGGCGCAGTGCCGAGGATGTGATCTTCGATCAGGTACCTGCCCGATGCTGGCGACATCAATGCCTGGAAGGGAACGTAGTTCAGCGCCTTGTCCGGAACAATGCAGAGGTATTGTGACTTATCCAGGAACGATTCCACCGGGGCAATTAAAATTCGGTAAAGATTCTTGGCTTGAGGCGGAAGCTCTTTTGGATCAGATGGGTTGTCCACGATCTCGAAAAAGCTGTGAACTGTTTGGTTCAATTCGTCAGATCTGATCGGCACTGTCGTGGCATGAATTGCTGACGGCGTCAGGACCCACAACATCAGCCGATCGTCGAGCACTGCGTACTGAAGAATTTGTGTGTTGGCCGGCATACCCTTCTGAATTTCGTCCAACGACATCGACCGGCTGATAATCGTTCGATCGACCTGTGATTCCTTGTTCTTCCTTTGCATCCGTGCACTTCGTTGGATCTCATCCAAAAGCGTGCGAGCCCTACTCTCTTCCGAGTACTGGTAAGCTCTGTTCGCGTCACCGCGCCGAACTGCTTCGTAGTAAATTGCTAAATCGTAGAGGTTCTGCTGGTTTGCGAAAAAACTTACGCGCTCGTTTTCACCGGTAATCTTGGCACGGTATTCGTCGAACAAAGCGAGCACCTTCGCAAGTTCTTCTTCCGTCGCTGAATCGTTTTTAGTAAGGACAAAGCAGAACAGTTTGCCTTTGTGTGCGGCATAACTGTAGTAATCGATCTTCAACTGAGCGTAGATGTCGATACTCTTGTTGTAGTTCTGTATAGCCTGATCGCAGGCACCGGACTCTCGATAGATATCGCCAAGCTGTTGTGCGGCATTAGCAGCAATCTCTCTTCCACTGGCGCTGTCCGGCATGGACTCGCCAGTTTGCAAGGCTCGCCTCGCAGCCGCCAAGGCCTCATCGTAGTTCTTGGCTGCTGCATATGCTGAGCCGAGATAACCATACGAACGCGAGGTTATTAACGGCCACCCGATTTGTAACGCGACTTGCAAAGCTTCCCGCTGATAGATCAGGGCAGCGTCGTGAAAGCCCTGAGACTTCATGTCGAAAGCAACTTGTAGGAACATCCCCCACTTCGCCATCGGATCAACCGGGGAGTTCACGCTAAGCATGAGAGCTTTATTCAAATACTCCAGTGCGCGGTCGATCCGATTCAAGATCTGGTTCGCCTGTGCCAGTTGGGTAAGAGCTTTCAGAATGCCGTTCATATCGGCCGTGTGCTCGAAGGCACTTAGAGCTCTCGCACTGTAATCCACTGCTTTAGAAAACTGGCTCTGGTCGTAACTTGCATGTGACAGGCCATAGAAACACTGCGCGACCAGCCACTGGTAATGTCTCGCCTGACAAGTAACCGACAACCGCGCGAGAATCAGTTCAGCTTGCGGCAAGTCCTTTAGGAATAAGAAGCAATGGGCCAGACGGTATTCCGTGAAAAGCTGCGCGGTTGTATTACCCAACCGTTCGTATGCGAGTCTCGCTTCCGAGTAGTTGTCGATCGCGTCCTTGTATTTCGAACTTGTGAATAAGTCGTAAGCGCTCCGCATCTTTCGCTGTGCTTCGGCCAATGCCGGCCGCTGTTCAGGAATTTCTTTTTCCAGGTGATTGATGAGATCGGACGTAAACCGATCGCCGGTGCGCTCAAGTTCAAGTTTTGCCAAATACTTCAAACCCGACGCTGGATTCTCTACGCCATTTGAGGTTGACGTCTGAAGGAGAGCCTCAAGCAGACCGTTGGCGACTTCGTTCCCTTTTGCCGAGTAGTTCTGGACAATTACGTTCCAGGCTACAGCGTCGTCCTGACGATGCTGCGCAGCCAAAAAGTCCAGGACGGCACTTCCCGTACTGCGCGATGTGTTGTTTCGATCTTCTTCCAGTCGCTTAAGGTGGCGTTTTGCATCCTCGGCCCAGGAAGAGTTGGGATCCTTTTGAATATATTCGCGCCAACTGGCTTCAGCTTCTCGCGAGGCCATCATGTACTGATAGCAAAGAGCCCGATTGAACAGGGCTTCCAGTAGATTCGGATTTTTTGCCAGCGCCTTATTGAGATTCTCCAAGCTCACTCCCAATTCCGCTAAGCTCTTGCCTGAGTCCTGGCCATCTCGAGTTAACTTACCTTTCTCCAACCACGCTGCGCCGAGGTCGCTGTAGGTTTGCGCGTTGTTCGGATCGCCTTTGAGACTTTCATTGAATTCGTCAATCGCCTTTTCGAAATCCTTCTTCGCCAAATAAACCTTGCCAAGCGCGTGGTGCACCGCGGGACTTGGTTTGGTCTCCAATTCGTTTAGCAGCGTGAGTTCTGCCCGACTCAATTTGTTCCGGTCGATTCGTTCATCACCCGGGCCGCGAGTCACGACATATGGGGCGTAATCGAAGTTGGAAATGCGCGATTCGAGAGGTCGTTGTTCACGATATGCGGAGTTCAGCGCAAGTAGACCTTCGTCAACTGCTGAATGGCGGATAAAAAGAGACCATGCTCCGAACCCAACGGCGAGCACGAGCGCTGCGAAAGCGACGGCCCGCCACGGTGAGGCAAAGAAAGCTCGTGGCGAACTCCACCAGGTAAGAGACTTCGTCTTTGGAGGAACGGATGGGTGCGCCTCGGCCGGCGCGAGATCAACGGGCGATGAAACTTCTCCGGAAGTAACGGGACCCCGGCGTGAAAGATACCGGCGAAAAGTGCGGCCAAACCTGAGCTGGTCCAGTCTATCGGGGGTTGAAAGAAAATGATTCTCGAGGGCTCGGCGATCTTCAGCGGTTAGGGCTTCGGCAAGATATTCCTCGATCAACTCGTCTTCGGCCACCAGCAACTCTTCGAAGATTTCGTCTTGAAGCAGGAACTGCTCTTCGAGCGCTTCAGCGGTTCGCTCATCCAGCTGCCCCAGCAGATATCGTCGGAGGTCTTTTTGTAACTCTGAACCCGCCGTCATAGGAGCTGCCCCTTCAGGTCGGGGGCGACCTCTAATCGATATGGATTACGTGGTGATTTCATTTCTCTGTTTGCGTGCTCCGACGCATTGCTGCACGCAGTTCCTAAGAGTTCGCTTGATGCGGCAGGCGCGAATTCGCAGCGCGTTTATTGCGATACCCAGAGCAGTCGCCATTTGTTGATGTTGCTCGATCTTTGCGCGACCCTGCTGTTGGTAATAGTTCACGACGAGCGTTCGTTCACTTATTTGGAGCACCTCGAGGCAGTGCAACAGACATTCATACTCAGGGTTGTCTTCATTCTCCTCGACGACAATCGGCATAACCACGGGGTCATGATTAATCATCTGCCGTCGGCTGTCTTTTGTCCGCCGCTCCGCGAAAACGTATTGCGCGACCTTAAAAAAATATAGAGCAGGATCGCCCTCCCAGTTGTTGACGATCTCAGGAAGTTTCGAGGCGACGCGATTGATGGTTTCATCCGCGAGTTCTTCGGCATCCGGGGAGCCGCGGCTGGTGAAAATTTTGATTAACTTCAGGCGAATGGTTTCATATTTGTGACCAGCACGCTCTCGATCTGGATCGAGCCAATCGAGTAGTGGGTCAAACAGTTCTTGAGTTAACACCCACCCCTTTTTCATTTAAGCAAATCGAACTGGTGGAAACGCGTCGCTACAGGACGCTGGATGGTTTGGCTGTTTGATGGATTCAGGACAGAAACGCCACGATCTCTGGGATCCATCACCCAGTATGCGAGGGATGCTGTGGCGCTGTCTTTCGGTCCGGCACGCAAGCGCGTCAGCAATTAATTCTTTAGGCCCAACGCGCGGCGTCTCTTTCAGAAAAACACGCGCAGAGTAGGAGCGTTAATCAACAAAGTCAATCGAATTGTTGGGTAGCGACTGAAACGTGGCCGACCCGGCCGCAAGCGACCTCCTGGCACTGGCGACATAACCACAGACTGAGCGGCCTTAATGATTAAGCGCCGACGGAATCCGTCACAAGTGGCTCGTTCCGCGGTTCGCGTGAAACCGAGCAACCAATTCGCTTCACTCCAAACTTCGTAACTTAGTACCAGCGGTGCTAACTGACCGAATCTTGCAGTCCTGTGTAACACGCAGGAAATGTTTTTACAGGCTGTTACATATCAGATTGGATCGCTCTTCGATAACCGACTTGATTTCTAAAAGTCGCACACACGGAAAGGAGTAGATATGCCCCTAGCAATAGCTAATCTATCAGGCGCGGGCGGAACGCCCAGCGTGGAAGTAATCGTGGGACATGCTCACTTCGGTATGTTTGAACTTGTCCTTTTTGATGCCGCCGGCCGAAACCCTCAGGAGATCGGACGAGGGGTCACGAGTGACAATACCCCCGATATTTTCGGCTTTCCAAAACCTCTGGCCCAATTGAATGGATGTACGATCTTCTGGCGGGCCACAATAGCCTCGCCCACCGGTACACCAAACGAACAATTCTCGATCTTAATTAGAGTCCTTCAAGACAACAAAATAGCGGGTACCGATACGCAGACCGGACCTGTCGATGGACCATCACCGAAAGGCTTTGTTCGCCTCGTTGTGGAGTAATCACTATGAGATTTCTATTAAGTTGTTGCTTACTAGCTATCGCGTTGACTGTAGTTGTCCCGCGATCAGTCGCTCAAAGTTCGCTTCCCTCGATCGCCGCGACTGAGAGTGCTGCCGCTTCTGTGACCCTTACTTTTACGTTTCCCTCCACCGGGGTGGATTATTCAATCTATCAGGCCGGAGGAGATGCGCGACTCTACGTTCGGGTGGCCAGCTCGAACCTGCCTTCGTACAAACTGACACCGACAGACTTGAGGTTGGTGACGGTTGCTAACGATCCGTCCGATCTAGATTGTGTTCTCTTTTCGGTGCCGGTGAAGCGCGGCACTCTGCCGCGAATTGATCGCAAGCAATCGGATCTGAAGATTACGTTCACCCCTGAACCTGCGTCCTTAATGTCTTCAGCCCAGCCGGACAATGTCCCTCAAAATAGTGATTCAACGCCGCGAACCTTACGCGCGGTCGAGTCGATTGCGGGAGCAAATTTAGTCCCCGGCGCAAACACCGCCCCGGTTCCGGCGGCTACCGCCACGCCAGCGCCTAATCCCCTGGTTACCGCAGTGCCTTTTGATGTTGACAAGAAACTTCTGGCCTTTGCCGACGCTGATTTGGCGGTTCCGGAGTCGCCTGCGTTCACAGTCCTCGGTGTAACTCCGGAAACCGTTGTCCGACCGTCAAGCCCTCGCGAATTTGCGTCATCGTTGCTAAACGGAGTCGATCGGCATGGAAATTTCCAATCCGGTGTTGCTCTGGACTTTGCACCATACCTAACGCTGGCAGCCGATGAGATGACGTTGGGACAATATAGATCCCACTATAAGTTGAGGTTCCTCTCCCGAACTCAATTCTCTTTTGCAAATACCAAAGGAGCCAGTGACGACGACAAATCGGTCCGGCTCGCCTTAGGACTTCGATTCACTCTTTGGGACAAGGGAGATCCACATTCGGATGACGTCTTAATGGACTGCTTTACAAGAGTCGGCAGTGCACTATTCAACATCCCTATTCCGTCAATCCTCCCGCCGGATCAACTTCCGGCCACTACCTCCGCTGCAGACAAAGCCTTGTCGGCTGCGGCGTGGGAAGCTTACGAACTGAAACAGAAGGAATTCGATAGCAGCAAGAATGAAGGCTATGAGCAATGCCGAGCGGAGGGACGAAAGAGAAATTGGAATAAGTCCAGTTGGATTGTCGCATTCGCGCCCAGCTGGATCAGCCCGACTGGACTTTCAAAGAATTTCAATTGGAATGGCGCCGGATTCTGGACATCAGTTGCGTACGGCTTTGAAGGAATCCCATCCCTGGAAAAACATTCGCAACTTATCCTTCACGCTCGTTATCGAAGTAACGAGCAGGTCGCCGATCCTAATAACAAAGGGAAGTTCCTAAATCAGGACAGTCTATTTCTCGGGACGCGCCTGCGCATTGGCAACGAGAACTCCACTGCTTCGTTTGAAGGATCACTCATTCGCTCGCGATCAGGCAATCAAGGATTTGATAATTCGGCACGCTATTCCGTCGGTTTGGAACGTCGCATTGCTGACAACCTTTGGTTTGCCCTCGCATTCGGCGGCGACAGCGGTCGTAGCGACGGTGAGAACAAGGGTTTTGTACTTACTTCATTCAAGTGGGGCTTTACGCCTAAGCGACAGTTTGACCCGGCGCCAGGCAAATAGACATCGCTGACAAAGTCTCTTTCTCAAAACCGTAGACAAAAAGCGGTAACGTAAGGCTTCATCAGGATGTTCGTCTTTGTGAGCAAAACTTCCCACGGGTCGATCAAACGTCCAGTGACGGCTCCGGAAAAAGTCTCATCAATGCGAACTCTCGAAACTGCTAATTAGGATCACATCATTGGTCAGTGTTCCGCGTGCGAGCGCGAGTTGTTTGCCGTCGCGTGACCAGGCAAAGCTGAAGATCCGATCAGATTTGAAGTCGGTCAACTTTCTTGATGGGTTTCCATCCACCGGCTGGCTGCTAATGTTCGACGGGTCTCGCCTGTCAACATATGCCAGCGCGCGACCATCCGGCGTCCAATGCACACGGTTCCATCCTGTATCCAAAAGCTTGATCGGCTGGCCCCCTTCGAACGGAATGATTGCAATCTTCGACGGATCCACGTGCCAAAGGCTCGCGATCCATTTCCCGTCAGGCGAGACAGCTGCCCCTGGCACATAGTAGTCCGTCACGCGCACGGGCTCCCCACCGTCAATAGGTACTTTCCAAAGGTGGCCCTCAGGTCTCGACGTATAAACCACCCATTGACTGTCGCTGGAACAATCCGGATACCATGCTTCGCCTTGCGTAAGTTCCTTGGGGTTACTCCCATCGATGCTTATCCTCCACAGATTCGGACCACCAGCTCGGTCGGAGATGAATACAACATAACGACCATCGCGAGTGACCGCGGGATGATCATTGTTGCCGGCATGCGCGGTCAGCTGCTTTTGACTACTGCCGTCGGCATCTGTGATCCAGAGATCGTAATTACC
Organism: Pyrinomonadaceae bacterium; assembly: GCA_036522415.1. Lineage (GTDB taxonomy): Bacteria > Acidobacteriota > Blastocatellia > Pyrinomonadales > Pyrinomonadaceae > PSRF01. Next base: position 47,480 of record DATDFV010000109.1, on the reverse strand, counting down.
GCTGGCACGGGAGGAATAGACGATCCTGCCGTCAGGCGTAACGGAAACCCAGTCTTGCCCATCAGAGCTGCCGGAGGTGATTTGTTTTGCCAGATGAGAATCGTTTTGGGGCACGACCCAAATACTAGAGGACACCTCGGACTCCACTGTTGCCAGGATCTTCGAGTCAGCGGTCAGGCTGACGCCCCTATAATCATTCGCATCGTTGGTGATCTTGTGAGCCTGGCCGGACGGATAAGATACATGCCAGATCTGGAACGGACTTGACGACCGCTCGCTGGCATTTACTACCAACCCGCTGCCGTCACGAATCCATTCCACCGAATCAATTCGCCACCATGTTCGCGTAGTTAGCTGCTTCATCGCCCCGTTATCCACCCGAACTTCAATAATGCTCTCAGAGGGGCTGTCGCCGCCCACACCAGAAGGCGCCGCGATGCTTCGTCCGTCAGGCGACCAGGCAGGTGCATTTCGCGCGTTGGGCCAATTATCGAAAGATGCCGGCTCCCTACGCACGGCGAGTGTTTTCTCGCCGGTGCCGTCCGCGTTTGCCACAAGCAGCGCGTTTTCGCTACTGGGCGGATCGCCACGTATGAATGCCATTAGTTTGCCATCGGGAGAAAACGTCACAGTGCTATCAAGGTCCTCAACGAGCTTTCTCGGAGCCCCTCCAAGCACTGGGATCTTATAAAGCGTGTAAGGATTCTTCTTATCCCACGCTTCGTAGTAGATGTAATTACCGTCGCGCGAGAAGGTTAAGTTTAGGTACGACACAGCGGCGGGCGGAAGAATCTGAACATTGCTGGTTGTTTCAACTTGTCTCAACCAAAGGCTCTGCTTACCGCCATCATCTAAGACATGAACTACGTATTTACCATCGGGTGAGATGGCTGCCTCCGCGGCTTTGCCATTGCTGGTCAGCCGGCTGACCTTCATCTCTTCCTGTGACTGAACGCTTGATTGGCGTTGGCCAGCAAACCTGTAGACACTAAAGATGATTCCGAAGACCGACGCAACAAGAGCACCGAGAACAAGTAGCGACCACCCCTTGTGACGTTTGACGTCGCCGATCAGGAACTCAGCGCTCGAAGTCGGGTGCGCTGTCGCGGTAACAGTCTGCGCTTCAGTCTCACTCGTACTCACCACAGGGGTCGACGCAGGGTCGGTTCTGACGTTTCTTTCGGACGCCGCCCCTACTGCGGCAGCCCGCTCCATTTCTGCATCTGCTTCCAAACGGTGCTGTAAGCGGCGGAGATCGATCAACAGGTCCTTTGCTGTTTGATAGCGTTCCTCCTTTTCTTTCGTCAGGGCCTTGCCCACTATTCGCTCCAACTCGGCCGGAACTTCCCGGGCGTATCGAACAAGCGGCGGTGGCTCTCGTTCCAGGATCAGAGCGATAGCCTCGCTAGATGTTGATCTGCCGAAGGGGCTACACCCGGCGACCATCTCGTAGAGCACTACGCCAAGACTCCAGAGGTCGGTTCTCGAATCGACCTGTTCTCCACGGACTTGCTCGGGAGACATGTAGTTCACCGTGCCCATTACCATACCAGCGCTGGTCTGAATCTGATTTCTGGTGGGTGCCTCAGCATCTACTGACGCCGTGTCAGTCAATTTGGCGAGACCGAAGTCCAGCACCTTAACGTAGCCGTCGCGGTGCCGGACCATGATGTTCTCGGGCTTAATGTCGCGGTGCACGACACCTGCCTCGTGTGCCGCAGCTAGGGCATCTGCGGTTTGGATAGCGATATTGAGGATATCGTGCACTTTTAACGTCTTGTGCGACGTGTCTTTATCGCCCGCAACACGCGCCTGAGACTCGGCGATGCGCTGTCGCAGTGTTTCGCCATCGATGAACTCAGTGGCGATAAAATGTCTGCCATCAAACTGTCCAATCTCATGAATGGTGATGATATTCGGATGATTCAACGCCGATGCCGCGCGCGCCTCTTGTTGAAAACGGCGCACGCGATCTTTGTCGCGGGTGAAGTCGGTTGGCAGGACTTTAACTGCTACCTTGCGTCCGAGCGTTATGTCCTGTGCCAGGTAGACTTGACCCATTCCACCCGAGCCGAGGGGAACAATGACTCGGTAATGGCTTATTGATTCGCCGCTTAATTCGCTGATTGGCAGTTGTGATTCTGTGGTTTCAAAATCAGCAGCGACTCCTCGTGCCTCAACTTCCAGTGCCGGCCGCTCAATGAAACCTCCAGCCTGATCGTGAGCTGTAATCAGCGCTTCGATTTGCTCGCGCAGTGACTCGTCACCAGCGCAAGCTTCGGCGAGAAACGCCGCGCGCTTGTCCGGTTCCAGGGCAAGTAGTGAGTGAAATAGCTTGTCGATTTTTTGCCACTGTTCAGGCTTCATTGCAATTCTGAGTGTGTCGGTGCTCTTGGTGGTCGCAAAACGGATCGACTGGTTTAAGCTCTCTTGCTGAGTGCATCGTAGAGCCAGGCTTTTGCAAGGCTCCAATCACGCATCACGGTAACCGGCGAGATGTGCAGCGCTTCTGCTGTTTCTTCAACGCTCAGTCCACCAAAAAAACGAGCCTCAACTATCTTGCTTTTCCGGGCGTCAATGGCGGCCAGCTTATCCAACGCTTCGTCCAGCGCTATCAAGTCAACTTCCCGTTCGTTTGAGATAACCATCGCTTCGTCCAGGGAAATCCGCTGGGCGCCGCCGCCCCGCTTTGCGGATTGCCGCCCTCGCGCATGGTCCACCAGGATGCGTCTCATTAGCTGGCCCGCTAAGGCAAAGAAGTGGGCCCGATTCTTCCAATGCACATGTCTCTGATCAATCAGACGCACGTAAGCCTCATTGACTAAGGCCGTGGTTTGCAAAGTGTGACCACGATTCTCCCGCCGCATGTAATGGTGAGCAAGACGGTGCAATTCTTTATCAACGAGATGAATCAACCTATCGAGTGCCGCCTGGTTTCCATGACTCCAGTCCAATAGCAGTTGCGTTACTTCATGTGCCGAGGGTGTGGTCATCAGAAACCTGCTGATGAAGGAAGTCTATTGCGAAGTCGATCTTCGAGGAGTTGCCTGCGGAGATTATAGCACCTCCCACCAATTGGCCTTCGCGCTCTTAACTGATTTCGCATCGCTCCCTGATAGCTTTTCGCCTCATTTCCCGCGGTATGTAGTGAGGACAGTGATTCTGAATCTTTCAGGCACCAGAAGCTTCGCGGTGTTTGAAGAAAGACAAATTAGGAGGACACATGAAAAAGCAAATCCTGGTCGCGTCCACGATATTGAGTCTCGTTGTGACACTGATGGTCAAAAGCGTCAACGCACAATCCAGCCATTACTTCCGCGTGATCGTACCGTTTGAGTTCGAGATAAATAATAAGAGGTTCCCAGCTGGCGAATATCTTGTCAGGCGTGTTTCTTCTGATAGCCCGCAATGGCTGGCGATTACCAGTGAAAACGGGAGGACACGTCAGACCGTTCTGACGCACAAAATGCGAAGCGGTACGCTTGGGTCTGAATCGAAGCTAGTCTTCCGACGGTACGGAGATCAGTATTTCCTTTCTCAGATATGGGAGGCTGGTGACAATGACGGCCGCGAACTGCGTCCATCTCGAGGAGAGGCTAACCTTCAACGCTTGATGGCGAAGAATACCAACCCTGAAATGGTAGTCGTCAGTGGCCGCCGCACTCCATAATGGAATGCCGGCCTGAAAACACTACGTTGTGAACTAAGCTCAGCGGAAGAACCAAGATCCGAGAGGCCAGCTCTTACCCTGGCCTCTATTCGGGCAAAGCCATTTCTTGTTGGCAAAAACTCGCTTACGTCGAGCGCTTTGCACAAAAAGCTAAAAATCCCTTACACGGAAGTGTGAGGATGCTTCAAATCCTCTCTACCAACAACGGCTAAGAATTGAATTCCGCGCACGGTAGTGCGGGGATCGTTCAAGTCCACACTATTCTAGCTGCGTTCATCTTCAAACGTATTGAGAACTCACCACGTTCGCGAACGTTGAAATCGAACGAAGCTGGACGGGGGCGGCCGGAGACGGCCGCGCTCCGACAGAAGAGCGGCTGTGTATCCGGTCATGGGGCTTCTGTTCGACGCGGAAGAGGAACAACGATGCTAAGGACTAACCCCTTTCTTCGTCTGTCGGCTAGTTATATAGTTAGGCCCATGCCAGTGCTGCCCTTCATGGAGAATCTGTTAGCGATTGAAGCAGAAACAAAGTTTTTGTTGAATGCCAGCGATCGTTCTCATGAACAAACATTAATGCAGGAGCTGATCAGGATACTTAAAGAGGCTGAACTTCTGTTTGGTCCAAGAGATACCTCATATCGACTGTCGATACCTCGCCTTACAGAGTGCACTAGTTCGCGAAGTTTTATTTTTAGGCCTTTGCGGATGGCGAGGATATACCTCAGTCGCGAGTCCAGAGCTAAGCCCTGGATTGCTTCGTTGGAACTTGCTCATGAAGCGGTTCATGTGCTGAGTCCTGGTTGGGCGCCGACAGTCCTGGAAGAAGGGCTTGCAGAATGGTTCGCCCAGAGATATTCGGATCGCGTTCATGGGCTTTCGTTTGAGAGAGGTGCTAATCCTAAAGCTGACGCAGTGATGCGGGCCGTCTCGACTCTTCTTGCCAAGAATGAATCGGTGATAAGGAATTTGCGAACTCGTCAACCCGTGATCTCAAAAATTGATGAAAAACTTCTGGTTGAAGTAGCTGGTATCGGCCGTAGTGAAGCAAAGTTTCTGTCTACCGACTTCCAACGTTATTTTCGAACATCGTGAGCGGCTAAGTACGACAGGCTGTTAGCCTGTCGCGGTCTCCGTTGATTACAACAGTTTTTAGAGGTAGCAACGACAGGCTAACAGCCTGTCGTACTTTTACTATCGAGGCAAGTACCGGTGTGACGGAAATCCTATGTGGATGTGTGGTCCAGTCGCAACGCCGGGAATAGCGTGTCGAAATACGAGGAAGGGAATCTTCTCAGTTTTCAAGAAGTCAACGAGGGCAATACCTTCTGGACTGTCTGGATGAAGCCCGACATCCATCCCCTGCCGGTGATCGAGACCCCAACGATCGTGAATATCCGATTGTCCAAACGCCGATGTTGGTAGAGGCCGACCAAATCTGTTGAAGAAAAAGGTTTCCACCTTTTTTGAATCAGCAAGGGACCACCGCAACGAATCCTGAACAGGTGCAATCGTCGCCTTCGTATGATTTGCCGATGGTCGCTCTACGTGTGCAACTCGCTTCGGGTCAAGCAATGTTGTTACGCCACCACGTTTGTACCAGAAACCTTCGCTCGTTTCTCTCAATTCTTCGACTTCTAAACGCCCACCACCCACGAGCTGAATCGAGATCATTTCCGGTTTCTTTTCAGGAGCGCTGTTAACGGCAGCCTGATTCGCACTGGAAGAGTCCGGTTTCTTCTCAGAATCCTGTTTCTTCTCAATTTCCGTCCGGACCTGCGCAGAAACGAGATTTGCAGCCTGGACGCCGGCAAATAAGAGAAGAACGATTGAAGCGAATACTTTCACGAAGCGCGCTCCTAAGTTAAGGGGCACATAATAATTGTAATTCTGCGCTGGGACAACAACGGGTGATGAGAGTTTCAAGACTGGTTGTAGAGACTTACTCAGATCTATTGTCGTTCTCCGTTACTCCCGACATTCGATGCATGCAGGTGAACAATGAGCCATTTACCGTTCCGTTTCTCCAACACGAATGACGACCAAATGAGGACCCGCCTCTCTTGAAATGAAAGCTTACTACCGCCGCATTCGTTAGCATTTGAATTTTTAGATTTTCCGGTTGAATGTGGAGATAAGGCGGTCCTTTCCCCTTTCTTGCTTCGTCAAACACACTCTTAAATACCGTCTCGATTTTTTCCCTTCCATCCAACCGATGTAGCTCAGTGACTTCCGGAATAGCAGGATTGAACACAGTGGCGTCGTCAGCAAAGTATTGTCGGAAGTGGTCCCAATCAAGGTTATTAAAAGCGTAGATAAACTCTGCGACTGTCTTTTGAACGACGTCTTCTTCGCTCGATTTGCCAGGTTGTTGTGCTAACGCTGTTGAGGTAAGGAGAGGAACCCAAAAAGCGATGACTAGCAGAGGTCTGGGCTTGAGGAGTGCTATTCGGATCAGTCTCCTTTCTAACTTTCTAAGCGCGACCAAAGCCCGAAGAGTCTTCCACTCCTCAACCGAAAGTTAAACCCTTAGTGAGCCACGAAAGCCACGTGCTGCATAGTAAGACTCCGCACCATTGTGATAGAGGAAAACAGTATCGTAGCGGCGATCACAAAAGAGTGCGCCTCCCAGTTTTCTAACAGGCGAAGGTGTCATCACCCAGCTCGAAGTCTTCGTATCGAACTCGCCAAGTTTCTGCAGCTGTCTGTATTGTTCTTCGGTCAAAAGTTCAATGCCCATCGAAGCTGCCAGGTCGATAGCGTTGTTTTGTGGTTTATGTTCTTTCCTCGAGTCAAGCGCTTCGCGGTCGTAACAAAGGCTTCTCCGGCCTTTCGGACTTTCGGCTGAACAATCGTAAAAAACGTATTCACCTGTCTTCTTATTATGACCAACCACATCGGGTTCACCACCCGTCTTTTCCATCTCATCGAGGGACCGTAGTTTTTCAGGATTGGCCTCGAGCCTTGCTTGCACTCCAGCCCATTCAAGGCCTTTGTGGCGAGTCATGTTTTTCTCAAAACGTGCTTTCAATGTTTTGATTAGTTCTTCACGCTGTTCCGCTGACAACTTCTTATTCTTACTGCTTATTCCTTCTTTCGTTTGTGCCATCTGTTTGTTTTACCGCCTTCAGAGAAGGACTTTCAACCACTAGTCCTTTTTTGCCTCGCCCAGTGAAAACCAGTTGCCCGAATCGTCCTCGAACACGGCGTTGAAGCCGTAAAATTCCTTTGTCGGTTCCTTGGTGAATTTCACGCCCTTAGCCTTCAGTTCTTCATAGGTTGCAAGCATGTCGTCGCATTCGAACACCGCAAAGCCAAAAGTCTTTTTCCTTACCAGGTCGCGCATGATGGCGGCCGATTCAGCATTGAACATCATCTTGTCGTCGATAGCCATCAGGGTGATCTCAAGGTCCGGTTGATTCGGCGGATTTACGGTGAGCCAACGTCCTTTTGGTCCTATCACCGCATCTGTGTTCACCTTAAAGCCGAGTTTGTTGACATAAAAATCGTAAGCACTGTTCTGGTCGAGCACAAAGATCGCAAAATGGTTCGCTTTCGTTATCATTCGTTTTCCCTCCTAGTTTGGTGATGAAAAGAATGTTAACGGGTGACGATAAAGTCCGCTTGTCGAAAATTGCTATTCCTATTTTTAGTTTTTGGGAAGCAGTCGGTACCACCTCGTGGTAGCGGGTGGGTGCGAAGCCTGGATCTCAGAGATCGCAAAGAACGCTTCGCACCCACCCGCTACCGCGAGGTGGTACTGACTCGTTTCACGGATAACCGAAGCCAAAAGCAAACTCTAGTTTCAAGACACAAATGTGGTGTCAGCTTTGACGTGAACTTGAAAACTGCATGGCAAAACAGCCGGGAATAAAACGCAAAGGTTCCTGCCGGATCTCTTCTTTGCGGTTGATTTGCTGCCGGCTGTATGCGGAAGGACTGAGTCCAACGCGCCTCTTGAACAACCCAGTAAAAGACCCAAGGCTGTCGAAGCCAACGGAGAAGCAGGTTTCAGTCACAGATACTCCTGCTTCCAACATCTCTTTTGCCTTTTCCACTCGCACATGCGTCAGGTGCTGGTGTGGTGTTCGTCCATAGATAGACTTGAACGTACGGATGAAGTGGAACTTCGAATAACAAGCCTCATCTGCGATATCGCTGGCATCTATCGGCTCGGCAAAATTGGCATCAATGAATAGCTTTGCCTGCACGATCCGACGATAGAGGTAGAGTTTTGGCAGACTCTCTGCGCGCATAATCAATCTGTTCTTTCACGAGACCCAATAAGCGACTTACCTGGGCGTCGAACAATGTATTCTCTCCCACCTGATCTGGGCCGTACTCGCCGTGGCGTTAACGGCACCTCTGTTGTGTATCAGGCTGTATATTGAGACGTTCTCATACGTCTGATGCACATAATGGTTACGTCCCGATTCAGTATCAATCTCATTACATAACTTGCCCCTTCTCGCCGCCGGCGCGAACTCATTGAGGAGCTCTTCGAAAACCTTGTAAGGGATCTCTTTCCCTGAGGCATCGTTAGCATAAAAAAGGCGTGGCCTGATCAGCACTTCAACTACCTGTCCGTCCTCTCCGTAAAAGACCGTGGCAATGGCTTCGGGCCTCACCCCAAAGCTCTCGATGGCGGAAGTCAACTGGTAACGACGATGCAGCTCACTCGACGTCTGAGCAGCAACCGAGAGAGAAAGTAACAGAATCAGGTAAAGCGCTTTAGAAAAGTCTTTTGCGGACATGGCCAATACTCCTGTGGAACTTTCTGCGATAGAAGGATGGGGAAGAGGTTGGTCTGGATATTGTCGCGAGCATAATTAATGCAATCAAACGACCAAAACCGCGACGGCAGCGCTGACATCTATGTGTTAAGTCTTCGCTAAATCCCTGATGATCGGATCTGCTTCACGATCTCGTCGATTCCAGGTACGTATTCTTCATCAGTCGAGACTTGGATTCCAGGTATATTGAATTCCGGAGTTGCATAACTTTCAGGAGGCAGTATTTCGCCCGTCCTCCTGAAATGCGCGACTCCCCTATCGCCGTGGTAAAACTCGCGGTCTGGATTCTCTAGTCCTCGTTCCAGATGACGCCTCGAGGCCACTGCATCATCGGCAATGCATAAGATCATCCAGACGTGGGCCAACTCAACGATCTTAGTTATCCTCGGTTCCCAAACATGATGTTGAAACGCCGCCTCGATTACAACCGAGACATTGCCCGCGAGGTAATGATCGACGATTCCAAAGAACAACTCGGAGACCAACCCATTAGTGTTTGCCGGAAGCTCGTCATGTTTGAGTCCGTACGTGTTTACGTAACCCTCTTTAATCTCATCGCGGCTTATCAGTGGCATGTGCAGCCGTTCACCGAGTCTCCGGGCAAGAGTCGTCTTCCCCGATCCCGCCCTGCCCGTGACTATGATGCACTTTGGTTTTCTGGTCATGTTTAATAGGCGACGCTTTCACAACAGCTCCGCACAATCGAGATCTCGGTAGGCGGCAAGAGCATAGTTGAGACGATTGCGCCACGCCTCACGCGCCTGGCCGCGTGACCAAAGAATAATTGGGAACGTCAGGTTTCGCAGGACGCAACGACGATAGTCTAGCAACAACTCATCGAACGAGTAGTCGTTGATGCCGCACTTGACCAGCTCTTCGTGATAATGCTGAAGCAATGGAATCTCGAGCTGTCGTCTAACTGTGGGTTCCCAATGCAACGCCAGCAGGAAGGCGACATCCCGAGGCGCTACATCGAGGTGCCAGAGTTGCCAATCGATAAGGTAGGGCGCGCCTTTTCCAGATCGCGGAAACAGAAAGTTCCAGGGATGAGCATCGCCATGCACGACTGTTAACGCACGCCGTTTAAGTAGTCGAAACCATGGCTGAAGAGAGGAACTGAACACCTGTTCGAGTATCGATCGATCGGCGACGGGGAGATCGTCTTTGAGATCATCAATCAAACCTGGAAGGTTAGCTGCGATGTCGTTAACCATCGAGCGCAGACTCTTTTCGGTGTGGAATGTTCCAACCGTCGAGCCAAGTTTAGGAGAGTTCCACCAGGCAGCATGAAACCGGGCCAGAACGGCAACCGCTTCATATGCCTGATCGTCGCCTGGACACGCGGGCCACGGTGGATTCGAATGACTCTGGCGCAGGTCTTCGAGTATCAACCACTGCGGCTCGCTTGTAGGCGAGGCAGTGGCCAGACAGCGGACGATTGGCGGAGATGAGATCATTGGAGCGAGTTCACGATAGAAAGCAACTTCTGGAATTCCTTGATAGGGTGCCGGCGATTGCTTCAGCGGCCATTTCACGACAAGACGATGAGGAAGTTCAGAAGAACTTCCGTCATATTCGACTTCGAGGAACCAAAGATTAGAGACTGTTGTTTGAAACCGTTTCGTGATCGTCGCGCCGACAACGTCGCCCTGTTGGAGACTGCCGGCGGCGTAGAGTGCAGAGCTCAGCTCGGATGGTGTAGTCGGAGGAGAATCTGGAGTAAGCAGATGCACGTGTTGGGATCAACGCAGGCCACCATTATGTCGCAGAGTTTCGTCGTATCCAACGATAGCAGCATTCGCGACCATGGACGCTTGATCTCGTCACGCTCGATCGTTTTCCACTAGCGTGACAATCTGCACGAACTCAACGCTCGGGCGTACTCCATAGAGACCAGTGACGCGCTCGAGAAGTTCATCAGTGAAAAACGCCTTGGCTGCGTCGTCTGAGTCCCAAACGTAGAAATTCGTGGCCTCACGCTTTGCGGAGTTCACGGTGAAAGCCTTGGAACGCAATCCGGGCATGTTCTCAAACCTTTCGCGTGCGGTCTCAGCGATTTTCCGAACCGCTTGTTCGTTGAAGTTGTCTTCGTAGCGAAACCTTACAAATACACCGATCATGCCTTACTCCTTCGATGTGGGTCTATAAGACCCTTCAATACTTCAGATATCTTAAAAACGTCAAACCGAAACGCTTTTCTTCGAGCGCTGTATATGTTGCACGTGACATTGTCTGGTCTGCCAAAGCTAAACTCGCGACCAAACTTTCATTAGTCATCTTGACTCGCTATCACTTTGTGCATAGAGTCACGCACGAACTGCTTACTCATCTTTAATGCCAAGGGAGTCAAATTAATGTATAGACGATTGTTGACCGGTTTTTTGCTGATAATGGTGCTGTCTGTTGGCGCACTGGCCCAACAAACCGCTCCAGCCAAAACACATTTGAAGGTCGGTGATCCAGCTCCGGACTTCACGCTTCGGGCCACTGACGGCAAGACCTACAAGCTTAGCGATTTTAAAGGGAAGAAAAACGTCGTACTGGCCATTTATGTGCTGGCGTTTACCGGTGGTTGAACGAAGGAGCTAAAGGCGTATCAGGATGATATCGCGAAACTCGAATCAACCGACACCCAGGTTTTTGGAATGAGTGTAGACAGTGTTCCCGCCAACCGCGAATTCGCAAAGCAACTCGGAATAACATTTCCACTACTCAGCGATTTCAAACGCACAGTCGTTAAGGATTATGGTGTCTTTAACGAGGAGCAAGGCTTTGGAAATCGCGCAACGTTTGTGATCGATAAAGACGGCATCATCCGGCACATTGACGAAGGAAATGTCGCAATCGACCCGACTACGGCAGTCGACGCGTGTAACGCGCTAACACATAAAAAAGCGTCGCAGTAAAAACCTATACACATAAGGTCCAAAAAAGGGTGCCGGGTTCTGCCCGGCACCTTTTTGTTGATCCAGGATGGATGGACCACTACGGTCCAAAATTTCGCTGAATTACAACTTAGACGCAATAAAAACAAAACGAACAAAAAAAAGACACGAGTTGGTCCTATGGTCTCGGCTTCCCTTCTTGGTTGGTCCCCGACACAAAACTTTCCCCAAACAACTTGATTGCTAGTGCGGCATTCGTGTGACCTCGAATCATCGCGGTCGTCCCCGATCCGAAAGCGGCAAATAGTCCCGAACGGAATTTGAGTCTGCTCAAGTTCGAGTTACGGCGACAGAGGTGGAGTGCGGCCAGTTCATGTGTTCGTTAACCGGGAGAATAATGAGTCGCGATTTTTGTCAACGCGGGCCGTCGAGTTTAGAAAGCGAAGGTAGCCTCAGTGCGATTGCCCCGGATTGAGGTGATTTGAAACGTACTTTCGCACCAGCGAAAGTGGGAGTGCTGACCTGTTGATTAGGAGCTGATCTTCAATGCTCCTTACGACAAAGGAAAAACATATGAACACTCGCGTGAGAAAAGTCTTATTGCCTTTGTTCTGCGTTGGTTTTTTGGCGTTTACTGCCATAGCAGCGAATGCCGATCCCGTTACGTTTAGCACCACAGGTGTTTTTAGTATCAGCGGGACCAACGTTGTGAACTTCACGAACATTAACGGCACCACGACCGTCACCTTCAATGGGACCACCGATTCAGTGAACACACCGGCTGGTGCCCAATTTGGTGATATTGTGGTTACAACAACTGTCCCGGCCAATCTTTTGGGTCCAGCCATCGGAGGTACTTTCACCCTGAACTTTATTCAGGTTTCACCTGCGGGCGCCGGAAGTCTAGTAGCAACACTTGCTGGAACTCTCGGGTTCAACACCGGTATAGCCACGATAACGTTCTCCACCACCAGCATAACCATCGGTGGATTCACCTATACGGTCAATCCGGTATACACAATTGCATTGCCGGTGACGGGTGTCGGAGGTGGAGCAGGAACGGGTACGACCACGCTTCAAGGTACGATTACTGGTGGCGCGGTGCCCGAACCAACCAGCATGATTCTGCTCGGAACGGGTTTGCTGGGAACCGCCGGTATCGTCAGACGACTACGAACAAAGCGTCGGTGAACACACTGATCTAGTCCGGGGACGAACTATTCCAGGTCCGAACTGAGTTGTTCGTGAGTTAGCAATTTGCGCATGGCCGCCACCGAGGCGACCATGCGTAGTTGCCAGTTTGAGTTAACTCTGTCGCTCACCGAACCAGTAACAAAGACCGTCGGGCGCAACGACGTAGAAAACTTTCCAGACGTCGTCTCCATGGTTCTCACTGCTGAAGTCGGAGAGTTCTTTCTTTAGACCGTTTGCTTTGAACTCTGCAAACAACGACTCAAGTCCTAGTACGTGAAACGCACAACCGTCCTGGGAGGAGTCGCCGCCGTTTTCCGCTAGTCTGATTTGGACCTGGTCTCGGCCCAGAACGGCTGCCTTGTGTGGCGCATCAGTTCGCGAGAGCACCTGGAATCCAAGAACGTTCTCGTAGAAAGGCAAAGCTGTCTCAAGGTCTTGAACAGGAAGATTCATGTTGTCCCCTTGATAGCCAAACGCCTTTTCAATTGATGCCATCGGCTCACCTTCCTTTGCTATAGAACCTAAACTGGCCCACCCTCGTCGAAACTGAATGTGATGTGGATCGGGCGTAGAACCCTTCCAAACTGATGCAAGACAACACTCTTACCTCCGAGGAAAGCTTCACTCAACTCTGAGTTTTTCCGCTTTGCAATCGCTCGTTCTCTCAATCTGACTGCTACTCTATCAATCTGCCCTCATCACAATTCATTCTGAAGACTCCCGTTCAAAGCCAAGAACTCATGTGCCCGCAAGTCTCATTATTTCAGCGATTAGAGCCCGAGACGGCCAGTGGCATCGTGCTTGCCAAGTCGGCCGTGCAGTGTCCTGCATAGGATACGAACTTTTCATTAGGAAACGGTGATGAACAGAATCCGCAAACAACCACAGCCCCAATCACAACGCGGCATCTCGGTGCTCGAGATGATTATCGTTATCTCCACAATCACCATCCTGTTGGCCTTCGCTTTTGTCGGTGTCACCAGAGCTCGCGCAAGTCTACGTCTTTCGGGCGCGATTAGAGAGTTTGGCGCCTACATCGAAAAGGCGCGCGTCGATTCTATTCGACGTCATGCGGATACCCTGGCCCAGGGAGCCGGTGTTTCGATCAATAACGATCGCGCCAGTTATGTAGTGAGTCTCGACTTCGATGGCAACGGAACACTTGATACCCGAACGATCCAGCTGCCTGCTGGTATCTCATTCCGGACTGTTGAATCCATTGCTTTCGACTGGCGCGGACGTACCTGGAGCACTGTCAACGGTGTCACCACATCGCATGCTCAAGTTTCAATCAGCATGACGAACGGCACGACGTCAGCATCCGCCGATGTTACAGGCTCGGGCGACGTAACTATAGACAGTCGCGTATTTGATGATGCAGTTCCGCAAGTGAATCTTAAGGTTAATAGTCTAAGTTCGACTTCGGGCGGTACGAGCCCAGGAGGCATTACGAATACTGGGTCTGACTCTTCAGGTTTAGTCAATCAAGCAGCTACACCAACGCCTACTCCAACGCCAACATCAACGCCGACGCCTACTCCAACGCCAACATCAACGCCGACGCCAACTCCAACGTCGACGCCAACTCCAACACCGACGCCAACCCCGACTCCAACTCCGACTCCGACACCAACTGCAACACCAACACCGACGCCAACTCCGACAGCCGTTCAATGCACACTGACTGCAGCACCAGGGTCCGTTACGCTTAGTGTCGATGGAACAACCGACGTTGTCATCAGCCACAACGCCACAACTTCAATAACGATTACCGGCACCTCCAGTAAGCCATCGGATTTACAAGTATCTCCTGGCGGTTCACAGACCGTCGCGGCCAACGGCACAGCGACGTTTACTCTCAAATCCAAGAAATCGACGGGTTCCTTCAGCGCTACCTTTGCTGCTTCGTGCGGCACGGTGACTGTGCCCGTGACCATCAAGTAGAAGCAAGGATCCCAGACAAATGAACAACGAAATTCAAAAGAAGAACGAGCAAGGGTTCTCGTTGATCGAAACATCCATCGCATTGGTCGTCATGATGGTCGTCGCACTCAGCATGTCCTCACTCTTCATGTACTCGTTCCAGAATAACGTCGGCGGGAACGATCGCGCCCTCGCTATGGCGGTTGCCCAACGACAGCTCGAACAATTGCGTAGCGTGAATTTCGACGACGCAACCCTGGCTGCCGGCACCACAACCCTTCCGACAATCACATCCGGCGGTCGCAACTATCGGGTCGTGCGAACCATTACAGACGAAACCAACAGCGACGGTTCGCTGAAGCTTCTTAAAAAGATCAGCATCAGCGTTACGCCGATGACCGCCGCCAAGTCGTGGCAGCGTACGCCGGTGGTCCTGGTGTCGCATAGATCAAGTTTGTCTATCGGCGCCTATTCAGTGTCTCAATAAATTTGCCTGAGGAAAGCAAGAGCGATGCAAATACTTCCCCCTAAGAACGAATCAGGATTCTCGCTATTTGAGCTCATTTTTGCGATAGCCATCACCCTGGTCATTATGGGAGCCGCAAGCAGCCTTTTGGCCAGCTCGTTCAAAATCCGCTCGCGAGAAGATCGTAAGTCCGACGCAGTCGCTGATGTCCAGCGCGCTTTCAACTCGATGTCTCGCGAAATCGGCAATGCAGGATTCAAGTTACCGAGCAGTCTCACCAGCGTCTCGGCGAACGGTATTGTCGGCGGCGACAGCGACTCTCAATCGGTGCGCATCGTATCGAACCTCAATGGAGCAGACGGCGTTGACACTGACGTAGACGATGCTGACGAAGATGTGAAGTTCCTGATGTATGTAGACAACACTCTTGGCCAACGTTACCTGGTCCGTTATGAAAAGAATGCAACGAATACCACGACTGTCCTGGCTAATCGAATCGACTCTTTGGTGATCCGCTACTACGACGAGAAGGTTACATATGACACTACGCTCGTCGCAGGGGTTGCGGACATCACAAATGTGCGCAACGCAGCCGGAAACATCGAAACGGAAGTCTCGCCAGGAAACGCCAAGTACATTGTTATCGCGGTTGGCGTGACCCTGCCAGCTGTTGGTACTGCTGGATCAGACGGATACCAGCCAGCCTCCGAAGTTCAACTCACCTCCGACATCACCTTACGAAACTCAATCAACTATTAATCGAAAGAACCTTCCCATGCAGAACCAGTCCACTCCGAAAACTTCACTTAATAAACCGGGCGAGCGCGGCGCTGCGCTGGTAATGACATTGCTCATTTCTTTATTACTCCTCGCCGCCGGTGGCGCGTTAATCGCCACAACAGCAATGTCAGCAGCGACTGCCGCCGATTCGACGGCGGAAATGCAGGCTTACTACATCGCGGAATCCGGAATGCAATCCGCACTCAATGTGCTGCGCGGAAATACAAAACCACTTGTAACTTCGACTGACAGAATAAGTTTCAGGACAGCCGTCGTTCCCGACATCTCGAATGGCCCAGGAAATACGGGCGCACTAAGATTGGCTGGCTGGCTGCCATACAACGATCGAACCAACCCATCAAGTCTTGTCCCAGTAACAATCGGCTCTATTACCGGAGGTTATCGTGTCACTGTTCAGAACCTCGATCCGAACAGCAACATGGTTCAATTCCAAACGTCCGGATGGATTAGCGGGAGTAATGCTGCAACACCAAACCAGCGAACGTTTGGAACTGTCGGCGGAACTGACGAAGTAACCATCAGGTATAACGGTCAAGGATCTACTACTTTGAATCCTGACCCGAACGT
Source organism: Pyrinomonadaceae bacterium (assembly GCA_036522415.1). GTDB lineage: Bacteria > Acidobacteriota > Blastocatellia > Pyrinomonadales > Pyrinomonadaceae > PSRF01. The sequence goes on along the minus strand of DATDFV010000109.1, from coordinate 31,182 downwards.
ATATCCCTTGATCCTCGATTCACAGTTGGGAAGTTTCGTCATCGAAAGACCTGTGACAAGTACTCAAGACGGTGTTGTCATTCCCAAAACCGATTTTGAATTGACCATAACGCAAACACTACCGTGGGTTGCTTCAACAGTCTTTGAGGCTTCAATTCAGGGCACTGTCAACACCACCTCGACAACTCTGCAAGTAACTTTCCACAAGGCGGCAATGAAAGCGGATGGTACTAACTACGCGCTTAATTTTGGCGGGGGCTCAAAGATTCTTAATCTCAGCTACACTGCGTCGCCAGGAACCACAGCGATCCCTGCTCGTGTGACATCTCCTGATCCGAAGCGTTTGCTTCTGAGATCATACGGCTTTGGACCATACGGTTCTGAAAAGCGATTGGAGATGTTGTTGAGCCATGTGAACCTCGATTTCGACGCGCCCGCGGGCGTCACATTTCAGGGAGCCGATGACTGCTCAGCTCCGACGTTTGATTCGGGATCCAGCGGGGCAAAATGGTACTCAGGTATCGATTACTCCGGTGTCGATCCTCAGCGTCCATCGTTTGCTGTAACAGGTTGTGACTCAGACGACGTCGCTGCCGGTATAGTCAAGCATGACACAGTTGTTGATCCCGAGATCGGCGTTCTGTCGTCTGACGACAGTGTCGCAGGAACAGTTGAAAGACCAAATTTCCTCGATACTGCGGATAAAGCACGAGCTTACTTGAACTCACTCCAAGTGGAAGCGCAGTCGATCAATCGATATTACAACCCTGGCAGTGGCAGCGAAGTTACGGTCAACGACGCACTCGACAGTCCGAGTTTCACTTTTGTCGATGGCAACTGCACGCTCACCAGTGGCGCAGGCTTCCTCGTGGTTACCGGAACGTTGACAATGCGTGGCAACACGAGTTTCCGCGGCGTCATACTGGTACTCGGAACCGGAGTGGTAGTGAGAAACGGCGGCGGGAACGGCAACATTCTTGGCGGCATTACCATCGCGAGATTTGATCGCACTGCTGGTGGATTTCTTTCGCCAACATTCACCACCAACGGTGGCGGTAACTCGACTATTCAATACGATTCACAATCCCTTAATCGAGCCCTAAGGTCCGGATCCAACGTTTCGGGCATTCGTGAATTCTGATTCGTGCTTTGGAGTGCGACGGCCTGCCGTCGCCTTGTCACAGCGGAAGAATAGCTGTTAACAAACTCCAAACGACGCTAATCATCAAAGTAGTTCTATAACAAAGCGACAGCAGGCCGTCGCACTCCAAAAACAGCTCCCGGCTTCTGCGTCATCTCAGCGTTCTCTTCACCTCAATAAGGGAACGCAAAGGTGGCGCAGAAATTTTTTGAACTGCATCCCGCGCACTCTAGTTTCCTTTTAGAACCGGGCGTACAATAGCGACCCCCAAGGAAGGCACACTCCGATGGACAATCTAAAACAATCAGAAACCTTCAACGACAGTACGGATCCCTCGGTCGCTCCAACGCAAAAGCTGCCAAAGTTTGTTCCTCATGCTGAGCAGGATGATCCAGACTTTCAGGCGGGACAGAATCAGATTCTGAAAATGATCGCGGCAAATGCGCCACTCAGCGATGTTCTCAACAGGATCGTTACGCTAATCGAAGAGCAATCACCGGGGATGTTCTGTTCGGTGTTGCTTCTCAGTGCGGATGGCAATCATATGGAACACGGAGCTGCGCCGAGTCTTGCACCTCATTACGTTAAAGCAGTGAACGGTTCTCCTATCGGTCCGAAACACGGTTCATGCGGCACGGCGATGTATCGAGGTACGCCGGTAGTTGTTACCGACATCTTTACTGATCCGCTTTGGGAGGATTATCGAGACCTTGCCGCGTCGAGTGGTCTCAGAGCCTGCTGGTCAACTCCTATTCTTTCACCGCGGGACAAAGTGCTTGGATCCTTTGCCATGTACTATGCCGAACCTCGAACACCTACAGGCGACGAGACTCGACTAACTGAGGTCGCAACTTACCTCGCGCGACTCGCGATTCAACATCACAAAATGTAGAGATCTCAGATCTAACTTGCCTTCGGTAATAGATGATTGTCTCGGTCGTGAGTGCCATGCCCGTAATCATCCGGTGCCTTTTCACCTTTCTCTTTTGCTTCCGGATCCCCGGCTTCCGCAGCCGCATCCTCAATCACTGAATTAACTTCGCCGCCGATCAGAACTGCGGCGCCAGTGAAGTACAACCACAACATCAGAATGATCACCGCGCCCAGAGATCCGTAGGTCTTACTGTAAGAGTCGAAGAAGTGAAGATAGATTTTGAATCCAAAGGACACGAGCAACCAGATAATTACGCCGATGGCCGACCCGGGTGTTAACCATTTCCATTTCTGCTCTCGTATGTCTGCCGCTTCGTAATAAATTATGGCGAACGCCAGCAAGATGAAGACCAGCACCAACGGCCATTGAATGACTTTCCAGGTCAGACTAAATGCATTACTAAAACCAAAATGCATTGCAAGGCCGTCGGCCAGGCGCCCCCCATAAAGCAGAAGAAATAATGCGGCGATAATCAAAATCGACAGAATGACTGTCAGCTTGATCGCAACTATTCGTTGTTTCCACCAGGGTCTGGATTCAGTTACATCGTAGGCACTATTCAAGGCCTCGGTGATCGCTCCCATCCCATTGGACGCTGCCCACAATGCTGCCAGAATTCCAAACGTGATCTTTCCCCCGCTGCTGGCCGCCGACACCTCGTACATCGTTGTATCAACAATCTTGAAGGCCGACCCTGGCAAGATCTTACTGAGATAGTTAAAAAGACTGTGGCGTAAACCTGTGCCCGAACCAATTACCACGCCGATGATGGAAGTGAGGAAAAACAGAAGTGGAAAAAGCGCCAGCAGAAAGTAGTAGGCCAGTTGTGCCGCGCGACCAAAGACATCATCTTCCTGAATCTCTGACCAAACCCGCCGAAAGAAATCTTTCAGGCTCAAACCGCCAAAACCCCATAGCGACGCCACGGCCTATCCCCCTTGATTCTGCGCATGTCACGCTCGATGTTCGCCTCGTTCGTGAGCAACGCGTGTGCCTGCAGCAAGGACAAACCCGGCTGCGCACAAAAAGCGAAAATCCCTCACACGGAAGTGTGGGGATGCTTCAAGTCCTCACTACCAACAATGGCTAACGAACCCGCAATTCGATGCACTCAAGCACAGTCATCGTGTTTCAGAAGACTACGTGGTGCTGGACGTCAGGCGGGGACGCCTGCGCCGTCTAACCCAGGCTCGTGTAGATAACTTGGGCAGGCGGGGACGCCTGCGGTTCCAGCACCATGTCACTTCGACCGGCGAGTCAGCAGTCTGACCACCCATCGTTCAGATTGCTTTTTGACGCCCACGAGACGCACCGACAATGCTTCAAGACACATCATTTTCCTCAACAAATTCAAGGAAATTACGTCGAACACGCGTTGGCACAATCTTCGCTCTAATAGTCTCGCTCGAACTCGGGGCATGCTTTCTGTGCCGCTCTTTTGAAGGCGGCCCCGATTCCAAGACCTAAGGGCATTTGCCCTGACAACCGGAGAAACAATGCGTAGCCCCCAGTCACTGAAAAAAATGGTAACCGCGGTCGTGCTCTTCTCACTTTGTACCGCGTTTGTTGTTACATCCGACACCAGAGTTCGAGCTAGTGGGACTCTACTGAGTGCTCAAACCCTGAAACTTTCACCTGACCTACAGCAGTTGATTGAGTCTGGAAACGGCAACAAGCAGGTCAAGGTAATTGTCCAGACGAAATCGACGGGCCTGCTGGGAAGTCTGCTCCAAACAGTCGGCGGCACCCTTAATTCGATTCTCTCTAATCTGAACATCAGCATAGTCACTGTCACTGCGAACGCCGCAAACGTTCTCGCAGCTGACTCCAACGTTACTTATGTTTCACTCGATGCCGCGGTCAGAGGTTCAGGTCACGTTACAACGACAACGGGAGTTCAGCAGGTACGCGCGCAAAAGAACTCCGCAACACTCGATGGATCCGGAGTGACCATTGCAATACTCGATTCAGGAATCGATTCAAAACACAAATCATTCGCCACTCCTGGAAAAATCAAATTTAGTAAAGACTTCACCGGCGAGAATCGCACAGATGATCCGTGGGGCCATGGAACACATGTGGCCGCGATTGCAGCTGGAGATGGTGCGCCAACGAGCGGTGCTTACGAAGGCATTGCCCCGGCAGCAAATCTTGTAAACCTCCGCGTCTTGAATTCGGATGGCGTCGGAACAATCAGTGGCATCTTGTCAGCGCTTGATTGGGTCATGGCCAACAGAACGGCCTACAACATTCGAGTCGTCAATATGAGTCTGGGCACGCCCGCGATTAACTCTTATCGGGACGATCCTATTTGCAAAGCAGTGCGGAAACTTGTGGACTCGGGTGTCGTCGTTGTCGCAGCTGCTGGCAATATCGGCAAAGATGCTGACGGGCAGAAGATCTATGGAGCGATTCACTGTCCAGGGAATGAACCTTCCGCAATCACTGTTGGCGCAAGCAACAGCTTCGGCACCGATCCGAGGAGTGATGACACAGTTACGACTTACAGTTCCCGCGGTCCAACCCGCAGCTTTTCCGTAGACCAGTACGGCCTCAAACATTTCGACAACCTGATCAAACCGGATCTCGTTGCCCCCGGCAATAAAATCATCTCGGCTGAAGCAGCCAACAATAAACTTGTTGCCAAGTACCCCACACTCGAGACAAACAACTACTCAACGAGCAACATGAAATTGATGTACCTGAGTGGTACCTCGATGTCGACACCGATGGTGTCGGGCGCTGCAGCTGTTCTTCTCGAGGCAAATTCAAACTTAACACCCAACCTCGTGAAGATGCTGTTGATGTACACCGCGCAACCACTGAATGGTTTCAACACGTTGGATCAAGGTGCCGGACAATTGAACATTGCCGGCGCGGTAAGTGTTGCTCGGCTGGTCACGTATAACACCGGTCTGCTCGGTCTTGGTGGCACTAGTTTCGGTCAAACTCTCCTAAGCTCATCTGCTCCTGCCCCCCAAACAACTATTTCGAATTCCACCTTCCCCTGGACACAGGGACTCATCCTTAAACACGCAACCATTACTGGCAAAGATCTGATTAACAAGTATCAGGTCAGTTACGGACGAGGTTACTTGCTTGGCGATGGGATCAATGAAGGACTGATTACTCAAAGCCTTAATACAAATATGTGGGTCAAGGGTCTCGCGCTCAGCACTTATCTCGTGCACAACGATGGTTCCACCCAATTTGGTGGGTCGATCTTTATTCCAAACGCGCTCCTCCTCGGTGATGGCTTTGCTCTTGGCGATGGTTATGCCCTGGGCGATGGCTATGCACTCGGCGATGGGTACGCATTGGGCGATGGATTTGCGCTCGGCGACGGGTTTGCAATCGGAGACTGTTCGCTCGGCGACGCGGGAACCGGAATGAAATAGTTGTAAGACATCAAAGCTCTCGGATCTTGATCGGATTACTCGTGCGGAATGAAAAACTCGAAACAATATGCCTACGCCACCTACATGTGGCTGGTTATCGCGGCTGGCACGCTCTCATGCATTTACGCCGGTCTGAATCTGCCACTCAAACGGATCGACATCTACTTTCTGATCCTGACTGTAGGAACAATTTTCATTGGATCGCGAGTCGCGATTCGAATTCCCCAGATCAACATCAACATTACCGTTGACGATACGTTCATCTTTATTGGACTACTGATGTACGGACGTGAAGCGGCGGTCCTATTGGGAGCGATCGCCGGAGTATTTTCAGGACTAAGAATTAGCAAGAAGTTCCGAACAGTTGCATTCGGCGGTGCAGCCCTCGCCTGCGCTGTTCGTATCACAGCAACTGTTCTCCGACAAATCTTTGGTCCAGCTACCGACCTGTTCAATCAGGACGTTTCGCTTGCCCTCATCGGATTAAGTTTGATGGGTCTGGTTCAGTACCTAACTCACACCGGTCTGGGCGCAATCGGCACCGCATTAAAGGCCAACGTCTCGATCTGGAAGATGTGGACTAAGAACTTCCTCTGGATCTCAATTAGCTACTTCGCCGGCGCCATCGCTGCCGGCTTCATAGTCAGCAGCATCGGAAGAGCGCGCTTCTGGGCGTTCCTGGTCGCAATTCCAGTCGTCTTGATCGTTTACTTCAGCTACGACCGTTACATGCGCGAAGTACGAGCCTCTGCACGCCAGGCTGAAGAAGCTGAACGTCGCAGGGCAGAACTCGAACATGAACGAGCTGAGCAGGCTGAACGCCATGTCCAGGAGCTAAACAACTACATCGCCGAGCAAGATCGTATAAGCCGAGTCCTCGAAGAAACAAAGGAACACTTCCGTCACGCGGCCTTCCACGATCCATTAACGGGGCTTCCGAACCGCGCGATGTTTACGGAACTACTAAAGGCCGAAATCGAAACTTCGAAACGAAATAAAGAACACCTTTTCGCCGTCCTCTTTCTCGATCTCGATCGATTTAAGAACGTGAACGACAGTCTCGGTCACGGTTATGGCGATCTCCTGCTGGTCGCTTTTGCCGAACGCTTAGAACGCACTCTGCGGCCAGTTGATACTCTTGCCCGCTTCGGGGGAGACGAGTTTGCCATTCTGTTGAGTGGCATTGTAGATACGACAGACGCCGTTCGAGTCTCAGAACGAATTCATGGTGAGCTGAGTTTACCTTTCGACCTGAACCGCAATTCGACCTTTGCCAGCGCGAGTATCGGAATAGCATCGAGTTCTTCGGGGTATGATCGTCCTGAGGATATTCTGCGCGACGCAGACATCGCGATGTATCGAGCCAAAGAAAACGGCAAAGCACGATATGAAATGTTCGATCAGGGAATGCACGCGCGCGCAGTCTCTCGCTTACAGTTAGAGAGCGATCTGCGGCAGGCTGTCGAAGAGAAACAATTCTCTGTTTTTTACCAACCAATCGTAGCGTTAGAAACAGGACACCTTTCCGGGTTCGAAGCTCTGGTCCGTTGGAACCACCCACGCAGAGGGATTGTGACTCCGTCCGACTTCGTACCGGTTGCTGAGGAAACTGGATTGATCGTTCCGATCGGTGAATGGGTATTGGAAGAAGCCTGCAAGAAAATCAAAGAGTGGCAAACCACATCTCCGGCGCATCGAGGACTATGTCTCAGCGTTAACCTGTCAGCACGGCAGGTAAGCCAGCCGGACCTGGTCGAACGAATCCAACGTGCTCTGAACATCAGTAAACTACATCCGCATTTCCTCAAACTCGAACTTACCGAAAGCGTCGTGATGGAAAATGCGGAATCAGCAGCGCAAATGCTGAAGAGGTTGCGTGCTCTCGGCGTGCAGCTCAGCATCGACGATTTCGGAACAGGATACTCGTCGCTGAGTTACCTGCATCGCTTCCCTGTTAATTATCTCAAAATCGATCGCTCGTTTGTGATGCGAATGACGACAGATAATGACAACGCCATAGTGAAGACGATTTCCACTCTCGCTCACAACCTGGGCATGGAAGTCATCGCGGAAGGTGTTGAGACGGAAGAACAGTGCCGTCAACTGAAGGCGCTCGGCTGTGAATATGGACAAGGATATCTTTTCTCGCGACCCGTTAACGCCGATGCCGCCTTACGACTGCTTGCAGCGGATAGTCAGCGAAATCTCACACCCGACATGGAGCTTATCTCCGACCTTAACGAAGTACTTCTCTCTACTTATCAGATGTAACGCTCACCCCTACGATCATTCGTAGGCTCTGATTAAGTACGACAGGCTTTTACCCTGTCGTGGTCCATTTGCGACATCGTGACCAAGGCTGCGGCAGGGCCAACAGCCTGTCGTACTTAAAACAATTCTATTGACGCGCTACCTACATTTGTAGTAGTGTCCGCCACAGTTGTAGTAGACAACAGAGGCTAGCAAAAGCGGGGGCGCGCGATGAGGAATTTCTTGCTGTGCTTGATAGTGATAACTGGCATTCAGAGCGGCATAACCAGTGCACAACGACGGGAGTCTTCGGTAGACGAAGCCGCGAGCCGGGACCTTGCAGAAGCTGATACGTACTACCGTTACGGTACACATTTACTCGAACAGAGTGACTATGAAGCAGCTATAGTCGCGTTCGGGATGGCTATTCAACTCAAACCAAATGTCGCCCTCTTTCATAACGATCTTGGTTACGTGAACTTCCTCGCTACCCACTATCCTCAGGCAATTAATGCTTACCTGAACGCAATCAGGATTCAACCTAATTACCTGACTGCGTATATGAATCTGGGAATGGTCTACTCGCAACTAAGGGATTACGAAAAAGCAGTTTCATGTTTCACGACCGCTACAGTTCTGGATCCTACTTACTCAACTGCTTATTACAACCTTGGGATTACCTACTACCAGACAGACCAGATCGCAAAATCAGCGATCGCGCTCGAACACGCCATTAGACTTAATCGCCACTATGCGCAGGCAATGACGGCGTTGGGATCTGTGTATATCGACGAGGGACGTATCGATGAAGCGATAGCGATCCTGTCTGAAGCCCTGACGATTCGTCCAGGTTCGCAAGCAGCTAGACGGTACATCGGGAATGCGTACTTCAAAGATCGACAATATCAAAAAGCCATCGAGTCGTATGAACAGGCGCTAAAACTGAACTCTCTTGATGCGGAGGTTTACAACAACCTCGGGGTCGTCTATAACGCTGCTCGCGACTTCAAACGCGCAATCAGTGCTTATCAACACGCACTCGCAATTGCTCCTGAATACTGGGAAGCACGCTACAACCTTGCAATTGGTTACCTCGGACTAAACGCGCGGAACAACGCACTTCGCGAATATGCGATTCTCAAAAAAGAAGCGCCACAGTTAGCAGACAACTTATTCGACATGATCTATGCGGGTCAGTTGGTCAACGCGCGGGAGCACTGACTTGACCTTTGGCTTTTGGCCTTAGGTCTTTAGTCTTAGGTCCCAAGATCAAGGAACTAAGGCCAAAGATCAAAGACCCGATCTTTTTTTATTGACTACTCTACTACTCTCGTCGTAGGTTAACCCTCAACTGTAGTATTAAACTTTTGGAAGGACCCTCCAATTTTTTGGTTAAGAAGAAGCCCGTCAAACTTACGCGGTTCGAGCTGGATGTGATGAGCGCGTTATGGGACCTGGGAACGGCCTCGGTTCGTGAGATCCAGGAGCAGTTACCGAGTCAGAAACGTCCTGCCTATACGACCGTTCAAACGATTGTCTATCGTCTTGAAGAAAAAGGCGCAGTCCGCCGTCTTAAAAAGATCGGTAATGCTCATGTCTTCGAACCGGTTATCACACGAAAGGCTGCACATCACCGTCTGATCAATGAATTGCTGGATCTTTTTGGCGGCTCTGCGCGTCCGTTGATGGCCCACCTTGTAGAAATTGGCAAGCTAACGATGGACGACATTAAAGAACTGGAAGGCGATCTTGCCGAGCCATCGGAAATTAAGAACGAGAAGAAAACGCGAGGGCGCTAGTTACCTGGGAAGAACGAGCCATGAGTCACTCAACTGTCTTACTTGAATGGTCAAACTGGATTTGGCGTGCAGCATTCAATCATTTGTGGCAGGCAACGCTGTTCTTTGTGATTGCCTTTGCTGTGTCCCTATTACTCCGTCGTGGATCGGCAAGAGGACGTTATGTTCTCTGGCTCGCAGTATCGCTAAAGTTCGCTCTTCCCTCAGCTGCGATCGCTCTCGCACTCAGCGCAGCTGGCATTAATGTTCAGTCTCTTGTTAGCGAATCGCACCACTCAACCAACACTTTAAGTTATATCCGGCCCGTTGTTTCACCCATCGTCATTCCGACTACTTATGTTCCGGTAAATCAGCTCGAATATCCGACAGAGCCTGCGCGTAATCCATCGCAACCACTCGACAATCGATTGATCCCTTTAGCGGTGTGTGCTGTCTGGCTCTCAGGCGCACTAACATTCCTTTCGCTCTGGTTGAAGCGACGTCGGCAAATTTCGCGCGCAATAGAGAATGGTCCGATTATTCGCGCCGGACGGGAGTGGCAAGCTCTGCAACGAGTGAAGGAATGGTTGAAGATAGATCGTAACATCGAGTTAATCGTCACGCCTGAGGCGAAGGAACCCGGCGTGTGGCGAGTATTTGTGCCGGTTGTTCTGCTGCCCACAGTAATTGTCAGTGAACTTAGTGATGAAGAACTTGAAGCGCTGATGATGCACGAGTTGGGTCACGTTCTTCGTTGGGACAATCTGGTAAGCAACCTCAACATGGTTCTGTGTTGCATTTTCTGGTTCACTCCAATCATCTGGTTGATCGATCGACGTCTCCTTAAGGAACGCGAGGAAGCCTGCGATGAAATGGTGTTGTGTTGGAGCGGGACAGCTGATATTTACGCCAGGAGTCTAAGAAAGATCTATCGCCTCTGCCTGAAATCGCACGTGTCGGGTCTATCAGCGGCGGGCGGTTCCAAACTGAAACATCGCCTCGAGCTCATACAAAACGACGATACGCAAAGGCGGTTCTCTTCAGTTCACAAGGCATTGGTTTCAACAGTGATTGTTGGCAGCGTGCTGCTTAGTGTCATTGCTGGAGCGCGTCCGGCGGATGCTTTTGTGATCGACAGCAACAACGCGTTGATGCAGGCCGCGCACAGCCTCAAGGAACAAATAGCTAATTCAAAAGCTGCTGACTGCTTTGAAGCCGAAGTCAAAAAATGTCTACACACGAAGGGCTCGGGCATTCAAGCCACAGGCACGTTGGCCCAGGTCGTAATCCATTCTGACGGCGTCGCAGCAGTTCAAACTGGTACGAACTCCATTGCAAACTTGAACGAACGACCGAGCACACAACCCGTCAATGTTCCAGCCACACGCACGGAACCGCCCCCCAACTTTGTTTCTGCTCACGCATTAAATCTGGAGCGGCTCGTTGGTCGCTATGCCGCGGATCCAACCGTGATGGAAAACTTCGTCTTCGATATTACTGTTGAGGATGGACAAGTCTTTCTCAAGCCTTCTCACTCGAAGAAGCGAAGGTTAATAGCCGAATCACCAGTGGAGTACGTTGATGCGGAGTCGCCAAATATTCGCATCACGTTTGACTTCGATGAGATCGGAATAGTCAAGAACCTAATCGTTCGCGGCTTGGGGCCAACGGTAATCGCACCGCGCCTTGTATTGCCCGCGCCGAGTCGAGACGGAAATGTCGTGTTCAAACTAAGTGGTTTCCCTACGGCAAGAATCGTCGCCGTAGCCGGCACATTCAATGGTTGGAACCAATCGCAGTATTTATTTGAACGGGTGGGTGACGAGTGGATTTGCAAACTGCCTTTGCCGGCGGGAACGTATCAATACAAGTTCATTGTGGATGGTAACTGGCTCGTCGATCCGAGAAATCCAACAGTCGTTCACGATCGGCGAAATTTCGAGAACTCGGAGCTAGTGGTGCGGTAAATTAAACGAGCAGGAGCAGGAGCAGGCAAAATTGTTATAGGTCAAATAGGTCAAATACGTCCTATCTTTTCAGTCTTTCCCACTCACTGCTCCTGCCTACTGCTCCTGCTCCACGGTTTCCTGACTTGATCCAAGCGAGTTAGTGCATCGCCACCGGTCCCTTCCTCTTCACGCGGCTGAATAAAAATACCGCCGGCACACACAACAAACATAGAAACGCCAGCATTCGAAAGTTATCGATGTAAGACAAAACCATCGATTGCCTTGCGACTTGTCCATAGACGGCAGCATACGCCTGCTGACTCTCCACCGATCCTGCTCCCGGTATCGCGCCAGTCAGTTGTCGAATGCGTTCCTGTAAAACCGGATTGTATGGATTGATGTTTTGAACTAGTGCGGCCTGGTGTATTTGGCCACCTCGGGACAGCATCGTGGTCATCGCCGCTATACCCAAACTTCCACCAGTGTTCCTCATCAAGTTAAAAACGCCCGAGGCATTTCCCATTTGTTCGTTCGATAACGTACCCATAGCCATGGTCGTGAGGGGGACGAAGATGAAGCCCATCGCGAATCCGCTGATTATGTTCGGCCAGATAATGCTGCTCGAGGAGACCATGAGGTTTATGTCGCTAAATAGATACGTCGAATATGCGAGCACGATAAAGCCGAACATTACGAGATAACGTCCGTCGATCTTTCCTATCAAACGTCCCACCAGAATCATTGATGCGATGGATCCGAAACCTCTCGGACTTACCGCCATCCCACTTTGCAATGCCGGGTAACCAAGCAACGTCTGCAGGAAGAGTGGCAGCAAAGCAATCGTGCCGTAGAGGACGACTCCCAGGAGAGTCATCAGACTCGTGCCAACAGTGAAGTTGCGATTCTTTAAGACATGCAAATCCACGATTGGTTCCTTCACGCTCAATTCCCAGATAACAAACAAGAGCAACGTCACGCCTGCAAAAATCGCAGCGGCGGTAATCAAATGTGACTCGAACCAGTCTTCTTCCTGACCTTTGTCAAGTACCAGCTGAAGCGTACCAAGTCCGATCGCCATTAATGCAAAACCAATTCGATCAATTCTGCCTGGACGCTGATGTCGAATATAAGGTGGGTCTTCAATGAAAATATTCGCCATGAAGACGGCAAGCATGCCGACAGGGATGTTGATGTAGAAAATCCAACGCCATGAGTAGTTGTCCGTGATCCACCCACCCAGGGTTGGCCCAATAATCGGAGCCACAACTACGCCCATACCAAACACCGCCATTGCCTGCCCACGCTTCTCCGATGGAAAACTTTCCATCAACACCGCCTGAGCAATTGGTTGCAGTGCGCCGCCTCCTGCCCCTTGAAGTATGCGCGCGGCGATTAACATTCCGAGGCTTGCTGCTGCACCACACAATGCGGAAGATAACGTGAAGATGATGATGCAGATAATTAGAAATCTTTTGCGCCCAAAGAAGCGGCCCAACCAGTTTGTTGCAGGCAGAATGATTGCGTTTGAGACGAGATAACTCGTCAGCACCCACGTTGCCTCTTCATTTGTCGCTGATAGATTGCCTGCAATATGAGGTAGTGCGACGTTGGCAACGGAAGTGTCAAGCACCTCCATAAACGTCGCCAACATTACGGCGGCGGCGATCAGCCACGGATTGAAACTTGGAGTCCACACTGCGGAAGACTCATCAGCGTTGCGACGGCTGAAACGAGCACGCAGTGAATTTCCCGCGCTACTCACCGGACTTTGACCTCAGGCTCGACTGACATTCCAGGCGCCAACAAATGGCGCGCGTCAGGTTTTTCGTCGAACACGATCTTCACTGGCACACGCTGCACTACTTTGACGTAGTTTCCAGTTGCGTTTTCAGCCGGCAAAAGACTAAACCGCGCGCCAGTGCCTGCCTGAATACTGTCCACGTGTCCTTTGAAAGTCTTATCGGGGTACGCATCAACATTGATCTCGACTGGCTGACCAGGCTGAATGAGTCCGATCTGATTCTCTTTGAAATTTGCGGTGACCCAAACATCGCCGGGAACAATCGCCAGCAATGGCTGACCTGATTGCACCAGTGCTCCCTGTTCGACAGACTTGTGTGTGACGCGGCCGGACTCGGGCGCATACAGCTTCGTATATGAAAGTTCCAACTCCGCTTGTTCCACGGCGGCCTGAAGTTGTTCGATGGAAGCGCCGGCAGTCTGTGCCTGCGCTTCACTAACAGCGACCTGTTGAGGCGCGGTGTTAGCCTGAGCAAGGCGACCTTGAGCTTCGCGGACCTGTCCTTCTGCCGCGCCTATTTGCGCTTCCGCTCGCCGAGCATTCTCCGCACTCGCATTCTGCGCGGCTTGCATTTCGTTTACCTGAGACGCTGCAGCCGCAACTTTGTCACGCGCAGCTTGCAGTTGGGCCTGAGCAGTACGAGCGGTAGCGATCGCCTGGTCCAATCGCTGTTTAGAAACTTCATCCTTGTTGTAAAGCTCCTGATAACGAGCCTCATCGGCGTCTGCACGAACAACTTCGGCTTGAGCAGCGTTTAGCTGCGCCTGCTGCTGTTGCACATTCGCCCGCGCTGTATCGAGCGTAGCGCCAGCTTGTACGATCCGAGTGCGTTCAGCTGCAGCCTGGGCCCTTGATGCGGCAACACCGGCACGAGCCTGTTGCACTGTGCCCGTCGCTTGCTGCACGTTGGCCCTTGTGTTGACGCGAGTGAGTTCAACTCCAGTGCGAGCTTCTTTTAAGCGTGCTTCACCGGCAGCGAGTGCCGCCTTTGCCTGATCTAATTTAGTTTGGTAGTCGCGAGGATCGATCTCAACAAGCAGATCCCCTTTATTCACTTGCTGATTCGAATCGACATAAACCTTGACGACATATCCGGACACCTTGGGACTTACCTGAGTAATGTGCGCATCGATGAATGCGTCGTCAGTAGACTCATGACTTCGTGCATACAGCCAATAACGAATACCGACAATGGTTGCTACGACAAATATTAGAACTGCCGCGATCAAAAAAGCGGGACGACGATACAATGGACGCTTTCGTGGTTCCGGTGGTTGCGCGTCACTGGGCGGAATCGGATCCCCGTGTTCATCGATCAGAACAGTCTTGCCGACGCGAGGCTCTTCACCTTCTTCGGGCTCGCCCTTTTTCTCAAGTTCTTCGTCAACGACAGTACTCATGATCTTTGCTGTTTACTAGTTAGGCAGTCGTATTGGACCTATAGAACCTATCCACTGACTGCAACACTATTCACCATCTAAAACTCTCAGCCCTTCCCAACGACGCGGCAAGGTTGAGTCTCGCGGCGTTGTAAACAGCCAGAGCCTCCACTTGTGCCGCTCGAGCATTTGCGAGAGATGTTTGTGCACTGATCACTTCAAGATTGTCCCCCACACCAGCACGAAATCGATCGCGCGACATCTCAAGTTCCCGTTGTGCCAGACGCAAAGCTTCGTCAGCAGCATTTACACGTTCGACTGTTGTCCGTAGCGCGCTTAACGCGAGACGCACGTCCTCTTCGACCTGCCCTTTGATGCTACCCAGCTGCAACTCGGCCTCCCGCTCGCGGGCTGTTGCTACTGTTAAGCGGCCCTGTGTAAGACCTCCATTGAATATCGGGACGTTCAATTGCACCGCCACACGCCGAGTTGGCAAAGCGGTGTTCGTCGGCGTAATTCCACTGATTCCATAGTCACCAACAAACTGTAAAGAGGGCAATAGCTCGTCTCGTACTGCCTTCCTTTCAAGATTCAACATACTCACCTGTGCTTCCGAGATCAGAACTTCTGCCCGATGCGACAATGCTTCGGCTACAGCGACGTCAGGCTGTGGCGTTGGTTCAGGTGAAAACGTGAGAGCATCGGCAAGTACAAGCGCAGATCCCTGCGGCACGCCGACCACCCGCTGGAGATTCAGGCGGGCTTGCTCGGCAGCGGTCTGTGCTTGCGCCAGCCCGACCCGTTCTTGCGCCAGGCGTGTTTCCGCACGTGTTACATCGACGCCAGTTGCCACACCTGCATTCCTTTGATCCTGGGCCAACTTAAGTAAAGCACTAGCCAGGTCGACGTTTGCCTGAGCCGACGAAACGTTGCGGTCACTCCTGAGCGCCTCGAGGTATGTCAGTGCAGTGGCTTCCGACACCTGTTCACGCGCGAGTTGATTCTGAAAATCGGCAACTCGTACGCCTGCTCGACTCGATTGATAGTTGCGAATGGCGCTAAAGTCGAGAAGGTTCTGGACCAGGCGCGCGCGTGCATCGAAGTTATTGAATGGCCCAATGAAGGTGTTCGTAAATCCCGGAAATGTCCCCGGTTGAAAACCAAGAGCAGCCAGATTCTGAGTCAGGTTCGCCTGGTACGCAGTGCCGGAGATGTTAGGCAACAGTGCGGACCTTGCCTGCTGGACAACACCACCAGCGGCACGTTGCTGTTCCCGAGCCAACAACGTCGCAAGGTTGTTTTCGATTGCAAGGCGAATAGCATCGGCGAGTGTTAACTGCGCAGGAGCGGGAGACGTCCTGGCCGCACCGGGAAGCGTTTGTTGTTGTACTAAAGAGGACGGAGCAACCGGACGATCAACCGCCGTTCGGGTTACTGGCTGAGGCGGTTGAGACGCCGCCGGACGTTCTTGCGCATCAGCGGCGCATACGGCAGCGACCAGCACGATGTTGATTCCGAAAACTGAAAGGAAATATTTTGTGCGATAGAACTTGCTAGCCGCAGCCCCCGCCATCCTGTGTTCACCTTCACCAGAAAAATAGACTGGTTTCTTGTCAAAAATATGGCCTACCGGGGGTGGGGTACGTATATGAGGCTGATGTGAGTCCTGGAGTTGCCAACAAATTCCACAGTTGGATGGGGGCAGGGGCAGGGCAGGTAAGATTTTAATAGGACCTATATGACCTATAGGACTTATTAAGATCCTTACCCGCTCCTGCTCCTGCCTACTGCTCCTGCTCCTGCCGACTGTTGTTCCTGGTCTACTTTAACCCCAATTTCTTCATTCGATTTCTTAAAGTTGAAATCGGCAGGCCAAGGATCTCAGCAGCGCCACCCTTTCCACCAATCACGCCTCTTGTTTGGCGCAGCACATCTTCGATATGCGCGCGCTCCACGTCTTCAAGCGAAGATGATTTCGCCGGCCCAGCGGCAGGACCAGAGGGCGACGCTTCCGAACCGTTGCCGGACGTGGTCAGGAGCTCGTTCAATGGGGCCTGTAACTCCGAATCTGAAGTGAGGATCACTGCGCGCTCGATGAAGTTCTCCAACTCCCTAACGTTGCCGGGCCAGTGGTAAGAACAAAGCACATCGATCGTCTCCTTCGATATGCTGTCGATCCGCTTGTTCATTCGGAGTGAATGCTTCTTGGCGAAGTATCCGGCCAGAAGTGGAATATCTTCGATCCGTTCTCGCAAGGGCGGGATGGTGATCGGAAACACATTCAAACGGTAGAACAAATCGCTTCGGAACCTTTTCTCGGCCACCATCTGAAGCAGGTCACAATTTGTTGCTGCGATCAGTCGCGCGTCGGTTTTGATGGTGCGTGAACTACCCAATCGCTCGAATTCATGTTCCTGAAGTACGCGCAACAGTTTGGGCTGAAGGTCGAGTGGGATCTCGCCAATCTCATCAAGCAGCAGGGTGCCTTTGTTTGCCAACTCGAAACGGCCAACGCGCTGCGCTATCGCACCGGTAAACGCGCCTTTCTCATGACCGAAGAGCTCACTCTCAAGCAGGCCAGTGGGAATTGCCGCACAATTCAGCTTGACGAGCGTACGCTCGCGACGACCACTGAGATCGTGAATTGCGCGCGCAATAAGTTCCTTTCCAGTTCCTGTTTCACCGCACAACAAAACTGCCGAATCAGTCGGTGCGACAGTTTCAACTTGTTGCAGAACCTTATGCAGAGCTCTGCTTTGACCGACGATCTCCGCAAAGTTGTACTTTATCTCTTCTTCAAGGTAGACCTTTTCACTCGCAAGCTTGTTCTTGAGCGTTTCGATTTCACAATAGGCCAGCGCGTTCTCAACTGCGATTGCAATCTGATTGGCCGTATGACAGAGCAGTTCCTGCTCCTCCGTGGTAAAGGGAGCGTCGCGCAAGCGTCCGACACCAAGAACACCAAGCTTCATGTCATGCGCGATCAGTGGCACAACTCCGCCAGCTTTTAATCCGCCTTTGATTAGCGCTTGATCAAAATCAGATAGTGGGCCTTCGATTTCCTTAACTGTCATGAAGATCGGTTGCCCAGCATGAAAAGCTGCGCCGCCCATGCTGCCCTCGATTGGTACCCCTATGCCTTCGTCAATTGAAGGCATGCTTGGCGGCACGTCGAACATGTATGAGCGGAACTGGTTTGCTTCAGCATCGTGAAGAAAGACAGCTGTAACGTCGTTCTGCAAAACATTCCGAAGACAGGTGGTGATAACACGCACGAGGTCGCGCAAACTCAGTTGAGTAACCACCGCATTATTTATTTCCAACATCAGCCGTTCACGTTCAAAGCGACGACGGATCTCCTGTTCGGCCTGGCGAGCTCGTTCAAAGTTGAGTGCATTATCGACGGCGAGCGCGATTTGATCTGAAATCTGAACGAAGAGCTCGAGATCCTGTTCCGAGAATTTTTCAACCTCAATACTGCTCAAACCGGCAATGCCCAGTTTGCGCCCATGCGAGCTGAGGAGCGCCAAGCATGCTGACTTTGGACTACTGTCTACTGGATGCTGCGAATATCGATCAGCTGGAAATTCCTGGAGGTTGGGCCTGCGAATCAGCATCGGCTCGCCGGTTGAAAAGACGTGTCCCGCCGGAGTGCCATCGATTGGAATCGTGTCGCCCTCTCTAAACGCGTTTACATCCTGGTAAGTTACATTTGTGTACTCGCGAAGGTGATTGTGCTCTGGCTCATAGAGTGCGATGCCCGCGGCATCATGAGGCATGATATCGCGCAACGTGGAAGAGACCGTTCGAACCAGGTCTTTAAGATCCAGATGACTGATTACCGCGTTGTTAATGTCGAGCAGGAGCTGCAGTCGATCTCGTTCGCGGACGAGATCGCCGTTAGCAGACTTCACTCCAGGACCAACGGAAGAAAGGGGAACGTCCAAGATCTACCTCAAGTCAGGGGATTGTCGGATGAAGGGATTATATTGGGAATGGCCAAAGACGTATAGGCACGTATTCGAGGTCAATCTATGGCTCTTCCAGTTTTAGTTTCGAGCTTTTGAGCGACTAATAGTTCACAATCACCCAAACGGCAGAGACTGTGTCACAAACTCGGATCGGCTATGCGTCTTCGTTCGTGTGAATTCGCGTGATTTCCGCATTCTTAGGGCGGAAAAACATGATCCACGAAATCACACGAAGTCGCACGAACAATGCGCTGCGGCCTAACTTGAATTTGACACAGTCTCGGCAGTTTGGGGGATTGACTACAATTGTTGCTGCGTTGAAACTGTGACGGCGTCAGCGATCCCTCGTTTCCTGGCTGAACACTGATGACTTCAACCGAAACAGCCTCAATCGTACTCCGCGACATTGACAGTGTCTCGGACATGCATCAAGTCGAAGTTCTCGAGAAAGAGATCTGGGGCTGCGACGATCTGGACGTGCTGCCGGCAACCATGTTGTCAGCATCACGAGAAGTGGGAGGGGTGCTGGTCGGCGCTTACAACGATCAGAGTCTTGTAGGCTTTGTCTATGGCTTTCCCGCTTTGGAAGACGGTGAAGTCACGCATCATTCACACATGCTTGCAGTGAAACCGTCACAGCGAAATCTCAATCTTGGCTACCGACTAAAGTTAGCTCAGCGCGATCGTGTTCTTGCTCAAAACATCAAGCGCATTACCTGGACTTTTGATCCGCTCCAAAGTCTCAACGCATATTTCAACTTCAACAAACTTGGCGTCGTAGCAAACAAATACAAAGTCAACTTTTACGGTGAATCGACAACGAGCTTTCTTCATCAGTTTGGAACTGATCGACTATGGGTAAGTTGGATGATTCAGAGTGATCGTGTTACCCGGCGTTTGAACAACCAAGGCAGCGAATCGTCATTCACGTCAGAACTGCCGCGACTCGTGCAAGTTCGCAACAATGAACCGGTCGCTTCGCAACCTTTAGAGATTGCCGGTGAGCCTCGTGTCGCTATTGAGATACCGAGCGACATCAATGCTCTGCAGCAGAAGGATCCCGGACTGGCTATGCGCTGGCGCGAAATCACTCGCGAAGCATTCAGCGCGGCGATCTCTTCCGGATATCTTGTTCAGGACTTCTTTCGCGGACAACGAGCTGAAGAATCTTTCGGCATCTACGTGTTAAGCGCACACACGACCTTAGCTGACGTGGACTAGTCTAAAACAATCGTCGGCCTGGGACCGCAGGCGTCCCCGCCTGCCCGCGTCCAGCGCAGCCCTGATTGGGGAACGCAGCGGGGCACTTCAGGTAGATGCAACTCAATTGGTTACGTTCGAGCCGGCAGGCGGGGACGCCTGCGGTCCCAGGCCGATCGTCTTTGATTACTTCAAGGCTCAATAGCCATCAGGATGTTTTTGCCGCCATTCCCAATCCGTTTGCAGAATAGACTTCAGATCTGGACGCGCCGGCTGCCAGCCTAACCGCTCGCGCGCATAACTTGCATCGGCAATAAGCCGCGAGGGATCTCCCGGTCTGCGAGGCTCCATCTTCACTTCAATAGACCTGCCTGTCACTTCTCTAGCACCTTCGATAACTTCGAGCACCGAGTAGCCGTGACCGTTTCCGAGATTGATTCGTTCCGATTGTCCGCCATCACGCAGATGATTCAGGGCTCGGAGATGAGCGTCAGCTAGATCTGAAACGTGGATGTAGTCTCTTATCGCCGTGCCATCGGGAGTGGGGTAGTCGTTGCCGAAGACCGAGACAGTCGGAGTCTTTCCCAGTGCGGCATTCATCACATTTGGGATTAGATGGGTTTCCGGATCGTGGTCTTCGCCGAGTTCGCCGCTCGCGCCACAAGCATTGAAATACCTGAGTGCTACAAATCTAACACCGTACGCTGCGTCGTAACTCTCCAGGATTCGTTCCATGATTAGTTTTGACCAGCCGTACGGATTTGTTGGCTGCTGAGGATGGCTTTCGGCAATTGGAACTGATTGCGGCTCGCCGTAAGTCGCACATGTGGATGAAAACACAATCTGCTTAACATTCCCGGCAACCAAACCTTTTAGCAGTCTGATTCCCTGCTCGACGTTGTTTTCAAAATAACGGGCCGGATCAGTAACCGATTCGCCCACGTAGGCAAGCGCCGCGAAGTGAATGCATGCCTCGATCGAGTGTTCGGAGGTAACGAATTTGAGCAAATCCAAATCACCAATGTTGCCCTGATAGAACGGTGTATTCTCAGGAACCGCAGGTTTATGACCCCGTGAGAAGTTGTCGAGTATCACAACCTCCTCGCCACGGCTCAACAGCAACTGACTTGTGACACTTCCTATGTAACCGGCGCCGCCAGTAACCAGAATCATTGGTGTTTGTTCCCCTTGTCGTTCGTCTTCACGAACGAATCTCAACGTTTACCGTGCTGAACTTATGGCGGTTATATAAGAAGTATGTTGAGCACACTGTCAAGATTGGTTCTTGAACTTCTAATCCCAGCCACTCGATCCGAAGAACGAACCTAAGTCTATTCCAATTTTTCGTATCATCATTCCATTTTTCGTTGCCTCACCCAGCGACCGCGTATATACTGCGCCCGCTTCAAGCCGGTTTAACCCTTCTTTCGACAAACTAAAAAGTGGGCGATCGAGGTTCATCTCGATCAATCAAGAGGAGGTCCCGTGCGACGCATTGCTCCCCAGCTCTTCGCGCAACTTTTCTGCTTCTCTCTGCTTCTTTTGTTCGTCACTGATTCGCAAGCCCAGGTTCGAATTCAGCCGAAGATGGGCCGGCATGTCATGCAAAGTGGAGACTTGGAGTACAGAGAAGTAAACACTGAGATCGACCTGAAGTATCAACTTCTAGCAGAGCAAGCCGTTCAGGCGGATTTTCGTAAAATCCAGCTTCTTAACATTGACTTGCTCAAGCTGGTACGCCGCTCTGCTCCCGAGAAAGAGATCGGATCAACCCTGGGGGAAATCAAAAAACTTGCTATTCGGTTGAGATCTGGTCTCCGCGTTCCCAAAATCGAGGAGAGCACCCTATACGATCTGACGTTCCTGCCGGGCGTATTACTTTTGGATAAAACAATCACCAGCTTTGTCGAGAACCCGTTGTTTCAGGAGCGGCGACTCGTTGATCCAGAGCTCTCGATACGCGCGGGGAAAGACATAACCGAGATCGTGCGACTCAGTGATTTTCTTCGTAAGCTGACTAAAGGGAATTAGGCGACAGGGGCAGGGGCAGGAAGATTTTAATAGGACCTATATGACCTATAGGACCAATTTAAACCTTACCTGCCCTACTGCCCCTGCTCGTGCCAACTGCTCCTCCGTCTATTCAAGACCCGATCCCGATTCCGGTTCCAACGCGATGCGCGACTCACTGAGATCGAGCCTCCGCAATATTTGGGGCGCATCAAACATTTGAGCCAGTCCCCGGACGATTGCGTATCGCGGTTCGTCTGCGATTCGCACCGGAAGTTTTGTCGATTCACGAAGGAAGTCATCCAGCCCACCAAATAGCGCACCGCCTCCCGTAAGAACCAACCCACGTTCATAAATGTCACCGGACACTTCTGGAGATAGAGTCGTGAGAGTGAGAGCAATGCCATCGACAATCTTACGCACCACTTCTTGCGCTATCGGGTAGAGCTCGCCAGAAGTGATGTCGATCGACGCCGGGGTTGCCGTCAGCACATTGCGGCCGCTGATGGCTGTTTGCTGCGAAAGGTCGAGCGGAAGAGTTGCCGAAGCAAGTTGGAGTTTGAGTCTCTCCGCAGTTTGAGCGCCAATTGCCAAGCCACGATGACGGCGCACATGATTAATTATTGCCGTATTGATGTGCGACCCGCCAATCCTTTCAGCACTGGCGTGCACGATCGCACCATTCGCAACCACTACGACGCTCGTAGTTCCGGCGCCAATGTTCACGATAGCCGAAGCCCTCGGATCTGAGGGCTTCACCCCGGTGCCGAACGCTGCGGCGAGTCCTTCCTCGATCATCCAAACGCGTCCAATGCGGGCATGTTCGGCAGCACCCAGCAGTGCGCGTCGCTCAACAGCAGTAACGCCTGAAAGGACACTCATGAACGCCCGCCGAGTGAAATGGGAGAAGCTACTGCGCGCATTCCGCGCGAAGTGTGCGAGCATCTGTTTGGTTCTCTCGAAGTCTGCAACGACGCCATTAGCCATCGGAGCAATGACGGTGACGTCACGCGCCTCGCGGCCATACATCCTTTGCGCGTCCTGGCCAATGGCAAGCACTTCACCTGAAATTGTGTTGATTGCGATAAGCGACGGCTCATCGACAACAACCCCCCGGCCCTTCGCGTAGATGATCGTGGACGCCGCGCCCATCGCGATCGCCAGCGAATCAGAGACGAGATCCCGAAGGCCACCTAGTCCAATGAATGCCGCTGTCTTGCTTTTGAATGACATGAAGACTATCCACGCAGATTCTGTTGTTCTATCTTTAGTTTCACCTTTCTTATCTGCTTGCATTTTGAACAAGCAGAGGCGGCGCTCTGCGGTAAATCTGCCGCATCCTTGAACCACAGAGAAGCAGAGAACGCAGAGGAAACGCAGAGATGGTGGTCGGACCTCAAATTATTATTGTTTCGGCGGAGCGACGGCTGTCCGCGTGATCACTGCCGCAAACGCCTCGTCGCGGGTCCCGTGTCCCTCAAGATAGGGTTTCCACGCCTCATCCAAAGCTACCTTGAACGATTCCATACCTCTTTGCCAAACGCCAAACTTTTCGGCGTACGGTACGTGATCAGGAATTACCCGACGGACTGCTTCTCCTGCGGTGTAAAAGATCATTGAATGCGAAAGGCCACGCGGAAAGTACTTACCAATTCGCTTTGCCTGTTCGATCAGAGCATCCTGAATGTGCT
The DNA here is from genome assembly GCA_036522415.1 of Pyrinomonadaceae bacterium. Taxonomy (GTDB): domain Bacteria; phylum Acidobacteriota; class Blastocatellia; order Pyrinomonadales; family Pyrinomonadaceae; genus PSRF01. The sequence continues at coordinate 7,680 of DATDFV010000109.1, read as the reverse complement.
GATCCCACTGATGCATTCCTTCGTGGAAAATTGTTTCGAATCCGTAGGCACCTTGCGTGCTCGGGTCCAAACTTGAAAGCACAAGTAGATTGCCCTTGGTTGAATATGCGCCAGCCCAATTTGAATAAGCACAGATGTGAACATCAAAGCCACTAGCCGGCCATTGCATTTTGTAAGTGGTCGTAATGAAGGTCATGACAGTGGCCCCGTGTTTATCGACAAGCGACTGAATGGTCTTTTGCCATTTTCGATTGGCCTCGTGGTGTTCGTCCCACCAGCCTTTTCGATAAATCGGCGCGGCGCTTTCAAGAATCGAAGAGATCGTTGGATCGACCTGAGTACCCGAAAGTGATTTGACATTGCCTGCACGAGTCAAAGCCTTTGTGATATCGGGAAGTGGATCGTCAAAGACGATATCTTTCTTGCTGACACCTGATGCATAGGCGGAGACAGCTTTGCGCCAGATCTCACGTTCAGATGTCTTTAGCCTGGACAATCCGCGTTGCTCATCGGACGGAGCGCCAACCACGGCTTCACGTGAAGAATCTCTTTCCTTGTTTTCCGCGCGCCCGAGAACGTATAGAAAATGATGCAGGCTCAACCAGAACTCGTCTGTGTGAAAGACGAAGATTTGTTGTTTAGCCGCGAGTGGCTGTGGCGCGAGACAAACGACTAAACAAGAGATTAGAACAAGCGCCTTCATGAGACTGGCATTATCACAAAATCAAATGCCAAATGCAGCGAGAGTGATGTTTCTTTACCACGAGGGTCGATTTAAGGAATCCACGACAAATCTGCTAAAGTGAGCTCGCCTTGAGGCGCAAAACATGGCGTTTCGGGGCGCAACTGCTAATTAGATCGAGGGCATCTTAGCCTTCGATTCAGTAAAGCTTTTTAAGGAGTTTTTCGCTTTGAGTAAGAATTTTCGCATGAAATGTATGGCCGTCCTGTTTCTCGTCCTCACGATAGGTTTTTCCGCACTCGCACAGAACCCGTCGGGCGACGTCATTATGGTTCTCCCGTTTGAGAACACGTCGAACAAACCTGAGTACAACTGGGTTGGTGAGAGTTTCGCAGATGCGCTTGCGGATTTGCTAAACAAACCGGGACTGCAAGTGGTATCAAGCGATGAACGCGATCTCGCCTATCATCACCTGCGCCTGCCTGAAACAGTCATCCCGTCTCGAGCGACCGCCATCAAGCTTGCCCGGCAAGCAAAGGCGACGATGATTGTTATCGGCAGTTATTCCGTAACACCGCCGCCCACTGTCGAAGGGAAGGACAAAGACAAGCTTGTTGATGCTTATGTGCAGGTCACAGCACGTGTGATCAAAGTTAATGAAGGACGAACGCTCGGTGAAGTAGTCGACGGCGGCTGGGCGACGCGACAGTTTGATTACGGAGCGGCACTTACCACGCTGCAGGATATTCACGGACGGCTTGCGTATCAGATTCTCTATCAACGCGACAAAGCATTACCTTACTCGCAAAATCAAATCGTTCAGGAAGCGACCAAAATTCCGCAGAAAGCGTTTGAAGGTTACGTCAAAGCCGTTCAGCTCGACGTCAAATCTCAATTAAGAGAGAACTACCTGAAGAACGCGATTCACTATTATGGTGAAGCTCAGGGTGGCGCCGTCTATTCGCAGGCTTCTTTTGAACTCGGTCGCACGTACATGTCTCGCGGGAATTGGAAAGATGCAACTGAGTATTTTTCCAAGTTACAAAAGAAAGACCCGCATTATGCAGAAGCCGCATTCTACGCAAGTCTAGGCTACTTCAAACTCAAGGACTACAGTCGCGCGCTGGCTTCTGTCGTACCGCTTGCATCGGATCTTCCACTTATCGGTGTCTACAACAACGCCGGCGTGATTGCCTTGCAGGCAGCTCGTGAAACGAAGGCCGATGCAGATCGCGCTCGCCTTTTGGAGCAGGGCACAACGTTCTTATCGCGCGCTGCCGAATCCGCTCCGGACGATCCAATGGTCCACTTCAATTACGCCTACGCTTTGTTTCTCAATGGCAAATTCGAGGAGGCCGCCGATCAGCTTCGTCCTGTGATAACCGCTGACCAACGTGACGGATACGCTTACTTTTTGTTTGCGAAGGCGCTGGCAAAGACTGGTAAGGCGGAGGCTGCTACAGCAGCAGACAATCAGGCGCGCCTTTACATGCAGACTGGTTATGCGAAATGGGAAACCGAGTGGGAGAAGTCACAATCCACAACGGGCGTTGGCCTGAGAATGCGAGATGTGTTGAATCGCGATGAACTGTTTAATAGACCTCGTGGTTCCGAAGGCGAAAACACACCAAGTACCGCAACGCAGGATCTTCTTGCGAAAGCTCGCGACCTCTATCAGGCTGGCCGGGATGACGAGGCTTTGCCGGAATTGCATCGCGTCGTCGTAATTGAGCCGACGAATGCGGAGGCGTACCTGTTGAGCGGACGAATCAATCTGCGACACAGCGACCAGGAGGCGGCTATTGCTGCGCTGAAGACGGCGATCTTTTGGGAGCCCAAGATGATTGATGCGCATATTCTTTTGGGGAAGATCTTTCTCGAGCGCGGTGATCGAGGTGAAGCTCGCAAATACGCGTTGAGCGCGATTGGCATCGATCCAAACAATCAAGAAGCGATGGCGTTGCAGAGGGAAGTTACACGAGCGAATTAGGGACCTATCAAGTGGACCTATTCGACTTATAGGGCCTATTACGGAGGCGGAAATCCTAAATGACCATGATCCTCTTCATCAGTCTTTTGTCGATTGGCGCAGTCGGTCTCATACTCTTTTTGTTTCTTCATAAACATTCCTCAAACTCAAAGTCACCCGTCTCATCACTGGCGACAGTTCACACAGCACTCAGCCCGAACGGATCAGTTTTTGTCGATGGGGAGCTGTGGCTGGCGGAGTCTCTTGATGGCAACCTCATTCGTGAAAAGCGGAAAGTGATGGTGATTGGTCTACGTGATCACCTGCTTCTGGTTAGACCGGTGTCCGACGAACTTTAGTTTGTCGTCGTCGGCATCTCAGGACCTCCACTCTTCAAAGTCGCGCTAGTCCAGCACACGACAAACTAAAGTTCATCGGACAATCTCTGAACCAAAATCTGGAACTCAACGTCGTCGCTTCCAGTTCGTGGCACGGCAAGTGCTCAGCAAGTGAACGGCAAGTACGGAATTGGAAGTTGAATCCCGTAACCCCGCCGCCAACTTCCCCTGAGCGCCGCCTGCCGCTGCGCCAGCTACCTTCCGAGCAACCCTTCAGTGCATCCCCCCGAAATGTGAACCCAGTCGAAAGTTGACTGGGTTCTCCCGCTTTTGTTCGACAGGCTCTTAGCGACGTGGTCGTGATCAAACGGGCCAACAGGCTGACAGCCTGTCGTACCTAATGACTAATGCGCCCACATTTCCAGAAACGGCTTTCATGGCACGGAAGGTGCTCAAGAAATCATCGGCACGCACGGAATAAACGAAACGCGTTGACCGTGCCCCCGCCGCCAACACTTCTCTGAGCGCCGCCTGCCGCTGCGCCAGCCACCTTCCGAGCAACCCTTCAGTTCAACCCCCCGAAACGTGGACCCAGTCGAAATTGACTGGGTCTTCCTGCTTTTACACTGACCCTGTGCAGTTATTACTTACTCGTCGGGGGAATGTCATCAGACGAAATTTGTCACTTTGCTGGTGACGGTTTCTGTCTTTTTGAGTGGTCTGTGACCGAGATTAAGGCAGTTTGACTGGGACGCTTCAGTGAGCCAAAAAAATATTTTTCGTGGTGAGTGTCAGCAATAGGTCGTATAAGTCAAATAGGTCCTATTCAGTCCGCACTCCCGCTTCTGGTTCGTTCGTGATCGGACATTTTGTTAAACTGCGCCGCGATGGCAAGAGCGGTTACGGCAGTACCGGAGAGAGACTCCAGCTGGTTGGCCAAAATGACCTCACGAGTTCGCGTTGAAGCGCCGTCTCGCGTTGAATGGATTGGGGCCTTAATCACGACACTGCTGCTCGTCACTTCTTTTCCCAACTTCAACCTGCCTCTTCTCGCCTGGATTGCTCTCGCGCCGCTACTTCTTGTAGTTGCACGTCGGCCACGAGGGTTTAGTGCCTTGGTTCTCGGCTGGTTTACCGGGACGCTATTCTTCTACTCAACCTGTTATTGGCTGACATATTCAATGATTCACTATGGCGGCCTCCCAACGTGGCTCGCTTATTTATTGCTTTTTCCGGGCGCCATCGTTGTCGGTTTGTTTCCAGGCTTGGCCATATTGGCGACGGCGTTCAGCCTTCAGCGATGGCCGAGTAGGGCTCTGCTTCTCACGCCTATCTTTTGGGTCGCGGGCGAGTGGCTTCGGCTTGAAATCACAGGCCAGCTGTGGAATGCACTGGGTTATTCACAGGCCGAGATGTTTGGCGGAATCCTGACCCTGCCAGCCCGTTTTGGTGGTGTTTATGCAATCAGTTTTCTGATCGTACTCGTAAATTGTGCCATCGCATTTATTGCTCGGCAGCGTACGTTGCGCTCCATTGTCGTTGGCTTAGTATTGCTCGTAGTCGTTCCTGTTTCCGTCTTTATATCTGAACATGGTGTTCATCACCGGTCTGTAACGCGCAATTATCTTCACGTTGTCGCAGTTCAACCAAACGTCCCGATGACTCCGGTCAAATCAACAGAGGAGTCACAACAACTACTCGAGCGACATCTGCAGCTGAGCGCTCAAGGTCTGCAACAACTTCCGGCTGACTCGATTCCACGTTTAGTCATTTGGCCCGAGTCGCCGATGAACTTCACCTACGGCACTGACAAAAACCTTCAACAGCTAGTCTCAAAATTCACGCGCGACAATCACACGTCCCTGCTTTTGAATTCACTGGAAGTTGCTCCAAATGACGGCGGCTACAATTCTGCGCTGCTCATAAATGAGGACGGTCGACTGATTTCTCAGTATGATAAGATTCGCCTGATGCCCTTTGGCGAATACGTGCCGCTCCCACAATGGTTGGGAGGCTCTTTGATATCCGGCATCGTCGGAGACTTTACACCAGGCACCAAGTTCACATTGATGCCCGTCGCCCACAAGCGCGATGCGGGAACTTTCATCTGCATTGAGTCGGCGTATCCATGGATTGCTCGACGGCTGACCGATGAAGGAGCGGATCTTTTAATCAACATTTCGAACGATGGTTACCTCGGTCCAACCGCGGTGATGCATCAACACCTGGCGAACGTGATCCTTCGTGCTGTCGAAAACGGAAGACCGTTGTTGCGAGTTACAAACAGCGGATTGTCCGCAAAGATCAGACCCGATGGTTTTGTTGAGGACGTAACACGAGGTTTCGAACCTACAGTTCGCGTTTGGGAGGTGAGCGACGAAAAGACTGTAACCTTCTATTCAAAATACGGGGACGTCTTCGTTGCGTTGTGTACGATATTGACAGGAGTCGCATTGGCGACATTAGTTTTGAGTAGAAAAAGGATTAGCAATTTAAGATGACCGATAGTTTATCGATTCAGGAATTAAGAACGAAGTTTGACGACCTCAAACTGCGAGTTGAACAACTCGGGAGGTTTCTTTGATGTCCCCGCACGGCGGGACGAATTAAGTCGTATTGAAACGCAGGCCTCGGCATCAGACTTTTGGAACGATCAGGAAGCCGCACAGAAACTTTTGCAACAGCGCAGCCGTTTGGAACGAAAGATTGAGCGGCAGGAGCTTTTTGAATCTCAAGTCGAAGACGCTCAGGTGCTCTTTGAGTTTGCGGAAGAAGACGAGACATCGATCAAAGAACTCCACACATTGCTCGACAGTCTCGAACACGACGTCGGCCAGGCCGAAACAGAAATGCTGCTGGCCGGCGAAAATGATCGACGTAACGCTATTTGTACGATTCATCCGGGCGCCGGAGGTACCGAGTCTCAGGATTGGGCCGAGATGCTCCTGCGCATGTATCTCAAGTGGGCTGAACAACGAGGATTCAAGACCGAAGTTCTCGAATATCAACCAGGCGAGGAAGCTGGACTGAAGAGCGTAACGTTCAGAGTTGAAGGCGAGTATGCTTACGGGCTGCTGGCCGCTGAAGCCGGTGTTCACCGATTGGTTCGAATTTCGCCCTTTGATCAAGCGGCGCGGCGACATACGTCCTTTGCTTCCCTTTTTGTCTATCCCGAAATCGACGAAGACATTGAAGTAGATATTCAGGACAAAGATCTGCGCGTCGATACTTACCGAGCCACCGGCGCCGGGGGACAACATATCAACACTACCGATTCTGCCGTGCGCATCACCCACATCCCGACCGGCATCGTCGTATCCTGTCAAAACCAACGATCACAACACCAGAATCGGGCCGTTGCCATGCAGGTTTTGAGGTCCCGTCTTTACGAGCTGGAACTCGAAAAACGACAGGCTGAAACAGCAGAGCTCGAAGCCAATAAGGCAGACATATCCTTCGGATCGCAGATTCGAAGTTATGTGCTTGCGCCTTATCAACTTGTTAAAGACACCCGCACCAAGTTGGAAAAAGGAAATGTTGATGCCGTCTTGAGCGGCGACATTGACGACTTCATTACGAATTACTTGTTGACTAAGAAAGCTTCTTAGTTATCTCCAATTTCGTTTGAGAGGTGCGCCCAGAACCCCGAGCGCACGGAGCTAAAGATGGTTACTACGCAAATCGAAGAGAAGCCGCGCATACTGACACCGCGCGTTGGTCGTCGCAGCGAGATACTCGCGATCCTCCTTCTTGCTGTGGGCCTGCTCCTGGCGTTGTGCCTTATCTCCGCCGCGTTCTATCCAAACGATCCATCATGGAATTCGGTCGGCCAATCGGAAACACACAATTGGGCAGGAACGATCGGAGCAAACGTAGCAGCCACCGTTTTCCAATTCATCGGACTGGCCGGTTACTTATTACCCTTACTTTTGTTTGCAGCTGCCTGGCGTCGTTTTCGATCTGCGAGTATTCAAAGTCCGCTGAGTCGAATCGTTGGACTAATCGTCCTTGTGATCGCTGCTTCGGGGCTGCTTTCCATCTCGCATTTGCGACCGCTCTTTGATTCCAGCGTTCAACCGGGCGGGCTTCTGGGGGCCGTTGTTGCTCAAGGCCTCGCAAGCGGCCTCAACACTATCGGCGCTACAATTGTATTGATTGCTATTGCCGCTACTGGCCTGTTGTTAGCTACAAACATCTCTTTCATTCGTCTCTACTCACTGCTAGCAGAAGTAATCTCAACACGTTTCGCGTTCGTTAGTGCTTTGCCCAACCGCTTCAAGACGTGGCGAGCGAATCGACGCGAACAAGCGCGTCTACGAAAAGAGACAAAGGTTGCGCTCAAAGCCGAACGTGATGCCAATCGTAGTCAGTTGAAACAAACTTTGAATCTGAGTCCAGCGGAGCGCGTCGCTGATTTCATGAAGGAAACCGCGCCGACAACTGCACCAACGACCCAGGTGATACGCGGCGATGTTCGAACTACAGAACCCGCAGCGTCAGTGGCGGTTCAGGCGGCAGGGGCGGGAGTAGCGGCAGGCGCAGGAGCAGGAGCAGTTGGCAGGGCGACGATTGTGACTGGACGTTCCGGAAGAAGATCGATCTTTCCAGGTCCAGAGGATGAGGCTACGGACGATCTCGAAGAGATGGTCAAAGGCGCTTCAGTACTCCGAACAAAGGCTGAAGCACCGGCC
>DATDFV010000108.1:0-16036 GCA_036522415.1 Pyrinomonadaceae bacterium | reverse complement strand
GGCGCAAATCCCAACGCTCCAAACTCAGCAAACGCACCAAACTATGACGAAGCGAAGGCAAATCCATATCCCAAACTTCCTGATCCGCTGTTGTTGAAAAACGGAAATCGTGTGAAGACAGGAAGGGATTGGTGGAAGCTGCGTCGTCCGGAGATAGTTGAAGACTTCGATCGAGAAGTCTATGGGCGAGTGCCGGCGAACGTGCCAAAAGTAAACTGGGAGATTATCAGCACAACACAAGAAAAGAATGGCGATGTTGACGTAACAACTAAAAAGCTGGTTGGTCATGTTAACAACTCATCGTATCCGGCACTGAAGGTCGATATCGATTTGACGTTAACCACGCCCGCAAAAGCTCGCGGACGTGTACCCGTAATGATCGAGTTCGGATTTGTTTTTCCTCCAGGGTTTCACTTTCCACCTGGTTTTGATCCACCAAAGCAAGTCGGCCCAACATGGCAACAGCAGCTGCTTGCAAAAGGCTGGGGATACGCGATTCTAATTCCCACCAGTTATCAAGCCGACAATGGTGCAGGCCTGACAAAAGGAATAATCGGTCTCTGTAATAAAGGACAGTCACGCAAGCCAGATGATTGGGGTACGCTGCGGGCGTGGGCCTGGGGTGCTAGTCGCGCCCTTGATTATCTGGAAACGGACAAGTCGGTTGATGCAAAACAAGTCGGCATTGAAGGCTTGTCACGTTACGGAAAAGCAGCTCTGGTGACGATGGCTTATGATCAGCGTTTTGCAATTGGCTTCATTGGGTCGTCCGGAGAAGGTGGGGCGAAACTTCATAGACGAAACTTTGGCGAATTAGTTGAGAATCTCGCGGGTTCAGGTGAGTATCATTGGATGGCGGGAAATTTCTTAAAGTATGCGGGGCCGCTGACGTGGAATGATTTGCCTGTTGATGCTCATGAGTTAATTGCATTGTGTGCGCCACGTCCGGTGTTTATAAGCTACGGAGCGTCTGAAGGAGCAGGAGCGGAAGGCAAATGGGTGGATCAACGCGGCAGCTTTATGGCGGAGGTTGCTGCTGGACCGGTGTATCGATTATTGGGAAAACGAGATCTGGGCACGAGTGAATTTCCACCGATCGAAACGGCTTTGATAACTGGTGAGCTGGCATTTCGTCAGCACAGCGGCGGACACACGACGGGCCCGAACTGGCCAACATTTTTGGAATGGGCGAGTCGTTATATAAAGAATTAAGCGAACGTTCGTCCTGGGAGCGCAGGCGTCCTCGCCTGCCCCCGTCAAATAGAACCACGGTCGGTTAATGAAAGGTTTGTTGACTTTGGTATGTGGGTTTGAAGGGACACGGGCAGGCGAGGACGCCTGCCCTCCCAGGACCAACGTTCGCTTTAGCTATACGAACTCATAATGCAGGTACTTCGCCGTCAGAGCTGGACGCTGTTTTTTCTTCTCCTGTTTGTTGCGCCAGCGGCAAACGCTGACGATGGATATCGACTTTGGCTGCGTTACGATCCATTGCCCAAGTCGGTAAGCGATCGCTACGCGAAGCAATTGTCTTCGATAGCTGTTCCGGGCAATTCGCAGACTTGCGATGCAATTCGTTTGGAGCTGACAAATGGATTGAATGGCCTGTTTGGTAGAGGCGCACCAATAAACATGCAAGGCGACAAAGGATCGTTGGTTATCGGGACGCCTTCGACCTCAAGTTTAATCGCTCACCTGCCTTTGAGCGGGGAGCTTTCCGAACTTGGGCCCGAGGGGTACGTTGTACGTTCAATTAAGAGGGGTCAGGATTCCACTGTTGTCATTGCGTCACAATCAGACCTTGGCGCGCTCTACGGAACATTCCATTTTCTGCGCCTGATGCAAACACTTCGGTCCATCGAGAATATCAATATCAGTGAGAAACCACGCCTGCACCTGCGTGTGCTCGATCACTGGGACAACCTCGACGGAAGCATCGAGCGTGGATATGCAGGGCACTCTCTTTGGGACTGGAGTGCCCTGCCCTCGAACATCGACCCTCGTCTGCGTGATTATGCACGCGCAAACGCATCCATCGGAATCAACGGGTCGGTTCTAAATAACGTCAACGCAAACGCACTAATTCTCACCAGGGAATATCTGCAGAAGGTTGCAGCAATCGCCGATGTCTTTCGTCCCTATGGTCTGCAGGTCTATTTATCAGCCCGGTTCTCAGCGCCCATCGATATCGGAGGATTAAAGACTGCCGATCCGTTGGAGCCTGAAGTGCAGACATGGTGGAAGATCAAAGCGGACGAGATTTACAAACTTATTCCAGACTTCGGCGGTTTTGTAGTGAAGGCAAACAGTGAGGGACAGCCGGGGCCGCGCACTTACAACCGGACTCATGCTGACGGCGCGAACATGCTTGCCGCTGCTGTCGCGCCTCATCATGGAGTCATAATGTGGCGCGCGTTTGTCTATGACATGAAGCCTGGTTATGACCGCGCCGGCGCAGCGTACGAAAACCTTCAACCATTCGATGGGAAGTTCGCGCCAAACGTATTGCTTCAGGTCAAGAACGGTCCGATCGATTTTCAACCGCGCGAACCATTCCATCCGCTGTTTGGCGCGATGCCGCGAACCAACGTCATGCCAGAGTTTCAGATAACCCAGGAGTACCTGGGCTTCTCTAATCATCTGGTTTTTTTGGCGCCGATGTGGCGTGAGTTTTTCGCTGCAGACACTTACGCACGAGGCCGCGGGTCAACGGTAACGAAGGTGGTTGATGGCAGTCTCTACAAACAGCGCCTCACTGGGATTGCAGGTGTCGCAAACACCGGCTCAGATCGAAACTGGACGGGTCATCATTTCTTGCAGGCAAATTGGTTCGCATTTGGTCGTTTGGCCTGGAATCCTGATCTCACGTCAACGACAATTGCTCGGGATTGGATCGAAATGACTTTCACTGATGACCCAGCCAGCCTCGAAATCATCATGAGAATCATGCTCGAGTCGCATGAAGCGGTAGTAAATTACATGACCCCACTTGGACTACATCACATCATGTGGGGTGGTCATCATTACGGTCCAGCGCCGTGGTGGGACAAAGAACGACGGGATGACCAGAATCCAGTCTATTATCATCGCGCTGACGCAAAGGGTATTGGTTTCGATCGTACGGCGACCGGAAGCAATACCATCACTCAGTATCATGAGCCCGTGAGGGAGATCTTCGGTAATCTGAAAACGTGTCCCGAAGAATTTCTGCTATGGTTTCATCACGTTCGCTGGGACTATCGCATGAAATCCGGCAAAACGCTCTGGGATGAGCTCGCCCTTCATTACCAACGAGGCGTAGAGTGGGTGCGGCTGACTCGGAAGAAATGGGATTCGTTAACGAACGTTATTGATCCTGAGCGACACGAAGCAGTCTCCAGAAAACTTGAAATACAGGAGCGTGATGCGGTGTGGTGGCGCGACGCGTGTTTGTTGTACTTTCAGGGATTTTCGAAGCGACCATTACCGGCAGGGGTAGAAAAACCGGCGCACACGCTTGAGGAGTACAAGACGAAGGGTTTGGCTTGGTGATAGGGTCCTATAGGTCAGATAGGTCCCATAGTTAACCCCATTAAGACCGTAGATCGTTGGGCGGATCCGAACGACGCGCGAACGCCCACCAAAATCCAGTTTTAATTGACGAGGAAGGGAGAACAATGGTCAGTCTGGTGGAAAATCAAACGGTTCAGGGTGAACTGTTAACCCATAAAGAACAGCTCAGGCAACAGGTCGAACTTACGGTCAATAGAACACCCGCCATCGACGTACATACTCACGTTCACCCACCAGCTTTCAATGGATTATTTTTATCCGGCATTGATGATCTTCTTACGTACCACTACTTGATCGCGGAGACCCTCCGGTCATCTAATCTCTCGCATGCTGACTTTTGGCGCATGACCAAAGCACAACGCGCCGACGTCGTTTGGAAAACGCTATTCGTTGAAAGCACGCCTTTATCGGAAGCTGCTCGAGGCATAGTCTCAATTCTCGCCGCATTCAATCTTGATACGCGTGCGCCCAATCTTGATGAGGCGCGCGCATTCTTCTCTTCTCAGGACGTCGAGTCGCACATAGATCGGATACTTGAGATGGCGTGCGTGAGCGATGTGGTGATGACAAACGATCCGTTTAATGAGCACGAAAGTGAAGCATGGCTTCAAGGTCTAATCCCGGATGATCGGTTTCATGCATCTTTACGACTGGATCCCCTCCTGAATGACTGGTCCGCCACTGCAAAAACACTTAAAGCGCGCGACTTCGACGTCGATGCGAATCTAACAAGGCGTTCATTCGTGGAAGTCCGTCGCTTTCTCGACGACTGGATCCGGCGCATGCGTCCACTGTACATGGCGGTATCGCTGCCCGCAGATTTCCAGTATCCAAAAGATGATCATCGAAGTCAGTTGCTACGCGAAGTGGTCCTGCCAACGGCGCGCGATCATTCAATCGCTATGGGACTCATGGTCGGCGTTCGCCGTGGAGTGAATCCGGCTTTGCGGTCTGCCGGAGACGGAATGGGCAAAGCTGACATGACTTCGCTCGAGAGAATCTGCGGTGAGTTTGGCGAAGTGAAGTTCCTGGCCACTTTCTTGTCACGCGAGAATCAACACGAATTATGTGTTGCTGCGCGGAAGTTCAACAACCTGATGCCATTTGGCTGTTGGTGGTTTTTGAATAATCCATCGATCGTGTCGGAGATCACTGCTGAACGATTTGAATTGTTAGGTCCAAGCTTTATTCCACAGCACTCGGATGCTCGCGTCCTCGAACAGCTGATTTACAAGTGGCAACATGCGCGCGTCGTAATTTCGGAAACGTTGTATGAGATGTACGTTCGGCTGTTAGATAGTGGACGCGCAGTTACTTCAAGCGAAATCTCGCGCGATGTGTCCCGATTGTTTTCAGGAAATTTTAGAAACTGGGTTGGCTTGCCTGATACCCGTTCTTGACCTTCTTTGACTTATCTCTGCGTAATCGCTGCGTTCTCTGCGTCTCTGCGGTTTTTAGTAAGCTCCCAAACTATCACCGCAGAGACGCAGAGAACGCAGAGACAGCGCAGAGGAAAAACCGGAGACCAAACTTTTCTATGACAAAACCTGGCCGAAGTGTCCTTCTATTGTTGGGTACCGCCGCACTGCTCGTTCCGTTCTCGATCGATATCACTCATTCTCAAACGGCAACTCCTGATTACAAAAACCCGAAGCTCAGCGTCGATGCACGAGTGGCGGATTTGCTGAAGCGGATGACGATAGAAGAAAAGGTCGCGCAGCTGACTTGCCTGTGGAGCTCGCGCCCGCAAGTAAATCCTCAAACAGACTTCTCAACTGATCGTGGTGACCTCTCGCCTGAAAAGGCACGCGAAGTGATGAAGTACGGAATTGGACAGATTGGTCGACAACGTGAACGCAAAGGTCCAAGAGAAGGCGCCGCTTTCGCAAACTCAGTCCAGAAGTGGCTAATTGAAAACACGCGACTTGGTATTCCCGCGATGTTTCACGATGAGATTCTGCATGGTCACATGGCCCAGGGCAGTACGAGTTTCCCTCAACCAATTTCCATGGCCAGCAGTTGGGATCCTGATCTGATAAGCAGAGTCTTTACTGTCGCGGCGCTCGAAACTCGCGCGCGCGGCAGTCACCAGGTGCTCGGTCCAAATCTGGATCTTGCGCGCGAACCACGTTGGGGTCGAACTGAAGAAACATACGGCGAGGATCCATATTTAACTTCTCGCATGGCCGTGGCAGAGATCAAAGCCATTCAGGGTCCGGGGCCCAACATCACTAACGAACACGTCATTGCAACTGCCAAACACTTCGCGGCGCATGGCCAACCTGAAGCCGGGACGAATGTTGGTCCCTCAAACTACTCCGAACGAGTGTTGCGCGAAGCGTTCTTTCCGAGCTTTGAAGCAGCGGTGAAAGAGGCTGGTGTCATGAGTGTGATGCCGTCGTACAACGAAATCGATGGCGTGCCATCAAGCATTAATAAGTGGCTCCTTGACGATGTGCTCCGAAAGGAGTGGGGCTTCCAGGGTTACCTGACGTCAGACTATTACGCTTTAGATCAATTGCAATCGCTTCATCACGTCGTAAACGATAAAGCCGAGGCTGCAAGATTAGCCCTTGAAACGGGCGTGGATGTCGAGACTCCGGACCCGGACGTTTACCTCAATCTCGTACAACTCGTTAAAGACAAGAAAATAGCCGAAGCAACGCTGGACAAGGCAGTCGCTCGTGTGTTGCGAGCTAAGTTTTTGTTGGGCCTTTTTGAAAACCCGTACGTTGATGAAAACCGTGTCGCACAGATCACGAACTCTGTGGCGCATCAGGCATTGGCAGCAGAAGCCGCACGTCGCTCGATTGTTCTATTAAAGAATGAAAACAATCTGTTACCGTTGGATCGAACCACCATTAAGACGCTGGCAGTGATTGGCCCAAATGCGAATCGCGTTCACCTCGGTGGTTATAGCGATAATCCCGGCCGTGGCGTTAGCGTCTTGCAAGGCATTACCGATAAGCTGGGGAATCAGATCAAAGTTTCCTTTGCTGAAGGTTGCAAGATAACGAAAGAAGGGGGCGACTGGTGGGCAGACACATCTCACCTTAATGACCCGGCCGATGATACTAAATTGATTCAAGAGGCAGTTGCGACGGCGGCGACAGCAGATGCTGTGGTTCTGGTTCTCGGAAGTAATGAAGACACCAACAAAGAAGGTTGGGCTGACAATCATCTGGGCGATCGCGATAGCCTCGATCTGGTTGGACGACAAAACCTGCTAGCGAATTCAATTTTGGCCACTGGTAAACCAACGATAGTTGTTCTCATCAATAGCGGTCCCTTATCGATCAATTACATCGCACAGAGCGCACCTGCAATTCTCGAAGGCTTTTATCTTGGCCAGGAAACGGGCGTCGCCGTGGCGGATGTGTTGTTTGGCGATTACAACCCGGCAGGCAAGTTGGCTGTTAGCTTTCCTCGTTCAGTAGGGCAATTGCCGATCTATTACAACCAAAAGCCATCCGGCCGGCGCGGTTATTTGTTTACAAATAAAGACCCGTTGTTTCCTTTCGGCTTTGGGCTAAGTTACACGACATTTCAATATTCGACGCCAACGATTAGTCCTGCTCGTATCACGCCCGACGGTAAAGCAACCGTGAGTGTCACTATTACAAACACTGGAAAGCGCGCGGGCGATGAGATCGTGCAACTATATATTCATGACCTCGTAAGCTCTGTGACCAGACCGATCAAAGAGTTGAAAGACTTTCGCCGGATTTCATTGGCGGCGGGTGAGAGTAAGAAAGTTGATTTTGTGATTACACCCGACAAACTCTGGTTCTACAACCTGCAGATGAAACGCGTTGTAGAACCAGGCTGGTTCGATATCATGGTGGGAACGAGTTCGGTCACAAATCAGACTGTGAAGCTTGAGGTAGTTGCGAAGTGAACGCTCACGGGATCTTAGGTTCTCTCTGCGCCTCCTCTGCGTCTCTGCGGTTCATCAGAGGTCTGCAAATCGTCACCGCAGAGACGCAAAGAACGCAGAGGAGGCGCAGAGATAGGACAAAGTTGTTTACACTCGTTCAAATCGTCTTTTTGCTCTTGTCGACACTGGTTAGCAGCGCGCGAACCCAACCGCCTTCGCTGAAGGAAGTATTCAAGAACGACTTCATGATTGGAGCGGCTCTCAACCGGCGTCAATTTTCCGAAGAAGACCCGCGTGCGATGCCGATCATCAACGCTCATTTCAATTCGATCACACCTGAGAACCAACTCAAGTGGGTGTATGTTCACCCGTCTCCCGACAAGTACGACTTTGCCGGCAGTGATCGCTATGTCGAGTTTGGCGAAAAGCACGGCATGTACATCATTGGGCACACGCTGGTCTGGCACAGGCAAACTCCCGATTGGGTTTTTGAAGATGCAAATGGAAAACCCGCAAGCCGCGAGATGCTGTTGAATCGTTTGAGAGATCACATCCACACAGTTGTGGGTCGTTACAAAGGAAGGATCAAGGGTTGGGACGTGGTAAACGAAGCAATTGAAGCAAACGGTACCATGCGCCAATCCAGGTGGATGAAGATCATTGGTGAAGATTACGTTGCGAAGGCGTTTGAGTTTGCGCATGAAGCCGATCCGGATGCGCAGTTGTATTACAACGATTATTCACTCGAGAACGAACCGAAACGTAGCGGAGCAATCCAGTTGATTAAAAAATTGCAGGCTGGTGGTATCCGCGTCGCAGCGGTGGGATTGCAAGGTCACAACAGGCTGACTTGGCCGACCGCGGAGCAGCAGGATGCAACGATTGCGGCATTCGCAAAGCTTGGCATAAAAGTGAATATCACCGAACTCGATATCGACGTCTTGCCGCCGGTAAGCGAAGACACCGGGCCCAGTTTGAAACTAACTCCGGAACTGGAAGGCAAACTCAACCCGTTTGCTGCGAGTTTGCCGGAAACCATTCAGAAGGAGCAGGCGAAAAAATACGGCGAGTTGTTTGCAGTGTATTTGAAATATCGTGACGTAATTGACCGAATCACCTTCTGGGGAGTGACGGACGGTGATACATGGTTGAATAACTGGCCAGTTAGAGGTAGAACAAACTATCCGCTGCTCTTCGATCGAGATGGAAAACCTAAACTCGCGTTTGATGCGGTTGTGAACGCCGGTTTAAACGCAAAGCGTTGACTGAGGTTCTGTTGAGAAATAGGTCCTATAGGTCCTAAAGTCCTATACTTAGATCACTACATCACAGGGAGTACGGCCATGCCTTCGAACAATTTTCATCCCAAACCAGAACACAAATTCACTTTCGGACTTTGGACAGTAGGCAATCGCGGTCGCGATCCTTTCGGTGACGCGACCCGCGCCAGCATCAGTCCACCTACTATTGTCAAAAAACTAAGCGGGCTGGGGGCGTTCGGAGTCAATCTTCATGACAACGATCTTATTCCTATCGATGCTTCGCCGTCCGAACGTGATCGAATCGTGAGCGAATTCAAACAGGCGCTGAACGATCACGGGATGAAGGTGCCAATGGCCACCACCAATCTTTTCTATGATCCGGTCTTCAAAGATGGAGCGTTCACTTCAAACGATCCACGCGTTCGGCGTTATGCGTTGCAAAAGACGATGCGGTCAATGGATCTCGGCGCAGAACTCGGCGCTCATATTTACGTCTTCTGGGGAGGACGTGAGGGTGCCGAGGTCGATGCCGCCAAAGATGCTCGAGACGCTTTGAAGTGGAACCGTGAAGCACTGAACTTTCTTTGCGAATACTCGATCGATCAGGGCTACGATTACAAGTTTGCTTTGGAAGCAAAACCAAATGAACCTCGAGGTGACATCTACCTCCCGACTACGGGCGCCATGCTGGGTTTCATCGCTACGCTCGATCATTCAGAGATGGTTGGCGTAAACCCGGAGGTCGGTCACGAACAAATGTCTGGTCTGAATTTCTACCACGTTGTCGCCCAGGCAATTGAAGCCAACAAGTTGTTTCATATCGACCTCAATGACCAAAAGGGCCCTCGGTTTGATCAGGATCTGCGCTTTGGTTCTGAGTCGATCAAGAACTTGTTCTTCCTGGTTAAGCTGCTCGAAGAGTCTGGTTACGACGGTCCTCGACATTTTGATGCCCATTCTTATCGAAGTGAGAACGAGGATGGCGTTTGGGAATTTGCGGCAGGTTGCATGCGAAATTACTTAATACTGAAAGAAAAGGCTGAGCAGTTTAATGACGATCCTGAGATTCAATCGCTACTGAAGGATATCCGCACGGCGAGTCCGGAAGATTCGGAAGCATTGGGCAAATACAGTCGCGCAAAGGCAGAGAGCATTAAGACCACGCCGGTTGATCGACAGCAACTCGGAAGCAAGCCATTGCCTTACGAGCGACTTGATCAGTTGACGATCGATATCCTTCTGGGCGTCCGGTAGTTCGATCATGTTCTCAGTGTTTAGAACGGACGTGAATGGGTTTCGCGATGAGGCGATGTCAAAACTCCGACTAGCTTCAGGTTTTGTTCGTGCCTAAGGCAGACTTGAGTTTGCCAAACTTTCACCGCCGTGCGACGGCTTTTCGCTTTTTTGTGCGAAGTCTCAGTCCTAAGTCCTGAGAACAATGCCCTTTCAAATAACATTGCGACTGGCCGTCTTAATGACGATCTCGGTATCACTCTTGTCGTTTGCCAACCAACAAACCCCATCCACTAACTACGACGAATCGAAGGTTAGCACCTACACGTTACCCGATCCCTTGGTTTTCAATGATGGTAAGCGAGTTCGCACCGCTGCAGATTGGATGAAACGCCGCCGCGCGGAAGTTCTCGAACTTTTCGCGACAAACGTCTACGGACACAATCCTGCCGCTCCGAAGAATTTGCGTTACGAAGTTTTCGACACGGATCAAAACGGCCTCGGCGGCAAAGCAATTAGAAAACAGATCACAATCTACTTCTCCGACAAAAACGATGGTCCCAAAGAAGAACTTCTCTTGTTCATTCCAAAAAACTCACGCAAGGCCGTCCCCGTCTTCCTGCTTCTGAGTTTCAACGGAAATCAAACTGCGGCCAAAGATCTGGCGATCAAATTAACTCCGTCATGGACTCGTACAGGCGAAAAGCAACAACCGGCTGAAGATTCTCGAGGCCGGGCGCAAGCTGATACGGAACGAATTATTTCCCGAGGTTACGCGTTCGCGACCATCAATTACGCAGACATCGAACCTGATTTCAAAGGCGGATACGTATCTGGCATTCGACCTTTGTTCTTCAAACCCGGACAGACTGCATCTCTTGAAGGTGAGTGGGGCGCGATTGGAGCCTGGGCTTATGGATTGAGTCGCGCGCTGGATTACTTAGAAAAGGACAAGGACGTGGATGCGAAGCGCGTTGCGATTGTGGGTCATTCACGATTGGGGAAAACCGCGCTCTGGGCAGGCGCAATCGATACTCGCTTTGCGATGATCATTTCCAGTTGCTCTGGTGAGGGAGGTGCATCTCTTTCTCGACGTGATTATGGTGAACGCATTCGTAACCTTGTTACCAATTTTCCATACTGGTTCACTTCGACCTATCAAAAATATGCCGACAACGAGAATGCTCTACCGATAGACATGCATGAGTTGATTTCTTTGACTGCGCCGCGACCGGTATACGTCACAGCCGGTGAGACTGATCGATGGGCCGATCCCAAAGGCGAGTTTCTTGCGTGTGTAGCCGCGGGACCAGTTTACAAACTACTTGGCGGAGAGGATCTCGGAACCAAAGAGATGCCGGCACTGGATCAACCAATAATGAAATCGCTTGCATTCCATATTCATACTGGAGGACATGCGATCACTGCGTTTGATTGGGAACAGTTTCTGAAGTTTGCGGATATGAAATTGAAGTAAAACCTTTGCGTCTCTGCGTGCTCTGCGTCTCCGCGTTTTAGAAAGGTTTGCTAAAACCGCAGAGGCGCGGAGAACGCTGAGACGCAGAGAAAAACGGAGAACCACCGATGATCAAATCCAGGGATCTGGTAGTTGCGGTTGTCACGGCTATAGCAACGCTACTCGCAGTTCGCATCACAGCTCAGAATCCGGTTATGCAATCAACCACCTTCGAGTGGAACTCAATTCCGGTCAAGCAAACCGATGTCGGTTCAGTAAGGCAATTCTTCAAGAGTCCGACTATTACTTTGGACGAATTGGAGTGTCACGTCACTACTCTAAACCCTGGGATGCAATCACATCCGCCCCATAAACACCCGAATGAAGAACTCATTATCGTGAGAGAAGGCACCGTCGAAACACTTTCTAATGGTGAACTGAAAAGGGTTGGACCCGGTTCCGTAATCTTCAACGCATCAAATCAATTGCACTCCTTAAAGAATGTCGGTTCAACGCCTGCCGTGTATCACGTGATCAACTGGAAATCGCCGAGCAAATCACAATGACGAACAGAGTTAAATGGGGTGTTCTCGGCGTCGCGAACATTGGCGTAAAGAAAGTCATTCCCGGGATGCAGGCGGGTGCATGGTGCGACATAACGGCTATCGCGTCGAGAGATCTTTCCAAAGCGCAATCCGCCGCATCGCAACTGCATATCCCAAAAGCGTACGGCTCATACGATGAACTCCTGAACGATCCAGACATCGAAGCCATCTACAACCCACTTCCAAACAATCTACATGTCGAATGGACAACGAAAGCCGCTCGTGCCGGTAAACACGTGCTGTGTGAAAAGCCAATAGCAATGACTGCGGACCAAGCAGGGCCCCTATTGGAGGTTAGAAATGAAACAGGAGTCAGGATTCAGGAAGCGTTTATGGTGTTAACGCATCCTCAATGGGTTTCAACCCTCGCGCTGATTCGCGAGGGACGAATCGGCGAGGTTCGCTCTGTTGAAGGCCACTTCAGTTACAACAACCAGGATCCGACGAACATTCGCAATATCCGCGAGACCGGCGGCGGTGGTTTGATGGATATCGGTTGCTACATGATCTTTTTCTCTCGTTTGGTTTTTGGCAGTGAGCCGGCGAGGGTGGTTTCGCTGATTGAAGAGAATCCAACAAGCCGCACTGACATCTTGACCTCAGCGCTTCTGGACTTCCCTTCTGGCCACGCAACTTTCATGTGCGGCACTCGAATCGTTCCGTATCAGCGCGTTCAGATCATCGGTACCAGAGGTCGACTCGAAGTCCAAATACCTTGCAATGCTCCTCCTGACGAACCATGCAAAGTGTTCCTGGATGATGGCTCCAATCTCGCTGGAGGGTCCATTCAAGTGATCGAATTTGAGGAGTGTGATCAGTATACGGTCCAGGGTGATCTGTTTTCGCAAGCAATAAGAGAGAACAAAGAGCCCGTGCTCTCACTCGAAGATTCGATTCGGAATATGGCGGTGATCGATGCAGTTTTTCGATCGGCGAAGACAGGACAATGGGAAAAGCCGGAACCGGTCCTGGCAAAGACCGGCAACTTGGATGCGGTCAGTACCACATCTCGGTAGCGGGTGGGTACGTAGTCCGTTCAGTCGATTGATTTTGAGACTACGTAGCCACCCGCTACCGCGAGGTCGTACTGACTGCTTCCTGGTTTGGTTTATGTCGATGTGTCTGTGTCTCGGGGAGCTGTTTGGTGAGGACGGAAAAACCGCAGAGACGCAGAGAACGCAGAGTTAACGCAGAGAAGAACTAATAAACGCGGTTCAATAACTCTTCGCCGCGTTCGAACCGTCTCAGATTATTCAGAAAATGTTTGACTTGACGCTCTTTCTCATTCGAATGTCCGCCACCGCTGTGTGGAGTGATGAAACAGTTTGGCGTCGTCCAAAGCGGATGATCAGGCGGCAAAGGTTCTGGATTGGTGACGTCGAGATAAGCGGCTGCAACTCTTCCTGACATTAACTCATGTCGCAGAGCTTCCTGATCGAGCGTGGAACCTCGACCAATGTTGTAAACGATTGCACCTCGTTTGAGACTCGCTAAACGACGCGCATCGAGAAAGTTCATCGTCTGATCGTTTGCGGGAAGAATGTTAACAACGTGATCGGCCAGGGGAAGAAGCTTATCGACTTCCGAAATATCGTGCACTTGAACTGGTTCTGTTCCGCTGACTTTTCGCCGAACTGCCATTACGTTCATGTGCAAAGGCTGAAGCAGCTCAACCAGGCGCCGTGCAATAGCGCCGAAGCCTAGTAGCAATACAGTTTGATCGTTCAGGAGTGCAGAGCGAGCACGCAAAGCATTCATCGGCCAGCCTCTGGCGCCGCGTTGGGAATCCAACGCCTCGGGCAGTTGACGCGCCACACTGGTAATCATGGCCAACAAATGCTGGGCGCATGGCTCGTCGTACACAGCAGAGCTATTTGTCAGAGCAATACTGTTTGAAACTAATCGATCTCTGATTTCCTGGTGGTCATAGTTTGTATAACCGGCGGAGTTCAACTGGATCCACCGTAGAGTCTTTGATTCCAACACGTCTTGAGGAGACGGAGAGCCAAACGCAATATCGGCGACCGCAAGAGCCGCACGTGCTGTCTCACCGGTATCGGATTCTGCGAACAGCATCAGGTGATAGTTACCGACATTCTTTCTAAGAAGCGCTAATTCGCGTTCGTCATTTTGTCCGAAGTCGTTGTTACACCAGATTGTGAGCATGTACCCGGTATGCCTTATAGGACTTATACGACCTATTGGACCTATTCACCCGCGCGACACTATAACCGATGAGTGAGCGAGTGGCGACAAGTAGATCAGAACGGATAGCGTCAAGCCTCGCGTTCACATCCAGGATTAAGGGCCTGCGATGGTGGATGCTTGGCCTCACTATGACCGGTTCCATTCTCAATTATTTGACGCGTGCCACCCTCGCCACAGCCGCAGTTGTCGTTCTCAAAGATTTGAAGATTGATGAACATCAGTATTCATACATCCTCACCGCCTTCCAGATAGCAATAATGTTTCAGCCTTTGGTTGGCTACGCACTGGATGTGTTGGGCCTCAGAATTGGTTTGGCGATCTTTGCCACAGCGTGGTCGCTCATCAACATGGCCCACGGCCTCGCACACAATTGGCAGATGTTGGCAGCTCTGCGAGCCCTGATGGGTTTCGCCGAAGGATCCGGTGGTCCGGCGGGCATGAAGGCGACTGCTGAATGGTTCCCTGCGAAGGAGCGCGGTGTTGCTGGCGGTGTTTACAACATCGGTGCGTCCTTTGGGTCGATGATCGCGCCACCGCTCGTAGCGTGGGCCATTCTTAATTACAACTGGCAATCTGCATTCGTTGTCACCGGGGCAATGGGCCTGGTTTGGGTGCTGCTGTGGTTGCTCTTCTATCGCCCACCACGCGAACATCCTGCGCTTACCGAAGCAGAGCGGGAGTACATTGCAACTGGTCAGGAAGCAGCTCTACAAAGTGACGGAACAAAACCTTCTATCTGGAAGCTCGCTCAACAGCGAAACTTCTGGGGCATCGCGCTTCCTCGACTACTTGCAGATCCAACATGGGGCACGTTGACGTTCTGGCTGCCGTTGTATTTACAAACCGTCAGACATTTCGATCTGAAGCAAATCGCGATGTTTGCATGGATGCCACTCTTTGCAGCTGACCTTGGTTGTTTGTTTGGACCGGCGGTGGTCGCTGCATTGCAGCGCAGCGGACTAAACCTGATCAATGCGCGTCGCTCGGCGTTTAGCCTGGGTGCATTAATGATGATTGGCGTGGCATTCACAGGCCTGGTAGAAAGTCCGTACGCCGCTATAGCCTTGATTAGTCTGGCCGGCTTCGCTCACCAAACCCTTTCGGTGACGGTAATCACGATGTCTTCTGATTTATTTAAGCGAAGTGAAGTCGCAACAGTCGCCGGTATGGCAGGGACGTTTGGCAATGCAGGCTTGCTGATGTTCTCGTTGATGATTGGAGCGTTGGTTAAGCAAATCGGTTACACGCCGTTCTTTGTTTGTCTGGGTGTGCTGGACGTAATTGGAGCGTTACTGTTGTGGACTCTGGTGAAACCCCCGGAGTGGAGCTTGAAAACCGCCTAATGCGATGAATGCTTAATTCAGTTCTCTGCGAATCTCAGCGTACTCTGCGTCTCGGCGGTTTTGTTAGGGTCAAGCAATCATAAAACCGCAGAGACGCAAAGTACGCAGAGAGTCGCAGAGAGTTCTAAAAATGGCAGACGACAGAAAGACAATCCACAACCCGATCCTTCGTGGATTCAATCCCGATCCGTCGATCATTCGTGTCGGTGATGATTACTACATCGCCACCTCGACTTTCGAATGGTATCCGGGCGTGCAGATCCACCACTCGCGGGATCTAATTCACTGGCGTCTGTTAACCCGCCCGTTGAATCGGGCAAGCCAGCTAAACATGATCGGTGTTCCCGACTCTTGCGGTATCTGGGCGCCTTGCCTCACCTATTCGGACGGTCTTTTTTACCTGATCTACACTGACGTTAAGCGCTACGGTCGAACGACGCAATCGGGCGTGTCGGGTGCATCGTTGCGTGACATGCACAACTATCTCGTCACCAGTGAAA
>DATDFV010000107.1:0-23727 GCA_036522415.1 Pyrinomonadaceae bacterium | reverse complement strand
GGGGCGGCCGAGGACGGCCGCGCTCCGACAGAAGAGCTTTCGTGTGTTAGGGGTTCGGGGCTTCTGTCCGACGGGGGCGGCCGAGGACGGCCGCGCTCCGACAGAAGAGCTTTCGTGTGTTAGGGGTTGGGCTTCTGTCCGACGGGGGCGGCCGAGGACGGCCGCGCTCCGACAGAAGAGCTTTCGTGTGTTAGGGGTTTGGGCTTCTGCTCGACGGGGCGGCCCACCGCCTTCTTTCTGTCTAAGTCTTTTTGAAATCTGCGCAATCCGTGTAATCTGTGGCTCCATGTCCAGCCTAGCCTCCGTCACTCAACGCGTTTCCTTGCGCTGCGCCAACCTGGTGAAGCGGTTTGCTGATGTAACTGCCGTCAATGGTCTGGATCTCGAGGTCTACGCTGGCGAGTGTTTCGGTCTGCTTGGACCAAATGGCGCCGGCAAAACTACTACTGTCGAAATACTCGAAGGACTACAACCTGCCGACGAAGGCACGGTAGAGTTGTTGGGTCAACATTGGAACTCGGGTGGTGAGTCTGATCGCACTCTTCGCGAACGTATCGGCGTGCAGTTGCAGGAAACCCAACTTGCTGAGAAGGTCACTGTTCTTGAGACCCTGCGGCTGTTTCGCAGTTTCTATAAAAGGGGACACTCAGTAGACGAGGTGATTCAAACAGTCGCCCTCGAAGAGAAACGAAATGCTCGTGTTGGCAAACTTTCTGGCGGTCAGAAACAGCGACTTGCAGTTGCGTGCGCACTCGTCAGCGATCCCGAACTTCTGTTTCTCGATGAGCCGACCACGGGTCTCGATCCGCAAGCGCGTCTGTCGCTGTGGGACGTAGTGGATAAGTTTCGCGCGGGAGGCGGTACTATTCTTTTAACTACTCACTACATGGAAGAAGCGACTCGTCTCTGCGACCGCGTCGCGATTATGGATCACGGCAAGATTATTGCGCTGGGGACTCCGCTGGAACTGATTGAATCGCTGGGAGCGGATCAAATTATCGAGTTCCGAGTGTCTAAAGAGATCACCGATGAGTCACTTAGAAGTCTTCCGGCGGTTAGTGATTTGCACAAGCGTGAAGATGATTATTCTTTGACGGTTTCCGAAATGGGCATCGCCCTGCCCGCGCTCCTCGCGGAAATAGAACGACAGCAGTCCGAACTCATCTCGCTAACAACGCATCAGGCAACACTGGAGGATGTGTTTGTTAGTTTGACGGGGAGAATGCTGCGTGAAGGTTAAAGTTTTATCCGCAGATTACACAGATTTTTATTTTCTGATGATTGAGCGTTGTATTTTGTAGTTGTGGTGTCCTATTTTCATGACTCTTCGCTTACTGCAAGCATAAAAACACCGATGCCTTTCAGGAACAAATCTGTGTAATCTGCGGATACGTCTCAGGTAGAACATCATGGACAAATCCCTACACCCGCTGATTGAACTGACAAGGATGCGCTGGCGTGAGTTTCTGCGCGAGAAGGAGGCGGTATTCTGGGTTTTTGTTTTTCCTGTATTGATGACCTTTGCTCTGGGGATTGCTTTTAGAAATTCAGCACCTGAGAAAACTTTGGTGGCGATTGAAGGCGATCCGCAAAGTGCGAGTGTGATGGAACTGTCAGATGCTCTTGCTCAGTCTCCTGAGATCACTGCAAGCATCCTGAGTTCTGATGAAGCCACAAAAGCATTGCGAAGCGGCAAGATTTCCATCGTCGTAAGACCACAGAACGGTTCGTACGACTATCGCTTTGATCCGACGAGGCCAGAGAGTCGCATTGCACGTCTGTTAGTCGACGACGCATTGCAACGTGCTAAAGGAAGGGACGACGTCGTCCACACCGCCGAAGAAAAGATCACTGAGCCAGGTGCACGATACGTAGATTTCCTGGTTCCCGGTTTGATTGGAATGAACATGATGGGCAGCGGCTTGTGGGGATTGGGTTTTACTGTTGTGATCGCCCGCTCGAGGAAGATCCTCAAACGCTTTGCCGCAACACCCATGCGACGTTCGCATTATCTGCTGTCGTTCATGCTGTCGCGCCTGTTGTTTCTGGTTCCTGAAGTTGCGGCCGTGGTTGTGTTTGCGTGGCTGGTCTTCGGGTTTACTGTCCGAGGTTCGTGGCTTAGTCTGACTCTAATCACGTTGCTCGGGGGCTTTACATTTTCAGCAATCGGCATGCTCATAGCTGCTCGTCCGACGACGATCGAAGGCGTGTCTGGCTTAATGAACTTCATCATGCTTCCGATGTGGTTGCTCTCGGGTACATTCTTCTCATCAGAGAGGTTTCCGGTTATGTTTCAACCATTCATCAAGGCATTGCCATTGACGGCGCTTAACACCTTGTTGCGCTCAGTGATGAATGAAGGCGCATCATTGTCGACGAACTGGATGAACGTATCGATTCTTGGCGCGTGGTTGATTGTGAGCTTTGTAGTTGCGTTGAAAATTTTCAAGTGGCAGTGAAGGTTATCCACAGATTACGCAGATTACGCCGATTCTTGCTTTGAGTGGCCGTTCGTGATGCGGTGTCTTTTCTGAACTGCAAAAGAGACCATCAACGAAAACCCAAACATCGCAATCTGTAATATGCCTTAACCAAGTTCGCCGGTGTCTCAAACAAAATCTGTGTAATCTGCGTAATCTGTGGACACTAACTGTCGATTTTAGAGCTTCCCATTCGACATATATCCAAGGTACTGATTTACAAGCTACTCAGTGGAAGGAGCAAAAGATGAGCAGTGTTCGAGTACTCGTAGGCACCCGGAAGGGTGCGTTTATTCTTACGTCAGATGGAAAACGTGAAAAATGGGATGTGACCGGTCCCCATTTCGCGGGCTGGGAGATCTATCACGTCAAAGGCTCACCTGTGGATCCGAGTCGCATTTACGCTTCACAAACCAGTGGTTGGTTCGGGCAGATCATTCAACGTTCAGACGATGGCGGTAAGACCTGGTTCCAACCCGGAACTCCCGCTGGCGAACCTACAACAACGCCCGAGGGTATGCCCAAAGGCGAAAGCAATAAGTTTGTTTACGACACTTCGCCAGAAACCGGAAAGCCACTCACGACACATCAGTTTTATGACGGTACGGCAAAGCCATGGGTGTTCAAACGAGTCTGGCATCTCGAACCTTCGCTGGACAATCCTGACAATATCTACGCCGGGATTGAAGATGCTGCCCTATTCCAATCGACCAACGGCGGGCAAACCTGGAGCGAACTTCCAGGGCTGCGCGGTCATGGCACCGGAGCTCAGTGGCAACCGGGCGCCGGGGGCATGTGTTTGCACACAATCATCCTGGACCCCAGCAATCAACGGATCTTTGTGGCCATCTCCGCGGCAGGCGCATTTCGGAGTGACGACAATGGCGTGACGTGGAAACCTATTAATAAAGGACTGCACTCGCAATATATCCCGGATCCAAATGCGGAAGTGGGTCATTGCGTACACCACGTCGCAAAGCACCCTTCAAATTCAAACGTGCTGTTTATGCAGAAACACTGGGATGTCTTGCGGAGCGATGATGCAGGCGACTCATGGACTGAGGTTAGCGGGAACTTGCCCACCGATTTCGGTTTTGTCATCGACGTTCATGCCCACGAACCTGAAACGGTCTATGTCGTTCCAATCAAAAGTGATGGCGAACACTATCCGCCGGATGGAAAATTACGCGTCTATCGCAGTCGAACAGGCGGCAACGAATGGGAAGCGCTTACTAAAGGTCTGCCACAGGAGAACTGTTACGTCAACGTGCTTCGTGATGCTATGGCTGTCGATTCGCTTGATTCGTGTGGCGTATATTTTGGAACGACTGGTGGGCAGGTCTATGCGTCACCCGATGGTGGAGACACCTGGGAGCCAATAGTTCGAGATCTTCCTCCGGTGCTTTCAGTGGAGGTCCAGACATTGTCATGATCCGGGTTGTTATGCCGGCACACCTGCGAACGCTCGCGGGAGTCAACGGAGATGTCGAACTTAAGATTGACGGTGAAGTTACGCGACAATCGATTCTCGACGCGTTGGAGACAGCTTATCCGATGCTGCGTGGAACCATTCGCGAACATGTCTCGGGTGAGCGCAGACCATTTCTGAGATTCTTTGCCTGCGGAGAGGATATAACCCACAATTCGCCAGATGATCCGCTTCCACAGGAGATAGCGTCAGGGGCAGAACCGTTCTACGTCATCGGCGCCATCGCTGGGGGTTAAGCAAAAGAAACATCCACAGATTACGCAGATTACACAGATTAATAAAAGCCTCAGACTGAAGGCTAGAACACAAGCTCAAATTAATCTGTGTAATCTGCGTAATCTGTGGACTATTATTCTTACGCACTCTTACCGCGACGAGATTCACTCTTGTACGCGTCTAACACAGCCGCCGTATCATAAAACTCACGAAAACTTTTCACCTTGCCGTTGTGGAAAGTGAACACGTGCACGAGATCTGCTTCCACCGGCTTCCCCGTTGACTTAACTCGTCCTCGATACTTGATTAACGCTATGACTTTGTCGCCTTGCGCTACGTATTCCTCAGGTTGAAACAATAAGACATCTTCCTGTTCGTTAAGGGTTGAAAAGAATCGCGCGACTTCTTCACGCCCTCGGCGTCTGCCTGCAACAGGCATCAAATCAGGTGGTCCAGGTGTAATCCATTCAACATCGGGAGTCAGTATTTTCAGCACGCTTTCAATATCGCCATTCTTGAAGAAGTTATAGGCCTCCACAATAGTGCGGACATTTGCTTGTTCGGACATGATCATGGTTCCTTTCTTTCTCTAGTCTTTCGTTGATCGGACATGTAGTCCGAAGACTCGCTTAACGCGTGACTTCGGACTACCTTCCCCCGCATCAATCAAGTGCCCGTATCATTAATGCCTATTCGATCGCCAATGCCACCATCACTGGCTCTCCTCCTTTGTCTGCCAGATCTCGCTCGAGTCTTTTCTCGTCGCGAGATGGAAGCACTTCGCGTCCCGTCTCTTCGCCGCCCGTCCAAATCTGAGCAAGAAAATAGGTGTCGCCGCCATACTCGTGGAAGACAACCTCGCCTCGCCTGGGCGCTTTTGATGTTTCCACTGGCTCTGACTCAAATACCGCGTGCTGATGGTTTGTGATGTTGTAAACCAACAGACCATCCGGCTGATCGCCGATTCGTCTGATCTCATATTTTCCCGCCGGAAGAGTTTTGCCTCTTACGTTGAAGTCAAACGGAATCGTAACGCGAATTGGTTCTCCTGGAAGTTGCGCTTGCGCTGGAACCGCTGCAAGCAAAGCCAGGAGACAACCAGCTAACAGAAAACCGATTAATTGCCTATTCATGATTTCTCCTTCCATGGTCAACGCTGAAGTCATCGCAATCTAGTCGGTATTTTTCATTCGCTTACAGCTTTACCTGACCGACGTTCAAAGAGCGGATCACATCAGCATGTCCTGTTCACTTGAAAATGTTATGCCAAGGAATGGAAGGACCAACTGCGTGCCGAAATGTCAGAATAGAACAGAACCGGCCAATTTTGGCTGTGGCTTTCGTGCTCGGAAGTGGCAAACAGCCTCATGGGCGTCCCATCCGCAGATTACACAGATTACGCAGATTTTTTTTGCGCATGTGAGATTAGTCATAGCTCATATTTGATATCTGCGTAATCTGTGTAATCTGCGGATGGGATTTTACTTCGGCGAGTTCCTCATCCAGTGCTCGATAGAAATCTGACTCGCCACCCTCGAAGTGGTGACCGGTTGCTTTGATCGCGTAGAAATGTTTTGGACCACTTGCCACGGCGAAGAGTTTTTGAGATTCGTGAAAAGGAGACGTGTCGTCCATTGTCGCGTTAAATATTGCGATCGGAGTCCCGGAAAGTTTTGCCAGATACTGTCTCGAGTCAAACACTTTCTCATGAGGTGTTCCGTGCGTCAGATAGATCAATGCGTCAGCCGTCTTCCATGCGAGTTCGTTGTAGATAGGAAGGCTGATAGCAACAACTCGATCAATCCTTGCGCTCAAGCGTGGATCACACGCAACCAGTACTGAATAGCCAGCCCCTGCCGACCATCCTGCTAAAACCACTCGCGTTTTTGGATCCACATTTGGCTGCGAGACCGCCGCCTTTAAGATGTCGTCATAGTCGCGGACAAGCTGATCTGGCGAAACAGGGTTTTGTGAACTGGCAAACTTCACCAGATACTCCTTCATATCAATCCCAACCACTGTCTTACCGGTACCGGCAATGTGCGCGGCGATGTCAGCGCAGAAGGGACTCCAACCACCATCACCACTTGTAAACAAGACGAGTGGTTGCGAAGAAGCATTTGTCTGTTGATAGAGTTGAAGTGAAACTGTTGAACCGTCACGAATCGTCGCCTGAAAAGTCGAATGCCTGACTTCGTGTGTCAATTCCTGAGCTGTGACGTGATGATAAAACTGGTGATACCAAACAACGCCATAAGCAGCGACTGCGGCTAACAGAAGTACCAGGAGTCCAAGTAGCCATTGCCAGCGACGTCGATGTCCGGGCTTGTCACTGTGGTTGAAAATCAAAGCCATGGTGTCCTATTTCTGTTTGCGAAGAGCTGGCAAACGTTCCCTTCATCCATTGCGCTGCATTGCTTAGCGCCGCGTAGAATTCTTCTCGAGCTCCAGTGAAGCGGTGGTTGTTCGCTTTGATTAAGACAAACTGCTTCGGTTGAGCGGCCGCATCAAATAGAGCTCGGCCCACCTTCATCGGACTCGCGGTATCGGTTGTGCTCTGAATCATCACCAGCGGCACCGGAGCAATTGAGGCCATCAAATCCTGGCTGCGGAAACCGTAACTGGAAAAAGCTTCCGATTTAAGATCCGCATGATTTCCACCGACGCCGCTGACAAGCTGATTCTGCCGCGGCAATCCGATTGAAATGACACCTGCCCAATTAGATCGCGTCGCTTGATCGGCGCCGACAGCAATGGCGAAGCCTGCACCCAATGACCAGCCATAAATAAATACCGGAGTATTCATTTCAACGCGCGCGTATTGCCGAAGGGCCTTTGCGATTTCTGCGTAATCACTTGCCAGCAGCTTTGTCGTTAGCGGCGTTGCGGTGGACGAAAACTGCCGTAAGTAGATCTTGGAATCGATTCCCGCTACCGCAAAACCAACGTGAGCCAATTGCTGCGCAGTGCGGGGAGCAAGTCCTCGCCATCCGCCATCGCCGCAGGCATAAATGGCCGGCGTTGCGGCAGCATCGTTAGTCGGTCGATAGAAGTGTATGAGGAATTGTCTTCCCCGGATTTCAATACTTCGGTCTTCAGTTTTGACGTCTGCGAACGTCTTAACATCGTCAGGATCGTAGTGGTCTGGCGGAACAGGCTCCTGGGCCCATAACCGTAACGCACTACCGATTACAACGACGAAGACGATAGCAACGCGGAAAAGAATCCGATGATGAACGACGCTGCATGCTTCCATGACTTAACCTTCTGTTGAAAACTCCCTATATCAGCGTGCTTGTGATGCAGGAGACTCCTTATCGTAGTAGCGTTTCGAACACCGAGTACGGCGTAAAGCATTCTTGGAGACAGCCTCTTCTGATTGAAACAGAAGTAACGTCGTTCCCACGAATGCGGATGATATTTGGCTTTATAGCGATAAAGCAGTTTGAAATCGTATTTGTTTGTAACTTGCTGGTAAGCGAAACGCATCAACCGAGTCAGTGTCGGGTGTTGACTGAGATCCGGATCATCGAGAAGGGCCAATGGCGCTAGTCCCATCGAGGCCATCTCATAGCCTTCGTCTCGTAACATTCGGAAAATCTCAGCGGTCAGTAATTCCATCACACCACGAACAGCATCGACGCGTCGCCGCGTAAGATCGAGGTAGTAACCATGGCGTCCGTAAATTGGTTCGCAGACAATAAAACCTTCAATCCGGCCTTTGCCGTAGCCCGACCGCGCGATGAAGTACCGTTTCGCACAACGCCGATCCAGGCTTAAAGAACCCAGCAGAAAACCCAGCTCCTTGTCGCCTTTCGTTTGCAGCCACTGCTCAGAAATCTCTCGCAATTCGCGATTGACCTCGTCAGCATCAACACCAAGAGGATTGTGCTCCATTACTGCAACCCCTTCGCGTCGTGCTTTGTTCGTAGCAGCTCGAACTAGCTCCATCTGCCCGCCAGCCAGGGTGAATCGGTGTAGATCGAACACCGCTTCTTTACCAACCTGAATATGCGAGAAGCCGGTATTGCGAAACGCCTCGACCATCGCCGGCGTGACCTGGTAAGCACCGATCGGACGTGAATTCATTGCTTTAACGAAATCAGCAATCAGAAGTGGCGCTTGTGCTGGTGAACAAATTGGATCACCCCCAATCACGCACACGCCGGCGCTCATCTGGTAAGCAAGGAACCCATCAACTCGTGGAGATGTGAAGTACCGCTTGGGGCCCTCAAGCAAAACGTAGGAAGTGGAGTTGCAACCGTATCTCGTGATCCATGATTCGAGATCCGCTCGCAACGGTTGTGGGCCGTGGGCCGTACTGGATTCGAAATGTTGAAAAGTCATAACCCCATTGCGTGGCTCCTGGGCCATCGCATTCAAGTAAGAGCGTGACCTTATGGGGAGAGTGGCTAATCGAAGTTACCATCTGTCCGACGAACTTTAGTTTGTCGTCTGGTTGGTATTAGTCGCAGATGAACATCGGTCTCACGCATGAAAGGCCAATGATCGAACAAAATTGATTTATAAAAATCGTTGTTCATCTGCGGCTATTTCCCGCTCGTTCGACAAACTAAAGTTCGTCGGACATTCGGCCATATCCCTAGTAGCTCAGCTTGCTGACCCGAACACGATGTGCTCGGCGCCAGTGTCGCCTGTGCCTACGGTGATGTTTGCGATGATGGTTTCTCTCGACGCGGGGTTGGTCTTTCGTCGAGTTCCCGCTTGCGAGAGCGGCCTGCGATCCAATTGCGAGTGTGCTCGCGAGTAGGAGCGCTCCGAAGCCAATTGAAATAAGTCTTTTCATCTTTGGTCTATTCCCCTCTACTTAATTTGAAACTCCTTGTCTGTTCGACAAACAGTCACTTGGCAACGAGCATGCCAGCGACTGCTAATGTCGGCGGCTTTAAGCGGCTCTAAAATGAGACACAAAGACGCACACGTGTTTCTGGTTGCTTCATTGCCTCCAATTTTTGGTGTGGCTAGTTTGCAGACCCGGCACAAGCGCCTCAGATTTAGCGACTCTTGCGAGCTCGATTTTGAGGGCTTGGCAGTTGATTAAGGTTAGCTTGACGCTGCCTTAACAAACGTCACTCCTCTATAGGCGTGCTCTACAACGGCTGTATTTTCTTGACGCGGATCTCAAATTTAACCGTGAACAACCGCGCGCGGCGCTTACCTCAGTTGCTTTTCTCGAAGTCTCAACGTCCAACGGTTCTTACGGAACAGCTTTTGATCCGAGTTCACGCGGAGGTCTTTTTTTGCAGCTGTTCCTGATCAAATATGGATTGCTCGCAATCTTTCTAGCCGCCGTTGTGGAGGCCGACGTTGTTCCTGTCCTCGCCGGTGCTCTGGCCCATTTGGGTTATGTGAATGCCGTTCTCGCAATTATGTTTTTGACAAGTGGTGCACTGGCTGGAGACTGCTTATGGTTCTTTGCCGGACGCCACTACTCAAACCGGATTCAATCGAAGCGCATCTATCTTCGTATGGGTCCGGCGGTGGAACGGCTGACCTCCCGGATCGGGTTGTGGCAGATCCCGGCGTCGCACTTAATCTACGGAACACGCGTCGCCACGATGATTCTCTTTGGAATCCGACGGCTCAGGATCTCGAGGTTCGTTTTGACTGACGGGTTTGCCTGTCTCGCGATTTCAACGACTTTGTTTGCACTGGGGTTTGGTTTGAGCGCCAGCACGACTCAGATTATTGGACACGTGAAGCGAATAGAGTTATTCATGCTCTGTGCGGTGTTACTCTTGGGCTTGACCTTTCATCTGGTAAGTCGAATTACCCGGACGCATTTGGCTGGTAGTGTGGAGGAACAATAATCAGATCAGCGATGCCAAGGATTAAGCTTCACGTAAAAACAACACTTCTCGCATCAGTCATTACGATTGGTATGCTGATTACAGCATTGATCGTGACGAGCGCCGGGATTGCGAACCTTGAACGTGACGATGATAAGGCGCTGGCTGGGATACAAGCGATCGATCTTGCCAGACATATAAGTGATGTATCGTCGTTGCATGATCTCGCAGCTCTTGAAACCGCGGCAAATCTAACCAAAGGATCGCGTCCCAACATCGTAAGCGTTCGCATCTGGGATCGGACCGCCGACGGTTTTGCCGAAAAAGTAGCCGCCACCGGGAGTCTCCCGGCCGAACCGGTTGGAGCGGACGTACGTGACACGCTTCTTCGTGGCCTTGCTTCAAAAGCCGTTGACGAAAACACGGCCGGATCGGAAAAACTCTATCGAGTATTTGCCACCATCTTTGAAAGTGGCCGACCAATTGGGGCCGTAGAGATTGTCGAGCGCTTCGACAGCATCTGGTCAATAGCGTTTCGATATGTAAAGAGCGTTGTCTGGATGTCACTCGTCACTGTCGTATTGATCATGCTGGGCACGTATCTCCTGTTTCGCCACCTCGTGTATCAACCAATCGACGAGTTGCTCGGTGCGATGTCTCGCGCAAAAGCAGGCGACTTGGAAGCTCGCGTGCCTGTGCATTCCAACGACGAGTTAGGTTTGTTGAGTCAGGAATTCAACAGCATGTTGGGACAGGTGCGTGACATGACCAAAGAGCGCGAGGCGCAACGAGACCTCTTGCGTCAGCGCGTTCAAGAGGCAACGTGCGAATTAGAGTTCCGGAATCAGCAACTCCAGGAAACCAATTTGGAGCTCTGGCGCACAAACCGAAGAATGAATGAGTTGGGAAGACTTGCGGCAGCAGGTCAAACTGCGGCGCACTTTGCTCATGAAGTGGGAACTCCCCTGAATCTGATCAGCGGACACGTTCAATTACTCAAATCCGATCTCGACAGAGATCCGCACGACGCTGAGGCGCGCATCAGAACCATCAGCGCGCAAATCGAACGAATTGAACGAATTGTTCGAAGAATGCTCGACAAAACGCGATTCGAAACCGAGTTGTCACCCTTGGATCTCAATGGCCTTCTACGCAAACTTTGCGACGCCATGTCCCCTGCTTTGGATAAACGCGGCATTAAGATGGTATTTGATCTCGAGGAGAAGGTTCCGCTGATCGCCGGCTCCGCAGATCGCTTACAGCAATTATTTTTGAATCTTATTAACAACAGCCTTGACGCAATGCCCGAAGGCGGAGAGCTGACGGTTCGCACCGGGACCGCCGGCAGTAAGAACGGAAAATCCAATCAGGTTGTAGTGGACTTCGCTGACACTGGACTCGGCATGACACCAGAGATCATGGGCCGCATTTTCGATCCCCTCTACACAACCAAGGCGCGCGGCCATGGTACGGGACTCGGCCTGGTTATCGTCAACCAGGTAGTGGTGGAGCATGGCGGCACTGTTGAAGTCGACAGCGAACCAGGACGTGGCACACGGTTTAGACTTGTATTTAGCGCGATACAGAACGATCGATTTTCGAAAGTGGACCAGCAACTAACGACAGCCGAACCGACTTTGAGATGAGTATTGCCTGTGAAACAGATCCTTGTTGTAGATGACGATCAAGACTCATGCGATTTGCTGCGTGAGATCTTTACTGTTCAAGGTTGGGGCGTCGAGACAGCACTCAATCCGACCCAGGCTCTTCGTGTCGCCGGAACAGAGAAGATTGATCTCGTTGTAAGCGACGTAAACCTGGAGTCAGATCAATCTGGACTCGATCTTCTCAAGAATTTGCGTGACCGTTGTCCGGTGATTTTGGTAACCGGCTTCGGAACGCTCGATTCCGCCGTGGAGGCGGCTCGCGAAGGTGCCTGGGATTTCATCTCAAAACCATTCAAAGTCGAAGAAGTCGTTTCAATAGCGAAGCGAGCACTCGAGCAAGCTGAACGCAGCACGGGTGAGGATCGAAGAGTCGAACAACTTTCAGCCCGCTACGAACAGGGAGGTCTGCTTGGTCGATCACCCGTGATGATCGAGCTCTACAAGGAAATTGCGCGGGTTGCACCAACCAGATCGACAGTTTTGATTATTGGCGAATCGGGTACTGGCAAAGAGTTGGTCGCGCGCTCTATACATCAACACAGTACTCGATCGAATGGCCCCTTTGTCGCCATCAATTGCGGAGCACTAACCGAAACCCTGCTCGAGGCAGAACTGTTTGGACACACTCGCGGATCCTTTACCGGTGCTGTAGGCGATCGGAAAGGGTTGTGGGAAGCGGCAGAAGGGGGCACGCTTTTCCTCGACGAGATCGGCGAAACGAGTCCTGCGATGCAGGTAAAATTACTGCGAGCGTTGCAGGAAGGTGAGATTAGACGCGTCGGATCAACTGCGCCAACACGCGTGGACGCTCGCATCATCGCGGCAACAAATCGCAACCTCGAAGACGAAGTGAAAACTGGCGGTTTTAGAGAAGACTTGTATTACCGGCTCAGTGTGGTAACTCTGCGAGTTTCGAAGTTGACCGAGCGACGGACCGACATTCCATTGTTGGCAGATCGCTTTCTGGGTCAGGCGCTCGAGAGATACGGGCGCAACAATATTCATCTTGCAGAAGAGACTATCAAAGCATTAGTAGCTTACGACTGGCCCGGTAATGTACGAGAGCTGGAGTCAGCTCTTGAATATGGTGTCCTTCACGCGAGAGGAAATGAAATTGTTCCCGAAGACCTGCCACCAAAGCTGCAGTCAAAACGCGTCAAAGCCGCAACGAGAGCACCTCTTTCTGCTCTATTTGAAGACCTGCCTTCATTAGATGAACTGCAACGTCGATATTTGTTGCACGTCCTGGAGGCCGCGAAAGGCAATCGAACACGCGCTGCTGAAATCCTGGGTGTCGATCGCCGCACGCTCTACCGCATGGCTGAGCGCTACGGGATTGATATGGGATCGGAATGAGTTCTGGTAGTGAAAAATAGGTCCTATAGGTTATATAGGTCCTATTTCATCGCCCTGAACTGTGCTCCCAAAAAGCCGAATGCGATTCGAGCGCTTCCGCAAACGCCCGAATCGCACGTGGCTCTCTCCCCTCGGATGACAAGACAATTGACTCCATCAATCAGGAACCGCTCAATGGATCAATTACTCAGTTGGTCCCTGAGCAACCGCAATGCCACCACTCATGCATCGCGATGGCCTGCTATAACTCAGGAAATATTAGGCTCGCTGACGATCGGATCACGTTTTTTCCTTTTCCAACTGTGACGGTTTTGATCTCTTCACAAAAAAGCCACACACGCACCGGTTCTGAAGTCACAGTCGAAGTACAGATTGGTGAGGCTTCACTCGAATGTTCGGTGAAGCCAGCGAGAGACGATCAGGGGCGTCTCCAGGCAGAATCGGACGCTCCGGCAAGACGTAACTCACGTCCAGATATTTACCTTGTCTGAAGATTTGCAATCGTAAGTTCGAACCGACGTGCAAGCTGTTGAGCGCGTCTAACAACTTGTCAGGCGAAGTTAATGAGGTGCCGTTCACTTTCGTGATCACATCGCCGCCAATCAGGAAGTCTCTTC
Organism: Pyrinomonadaceae bacterium; assembly: GCA_036522415.1. Classification (GTDB taxonomy): domain Bacteria; phylum Acidobacteriota; class Blastocatellia; order Pyrinomonadales; family Pyrinomonadaceae; genus PSRF01. Next base: position 10,092 of record DATDFV010000107.1, on the reverse strand, counting down.
CTGCAAGTGTCAGTTCAAGCTGACCTCCCTGCAAACCTACTTTCTCCGCGGGACTTCCCGGCTCAACAACCTCAACTAGAAATCCCTGAACCAACGGAAACCGAAATAACTCCTGCAGCCCGTTTTCCATGTATTGACCGTGAAAACCTAACCAGGGCCTGATAATTTTTCCGTCCTTAATTAGCGCAGGAACCAGGCTCTTGGCCATATTGATCGGAATTGAGAAGCCTATGTTCTGCGCATCCGGAATCACACTTGTGGTTATCCCAATCACCTGGCCGCAACGATTTACGAGTGGCCCACCAGAATTACCCGGATTTACTGGTGTGTCCATCTGCAGCAAAGGCTCCTGCAAACTGAAGAATGTTTCGGGGAGAACTCGGTTGATTGCTGAGATGACTCCCCTCGTCAGACTTTGATCCAATCCGAGAGGATTACCGATTGCTATCACCTCTTCACCAACCTGTACGCGATCTGAGTCACCAAGATCGACAATATTCAAGGCCCCTCGAGTGGGTTTCGGTATACGCAATAGTGCTACATCAAAGATTGGATCGGCACCGATCAATTGAGCAGAAACTGTACTTCCATCGTCGAGAGTTACATCGATGAGTTGCCGACCAAACACCACGTGAGAGTTCGTTAGAATCAAGCCTGAACGATCAACGATAAATCCTGATCCTACGATGTGCTCTACGCGGTCGCTCATTCGATATGGATTGATCGAGACCGCACTAATGAACACTACCGCCGGCGATACCTGTTTGAAGACCGAAGTCAATGGCGCCGTGCAGGAGTCATCGGTCGCGTCATCTCGTGCGATTGCAACGTCGCATCTAATGCAGGTGAGAAGGACAATCCAGGCAATACAAACAAGAAGTTTTATTTGGCGGTGTGTTTCAGTAGTTTTATTCATGGCTTGATCCTGTGGGGAATTGCCGTGCCAGACAAGTTCAAGCCTGATTAGAGATTGTGAGTCGATTTGTTAGAGGTTGATGGGGCGATCCTTCCTTCACTGAAAAAGTGCCACACAGGTTGTCCGACGAACTTCAGTTTGTCGTGTGGTCGATGACGAGGCGCGAAGTTTCGTAGTGCCCTGACCCTCACCATCGACAAACTAAAGTTCGTCGGACAACAACTGTGATCCGAGATGTCTAAGTCGCCACTGCTTTCTTCCGACCGAGGAAAAATCCGCCAATTACCATGAAGAAGCCGACTATTCCCAGCAGGCCGCCGCCTATTGCGGGAATTACTCCCATTAGCATCTGCCTCTGCATGAACGCCGTATCATGCTCACAATCGTCCGCAGATGTTAAGCCAATCGTTGCTCGTTTATAGCAGTCAGAGGTGACATCACCACACAGCGTTTTCGCTTCGTCGAATTTCTTTCTATCTTCCTCCGCCCTGGCGCATGTTGCTGTCGCGTAATCTGAGGTCCAGGTGTTAATGCATACGATCAAACCGATGATCAAAACTAATGTACTCCAAGTATCCCAACGATTTTCATTTACGAACTCTCCTGTTCTAAGTTTAGACTTCAAACATCTCGAGTCGCAGCTCTACCAACAACAGACTTAGACTACTTATTACAAGTTTCCCTGGTGAGAATAAGGTTTTAGTTCTCAATGTCCGTCGGCTAGCCTGGCGATTCGCGAAAAAGCAACTCCAACTCCTTCATAGCCTTTGCCACCGCGCGATTAGCACCTTCGATCGCCTTCGTCGTATCTCTCGCTTCCTCTGCGATACCACTTGCGCGCTTAACGGCTTGTTCCGCAACTAAGCGAGCGTGCTTTAGTCGTTCTTCCGCTTCACGCCTCTGCTTCTGAGCTTCCTGTGCTTCTGCAGAGGCCTTCCTCTGCGCTGACTCCAACCTCTGTAATTCTGCCCGCGCTTCGGCAAGCGATTTCTTGGCTGTTTGTAGCGAAACTTTTGCCGCAGCAATTTTCGCCTGACGCGTTGCTTCAAGTTGCCGATTCTTTTGCACATCGCTTCGCGCCTTTGCAGCCGGAGCTTTTTGGGAACTTTCGTTGCGCGCAATTTCCTGATTCGCTTTTGCCTTACGTCCGGTCGGAAGCATTGAAGCGAGTGTTTCGAAACCTGGAGGATCGACGTCTTGCGTCAAACGCCCAGGAGTAGGACCGCCGTCGACCCCAGCGTAGGAAGACAACGCTTCGAGAGTAGTTGTGACGCGGCGAATCGTCTCGACAGTAGGGTTATGTCCTGCCTCTTTCAGTAATGTAGTTGTAAGGTCTGAAAGATGTGTAAGCGCTTCTCGCCGAGCGTCCAGTGAGGCACGCATCGCTCCGACTTTCCCCGCGAAGCCCGATGTCTGCAGCTGTTGAAGACGATTGCCTGCCGCCATCAAATCATCGAATTCATCGCGATGCTGCCAGTAGACTTGATTGACTGCCCAGGCTGAGATCGAAGGTTTAGCTAACGACTTTACGATGCTCGCGTCGTCTACTGCGCCAGTCTTCTTCAGCTGTGCAGCAAGTGCATTCCGAGCGCCGGTGAATTCCGCCAATGGAAGCTTGAAAAGAGCGTCAACATCGTTCGCCAGGTTTCTCTTAGGGTCAGGGTCTTTGGCCATCAGCTTTTCACTTTTTGAGTGTACCAATCTCAATGCCATAGGAATGTACGACAGGCTGTTAGCCTGTCGGGGTCGTTTACCACAGTCGTCGTTATTCCGAGCAACGAGAAGCTAACAGCCTGTCGTACCGGCAAGAATTCAAGTCGTGTCATGGTGGTTGATTCGTATTCAACCTAGCGAAGAGAGTGAAACATCGCTTTTATCGCAAACCAGCTTGCGAGAAACACAAACAACAGAACAAAGACCACTCCCAGCGCGAGCAAGTAGGTTAGCATTAACTGCTTTCGCCGCCTTACGCGTTTTTTTCCGGTGTAGGGCCTCAGAGTCATTTGCATAGAGTAACTCTCCAGGGAAAACTTGAGAATACGTTGAGAACTGGCTAGCGTTGCGTGACCGAGCATAATGAGAGCGCAATCAATCGGTGACGCGGCTTCATGGCTGACCACGCTTGCGGCGGCATACCTCATCGTTCGAGGGCTGGGCAATTACGAGCAAGGCAGAAAACATAAAGAGCCCCAAAATAAGTTCTAGGTCTCAGATTAGGACGCTCCCTGCCAGAACTCAATCGTTGCGGCCTCACGTTGCTCAGTGATAGTCTACGCGCACTTTTCTAGCCCACGAACAGAGGGAACACCACAATGAAATCCACTGCGAGAGTTCTTGTCGCCCTAATCATTACCCTATTGATTTCGGTTTCAGTTGTTCAGTTTCCACGACCCACCAAGGCTGCAGCCCTTGATCTCTCAGGCGAGATTGCCGGTGCGCCATACCGCATTCGAGTGCCGGACGTTTGGAATGGAACGCTACTCATCTTTGTTCACGGATATCGCGACAAAGCGGACCATCCAGGCGAAATTGATGATCGAAATGCCGATGTAGCTCCTAATGCAGCACTGGAAGCACCATTGCTTGCTCAAGGTTTTGCTCTAGCCGGAACTGCATTCAAAGATAATGGCTGGGACATCAAGGACGCGATTCAGGACGTCAAGAACCTGTCGGTCTTCTTTCGGGACAACGTTGCGCCACCACAACGGACAATACTCGTTGCCGCTTCGTTTGGAACCTTAGTCGGTTTCAAAAGTATGGAACAGTTTAACGGGATTTACGACGGTGCGTTATGTCTTTGCGGTGCGGGCGCCGGCGCGACTCGCATCTGGGACAGTGGTGTACCTATTTATCTTGCCTACGACGTGATCTTCGGCATTCCTCCTTCATGGGGAACAGTGGGTGATGTCAGAGATGACATTGATTTCGAGACAGAAGTCCTCCCGAAGTTAGCTCCAGAGGTAAGCAACATCGCAAACTTTCCGAAGTTTGAATTCATTCGACTGGTAGCAAAGATTCCTGGGCGTGGTATCACGCCACCACCTCCGCCTGCGTTTTATCCAGGCTGGACTCTGACTGACTTTTTCTTCTTCACTGAAGCGCGTGCCGAACTGCAGCGTCGTGCCGGCGGTCCATTCGTGCAGAACATCGATCAAAACTACGAGCTACTCCCGGCGGAGAAAGCTTACCTTGCGAGCATCGGCTTGCCGACGCCAGTTGTCGATGCCTGGCTGGCGCAGATGAACGCGCGTCGCGACATCACAGCCGATCCATCAGCCCGCAACTATGTGCGAAGTAACACCGACTACAATGGAAAGATCCGCCATCCGGTCCTAAATATGCACACGATCATCGATCCGTTGCTGCCGGTTGCAAATGAGTCGGCTTATGCGGAACTGGTTGCTTCGCAAGGTAAAGAAGACCTCCTTTTCCAAACCTACACGACTGGCATTGGTCACTGTAACCTCACCGGTCCGCAGGTCTTGACGGGAATCGGAGCAATCGATCTTTGGGTGCGCACCGGCGTGCGCCCGACGAACGCGCAGTTTCCAGCGCCGCTCGGATTCAACCAGGCGTTCGTCCCTCCACCGTTTTAATCCGTAATGTCGTCAGTACCACCTCGCGGTAGCGGGTGGGTGCGCAGCTTGACTTTGACGATCGACGAAGCTACGCACCCACCCGCTACCGCGAGGTGGTACTGACTACATCCAAGCCTGTATCTACTGCACCTTCCACTCTTGAATGCCACCCGACCATTCCGCTTGAAGAGTGACTTCGATACGCAACCCGTCAGTAGTTACTGGCTTGAAAGTCACTTTGTTATAGCGGTCCTTTTCAATACCGAATGCGTCTAAAGTTTCAACAGGCTTCCACGTTTGACCGTCTTTATAGAGCAGACGCCAACTCCTCGGTACACGACATTGACCCGTTCCCGTGTCATCAAACCAATAGAGCTCTACTTCTGAAACACTCGTAGTCTTGTTGAATGCGTATTCAGCCCACTCAGTAGTTCCCTTCTTCGGCCACCAGTGGAAGAACGAGTTCGACGGATCTGCGGAAGACTGTGGCTCATTCTGATCGTTGATAGATCGTGAACCTTGTCCACCCGAAGTCGTGACTTTGCTTGTTGACGCTACTGTTGGGAATGGTTGCGGACGCGCGCTGCCGATATGACTCGGAATCCACACAATCATTTCACCCGGACCGCGATTGGCCCAGGCATAATAAGGAATCGCGGTGAACGTCTGTTCCCTCCTATCAACCGTACCCTGTTGGTTATAGGACAGACTTGCAGCATTCCCTTTGATAACAACAACACCATTCAGCACATCGGGTTTGAACTCCGCCGTCAGAGGGGAATCGATAGGCACAACCAGATTTCGTACGTGACCATCAACGTTATCCGGCCACTCGGCTGCATAAACGATCGGGCCACGCTCCAACGCCACTCGGCCGCGATCCGCAACAACCAAATCGTTTGCCTGAATACGACGGACGGGCATTGGCAGGTTGAGTTCAATCACATCGCCTCGTTTCCATTTCCGCTTAGCACTCGCATAACCCTTTTCGATCGTTGTAGGAATTGACTTCCCGTTAACCGTCAACCCAACCTGCTCGTCATTCTTATCTACAAAACTATAAAGTGAACTGGGAACGGGTTCGTTTCGGGCCCATCCGGGAATGCGCACCTTCATCGTCAGCTCGCTACTATGCTCCGGGTTAATCGTCATCTTGATCTTACCGTCCCAGGGATAGCGGGTCTCCTGAACAATTCTTACTTTCTGTCCGTTGTCTAGTTTGATGTCCGCAGTGCTGCTCACAAAGAGGTTCACATAAATCGTGTCTTTTTGTTGAGCATAAACATAACCAGGCAGCGACGGCAGAAACCGGGTGATGTTTCCTGGACAACATGCGACTCCGAACCATGGGCTGCGATGATGCTGGCCTGCCGACTCCAATGGGTTCGGATAAAAGAATGATTGGCCATCGAGTGAAACACCCGATATCAATCCGTTGTAGAGAGTGCGCTCAAAGACATCAACATACTTTGCATCTCCGTGCAGCAAGAACAGTCGCTGGTTCCAAAAGTCATTGCCAACCGCCGCACACGTTTCGTTGTACGCGCTCATGTTGGGAAGTTCGTAAGGCCCCCCAAAAGCCTCTCCCGATCCGGTCGCTCCGATGCCTCCGGTTATATAGAGTTTCTTTTCAGCAACGTCGCCCCAGATTTTGTCGATTGCGTTTACGTAGGAAGGATCGCCAACCAAGGCTGCCACATCAGCCATGCCAGAGTACATGTAGGTCGCGCGCACTGCGTGTCCAACTGCTTCCGTCTGATCAATTACCTTTAGGTGCGATTGATTGTATGTACGACCTGCGCCCTTCGAACCATCTGGCCCTCGAACATCCAACATAAACTTCGCGAGGTTCAAATAGCGCGCGTCTCCAGTGGCTCGATATAACTTCGCGAGTCCCATTTCAGTGATCTGGTGACCGGGCCAGATCGATTGTTTGCCGGGTCCAAACGTTCGATCCAATAAGTCTGCGCTTTTCAATGCGACATCGAGCAGCTTTCGTTTTCCGGTTGCCTGGTAATAAGCGACCGCAGCTTCGTAGAGATGGCCGAGATCATAGAGTTCGTGGCTATCAACCTTTTCCAGTTCCCAACGTTTCGTTCCAGCCCATGGGTGCGGTTTCAAAGGATCGATGGTGCGCGTCGTGTAAAGATATCCATCAGGTTCCTGTGCCGCGGCGATTTTGTCTATTAAGTTATCAACATAACTTTCGAGCCTGGGATCTGGTTCAACGTTCAGTGCGTAAGCGGCGCCCTCGATCACTTTGTAAACATCTGTATCGTCGAACGGATAACCAGGAGGTGATTTGTCCGTTAATGTTTCGCCACGCAGAACTGCCGCCGCTCGTTCGAAGTGATAGATTCGTTTTGACTCCTCGTCTTTCTTGAAAGCAAAAGGAATAGTGACTTTGCGATTGATCTCGAGACGAGGAGCCCAGAATGCGTCGGTAAAATGAACTGCGGTGAACGGGACTGGCTTAACAGGATAGTCACGAGGTGGCGATACCCTTTGACCAGTTGATGTGATAGTTACGGAACAAAGCGTGATTGTGATTACGAGAAAATGCGCGAATGTCGAAAGCATTCCATTATCCTCATGAACAATGTCAAGACCGAGAGATCAAGACGATTCTCAAGCAGTTAGTACCACCTCGCGGTAGCGGGTGGGTGCGCAGCTTGACTCAACAATCGACTCTGAGGCCTCGCACCACCCGCTACCGCGAGGTGGCACTGACTGCTTCCAAGGCGCTAAAAGGTTGGTTCCAATCAAAGACGTGATTGCTTACAATTAAAAATCTGATCAGTCAAGATCATAATCAGTGTGTATCGTGATGAAGTGTAGTTTTCTTCTGCGCAACCTCTGCGTCCTCTGCGTCTCTGCGGTTCCGTTAAGAGCGCCACACTTCACCGCAGAGACGCAGAGGACGCAGAGGTTGCGCAGAGAGTTGAAACTGCATCAGCCAGTACTATCACTTGGATCAGCATTAATAATAAGAGGAGCGAATTAATGAACGCGCCGAAGTTGTCGTTTGTACTGCTCGTATCACTAGTTTCCCTCAGCACGCTTCAGGCTCAGTCTCCAAAAAACGCAGTCAAGATTGTGGCGCGGCCTCTGCCACTTTCAGCCGTTCGACTAACTGGCGGTCCACTAAAGCGCGCTCAAGATCTCGATGCTGAGTATCTCCTCAAACTCGAACCCGATCGAATGCTGGCTTACTATCGAAAACGCGCGGGGCTTCAACCAAAAGCGCAAGGGTATCCCGGATGGGATGGCGATGGTAGAAATCTAACTGGTCACATTGCCGGTCATTACCTGTCTGCCGTGTCGGTGATGTACGCCGCAACCGGAGATGTCCGTTTCAAAGAACGAGCAGACTACATCGTCAAAGAGTTGAAGGAGGTTCAGGATAAAAACGGCGACGGCTATCTCGGCGCGCTTGAAGGGCTGCGAGAGAAATTTGCTGAAGTTACTTCCGGAAATATCAAGTCGTCGTTTTTTGACCTGAACGGACTGTGGTCGCCCTGGTACACGCTGCACAAAACCTTCGCTGGTCTTCGTGACGCCTTCCGGTATACGGGAAACCGAACCGCGCTCGAGTTGGAGACGAAATATGCAGCCTGGGCCGAATCGATCATGTCAAAGCTCAGTGAAGAGCAAACTCAGAAGATGCTGAACACGGAGTTCGGCGGCATGAACGAAGTGCTCGCTGATTTGTATGCCGATACTGACGACCAGCGTTGGCTCTCGCTCTCACACCATTTCGACCATCACGCTTTTGTGGATCCACTCAAGCGACGAGAAGACAAATTGGCAGGCCAGCACGGCAACACGAATGTGCCAAAGATGCTTGGTGTGTTGAAACAGTATATGTACACCGGCGATCAGAGTGACGGCGTTGCGGCCGAGTATTTCTGGGACATCGTGGTTAACGATCACACTTACGCAACAGGCGGACACGGCAAAGATGAATACTTTGGTCCGCCGGATCAACTTGCAGAACGAATTGAAGGTCGCACCGACGAGAGTTGCAATGTCTACAACATGCTGAAGATGACGAGAACGCTTTTTTCACTTAAGCCCGACATTAAATATTCAGAGTTTGAAGAGCGAGCATTGTTCAATCACGTTCTTGGTTCGATCGATCCTGAAGACGGCCGCACTTGTTATATGGTGCCCATCGGTCGCGGTGTGCGTCACGAATATCAGGACATGTCACGCGCGTTTACGTGTTGTGTTGGTACTGGAATGGAAAGTCATGGTCTTCATGGCGACGGGATCTACTATGAAGCTGGCGATCGTCTCTGGGTGAATTTGTACGTGCCGTCACGAGCACAATGGAAAGAGGCAGGGGCCACCCTCGCAATGGAAACTAGTTTTCCCGAAGGCGACAACGCAACACTAAAACTCACCCTGCAAAAACCGAAACTCTTCACGTTATCACTGAGACGCCCTACCTGGGCTGGAAACGGGTTTGAAGTTAAGGTCAATGGCAAAACCTTTAAGACAGACGCCAAGCCTGGTTCATATGTTGAACTGAAGCGAACATGGAAAACTGGTGACTCAATTTCTCTCATTCTTCCCAAGACTCTTCGGATTGAAGGATTACCCGATAACAAAAACATCGCCGCATTAATGTGGGGACCGCTGGTTCTTGCCGCTGATCTTGGGCCAGAGCGTCGTGGCGGACCCGCGGAACTGGTGCCCTCTTTTGTGACTTCAGGTAAACCGATTGACGAATGGTTGCAACCAGTGTCTGACAGACTTGGAATCTTTCACTCGGTCAATGTTGGAAGAACGACTGACGACAAAGAGAAGGAACTGCAGTTCGTACCCTTCTATCGCCTGCACCGAAGGCTCTACGCAATTTATTTCGATCTGTATTCGTTGGATGGCTGGAGCAAAAAACTTGAAGAGATCGGTGAGGCGCAAAAGAAGCAGCAACTTCTGGAAGCGGCGACAATCAGTTTCATCGCTCCAGGAGATCCAGAGAAAGAAAAAGCTTTCAATCAACAAGGTGAAGAGACGAACCAGGATCGAATGACCGGGCGTGCCGGACGCCGGTCGAAGAAATGGTTCTCTTACGATGTGCGGGTTGATCCAAATAGCCCTGTAGCGTTGCTTGTGACCTTCAACACCGACGAACGCGGAAAGAGATCCGGAGAAGTTCTTGTCGATGGCCAACGCTTAGGTGAACAATCAATCGACCGAAGCCCGCCGGGCAGTGCAACCGGTCGCTACTTCGATGTTGAGTACAAGCTGCCTGCGGAACTAATCAAGGACAAGAAAAAGGTGACGGTTAGATTTCAGGCGACGGGCGGGAACGAAACCGCGACGGTGTTTGGTGTACGAACCGTACGCGCCGCTGAAAGATGATCCGCGAGGGCCTTGCTTACAAAGACCTCGGTCCTGGGACCGAAGGCGCCCGCCTGCCCAGTGTCGAACGGAGCCAAGTGAGTTACCGCAACGACCTTGCTTAGGGAAGAAGTTGAATTCCTGATCAGGGTTGCGCGCGACGCGGGCGGGCGGGGACGCCTGCGGTCCCAGGACCGAGGTCTTTAATGCCACGTGATCCAGATCTCGCACTCAGGATCGCCTCGTTTC
>DATDFV010000106.1:0-5633 GCA_036522415.1 Pyrinomonadaceae bacterium | reverse complement strand
GTAGCGGGTGGGTGCGCAGCCTAATTGATGGTTGATTCCGAGCTGCGCACCCACCCGCTACCGCGAGGTGGTACTGACTTCATCCAGGCGAAATATTGAAAGGCCCCCGTGACCGAGTCGGGGGCATTTTGTTTTGGGGTTCTGACTGAGATATTGCTGAGGAGGAACGATGAAAATAAACATTAAAACAATGATGTGCGCCGTGATGGTGGGCCTCGCATTGTTAGCTAATTCGGTTGCGACCAACGCGCAAACCAAGCCAAGTATGAAGCGTCGAACTACCACGCGGCGACCGGTGGCTCCATTGGTACCGGCGGGTACCGACTTGAAAGTTCGCATCAACGAGACGCTTTCCAGCAAAGACTCGAGGATAGGAGACAGATTCACAGCAACTGTTATCAATCCGAGTCGCTTCGATGAGGCTCGTCTTAATGGCCACATCAGTTCAATCCAAAAGTCGGGCAAGATCAAAGGCCGAACCAGCATGAATCTCGCGTTTGATTCAGTTGAGCTAAGAGATGGCCGGAAGGGAACTCTTCATGGCTACGTAACCAGGGTTTATGGCGAGGGTTCGGGACGCGCCGACAACGAAGGTGGTGTTGAATCGGGGAGCCGCACAAAACAGACGGTCAAGCGCGCAGGGATCGGCGCGACTGTAGGAGCGATTGTTGGCGGGATCGCTGGTGGAGGTAAGGGAGCTGCTATCGGTTTGATAATTGGTGGTGCCGGTGGCGCCGGCTCACTCGCAGTGAACGGAAGCAAAGAGTTGAAGATTGAATCAGGGACGGAGATGCTGGTTCACGTAACCAGGTAGGATCTCGTGTTGTCAGTGGTCATAGGATAGGACTATATGACCTATTGGACCTATTCGTGACCACTGACACTGACTACCCGCCCAGGTTTCCCTGAACCATCTTCGTCATCTCTGACGTCAGCGCCTCACGATTCGTAAAGAGATCCCACACCATGCCGGACAGCGCCGGTTCAGTTTGACTAGTTATTCGCCTCGTAAAGCGAAATCGATCGTTCGGGCTCGGGTGCGTGTCGTCCTCACTTGTTTCCCGATTCAGAGCTTCGCGCGTCGCTTCGGCCACGTCCGCGTTTTCAATTGCAGGTAGTTCATACAAGTTTTGCATAACTCGCCGCGCCGTCAGCGATGAATTGATCTCCTGTGTCGCTATTGCATTGAACTGTGCGGTTCGATTTACGACATGAGTTAGACCATCTTCGAATGCTGAGGCGCCGTACTTCATTGCCGCGACTCGGTCGGCAAGTACCTCCTGAAGTCTTGTCGCGCCATGACTCAGCCGGCGAAAGATGAAGTGATAAACACGCAAAAATTGGAAGGCAATATTCCACCAAACGGCTTGCCCGCCCTCGTACATCGCCTGTGCAAACTTCATCATGTGGTCGTTGACCCGCATTGCCACATCGCCACCGGCTGTATCTCGATTCGTGAAGTGACCATATTCGTGAGCCAACACCGCTCGAAAAGAGTTGAGCCTGAAACCATTCAAACACCCAACACCGAGAATAAGAATTCGTTTCGCTTTGTCGTTGGATCGTTCGCGGAAAGTTCCTTTCTCGTAGACGGCGAGTTCAGTACCTGGCGTAACCCTGATTTCGTCGATCGCGCGCGTTTGAACTGTGCTGGCGACATTCCGCGTTAGATCCCAAAGCCGTGGCGCTTCGTCGACGTTGAGTGCACGTCCAGGATCTTCTTTCTCAATCTTACTGAACAACGAGCGGATCATCTTGTAGATGGTAATCAATGCTCCGATGCCAAGAAGTAACACTAGTTTGATTGGAATACGTCCCAACATGATAAAGCCGTAAGTTATCGACGCGGCGACGGCAATCACCAGGAACATCACGACCGGCATTGAAAGAGCGTAGTAAAAACCGGCCACGTTGATTAACCGTCGATACCACTGACGCAAAGTCATCTGCGAACGAGTGGTTGGTTTGTTCGGATCTTCTGTTTCTATTGAACGCAGCGTAACGCGCGACATCAACTTGCCGGTCAGAAAAAGGAAGAGCAGCCCAAGCACCCAAACTGCGACTACACCGAGACTGTAATAGGTGTAGTGCCAAACACGTGCTCTTGAGCCAACGCCGGAGTCCAGGAACGCTTGAGTAGCCTCATGAGGCAGTCCCAGTTTTTCAGCCTGAAGTATTTCCCGTTCGGCCGTAATCCACTCTTCATCCGCTGCCGCCAACAGCGCGCTGTAATAATGAGTCACCATCAGTTCCGGATGTTCGCTGACCAATTTGTTCGTCGCCACGCGGAGGGGATCGATCTGGTCCAGATCGATTGCGAGTTGTCCCATCAAGGCAGGATACGACGGATCGTTGCCAATGCTTGGATTGTTCGTCGCTTCCGTCGCCAGCTTGAGCGCGCGTACTTTTTGTTCGAAGGTTCCTTGTTTGGTTTCGGAAGGATAGGCGAGTACCTGCGCGAGGCTAATCAAATTTTCCGGTGAGCGCTTCTTCGAAACCGCGTGTTCGAGCAGGCCCAGTCCCTCGTCAACTTTTCCAGCGAGGGCAGTACAGATGCCAAGTCGCCGAATTACCGGATCGAATTCCGGAGCGTTGAGCATCACAGCTTCGTATAGCTTGGCAGCTTCATCGTATTTCTGATTGTCCATCGCGACTGTAGCCGCTTTGAACGTCTCGACCTGTTTGGGAGCCACTGCCTGAAGATCTTTCCAGATTGCTTCCTCTTTCTTCATATCTCGCTCTTGTTGCTGCGCGAAGATGAAGGGAGAAAGAAGAGCGAGTAAGAGGGATGCGAGAGTTAGTCGTTTCATGTTCAATTGTCCCTGGTTGAAAATGAGGAAAATTTAGAGACGATCCTGTGACGGACTACCCAAACGCAGATTAGACATTGACAGCGTGTCCTGTCAAAGAAAAACTTTGGAGTGCGGTGGCCTGCCACCACTTTGTTACGGCGTGACCGTGTTTCTATCTGCGTATATGTTTAAAGCTCCCGATGTAACAAAGCGACGGCAGGCCATCGTACTCCAAAGAAAAAGGGAAGAAACACGCCCAGAGCACCGTCTAATCCTCGGTAGTTCAGTAACGGGGGAAGCGAATGGAGCGGCGCGCCGCAATGGCTGAGCAAATCATCAGTGGCCGAGTTATTAACGCGTGCCAGGAAGGTGATCGAGACGCTTTTCGCGTTCTCTTTGAAACTTACAAGGACAAGGTTTACTCGATCGCAGTCTACTCGTCAGGTGGCGATGCGACTTTCGCGGATGATGTGACCCAACAGATTTTTTTGAAGCTGTTCACTGCCATCAAGCAATTTCGAGGAGATTCGGAATTCACTACCTGGCTGTATCGCCTCGTCGTCAATGCCTGCATGGATGAACGCCGGCGTCGCCGGCGTCTCCTTCCATTCGGCGATTTCTTCGCAATGAAGCACCCTTCGGAAAGGAATCCGCAGGAGAAACAGTATGGAAAGACCGAAGTCGCTGAAGCAGTGAGACGCGCAATCGCGCAGCTCAAACCAAAGTTTCGGTTACCAATTCTTTTGAAATATATGGAGGGACTCTCTTACGAAGAGATAGCGCAGGTCATGGGTTGTTCCAAGGGAACAGTTGCCTCTCGTCTTAATCGTGGACACGGACAATTGGCAAAGCGGTTATCTCATTTGCGAGCATTCGTTGAGTAGTTCTGGAGACTTAGGATGTTTGGAAAGCACGTAATAAACGACATCTCGTCATACTGCCATGGTGAGTTGAGTGCCGCAGACGCGCGTCTGTTCAACGAGCATCTCATGGCGTGTTCAAAGTGTCGTTCAGAGTTCGACCGAATAAAGCTAGGTGTAAAGCTTGCGGAGCAGCTCCCGCGCATTCAGGCACCGGAAAAACTTTGGCCAGAGCTCGAGAAAAAACTGAAGGCTGGTCCGGCGCGTGCCTCGTGGACCACTCCGCTCTATTTCAACAGATGGCAAACACGAACAGCAGCCGCTGCTGTACTGGTTGTCGCCAGCGCGCTTGGACTTTGGCTTGTGCTGAGTGGCCAGGGTTCGATCAATCAGGGCTCGTTCTGGCAGGTGGAGAGAATCGATGGTACGCCGCGCATCGGTTCGACGAGCGTTCGAAACAAAGGCCAACTGGCAGTTGGTCAATGGCTTGAAACTGATGGCGCTTCGCGAGCGCAAATCAATGTTGCTTCGATTGGGCAGGTTCAGATTGATGCAAATACGCGCGTTCGATTAGTCGAAACACAACCGACCGAGCATCGACTCGAATTAGCTCGTGGCAAGATGAGCGCGCGAATCTGGGCTCCTCCACGTCTTTTCTTTGTCGATACGCCATCAGCGGTGGCTGCCGACATGGGCTGTGCGTACACGTTGGAAGTTGACGATACGGGAGCAAGTTTATTGAGAGTGACCTCGGGTTGGGTCGCGTTGGAATTGAAGGATCGTGAATCGATGGTCCCTACCGGCGCTGCTTGTCAGACGCGACCAGGAGTTGGCCCGGGCACACCTTACTTCGAAGATGCTTCGCACGAGTTTAGGCAGGCGTTAACGACAATCGATTTCGGCGGAAACCCATCGGATCAGGTTGCGCTTGATACGCTGCTCAGGAACTCTCGAGCGCGTGACACGTTAACGCTCTGGCATTTGCTTGGACGAGTGAATCTTGAAGAACGTGACAAGCTTTACGACAAGATTGCAAAGTTTGTCCCACCGCCCGGAGGCGTGACACGGGATGGAATTCTCAAGCTGGATCAGGCGATGTTGGACAGGTGGAGAGATAATCTGGAACCTACGTGGTGGTCTACTGATTATGTAGTTCCGAAGAAGATAGCCGAAGTGTATTGGCAAATGAAGAACGGGATTAATCGAAGAGTTGCGAAGTTGAAATAGGAAAGTGGTGCCTTCGTCGACACTCTCAGCGCTTCCTCAGCATCTCTGCGGTTCATCGGTGTCGTGCAAATTACACCGCAGAGACGCAGAGGACGCTGAGGAAGCGCAGAGAGTTTTAGAGGGGCGATTGTGAGGAAGTTTCGTAAGATAGTGAAATGGACGTTTGTCGTGCTGGTATGTCTATTCCTGGTGGCTCAATTCATCGGACCGGCGAGAACTAATCCGATTACTGATCAGAGTCTTAGTATCGAGTCTCAACTGCACGTTGATCCGCAAATCTCGAGCATCCTTGACCGATCGTGTAATGACTGTCACTCCAATAAGACTCGCTGGCCGTGGTACAGCAACGTTGCTCCCGTTTCATGGTGGGTAATCGGCCATGTCAACGATGGACGTCGCGATTTGAACTTTTCGGAGTGGGGAAATTATGACAAGCGACGGCAGAGTCGACGGCTCGATCAGATGTGTAGCCTTGCAAAGTCAGGTGCCATGCCATTGGACTCGTACACGCCCATGCATGCCGGTTCGAAACTATCAGGTGACGATCTGAGGACGCTTTGCGTGTGGACGAATACACAAGCGAATCAGCTTCTTTGAGCTAATCCCTTACACTATTGGACCTGCGAAATAACAAAAACCATCGTGCTGGGACCGCAGGCGTCCCCGCCTGCCCGCGTCGAAAAAGACCAATTCCATTCAATCAAGTAGCTCATCCAATGGTGTTGGTTAGGTTGGACGCGGGCAGGCGGGGACG
>DATDFV010000105.1:0-107219 GCA_036522415.1 Pyrinomonadaceae bacterium | reverse complement strand
AGAGCCGCTTGATTGCCGCCACTCCACTGTTCGAGTAGCTCAGTGATTTCGTGCGGCTTTGAAGGCGGGAGTTTGTTCATTCGTAACGCAGCTAAGTTTAACACCGAAGCTCAAACAAGGATTACTTCAACAGGCAGGATCGGCGGCAGAAGGTCTGAAACAATCAAAGACCATCGCACTGGGACCGCAGGCGTGCCCGCCTGCCCCCGTCGAGCAGAACCAACTCGATTTCCTCGAGTGGTTCGTAACAATGTTGTTGGCTAGGTTGGACGCGGGCAGGCGGGGACGCCTGCGGTCCCAGGACGATGTAGTTCGAACTTCCGTGTGAGGGATTTTGGCTTTGGAAGTTGAAACTAGCTCACTCGTATCGCAACGCAATCAGTGGATCGACCTTCGCTGCACGACGCGCCGGGATGTAACACGCCAGCAACGCCACAATTGTCAGCAATCCAACGACGCTGATGTACGTCAGCGGGTCCGTCGCTGTAACTTCGAATAACAACGTGCGCATCAGTCTCGTCAGTGCAAATGCGCCTGCCAGTCCGATTGCCGTGCCGATCAGCAACATCACCAAACTCTGGCCAAAGATGAGTCGCAACACATGGAGTTGCTGTGCCCCAAGCGCCATGCGAACGCCTATCTCTTGCGTCCGCTGTGCAACCGAATACGCCATAACGCCGTAGATACCAATCGCCGCCAGGAACAATGCGATCCCCGAGAACGTCGCCAACAGTATCGCGAGGAAACGTGGCTGGACCATCGACCTCGATACCACTGCATCCATGCTTCGAAGATTGTAGACGGGCAGAGTCGGATCCAGTTCGCGAACGGCACTTCGTATCGAACTCTCCATTACCAGCGATTCGTTGGAAGTCCGTGCAACAAAATTTATTTGCCCGCCGAGGAAGTTCTTGGCCACCTGTCGTACTTGAATGTAGAGTTCGGGACCGGCTGGTTTATCCATTCCTGCGTTTTTCGTATCTTCGACCACGCCTACAATCGTGAACCACACTTTGGGATCGGCAAAGCCGAGATTGACGCGCCGGCCAATCGGGCTTCCAGTCCAGAACCGCTTCGCAAGTGCCTGGTTTATCACTACGACCGGCATCGCTCTCTCATTGTCATCCTGCGTCTCAAAAGTTCGTCCCTCCAATAGCCGAATCTTCATGGTCTTGAAGTAGTCGGTACCGACGAAATTCCAGTAGTCGACATTCTGCGCTGGTGCATCAGGTGTTTGCTGGTAACCCTCTATTTCCGTGTCGTTAGCATTAATGCGGCGGAGCGGAGGTATTCCACTCGCCAAGGATGCTGACGTAACGCCAGGAAGGCTGGTGAGTTTTTGTTGAAGCGAATCTGCAAAGTGAAGTGCATCAGATCCTTTGTATTTAACTCCTGGAAGATTCACGCTGAAGCTGACGACACCCTTGGGGTCAAAGCCCGTATTGACTTGTTGCAATTTCCAGAACGCGCGAATCATCAGGCCGGAGCCGATTACAAGGATCACAGCGAGGGCAATCTCAGTTACTACCAACCCCGTGCGAAGTGCCTGACCGCCGCTTCTAATTGAGCGTTGACCGGCGCCCCGAATCCAGTTAGCCAGATTACGTTCACTGACCTGGGCAAGTGGTGCGAGACCAAAAAGAAAGACTGCCGCGATCGACACGGCGATCGTAAACCCGAGCACCGGTAGGCCCACACGAATTTCTTCTGTACGCGGGACACTATCGGGCGCAAAAAGGAGCAGGACTTTCAAACCGACGAATGCAAGGGCAACTCCGAGTACTGCGGCAAGCATGACAAGCACCAGACCCTCAGCCACAAATTGACGGACCATTCGTCTTAAACCGGCGCCGAGTGCCAATCTCACCGCAAACTCTCGATGGCGCGATTCCGCACGAGCCAGCAGGAGATTCGCAACGTTGACACATGCGATAAGTAAGACAAAACCAACTGCGGCCATGAGCAGCCACACAGCTTTCCGAGCTGAACCAACGACGTCTTCGTGAAGGCCGAGCATTACTACCGGATGACGTTCAGGGTTTAGTAAATGCTGAGAGCGACCTTCACTCTTCCACCCGGCCATCAAACTCGTCATTTCGCTTTGTGCTTGCGGGATACTCACATTCGGTTTCAACCTTCCGATGACCGAAAGGAAGTGAGAGCCACGATTACCTGGATTCGCGGGATCGAATTGAAAGGGTAGAAGAACCTCTACTTGATCGTTACTCCCCGGAGGAAATGCAAAGTTCGCCGGCATGACTCCGATAACGGTAGTTGATTGGGAGTTGACCAGGATCTGTTTACCGATGATGTCGCTCGTGCCGCCGAATCCTCTTTGCCAGAGGCCATGCGAAATAATCGCAACGTTTGGTCCACCATTCCGATCCTCTTCTTCAGTGAAGTTTCGACCGCGTTCTGGTTGCACTCCGAGCACGTCAATCAGGCTACGAGTAATCGCAGCAGAAGTGACCCTCAGCGGCTCACTTTCAGTACCTACATTCTGTCCGCCAGGAGCCCAGGCGCCGATCGCTTCCCAGGACTTTGCATCACGCTGAATATCGAATAGCTCGGGGGGTGACAACCAGAACTTCTGAAGCTTCATGGTTGGGAATTCGCTATAGACACGAACGAGTTGACCCGGTTGGCGATAGGGCAACTCTCGTAACAAGACGGAATTGACAACGCTGAAGATAGCGGAGTTTGCCCCGATGCCCACTGCAAGCGTGAGAATGGCAACGATAGTAAATGCCGGATTCTTTTTGAGCATGCGCAACGCATATTTCAAATCCTGGAAGAATATCGACATGAGTGACTCCTAGCTTTAGTGGTCTTACAAATGGAAGTGGTTCTTTAGATTAACACCGCGGAGATGGAAATGCTGGCAGTTTTCGCGAAAACAAGTACCTTCAAGGCATGTAAGCAACATGGTGGCTGAAACAGAACAAGCCCTTTGAAATAGAACAAGTAGCAAGGGCGGTTTACCCCCGCTGGTCGATTTTTGCGGCCTTAGTTGGCGGCAGGTAAACCGCCCTTCCTTACTTGTTCTAATTTCAGGGGCTTGTTCTACTTGAGCGTCTTGAAGTTCAGCGGTGTCCATCGAAAAAAGCGGTGATTCACTACCGGTTGACCTCAACCTTGTAAACGATCTTGCGAGAGGCGTGTGGCTATTTTAATATCCCGTAAATGGCCACCGTACTCAACCCATCTGAACAACGAGTCCTTCTGCACAACGTTCGTTGGGACACTTACGAGCGTCTTTTGATGGATTTGCATGACAGCTGTGCCCCGCGTCTGACCTACGACCGAGGAACACTTGAGATCATGAGTCCATCGAGTGAACATGAACGCTACAACCGCATAATTGCGCAAATCGTGGAGGAGTTGGCGGTCGAAATGAATATCGACTTTGACAACTTCGGATCTACCACCTTCCGACGCGAAGATCTTGACCGTGGTTTCGAACCCGATTCCTGTTTTTATCTACAGAATGTTCAGCGTGTTCGTCATAAGAAACGCATCGACCTCACAGTCGATCCACCACCTGATCTGGTCATCGAAATTGATATCACGAAGTCGTCGCTAGACAAGTTTGCGATTTTCAGCGAAGCCAGTGTTCCTGAGGTATGGCGCTTCGATGGTGACCTTCTCGCGATGCATGCGCTCAGGCTAGGCGCCTACCAGGAACAAGACAGTAGCATCATCTTTCCTACCGTCAGTGCCAACGATCTCACCAGACTAATCAACCACAGCAAAACGATGGATCGCCCGGAGTGGGTAAGAAAGCTCCGGCTGTGGATTCAGCAGAATCTAAGCCGTTGACCGAATCCAGTTCCGCCTCGATAACTCTGCTGGAGAAATGATGAACAAGTATCAGGCTGCGCCTCACGTCTCAACCGAGAAAAAACCTTCGAAAGCGAAAATCCCCGATGCCGAGTTCCGGCCGGTTGAAAAACATTTCGGATTGGAGAAAGAAGCGCCTTGACCAGCTTCGAACCAAAGATTCGCGTTGAAATCTATATTCCCATGTTCGGAGTAAGTGACTAAGTTCCTTAAGCCCGATGGTCGTGTTGGCTTTCTGTCGGCAGACCCGCCGCAATCCAACCAGACTTCCCCTCTGCATAATCACGTACCTTGGTGTACCCCATTGCCGCCAGTTCACGGGCAGCATTCTCGGAGGCGTGTCAGGTAGGACTGGCGCAGTAGACAACGATGTCGGCATCTTTGTCAGGTAGAAGTTTTGGAGCGAGTTGCTTGAGTTGATCTGGAGGAATGTTTATCGCTCCGGGTAGATGAACATGTTCATAAGCGATCCGGGCCAGAGTTTCTATCAGCACGAAGTGATCACCGCGATCGATCTTCTCTTTTAAGTCGGTTCGAGAAATTGTTTTCACCATATAACCTCACTGTTCGCTGGAGAACTTTATCTCAGGATCGTTTCTGTTCAAAATTTCTCTGCGTTTCCTTTGCGTTCTCTGCGTCTCTGCGGTTTGCATTGGTGTGGCCCTTTCAAAACCGCAGAGACGCAGAGAACACAGAGGAAGCGCAGAGAAGAAGTTACGTTTCCGGAGGCACAGTAAGTTCCGACGATTGCTGAATGCCTTTCGCGACCTCGGGCAGAATTCCGATCTTCACATAGATTGGTCGTACGTCCTTACGTAAATCAGATAACGTCATTGCAAACCACACTGCGCCCAGCAAACAACCTATTCCTCCAAACAAAAGTGTGTGTGGTGCACCGATCCTATCGGCCACACTTCCCGCTAACAAACTTCCAAACGGCGCAGCGCCCATAAATGCCATAGTGTAGAAACTCATCACCCGACCTCGCTTATCTTCGTCCACAATTGTTTGCAGAATCGTGTTGCTTACAGCCATCTGAACCATGAATCCAAGACCGGTCAAAACCATCAACAGAAGCGATAACCAAATCATGCGACTAAACGAAAACATGATCAGTCCCGCGCCAAACGCACCCGCGGTAAGCGGAATGTACTTGCCAAGTCCCAACACACTCTTGCGCGCAGCCAGGAGCATCGCCCCAACCAACGCACCGACCCCGGAAGCAGCCATCAACAATCCTAGTGTGTTTGGACCGCCGTGCAACACATCGTCAGCAAACACGGGCATTAACACCGTGTAGGGCATTCCGACCAGACTCACTAGTCCAATCAACAAGAGAATGTCGCGAATAGGAGCGAAACGCGCAGCGTAATTCCAACCTTCACGCAGTTGCTGAAACATATTGGCCTCTCTGATCGGTTGAATCATTCGTGACGTCAACGTCATCGCGAGCAAAGAAGCAATGACTGCGATATAACTCAATGCGTCGATCATGAAGCACCAACCCTCACCGATAGCTGCGATCACAACGCCACCGACCGATGGTCCTATCAAACGAGCAGCATTAACCATCGAGGAGTTGAGCGCGATTGCATTTGCGAGGTCTTCACGTTTTTCAACCATCTCTACTACGAACGCCTGTCGAGCCGGCATGTCAAACGCATTGATGAGTCCCTGAAAGACACTCAGCAGAATGATGTGCGAGGTTTTGATCACACCAGTTAGCGTCAATACGGCCATTGCGAGCGACTGCAGAAGGGCAAGCACTTGCGTAATGACCAGCAGACGATGCCGGTTCCAACGGTCTACAAGCACACCGGCAAAAGGCGCTAGTACAAATGATGGTATTTGACCGGCGAAACCAACGATGCCAAGTAAGAAAGCCGAACCGGTAAGCCGGTAGACAAGCCAACTCGTTGCAATACGTGTCATCCAAGTGCCAATAAGCGAAATGCTTTGACCTGTGAAGAAGAGTCGATAGTTTTTGTGAGCCAGCGCGCGCAGCATGAAAGCTGGCCCACCGGTTTTGGCATCGCGCGGCGACATGACGTCACAAGTTTGCTGCGTGCGTATTTGTTTTGTTGGGCATAAGTGTCAGGAAAGTGTTTACGGCTTGTCCAGATTACGCAGATTACGCAGATTCGATCAAAGGATCGTTTGTTGGTCTCATGCAATCTGCGTAATCTGCGTAATCTGTGGATAATTCTCGCATGGTCGACGGAAGAAAAACCGACTCCGAAGCGTCTCACATTATAACGGGAGGAGAGTTATGGTTAATCTTGCTTTCAAAACACCGGCTAGTATCAGTCTTGTTGCGGGGTTGTTCATCTCGTGCCCATCCGGCTATATCCCTCCTGAAACACAAAACCAACAGTCGCTGTTCACCAGTGCAGCAGGGTCGCCAATATCCATAGACGGCCCCGGCAATATATTGGCTGGCGATATGAACGGTGATCGAAAACCTGATCTCATCGTCGCGTGTGGTAAATCACGCAAGATTCTGATTCTGCCGGGTAAGGGCGATGGTCAATTTGGCGCGCCGCTCAGTCAGTCATCAGTTCCGGATAATCCAGGTGAAATGGCACTCGGCGATGTGAATGGTGACGGTAAGCTCGATGTCGCGATTGGTTCTCATGACAGTTATGGCGTGATGCTTTTGCTTGGCGATGGCAATGGTAATTTATCTATGGCTCCGACTTCTCCAATTGTGATGAAGCTTGGCCAACATCCACATACGCACGGATTGTCCTTAGTTGATATGAATCGCGACAACAAGCTGGATCTCGTGACTATCAACAGCTCCGACAACGATGTTTCAATCGCGATCGGGGACGGACTTGGTAATTTCGTCCGCGCTTCACAGTCTTTCCCCGTTGGTCCTAGTCCATATCCTTCTGCCATCGGCGACGTTAACAACGACGGCTGGCCTGATATCGTTGCGACAGCCACCGCGACCGGTCCCGCGCGAAGAGAACAGCTACCTTTCAGTCGCGCGTTGACACTGCTCCTGGCTGACGGCAAGGGTGGGTTTGCATCACACCAACTTCCACTGCGCACAGGCGAGCCGTGGTTTTCTGCCA
Organism: Pyrinomonadaceae bacterium; assembly: GCA_036522415.1. Classification (GTDB taxonomy): domain Bacteria; phylum Acidobacteriota; class Blastocatellia; order Pyrinomonadales; family Pyrinomonadaceae; genus PSRF01. Next base: position 100,299 of record DATDFV010000105.1, on the reverse strand, counting down.
TTGCCGATCTCAACGGTGATGGTAAAGCAGACATCGTCGCTACTCATCATGAAATGAATGCGATGACCGTGATGTTAGGTGACGGCCGCGGTGGGTTCACTGAAGCCAGCGGCTCGCCTTTTGATTTCGGACATACGCTTTTTCACATCGCCATCGCCGACGTGAATCACGATGGTCGAATGGATGTGGTTGCTGCCGGAGGCGATAGCGTACGCATCATCCTGGGCAATGGACGCGGTGGCTTCACTTCAGCGGAACCGGTGAACGTTGGAAGAGGCGTATGGAGGTTGGTAACAGACGATCTCAATGCCGACGGTAAGATTGATATCGTAACGAGTAATCTTGAAAGCAATAACGTGAGTGTGCTGCTCGGAAAGTGAAGAACAATTTTATCCGCAGATTACGCAGCGCGGCTTAGGCCTGAACCGAATCATCCTGAAAGGATGAAAGTTAATAGCCGTGGGCGCGCGGCTTTGCGCGAAGCCCACGGACTAATCGTTCACACCATCCGACCCTGAAAGGGGTCGAACCGGGCTCAGGGTCTGACCCTTGCAGGGTCTTCAATCTTTCGCTCCTATTCCCCGTGGGCTTCGCGCAAAGCCGCTCGCCCACGGCTATTAACTTTGGTCCCTTTGGGACCAGAAATCTTGCTAAAAAAAGAAGGAGTTATTGGTTTGTTACACAGATTACGCAGATTTCTTTTTCTGAATGGAGTGGAACTTTGCCCTCCTTCAAAGAAATCTGTGTAATCTGCGGATAAATTTTTCTTTGGTTAAGGCTTCGGGGACTTCGCGGGATTGTTCTGAGCCTCACGCTCTTTTTGCTCATTTTGTACCGCGCGTGAAGCCTCCATCATTGATAGAAAAACCGTTGCGTCAGCTCCCGCTTGCTGCAGCGCAAACAAAGCCTTTCCCGAAAAATCGTAATTCCCTTTAGCACTCTTTACTCGCTTAACGATATCTGACGAGGGTGTACCGCCTTGTAAGAGTTTCATGAGGTCATCGTTCGTTAGAACCTGCTCGGAAGCTCCTACCGAATACGACGATGCTGCGGTGGGTGCTGCGGATTTCTTTGGCACATCGGCGGAGTCTGATGGCTTCTTGTCTGTTTGAGCTGATGAGACTGCATTCGTGACGTTGGCCCTCTCAGGCTTTTCCCTTGCCAACACTGTCGCGGAATTCTTTCGCGGAGATTCGCTTCGAGTATTTTCCTTCCTTGTGGGCCGGCCAATCGGGGCTGCAACCATCGCGATGAGAATCTCTTCTGAAACACCTTTATAACGGAGTTCTGAAATCACGGTAGGAAACGTGTCGAAATAACAACGCGAAGTCTCGATTCTGTTGATGATCACGTCTGCAGGAACTTTCGCTGCGAGCATACTAAGAACGTCACCATTTCGAAGTTCGATAACATTCTCTTGAGCAAACGAGGACACAAGAAAAATCAGAACGAGCCCAAATGCTGAGAGGGATTTCATGGCAAAGATGTTATCCGGCTGGAAACGCGATCTATGTCGGGGAAGAGATCGACCAAAGACTAGCAGCAGAAGCGAACGGGCGCAATAGCATAAAGTAAGCTTGAGTTGCGACAACAACCTCAAATAAAACAGGTAAGGGAGGGCGGTTTACCCCCGTTGGCGCCCGAAGACCTATGTCGGTTCTGAGCGGGGGTAAACCGCCCTTCCTTACTTGTTCTTTATTCGGAACTTGTTCTTTATTCTGAAGTTGTTCTTTATTCTGAACTTGTTCTTTATGGGGAGTGGCCCTTTGCTTGAGGTCATTTATTGGCATTTGTCCTGACCATGCAGGTAAGAAGGTAAGATTCACCCTGATGAAGACGGCCCGCATCATCAAATTCATCTCCTGTCTGTGTTCCTTTGTGACAATCTGCGGCTCATGTATGGGCTTCGCCAACGACGGACTCCAAAATAGCCAACAAGCCACAGTTACAGTCGTTACCTCCCGCGTTATCAATCGATTTGATCCAGCGCATGCTCTCGGAGCCGCAGTCGACGGTAAAGAGAAGGGCATGAACGATCTACAACTCAGTCCGGAAAATATCGAGTTGATGCGCTCGGCCGGATTGCAGTCGTTGATCTACCGGTTGCGTACAGAATTAGCTAATGAGGTGTGGCACTGGAACCCTCGCGGTACCTGGAGCGATCCTTCTCGCAAACAAGGCTATTGGATCTCAGATTCAACTTCCTCTGAACCTGTCTCATTGTCTTACGGTTATTCCCTGCCGCGCCGCGGCAACAGTATTGATCAGGCAAACAACGACTCGTATTCCCGACTCGACGATGGCGATCTCGACAGCTTCTGGAAAAGTAATCCGTACCTCGATGAACATTTCACTCACGAAAGTAATACTCTCCATCAGCAGTGGGTGGTCATTGAGTTCTCCAAACCGCAAGACATCGATGCGGTGCGACTTTTATGGGGTAGGCCTTTCGCAACGATGTATCGCATTCAATATGCGAACTTCGAAGACATTAGCGACATCGCACTGAGTCCGCCGGGCATGTGGCACGACTTTCCACGAGGTGTTATACGGCGTGGTACCGGTGGCGACGTCTTTCTCCGCGTCGCATCACATTCAGTTAAGGCTCGCTTTCTGCGAATTCTTCTGGAGCGGTCTTCCAACACGGGACTCTCTGAGGTAACCGACATTCGCGATCGTTTGGGTTACGCATTGCGTGAAATCAATGCCGGTTATGTTCAACAGGGTAAGTTCGAGGACCTCATAAGACACGGTGTTGAGGTGCAGAAGCAAACTCTGATGCATGTCTCCTCAACCGATCCGTGGCATCGCGAGAACAATTTGGATCAGAACATCGAACAGCCTGGGCTTGATCGCATTTTCCAAAATGGTTTGACGAACGGATTGCCGATGGTTACACCGGTAGGACTTCTTTTCGATACACCACAGAATGCCGCGAATGAGTTGCGTTACTTACGTGGACGCGGTTACCGCTTCGATCGAGTAGAACTCGGTGAAGAACCCGATGGACAATACGCAACTCCCGAGGACTACGGCGCGCTCTACTTACAATGGGCCAGCGCAGCTCATGCTGTCGATCCAAAGATTAAACTTGGTGGACCAAGTTTCCAGGAGATCGAACCAGACACAACCGGGCGGAAATACAAGTTCGGGAATAGCACCTGGATGAATCGATTCCTGCGTTACCTTCGGGATAGACGTCGATTGAGTGATTACAACTTCTTTTCGTTCGAATGGTATCCATTCGACGACGTCTGCGAACCGGTTGCGGATCAACTCGGAACTGCTACAGACAAACTCACTGATTCGCTCAGGGAAATGCAGCGAGGGGGAGTCACACACAAACTGCCGTGGATTATTTCTGAATACGGTTTTTCCGCTTTCGCGACACGAGCGGAAATCAGCATAGAAGGCGCACTCTTTAATGCGGAGGTTGTAGCGCAGTTTCTTAGTCTTGGTGGTGATCAAGCGTTCTTGTTTGGATACGCAGGTTCACGGCCGGTGATCGACCAATGTACGGCGGGGAACAACATGCTGTTTTTTATGAGTGATGACGGGAAGATCGGATATCCGTATGCACCTTACTATGGCGCGCGTTTGTTGACGCACGACTGGCTGTCCAATTCTGGTTTGCATGAACTTTATCCGACAGTAGTGAGCGGGTTGAGCCAGCACGGTTTGAAAGTCGTTACCGCCTACGCCGTTCACCGTCCAGACGGAGTGTGGTCGGTGTTGTTAATTAACAAGGACCCAGATCAAACCTATGGCGTGAAGATCGGGTTTGAGAATAATGAATTGGTGTACAGCACTCCTTTGGAACTGTTTCAGTATTCGTCCGCACAATACGTGCTCAACAATGACGCGTCGGATCCAGTTCCGATAAAGAACGATCCGCCCTCATCAACTATCCTTAAGAACACAGATTCGATCGAGTTACCGCCATATTCGTTGACAGTTCTGCGCGGCCATGGAGTGCGACGGCCTGCCGTGACTTTGTTACAGCGCAACTTGCGGGTAATAGATCGCGAAAAATCACAGCGGTGGCAGGCCCGGAAGCTGTGAAAATAATCAGAGACCTCGGTGCTGGGACCGCCGGCGTCCCCGCCTGCCCGCGTAGCGCGCTACCATGATCAGGGTGCGCAATTGTTCGCTAAGCAAGGTCATTGAGGTAACTCACTTGGTTCCGTTCGACGCAGGCAGGCAGGGACGCCTGTGGTACCAGCATCGAGGTCTTTGATTATTTTTACAGCTTCGGCAGTGTAGGATTGTTCAAGTCCAAACGATTCAGTGGAATTAGCCCCAGTGTTGCTCCGTCGCGCCACTGTGGCGCGTGATGTTTCGGCCGTTGTCTTCCAAAGGCGAATAGGCAGACTGCACGGCGACTCGCCCGGGCCCATAAAGTCGCAACCAGAGATACCGATTTCCCCATGAACGCCAGGAGCTCCACGTGCCCGCTGGATGTTCAAAGTGTAGTTGCATCTGCACAGTCGGATCTTTGAATAGCAATGCCGTAGGTTTTACCAGAATTGCCTGACCAGGCTGCAGCATACGCACAAAGGCATTGCCGGCTGCGTGCAGTAACAGAAGGCCGGGTGTGGCCGGCGCGAAGAAACGATCCATGAACATGCCCAACGGATAATGGGTTTCGGTTTCGTTACCGCTCCTGGTTGTGAACCAGATGCCGGTCTGAAACCAATCGTAAGTAATTTGGCTCGTCGCCACGAGAAACAAATGTTCGCGCACATCCACCGCCTGACCTGGGTGCAACGGCATCGCGATCATCTCGCCAGGAGCATCGCGGGAAAATGCGATATGGCCAGGACCGTGCGCTTGAGTCATTACCAATGGCATGCCCGAGAGTAACCGTTTCCACGCGCCCTTCATTCCCATCGTCGTGATGTTGACCTGTGGATCTTTCCAGAGCAGGACGTGATGCGCGAAGTAAACACTGTCGTCAGATGCGAGATTCATGTCTGCAACGGGAACATAAACACCTTCGATCTGACAGAAAGAATTGCCGAACTGAAGTTTGGCCATGTCTTTTCTGCCGGGTAGTTCTGCCCAGCCCGAGTTCGTTACGACTGCGTGTGAATCGATCGAAGCCCCACATGCGGAACAACTGAGAGTTGAGCCGTCAGAGACCAGACCGCACCAGGGGCATGTATGTGTTGTTTGACCGGATTGCATATTTGTTGGTCCTTAGTCTTTCTCTGCGCATTCTCTGTGTTCTCTGCGTCTCTGCGGTGACCTGAATGATTCACCAAAAAAACGCAGAGACGCAGAGAACGCAGAGGAAGCGCAGAGATGTTTTTATTCCGTTTGATGATGAACGTACATCGACTGGATACCGATGCGCCCCGGTCCAGTCATGCGCGCAAGGTTCATACCCGTGCCGCCGAAGAATCCAGTGGTTAGCTGTTGCGATTCAATATTCATTGTTACTGAAGAATCTTTGTAGAGAAACGCCCCCGGCTCAACCATGATGCTTTCACCAGGTCGCAGCACGCGCTCGAAGACGTTGCCATATCCGTGCAGCAGAAGTAGCCCCGGCTGATCCGATGTGACAAAGCGATCCATGAACATTCCCTGCCCGCCGAACAGGATATTGCGCAATCCCTTGATGCGAACATAAGAGTACGAGATGTGATGCGATGCTAATAGAAACGCGTGCTCGCGCACGTCGAGTTCCATTCCGGGATGAAGGGGCAGCACAACCAGCTCGCCTGTGGCGTCACGAGAAAAGGCAATTCGCCCGGGTCCATGGGCGACGCTGATAATAAAAGGCATGCCGGCCAGAGCGCGTTTGATCCCACCTTGCAGCGGCATCACGGACATCGGAGTGTGATCGTCTTTCCAAAGCAGCACATGATGCTCAAAGAAAACTGAGTCGCCTTGTCCCAGGTTGAGTTCTGCCGCTGGAACTATCTCGCCTTCGACCTGGCAGGTGCTCAATCCAAAATGAATCTCGGTCATATCCCTGATGCGCGGTGCTTCACGCCATCCGGATTCACTCACGAGATTCTTTACATCCAACGGTGCTCCACACGACCAGCATGAAAGCGCAGTCTTTTGATTTATTCCCTGGCACCATTCACAAGTGATGCGTTCAAAGGGTTCGGATGCTGCTGGACCGGATGCGACACGAAGTGCCTCCGTTTTTACGGGTGCCACCACCGGTGTTTGATTCTGCTGTTGTGGAGCACTCTCAGCAATCAATCTGGTTCCGTCAAAACCACAAAAAGTTTCAGTATCAGCAAACGCTCGACTACAAGTTGGACAGTGTTTCATGATGATGATTCCGATTCTCCGATTATTAGAATGAGACGGCTCATATTACTACTCTGGCAAGGCGCTGCAGTAGCCCAGCTTCGACCAACCTTGGAAGGAGTCAGTACCACCTCGCGGTAGCGGGTGGGTACGTCGTCTCAGAATCATCGACAAAATAGACTGCGTACCCACCGCTACCGCGAGGTGGCACCGACTGCTTCCTATCAGAAGGTCGGGCTATCGCGAACTGCTTCCAAGATCATATGATGGCTCTACAATGAAACATCGATGGCTCCCCCAATTACTTTTGCTCCTTCTTCCGTCATGTCTGTTAGCCCAAGCTGGCAACCAGGAAAGTAAACCTCTTTTTGCCAGCGACCTGAGTTCCACCGTGCGTGGGACCAAGACAACTTACCTTGAATTAATCCGCCGAATCATCCCCGACTTACAGATCGATCCTAAAGATGCGGACGTGGCAGTCGCTCACAAGACGATACCTTTCAAGCATCTGTCAGAAAACAAGAAGGCTTCGCCGCTTGAGAGCGATATAAAACTCGACAGTTTCCAACCATACTGGATCAAGAGCGATGGCAGGCGAGTGCTTTTGTTGGAGCTTAGCTTGTCGGCGGAGGACGCAAACCAGGGCATGAATTACGAAGGAGAGGCAGACATCGTTGCGGCATTCACACTCCAACCAGCAATCAAGCTGCTCGATGTAATGGATGTGAAGACGGATCGTTTTTCCGGTTTCTATGAGAAGCCTCCAATGTTTCAATTGACAACACAAAGCGACGCCTTTCTGGTCGTGAGTACCCATTCAAATGCCGGCGAGAGTTATAGCGATCTGAACGTCTTATTTTTGAATCACGATCGGATCGAAACGATCACCAACATATTCCTCTTCGACACTCAGGGGTGTGGTGCGACGTTTACGGAGACACCTTCGTTTCGCGTTATGCCCGGCAATAGCAAATACCCCAACCTCATGGTCACAATAAAAGTGAAGAAGGACGCGGATCCGCCGGAGTGCGATCGACCAACGCAAGGGTACGTCAAAGTTTATCAAGCCTTATATCAATGGAATTCGGCGAAGCGCGAGTATCGAACCACCTCGAAGCAACTTGCAGCGCTGGACAAGTTCAATGGAAAGCGCTTGTGAAAAAGAATTTATCCGCAGATTACACAGATTACGCAGATTCTTTGAAGGAATGGAAAGCCCCACTCCATTCAGAAAGAGAAATCTGCGTAATCTATGTAATCTGCGGATAAGTTCTTCTTCCGGTTGACACCACCTATCCCCCCAATTACCGTCCGCAACGTGGAACACTTCGATGTCATCATCGTAGGCGCCGGCTTGTCGGGGATTGGTGCGGGTTGCCATTTGAAGATGCAATCCCCGCTGAAGCGTTTCCTCATCCTCGAAAGCCGCGACGTGATGGGTGGGACCTGGGATCTGTTTCGATATCCGGGCGTGCGCTCTGACTCAGACATGTACACGCTTGGGTATCGCTTCCGTCCCTGGCGCGATCCGAAAGCGATCGCTGATGGTCCGGCAATCCTCAGTTACATCCACGATACCGCCAGCGAGTTCGGTGTTGACAAGGCAATTCGCTACAACCATCGCGTCAAAGGCGCCTCGTGGTGTTCTGATCAAGCGAAGTGGACTGTAACAGTCGAGCGACAAGCGACAAATGGACGAGGTCCCGAAGTTCTACAACTCACCTGCAGCTTCCTTTACCTTTGCACTGGCTACTACGATTACGACAACGGCTACACGCCAGCATGGCAAGGTTTTGATAGATTCCGCGGGACATTGGTACATCCGCAGAAGTGGCCCAGCGATCTCGACTACACAAACAAGCACATCGTGGTGATTGGTAGCGGCGCGACCGCTATCACGCTCGTACCAGCACTCGCCGAACGCGCGGCTCATGTCACGATGCTTCAGCGTTCACCGAGCTATGTCGTTAAGCGGCCGGCGAAAGATGCTGTGGCGAACTTACTGCGTCGCTGTCTTCCGGATCGCGCCGCCTACGTGATGGCACGTTGGAAGAATGTGTTTGTCGGAACGTTCTTTTACAACCTCGCACGTACCCGGCCTGAAGTTTTCAAGCGCATGGTGGCGAAAGGTGTACGCCGACACCTTGGGAAGGAATACGACACAAAGCATTTCACACCGCCTTATAACCCGTGGGACCAGCGGCTGTGTTTCGCGCCCGACGCAGATTTCTTCCTGGCGATACGTGAAAATCGCGTGACCATCGCGACCGACGAAATTGAGACGTTCACTGAAACTGGCATGTGGCTCAAGTCAGGCGCGCATCTGGATGCAGACATCATCGTCACCGCGACCGGTCTCGTGCTCAAACTTATTAGTGGGATGCAACTAGTCGTTGACGGTAAGACAGTGAGCTTGCCTAAGAAGCTCGTTTATAAAGGGATGATGTTCAGCGATGTGCCGAACCTGGCGTTCGCTATTGGCTACACGAACGCTTCGTGGACCTTGAAATGTGACCTCACTTCCGAGTACGTGTGCCGGCTGTTGAACCACATGGATAAAAAGGACTACGTAATGTGTGCTCCGCGTCTGAACGACCCGGAGATTGGCGAGGAACCGGTTATTGACTTCACCTCAGGATACGTTGTGCGCGCGCTGCCTATGCTTCCGCACCAGGGAGCGAAGAAGCCCTGGCGTCTGCATCAGAATTACATGAAAGACCTACGGATGATGCGCTACGGACGGTTGGATGACGGCACGATGGAGTTTAGGTGATGTTAATTTCGTCGCTCGCGCAGCATCAACAGCACATGCAACAGAAACATCAACACTGACGCCGCGATCACTACAATCAAGCCACTCCGAACATCTCCTGCGCCTCCACCCACTGCGCTCGAAATGTAACCAACCGCGGTTGGAATAACTAGTAACCCAGCGAAACCAACTCCCATCACAAGGCTCATCGCTGTTCCCGCAATTCGCGGCATCATCACAGAAGCAAGTCCAACTGACGTCGGAAACGTTGGACCCATACCAAATCCTGCGGCGATCAGACCGACTCGAACCATCGCGGAACTGTTGCTAGTGAATGCAACGATCAACGCGATGGTTGTAAGGAGAGATCCAACAGTAATCAGCACATAGCTATTCACTTTAAGAACGCCAAGTAGCAAGCTTGACACAAGCCGGCCCACGAGCAGTGCCATCGCGAAGAGTGTCAGCGTAGTGAGTGCATAACCGGCGATTGCATAACCCGTCGCATCGTTTTCGAAGAACTTACTCAGCTGTTCCGGCGACATGTTCGCGATGGACGCGACACGGTCTGTGGTCAATCCATGACTCGCAAGGATGCGCGAGTCTCTTTCCATGAAATTGACAACCCACTTACCGACTGACACTTCTGCACCGACGTACATGAAAAGAGCAGCGGCCAGCAGCAGGAAAGAAGGGTTACGAAACAGCGAACCAGCCTCACCAACAGGAAAACTCTCAGAGTGAGCCGACCGAGGAAAGTTTGAGAATACTATTAGCAACAACAGAACGACGCTCAATCCACTAAGCGTCCAGAAGATCGAGGTCAATCCGGCGCGTCTTTGCAGACTTTGTACGACCAGTGGTAACGACGCCAGCCCCAAACCAAAACAGATGTCTAGAAGGTTGAGCGCAGCATTTCGCCAACCGGCGGCAACATCGGTAACCAGAGCGTGACCAGCGGCGACGATTGCATTCGCCCCGAGTCCTAGTAGCAGAGAACAGGTGAAGATATAGAACAATGCAGATGGCGGAGAGACTTTCGAGACCGTTGCTGCAAAACCAATCATCGAGGCAATCACTAAGACTGTGCCGAATACCAGCGCAACCTTCTTTCCGATCCGATCGATAATGGGACCGCTCACGAGATAAGCAACGACGGCTCCAATCGCATTAATTAGGAGAAATGTGGCGACCGCACTATCGTTCGGAAGGAATTGATTACGCTCCAGAGTAGGCAACACTGATCCGGGGAGCGCCGCCAATAAGCCATAAACAAAGATACCGAGGAACGCGATCGTCATCAGGAGGATCGCATGCGTCATGGGGGAACGTTTGAACATAGTTGGATTTTGGTCTTTGGACTTTGGCCTTTGATCTTTGAAGATTCCAAGGCCAAAGGCCAAAAACCAAAGGCCTAAGGCCTATTTATTCGGCCTCCATCGTCCTTGCGCAACCAGCGGAACAAAAGTTTCGAGACCTTCCGGTCTGAACGGAATTGTTCGTTCCTGCTCTGCGCTCATGTAGGCGGTCATTAATAGTTCCGTTACTTCGAGTCCGGCACGAAAATTTTCCTCTGGCTGTCTTCCCTCGAGAAAGCTTTGCACGAAATAACGGTTCTGCGACTCATAGCCATACTCTGCTGCTTCATTCCCCAACACAGGCATTAGACCCTGTTCTGCGTTCTGTTTTTCAACCAGATCCTCTCCGGCCGAACCTTTTACTTCCCTGCTGAGGAAAAGCTTCAAACCACTATCGAGCGAATTCATGGCTAACGAATACTCCGGTCCAAGCACTTCAAGGCTTAGACGAAGACCAGCACCAACATAGCTCCAGGAAGTTGTTACCTCAACAATCAGCGGATTGTCATCTTCGTCAGAGTAATTGATGGTCGCGCGCGCAAAATCTTCAGCAGGTGACTTTTGATAATCGACCTCAGCTCCCATGGTCTTCTGAAGTACGTCAGAGTACTCAGGTCGTGACCACTTCAAGCTCGCAATTTGCGCTGAAACTTTTACAGGTCGAATACTTGAACGCGGCGCACCGGGCTTCGTCAGCATGAATCGCGCAACTTCCACGCTATGACACATCATGTCGTTCAACACGCCGCCGCCCTGGAGTTCACCGCGCCAGAACCATGGTGCGTGTGGACCACTATGTTCTTCAGCCGCGCGTGCCAGATATGGACGGCCAGTCAATGCTGCGGCACGCGTCCACATGATCTCTTTGCCTCGCGTAACCGATGGCGCAAAGATCTGATCCTCGAGGTAGCCATGCAGTAGCCCCGAGCGCTCGACCATTTGAACCATCTGTCTGGCTTCCCCAACATTGCGGGCCAGCGGCTTCTCACAAGCAATGCCGATCAACTTGCCTTTGCCGGCATCGAGCGCGTCACAGATGGCTTGCATATTCTGAAGACGCTGGTGGTTTGGACCACAGAGCCACACACAATCGATCTCTGGAGCGGCAACCATGTCTTCGATTGAACTGAATGCAGGCGCATTGCCGACGCGCAGATCGCGTGCGAGTGCGGCCGTTGCTGCTGCATGTTCGGGATTTGGACTATAGACACCTAGCACGTCGGCATCACGCACGCCACGCCATGCCTGCAGGTGAAACTTTGCGACAAAACCACTGCCGATAAATCCAACGCCTAGCCTTTTCGACATAGCAGTACCCTTTTTAATTAGTGATGCTCGTCCTGGGACCGCAGGCGTCCCGCCTGCCCGCGTTGAGAAGAACCAACTCCATTTCCTCGAATGCTGTAGACCAACCTTCTTGGTTAGGCTGAGCGCGGGCAGGCGGGACGCCTGCGGTCCCAGGACGATAGCTTCATACTCCTTGACAGAAAGCTTCCGGCTGGAAAGAATCCGCAGCATCAGTTTTCCATTCTGCCTGTGCTAACACAATCAACCATGTTACTCCGACTTTCAATTCTAATTGTCCTTCTCTGTATCACAACGCAGCTCGCTCGTGCGCAAAAACCTGTCGGGATTTTTGCCGGTAATATCGATGTCGGCGACCCGCTCAAAAAAGGTTCGGTGCTCTACGACGATACCCAACAGCGCTACGTCATCGAAGGTGCTGGAACAAACATGTGGACCAACCATGACGAGTTTCAATTCGTCTGGCAACGAATCAGCGGAGACTTCATTGCCACTTCACGTGCCTCTTTCATCGGCAAAGGCATCGAGCAGCATAGAAAAATTGGTTGGATCGTGCGTTCCAGTCTCGACGCCGATGCTCCGCAGGTCAGTGTCGTTTTGCACGGTGATGGTCTCACGTCTCTTCAGTTTAGAAAATCGAAAGGAGCTAACACGGAAGAATTCAGATCAGAAATCTCCGGGCCCGACATTCTTCAGTTAGAACGAAAAGGAGATACGTATAGACTTTCTGTCGCTCACTTCGGCGATGCCTTTGGCGATTCGAAAAAAGTCTCAATCGATTTTGGGAACGAAGTATATGTTGGACTATTCGTGTGTTCACATAACAAAGACGTCATCGAGAAGGCGATATTCGACAATGTTCGCATCACGCGGCCTGCACCAGACAACTTTGTTCCCTATCGCGATTACATCGGCAGCGATCTGGAAATCATGGACGTTACCAGCGGTCAACGAAGCATCATGTATACAGCTTCTGACTCTTTCCAGGCACCCAACTGGACAAAAGACGGCAGGGCACTCATCTTCAATCGCAACGGTCGTCTATATCGGTTTGATCTGAGAGCGAAACAGCCTGTTGTCATTGAGACCGGTTCCGCGACCAACAATAACAACGATCACGTTCTGTCGTTCGACGGTCGAATGATCGCGATCAGTAATCACAGCAAAGACGACGGAAACGCTTCAATCGTCTACACGCTTCCAGTTAAAGGCGGAGTGCCGCGGCGTATCACGGCTAAAGGTCCATCCTATCTACATGGTTGGTCGCCTGATGGTAAGTATCTGGTCTTCACAGGCGGCCGAGACAATGAGTTCGATATCTATAAGATCGCATCAACCGGCGGCGAGGAAATAAACTTAACCAAGTCTCCGGGACTCGATGATGGTCCGGAATTCACTCCGGATGGAAAATATATCTACTTCAATTCAACTCGATCCGGAACAATGCAAATCTGGCGTATGAAGCCAGACGGCACGAACCAGGAACAAATTACAAACGACGAGTACAACAACTGGTTTCCGCACATCTCCCCAGATGGGAAGTGGATTGTCTTTCTCTCATTTCTCAAAGACGTGAACCCAAATGACCATCCTTTTTACAAGCACGTCTATATTCGATTGATGCCGTTCACTGACGTAAAGCCTCGCGTGATTGCGTATGTTTATGGCGGTCAGGGCACGATAAATGTTCCGTCGTGGTCGCCTGACAGCAAACGCATCGCGTTTGTGAGTAATAGCCAACACTAGCCTCTCAATAGCCGCACGACCAGAGGAGATGGCATCCCACCGACCAGAAGCTCCGCGACCGGAGACACGAACGCTCTTCTGTCGGAGCGCGGCCGTCCTCGGCCGCCCCCGTCGAACAGAAGCCTCATCCCCTAACACACGAACGCTCTTCTGTCGGAGTGCGGCCGTCCTCGGCCAACCCCGTCGAACAGAAGCCTTATCCCCTAACACACGAACGCTCTTCTGTCGGAGCGCGGCCGTCCTCGGCCGCCCCCGTCGAACAGAAGCCATCTGTGACCTCAGCTTGGCTTGAAGACTTAGGAGCAGCCCTTGAACTCAACTGGGACGCTATTCGACGGGGGCGGCCGAGACGGCCGCGCTCCGACAGAAGAGCTTCCGTGTGTGCAATCAAGGAACTTCTGTACGATGGGGAACTAAAGCTTCAGTGTCCGCATAAATCGTAAACTCTGCGGGATCTGATCAACCGATCTGGACGATTCATCCTCGAGAAAATACCACTTCACTCCAGCTTCCTTTGCGGCTCGTGTAACGTCGACCCACTGAATTATTCCCTGACCCAACGAGACGTTATTCTCAATGTCCGTTTCCCCAAGTAGATTGCGCGGCGTACCCTGTTTCATGTCTTTCAGGTGCATCAGGACAAACCGATTTCCATAACGCTTCAACAACTTCACAGGATCTTGTTCTGCGTTAACGACCCAGTAAACATCCATCTGAAATTTAACGTAACGAGGATTCGTTTCCTTCGCCAGAAGATCGAACAACGTCCCATTTTTATAAGGCGCAAACTCGTAACCGTGTATGTGGTAGAAAAACTGCAGATTATTTTTCGCAAGCAACTCACCAGCTCGATTGAACACTCCAGCCATTTCTCGAACTGTTTTTTCATCCAGCGGGTGCGGGTGATCGATCCAGGCACAACCTACATACTCCAGGTCGAATACTTTCGCCTCGCGGATCACATCATCAATATGGTCTCGAAACTGCTCGTAGGAGTAGTGTGCACTAATCGCCCGCAGACCTTTGGCCTTTAGCTCATCGTTGAAGGCCTGCGGCTCGAGTCCGTAGGTCCCGGCCAACTCAACATACTTGATGCCAAATGATCGAACTTGATCTAGAGTGCGTGAAACATCAGTCTGGAATTGGTTTCGCAGGCTGTAAAGCTGCAAGCCAACTTGTCCGGAATTGTGTTTCGACGATGGCTGATTTGGGCGCTGACCAGGCAACGACAGTACAGCGATTAATAAGAAGACTACCGACGATAATTTCATGTACTCAACCAATTCTGCTCTGCGCTACCTCTGCGTTCTCTGCGTCTCTGCGGTTGTCGAATGCGCACGCCCGATCTTTACCGCAGAGACGCAGAGAACGCAGAGGTAGCGCAGAGAAAAACTAAAATCGCCGCGTGATTACAAAAAGTTTTTTACGACTGTTTCTAACGCTTGTCTTCCTGTTGGCTAGCTGCGCTGCCGACTTTGCTCAAACTACGAAAATTCCGGTAGTTCTGTCTACAGATGTCGGCAACGAGATCGATGACCAATGGGCCATCACGTATCTATTGCTTCAACCAAAATTCAAAGTTCTCGGAATAATGTCGGCGCATGCGCCAACCATTCCGGCGCCCGCCGGCCACACGTCGTATAGGATTCTAGTCGATGTAGTCGAAAACCGTCTGCGAATGAAAACTCATCCACCGTTAATAGAGGGTGGCAGTGAACCGCTAGCGAATGCCCAAACTCCACGCTCAAGTCCTGCGGTAAAGTTTTTGATCGAACAATCCAAAGGATTCTCTGAGCAACACCGGCTTACGGTGCTTATGATTGGCGCCGCGACAGACGTCGCATCTGCGATCCTCATGGATCCGACAATTGTCGAACGCATGCGGGTGGTTCAAATGGGGTTCACTGATGAGAATGGCGGTGAAGAATTTAATATCGCGAATGACGTTCACGCCGTCCAGGCTATCCTCAATTCAAATGTGCCCTTAGTAATCGGGCCTGGCAGCGTTTGTCGAGCGAGTTTGTCGCTGACTTTTGAGGAAGCGCGCCTAATGCTTGCTGCTCGCGGTGCAATCGGCAAATGGTTATGGGAAGAATATCAGGCGTGGTACTTTCGTTACGTAAAGCCGCTGAGGGTCAATGACTTTTCAAAATCCTGGGTGATCTGGGACGACATAACCCTGGCATACGTCCTGGAAATGACCACACAACACACTGCGCCGCGACGACAGTTACTCGACAACATGGCCTTTGGATCTGCTCGTGACGACCAGGATGTGACCTGGATTACTGACGTTGATGAAAAACAAATGTGGTCCGACTTTCTTAATTTGGTTGACAATTACCAACGGAAGCACAAGATTCCGATTAGTGAAAAGCACCGGTTGACGTTTCTACTTCCCTAAACGATGCATCTCGATCTGAAATCTCTGCGCTTCCTCTGCGTTCTCTGCGTCTCTGCGGTGAAAAGACTGAACACATTTACCGCAGAGACCGGAGAGAAGCAGAGAAAGCGCAGAGAACACCTCTTACCGATCATTCTTTGCTTCAGCATTTCAATCTCGGTCTCTGCCCAATCTTCCGAATGGCCTTACTACGGCGGTGATTCGGGAGGTCAGCGATATTCAGAGCTCAAACAGATCAATACTCAGAACGTTGCCTCGCTCAAACGAGCGTGGACTTACCATACCGGTGAACTGGATCTCGGTCTGCCTACTGCCAATTTCCAGGCGTCCTTCTCGTGCACGCCGCTTGTCGTGAACGGCGTTATGTACGTTTCAACTCCTTCCAGTCGAGTTATCGCACTGGACGCTGAGTCTGGAACCGAACTCTGGAAGTTTGATCCGCAAGCCAACAAACGCGTGCGCGAATTCAACTCCCACCGAGGAGTTGCTTACTGGGAAGATGGCTCTGGCTCGGACCGACGCATTCTCTTCGGCACTGTCGATGGTCGTTTGATTGCGCTGAACGCCACGAACGGAAAACCAATTCCCGAGTTTGGAGTTGCCGGCGCGGTTGATCTTCGGGCGGGCGTAGCTGATCGATTCAATCAGGATCCATCATGGGGAGCGCGAGTGACGTCTGCTCCGGTTATCTATAAGGACATCGTAATTGTCGGCTGGGGTCTACCAGAGTTTCCTGCCAAAGGTCCAAACGGCGATGTGCGCGCTTTTAGCGTGAAGACGGGCAAGTTGATCTGGACATTTCATACCGTTCCTCACCCCGGCGAACCAGGAAGCGACACATGGAGCGCAGGTGCATGGAAAGATCGAATGGGTGCGAACGTATGGTCAACGATGAGCGTGGATCAGGAACGCGGCATAGTCTACCTTCCAGTTGGTTCGCCTGCTTACGACTTCTACGGCGGTGATCGCAAGGGAAAGAATCTCTATGGCAATTCACTCGTTGCGCTGAACGCCGCCACAGGAAAGCTCATCTGGTATTTTCAGATGGTCCACCACGATCTGTGGGATTACGATCTTCCCGCTCAACCTTCATTGATTGATTTGCGCATTGCTGGTCGAACCATTCCGGCGGTTGTAGAAGTGACGAAGATGGGATTTGTCTTCGTTTTCAACCGGATAAGCGGAGATTCTCTCTTTCGAATCGATGAGCGACCGGTACCACAAAGCGATGTTCCGGGTGAACAAACGTGGCCGACTCAACCCTTTCCTGTTAAGCCGCCACCTCTGGCGCGGCAGTCGATGACTCGTGATGAAGTCAGTAAAGTCTCTCCCGAATCAGAGCGTTATTGTACTGAGCTATACAACAAGTTAACGAACCATGGAATGTATACACCTGCCAGTTTGCAACCAACGTTGATGTTTCCCGGCTATCACGGGGGCGCAAACTGGTCGAGTGCTTCGTTCGATCCTTCAACAGGATACCTTTACGTGAACATGAATGAAGATGGCGCCGTCGGACAGATGAACCCAACGTCGCCTGGTTCGCCGATGCCATATGTGCGACAGGGTCGTTTTGAAGAGTATGCGTGGTTTCGCGACAAGAATGGCCGTCCCTGTCAGCAACCACCGTGGGGCACTCTTACGGCAGTCAATTTGAAAACGGGTGATATCGTGTGGCGAATTCCTCTTGGCGTAGTTGATGAACTCGAAGCCAGGGGTGTTCACAATACCGGCACTCAAAATCTCGGTGGATCGATCGTCACTGCGGGTGGGTTGGTGTTCATCGCCGGCACGACCGATCATCGGTTTCGTGCTTTTGATTCAAAAACAGGAAATCAACTCTGGGAATCCCAGATCGAAGCCAATGGACATGCAACTCCGATGACTTTTCAGGGTAGGAAGACTGGTAAACAGTTCGTGGTAATTGCGGCCGGTGGCGGAGGGTTTCTCCGAGGGTTAAGTAGCGTGTTGTCCGATTCGGTTGTGGCTTACACGTTGCCGTAATCATTTGGAGCGCGTCCTCTCCCCCATCGAACAGAATCCCCTCGACCGGATACACGAAAGCTCTTCTGTCGGAGCGCGGCCGTCCCCGGCCGCCCCCATCCAACAGAATCCCCAAACTACGTACCGGAAACTAACTGCGGTTCATGTTCAACGTCTTGAGAACTCGACGGTCCGCGAAAGTCGCAATCGAACGAAACTCGATCGGGGCGGCCGAGGACGACCGCGCTCCGACAGAAGAGCCTTCGTGTGTTAGGGGTTCGGGCTTCTGTTCGACGGGCGGGCCGCCGGGTTCGCATTCGCTTAGCCGTACTCTTCTAGGGACATCTCCCGACAAGACAGACGTATATCGGACATTCAGAGACTCCTAGCACTCCGATTGCTTACCTCACATACCCTATACAACCGTGCATTCTTTTCAATCACAACACGTCCCTGCGTTGGATGGGATCCGTGGGATCGCGATGATCCTTGTTCTCATTCATCATCAACTCATCCCTGCATCACTCAACGGCGGATTCCTTGGAGTAGATCTGTTCTTTGTACTCAGCGGATTTTTGATCACAGGACTATTGCTAAAGGAATTTGGAGCAACTGAATCAATCTCGTTAACCAATTTTTATGCACGCCGCGCGCTTAGATTGGCGCCGGCATTTCTCATTTATTTAACCGCGGTTCTCATCACGACGTACGTCCAGCATCCCGAGGAACTCGTGCATGAGGTCAAACTTGTAGGGTTGTCGCTAGTCTATCTTACGAACTGGAGACTGGCTTTCGGATGGGATTACTCCTTAGATCCAACTGCAATTATCTGGTCGTTATCGATGGAAGAACAGTTCTACCTGTTATGGCCTCCAACGTTGATGATTCTCTTGTCCTGCAAGATTAAACAATCACGTATCGCGGTTGCTCTAGGTGTGATTGTGCTTGCGGTTGGTATTCACCGTGCGATGCTCTGGGCGAACGGCGCGGAATTGAATCGAATGTATTACGGCACCGACACTAGAGCTGATGCTCTTTTTGCCGGATGTCTCGTTGCGTTCCTGGCCCAGCATCGGTTGTCGGCACGATTCAAATCAATGTTAAGTATATTCGGTTTGACTGCGGCTATCTTATTGACTTACCTCATTAGCACTGTAACGTTCACGGGGCAGTTTCTTTATCGAGGTGGCTATACTTTGATAGCACTGGCGACGGGATTGCTAATCTGGAGTGTTTGCGATTCTGAACCGACTAGGTTTAGCCGTGTGCTCTCGTTTTATCCATTCCGCTGGTTCGCTTCGATATCCTATGGGCTCTATCTCTGGCATTGGTTGTTACTGAGGAATGCTAGCTTTTACTATTTCGTGGGTGCTTGGGATGCGTGGGCACGATTTGTCGTCGCCGTCACAATTGCAGCAACGTCGTTCTACATGATCGAGAATCGTATTAATAGATTAAAGAGCCGATTTAGTTACTCGACCCCTCGTATCCAACCAGACGCGAAACAGCAATTGCCCCTGGTCGGTCCATTCGTTCAGCCATCGGAGCAAAACACTTGAACTACTCAATGGAAACAGACAGACCAACGCCACCGCCCACTGCTCCGTACGACCCATTCGATCCGGATCACGACCCGATTCCTCTTCCGCCGGATAGCAATCCGGAACCAGAGCCGGTACGCGAACCTGATCAGCCGCAACCCATAACCGACCCACATCCACCTGAACCAACGCGACTGTACAACAGGCTGTCAGCCTGTCGTGCCCGTTGGGCCATGTGTCACGCCGAAGAAACGCAACAAATCCCACGACGGGCTAACCGCCTGTCGTACAATTCGTTCAGTGAACATTAACTCCGTTTGCTTCATTGGTTCCTCGCTCTGGCTGCTGCGGTTCTTTCGGCGCTTAGGTGTTTTTGGGATTTTCCTGTTCAGCGTCCTGGACTCCTCATTTCTGGTGTTTCCGTTCGGAAACGATGTTCTGCTCATTGCTTTGACTAGTTCAGAACGCAGTCGCGTTGGTTGGATTGTTTATGTTCTGGCTGCTTCAGTCGGTTCGATTCTTGGAGTGTTGACAGTAGATTTGCCTACCAGAGCCGCTGGTGAAAGGGGACTGCGACGGTTTGTTTCTCAGCAGAGAATAGAGCAGCTGAAGGAGAAGTTGGAGACAAAAGCCGGCATAACGGTTTTCCTGGCAAGTGTGTTACCGCCACCGTTCCCTTTTACGCCCGTGATCATGACTGCGTCAGCTTTGCAGTATCCGAGACCAAAGATCCTGAGCATTGTCTTTGGAGGGAGGCTCTTGCGGTACACAGTCGAAGCGATTCTCGCGCTATACCTTGGGCGGCGATTAATCCGATACATAAATTCGGAGATCTTCAGTTATGTCGTATATGGTCTAATCGCTGTTGCGATAATTGCCAGCGTGCTGTCGGTTTTGAAGTTAATTAGTAAACGGCGAACAGCGGCGCCGGTTGTCTAGGATTTCAGTTAGTAGTCATAGGTCGAATAGGTCATATCGGTCCTATTAATGCCATGTTAGAATCCCCGCTCCAGAATCTCACGAAGGGAGCAAGAGCATGCCGGAAAGAAGGGGAGTGCAGGCCACAGAAGAAATCAAGGCTGAGTGGGCCTTCGCTTACAAAATCTACCTCAAAGCGCCTGGCGATCGTTACGACAAGAAGAAGGACCGCACGTCACGTATCGATTTTGTTGCTCAGGAAATGAAACTAACTCGGAAGCAGGCCAAACGACGAATTAGGAATTACGAGGCCTGGCAGCGAAATATCAAAAAAGGGATTGCGAGCCCCTGAGAAAAAGACCCGATGGTTGCCTAAACCTCACTCATTCTTTTCGATGCTGGTTCATATGTTTAGGCGATGTTACGCCGCGTTACTCGTTCACGTGCGATGACATCACAGTTGGCACGATCGTCTGTTTTTGCTCTGTTTCTTGTCTCACTTGCCATTCCCGGATGCTCTAATCCACTTGGCAGGTTTACGAAGCAATACAAGTGTGAACTGCCGGGCAAGTCTGAACCGAAAACTGCCTACCAATTTGTCGAACGCGGAATGGAGCATGTGCGTGCTGAACAGTTTGACTGCGCGCTCGGTGCTTGTTCTGAGGCAATACGACTCGATTCTCGTTTGGCGACAGCATATGCCTGCCGCGGCGGTGTTCTCGGGAATACAGGGGAGTTTTTAAAGGCCCTAAAGGATTTTGATCAGGCGCTGAGTCTGCAGCCAGACAATGGAGACTTCTATTACAGTCGTGCTCAGGTACATGACAAATTGGGAAACACTGACCTGGCACTCGCAGATTTAGCTAAGGCCGTTGAGCTAATTAAGTCGGAATTCGGTCGCTCGGTTGCTTTCGCATTGAGAGGCCGCATCTATCAAAAGTTGGGGAAACTCGATGAGGCGGTTAAAGACTATACGGAAGCAATTCGGCTAGCTCCCGATTTTGCATATCATCACGCGAACCGCGCTGAAGTCTATTTTGACAAGAAGGAGTTTGACAAAGCGATCGCTGATTACTCAGAAGCGATCCGGCTGGATCCTAAAAATCAATATTTTCGACAGGATCGTGCGAAGGTGTTTCACGCAATTGGGAGAGAGGATTTGGCGGCGCGGGATGAAGCAAATGGTGCCAATTAGGGTGCAACCATGAAATACTTTAACTACACGAAAGAAGACCAACTCGAATTTTAGAAACAAATTCCCCAAACTGCCCGTTTGGGGGATTCGCGCTTGTGCAAATTCGGTGAGAACGGAATGAAGAAAAGTCGGCAATCAGTCAAAGACCAAACTACAAAGACCAAAGGCCTATTTGGCCAATTGCTTCGTCAACATCACTAACTCTTCCAGCAACTGCCTGATCAACTTCTTTGCCGTATCCTCGGTAAGATTGCCGTCAGCATCGAAATGTTTGTGGGCCTGAGAGATCATCACTTCGGGCTGATTCACGGCGAACATGTTCAGGAACACAAACATCTGTCGAAGATGATATTGCGCTCGCGCCGTTCCCAGAGTTCCGACTGAAGCACCCATGATGGCCACGGGTTTCCTGGTCCAGGCGCTGTCGCCATACGGTCGCGAGGCCCAATCGATAGCGTTCTTCAAGACGCCGGGTACGGAGTAGTTATATTCGGGAGTGACAAGGAGAATCGCGTCCGCGTCGCGAATCCGTTGCTTCAATTCTACAACCTGGGCCGGAGGATTTGTTTCGTCATCCTGAGAGAAGCCAGGGAGGCCTTTGATGTCAAACGTCTCGATAGTAGCGCCTTCCGGTGCAAGCGTTTGAGCTGCCCTCAATGCCGCTCGATTGTACGACCCTTCGCGTATGCTGCCTGCGATTCCAAGAATTTTCATTGGCTCCCCCCGACATTGAAATAGGACCAATAGGACCTTTATGACCTATTTGATTACTGACCATTCACCGAGCTGAAATCTTAATTCTTAATTCCTTTCAGCTCCTTGTACATATCTTCCACATTCGGTGTTGCGAAATTCTGAAATGCGAATGATTTATATTTCTCAGGCAGTTTCAATTGCTCTTTCGCCTGATCTATTGACAACCCGTCAGCAATTGCCTGTTTCACTCGTGAACGAAGGTCATCCAGATAATCGCGAAACTCACGAACATCTTCAGCGGTCGCAACTTCACCGTGGCCCGGAACAAACTTTGCGGTTGGATGGTCCTTCAAAAGTTTATCCAGTGACGTGATCCAATCACTAACCGTGGCATCCACGAGATTCGGCAAAGTCTTTCGCCAGCTCATGTCGCCCGTGAAGACGACGTTTGCATCAGGTACGTACGCCAAAATATCGCCACCCGTGTGACCTGGCAGGGTGAATAGCACCACTTCACGTTGACCCAAATGCAGGTGCACAGTTCCGGTGCTGAAGGTCACTGTAGGATTCGTCAGCTTGATGGTCAGCAGCGCGTCTATTCGGTGAAGTTGTCGTTCAAGTTGCGCACGTTTGTCCGCCTGATCGGATGGAACCTCTGAGAGTTGCTTGGCAACATCGGCGCGTCTTTTCTGCAGCTCTTCGGGCGCGGGCAGGAAGCGACGATTCTTCGTGGTTTGCCAAAGCATGACGTTGTCGTGCGCGATTATGGGAATCGAACGACCCGCAAATACCTGGTTTCCACCGGAGTGGTCTAAATGGTAGTGGGTATTTAGCGCATATTTGATCGGCTGTTTTGTCTCTGTGCCTATCGAGTCGATTAACTCTTCAGCGGCCTGAGGAGTGAAGAAGGTGTCAACGACAAGGACACCATCGTCACCTACGATGAATCCGGCGTTGCCAGACGCAAGTCCACCTGATTTCGCAACTGCCGCATAGATTCCGTCCGCCACTTTTACCAGCGCGAAGTCGTCTTCAGCTTTGAATGGAACAGCCGAATCAACTTTTGGGACCAGCGATAAGACAGCGAATAAAAGAATAAGAAGGAAGAGAGTTTTCATGATGATGTGTGCTGGTTAAATAACATACGTTTGCTGAGAAGGCGAGGTGGCTGTTCAGTTCTGGCTTCTTAGCTGATCAAGTAGATCAATTAAAGAACAAGTGAGGAAGGGCGGTTTACCCCCGCTGTTACCCGACAATAATGATCGGGTGTGAGCGGGGGTAAACCGCCCTTCCTCACTTGTTCTGCTTCACGCTTCATCTCTAAAAACCGGGGACTTAGCTTAACCGCAGAGACGCAGAGAACGCAGAGGAAGCGCAGAGAAAACCTGTCATCATCGTTTGAACCAGCAACGGTCCATTGCTATATTGGGCTTCCCCAAAAAACTCCCCAAGGCAACGTCAAAATGGAGGTCACGAGTGCATGACTCACACTCGCCAAATTTTACTGGGCGCCTTTCTGCTTCTAACGTCAGGACTAATGCTTATGTCGTCTTGTACTAATGTTCCAAACACTGGGGGAACTGCGAACGGAGACGAAGCTGTCAAATTTATGGCGAACGTCGAGAAACGGCTGATGGAACTGAGCATTAAATCTGGTCGCGCTGATTGGGTGCGGAGTACCTACATCACTGACGACACGGAAAAAATCTCTGCCGACGCAAACACCGATTTGATAGCGGCCACAACGGAATTTGCTGAAGAGGCAAAGAAATTTGATGGCGTGGATCTTCCCGCCGATCTTCAACGGAAGCTCAAATTACTAAAGCTGTCTTTAACTCTACCCGCGCCAAAGAACGAAGCCGAGCGCAAAGAGCTGACTGAAATCGCAGCGCGAATGGAAGGCGATTATGGAAAGGGCAAATACTGTCCCGAGGGCGACAAGGAAAAGTGTTTGAGCTTGCCTGATCTCGAAGAGATCATGACGAACAGTCGTGATCCTGAAGAGTTGAAGAAAGCGTGGGTTGGTTGGCATCAGATTGCCGTTCCAATTCGCAAAGATTATGTGAGGTTCGTTGAGCTCAGCAACAAGGGCGCTCAGGAAATGGGGTTCAAAGATACCGGCGCGATGTGGCGTGAGAAATACGACATGCCACCTGATGCATTTGCGGCCGAGATGGAACGCCTCTGGCAGCAAGTCAAACCTCTCTACGATTCTCTTTACACATACACGAGACGCAAACTGTCAGAGAAGTATGGCAGCAATGTAGTGGCACTGGACAAGCCGATTCCCGCACACCTGCTCGGAAATATGTGGGCTCAAACGTGGGGGAATGTTTATCCAATCCTGGCACCCGCGAACGCGGATCGTGGTTACGATCTGACTAAGATCTTAAAAGCTCGAAACACCGATGCAAAGCAAATGGTCCGCTACGGTGAAGCGTTCTTCACTTCACTTGGATTCGAACAACTGCCGCCAACTTTCTGGGACAGATCTCTCTTCGTGAAGCCCACGGACCACGAGGTGGTCTGCCATGCCAGCGCCTGGGACATTGATTACGAAAAAGACGTCAGACTCAAGATGTGCGTCAACATCAACGAGGAGGATTTCAGTGTCGTCCATCATGAGTTAGGCCACAACTATTACCAGATGGCTTATGCCAACCAGCCGTTTCTGTTTCGTGACAGCGCGAACGATGCTTTTCACGAAGCGATCGGCGACACTATTGCCCTTTCCGTGACACCTCCTTATCTCAAGCAGTTGGGATTGATCGACACAGTTCCGGAGCCGAGCTCCGACATTGGGTTCCTGCTTAACCGCGCTCTCGACAAGGTGGCATTCTTACCTTTTGGCTATCTGGTCGATCAGTGGCGGTGGAAAGTATTCTCTGGTGAAGTAAAACCCGAGGACTACAACAAAGCCTGGTGGGAGTTGCGTGAGAAGTATCAGGGTGTTGCGCCACCGGTTCCACGAAGTGAACAAGACTTCGATGCTGGCGCCAAGTACCACGTGCCGGCGAATACTCCTTATGCTCGTTACTTCCTCGCCGCTATCCTGCAGTTTCAGTTTCATCGTGCCTTGTGTCGCGAGGCTGGGTTCAACGGTCCGCTTTATCAATGCTCGATCTATGGCAACAAGAAAGCGGGGGAGAAACTGCGGACGATGTTGGCGATGGGATTGAGCAAGCCCTGGCCGGAGGCTTTAAGGGCGATGACAGGCGAAGACAAGATGGACGCGACCGCCATTATTGACTACTTCGCGCCGCTGAAGACATGGTTGGACGAGCAGAACAAGAAATGATCTCAGATCCCAGATCTCAGATCGCAGATTGATCTAGATTGACATGATCTTAGGATTTGCGACTTTGAGATCTGGGATCTGGGATCTGGGATCTGTGTCACGAGACCCGACGCAGGTTCGCATCCGTAAGCTGATAGTGCTGCACCTTCGTCTCTGTGATCACTTTCGAAGACCAGAACTTTTCGAAGATGGACGGTGGCCAGACGCGGTGAGATTCGCCCTCACGTATTGTCGCGTGATTAACTCGCATTACGTCCATAGCCGTGAGACGAGGTACCAAAGTTACTGATAAAGTTGCAGTTGGTGAGACCGATTCGAGCCATCCGTCAAAAGACTTCCGCAGTGTGCCGGGTTTCGCGAATTCAGACTTTGCGGCCTGAATCTGAACGGCTGGTATCAACGAAAGATGACTTTGTTTCTGGGCAAATACTCTCACTTTCATTCCCTCCCGTATGATAAACAACGTTCAATAGGAATCAGTTTCCAGTTTTTGAGGCCCAAAAAAAACAAATGCCACGACGCTCTTTAAAGAGTAGTCGTGGCATTTGCGGTTGCCTTACTGATTTCCCTAATTACTTACCACGGCCAAATACGGCCATTTCCCCATCGTCCATTGTTACCGCGCCGGTTGCGACCACCGTAACGTTGGTAACCTTCGTTGTAGCCCTGCACGAATGCGTCACGAAAGACCTGTTTGTACTGACCCCTGTTTCCATAGCGCGAGTTGTAACCATCATCGCCATTCTTCCAGAAGTGTGATCGCTGCGGATTGTAGCTTTGACCGCGTTGCGCATCAGCCGCGCCCGTTGATAGGCCGTAGCTGTAGCCTTGCTGTCGTGCTATTTGATAGGAGTTGTTATATCCATACCTGTCATCGTATCGATCATTTCGGCGATAGCGATCATCACGATCACGGTCCCGGTCTCGTCTGTAATCACGATCACGGTCTCGGCGATAATCAGGATACTGCGCCTGGGCAGTACCGCTTCCGAATGTCGCAATTCCTAAAACGACGAAGAATGCCAGTAGGAGCCCACCTAATTTTTTACTCGAGTAATTCACTTGTGTTGATACCTCCCTGCCGACTCATCGGCAACTACCGTGCCCGCGAGTGAGAGGCCTAAAAAAGGTGATTTTCCAGAACAAACGTTCGCAATTAACACGATATGGTGCGCCTGATAACCGACATCGTAAGAAACGACGAGGTTGCAAAATCGTAGCAGCTTGATTGTGGGAAGTTAGTGGTCAGTAGTCAGTGGTAATAGGTCCTATCGGTCGAATAGGTCCTATATCACTGACTACTGACCACTGACTACTAACCACTACTGACCAACTAATTCCTACGCAGGTCTTTGAAGATAGGATCTTAACTCTGGTGGTGTTGCCTTCCTGACGAGAGCTGCCTTTGCTTTCCATTCAGTCGCGCGGCTCAATTCAACGAGGAACCTAGTTTCGCCTGACTCAAGCGACGCGACCGGCACCCCATCGTGATACAAGATGCGATTGCCCGTATGTGAAGTGATCCGATTCCCAGGTGTGATAATTCCGACCACATTCAAAGGATCCGCAGCGCTGACAGAAATCAGACTGTCTTGAACACCCTGGCGACGCATCGATCTCAACATTCCCACTGCGTCGGGTAGCGCAAACTGTTCACCTGAGATTCCTGCTACAAAGCGGCCACCACGAATCTCGCCGCGAGCTTCCAGCCGGTGATACACACGCAGCAGCACTCTCCATGGAATCGACATCCCTTCGCGTTCAAGCAGGCGCTTGAAAACCACCCCATAACGCTTCAACAAAACCCAGGCGACTTCTTCAGTCGTTTCGGGATCAAACACTCTTTGGGATGAAGCAGTTTCCACGTCTGTATTGCGGCGTAGTATTGACCAGCGACCCGCACTGGCCATGTCGTACACAGGTTGACGCTGCTTTCGTCGAGCCGCTGCCTGAGTCTTTCTACTGCCCGGCGTTAACAAAGCTCGAAGACCTGTAAAACTGTCAGACACAACGACGCCGTTCGCAACCAGTTCCGCCAATGCCTCTTCAACCTGACTTCGAAGTAGTCGAGTGTTCTCGACAATATCACTGAAGAACGAGGCTCCTCGATCTTGCAGGTATTCAAAAACCATCTGAGTCGTCGTCGAGAAATCTGACTCTTTCACAGCCTGTGCCGGCGATGGAAAGACCGAGCGCCAGAGTGCAAAATTCTTTCTTCGTAAGAGCGCGATTGGTGTGTTACGAACTGGTGCGCCACCTCGTCGTCGCTCAGTGCCTTCATCAGTGGAGCGAATTGGTGGTGTTAGTCGTGCCCAAACAACTTCACCCGATAGACATAACGCGTCGAGCCATGCGGGATCGTATTCAACTAAACGACTCGGAAGCAGTTCGCCTTCCCATGCAGCAGCTGGCGCTTCGAACCCTTCCAACTGCTCGATGATGGCTCGGACACTTTCAGGTCCTTCCATCTGATGATCGGGCGCCAGCTTTTGCCATGCCAGCATGAATCGCACGAAGTCGGCACTTGAAACGGGTTCGATCTCCTGCCGCAGACGGTTGAGCGTGTAGCTATGGATACGCGCTAAGAGTCGTCGCGCACACCACTCGGTTTCTGTTGTTCCGGGTGTAAACAGACCTCGAATAACAAAACCTTCCGACTCCAGCTTAAGCAAACCAGTTTCAATCTCGAGCTTGTTCAACGCCGAAGACTGAATTAGCTGTGGAACCGTAACAGGACCCAGACCTTCCAAACGTCCGCGCAAAATCTCTACCAGCGCGCCGTCGAATTTCCATTCAGTTCGGGAGACACTCTCTGGAGCGGCAATCGCAGGCTGCAACTTGGCTGCGGGATAGACTGCGTTGATTTGAGGTAAACGTTCAGCAGCGATCCACAAGCTCGTTGTTGTTTCAGCAGGTGTCAGTGTGGCTGCACGATTCTCAGCTTTTAATTCTTCGAAGAACTGCTGCCACTGAGTGCCCTCGACTTCGGTAAGAAATCCAAGTTCAACCAAAGCATCGTGCAGCTCGTCGGCATTCCTTGGTTCGGGCCACACCTCATCACGGACCCGATCGATTGCGGACTGATCGAGTTTGCCCATATCGCTCGCTTGTTGAGGATCCAGCCAGCGACGTTGAAACACAGCTCGTGTCCGACGCTCCTCAAGTGGAGCATCATCGAGATATGCATAAGGCCTGGCGTTAAGGATTTCCTGGGAAAGAGGTGACGCTTCAATCACATCGCGAGCGAAAAGATTCTTTTCATTCCGCTCAATGGCTACAAGTAGTTTCTCGAGGCCGTCAATGTCCATTGCCTCTTCCAAACAATCTTTCACCGTTTGATCGACGAGTGGATGTGACGGAATCTCTCGTTCACCGGCCGGAAGATTTTCAACACACGCAATCTGATCAGGAAAGATCGCGGTCAGCAGGTCTTCTGCATCGATTCGTTGTAGTTGGGCAGGAATCTTCTTGCCGCCGCGACGTCTCAAAACTGCAAGTGAACGCGTCACGTTCCAGCGCCAACGAATGTTCCACATCGGCGCATCCAGCAATGCCTGGCAAAGAAGCTGTCGAACAGTTTTTGAATTGAGATAGTGAAAGACTTCATCCAAAGGAAAGCTGTGCGTTGGTCCGAGCGATAGAACAATCGCATCTTCGGTTGCAGCGGCTTGTAACTCGAAATTGAACTTTCGACAAAAGCGCTTGCGCAATGCCAACCCCCAGGCACGATTAAGTCGACTGCCAAATGGAGAGTGCAGAACTAACTGCATGCTGCCGCTATCGTCAAAGAACCTTTCTAGTACCAGATTCTCCTGAGATGGCATTACACCCAGAACAATTTTTGCAGCGGCCAGATACTCGACGATTTGCTCCGCTGCCTGTCGTGAGATTCCAACTTCATCCGTTAGCCAGGCAATCGCCAAATCCAAATCTACATTCTTAAGAAGTTCCGGCTCAGCTTCTTCATTTTCACTTCGAGAATCGTGCACCACCTCAATGACACGTGAAGTAATTTCTTCTCTAAGTCTCGCGACGGAAACTGAAAGTTCCTGCGTGCGTGCAGGGGCCTCGCCAAGCCAGAACGGAATTGATGGAGGTTGGCCGTGTGCGTCTTCAACCCGAACTTTACCCTGTTCGACTCGCAAGACTTTCCACGAAGTGTTGCCCAACTGAAAGATGTCGCCCTGGAGACTCTCGATCGCGAAGTCTTCATTCACCGAGCCGATGACCAGTTCGCTTGGTTCAAGCACAACTGCGTAGTCAGCAGTGTCAGGAATTGCGCCACCCGAAGTGATGGCCGCGAGGCGCGCATTTCTTCGCCCTCTGAGACGCTTATTGACCGCGTCGTGGTGAAGGTAGGTCGAGCGCCGGCCTCGCTTGGTTGAGAATCCTTCTGCCAGCATCCGCACGACAGAATCAAATTGTTCTCGTTCCAGGTTTCGATAGGGATACGCGCGTCGAATCATTTCGAACAACGCATCTTCGCCCCATTCTTCAGCTGCAACCGCGGCTACTATCTGCTGGGCGAGAATGTCGAGTGGCCGTTCAGGAATTTCCAGGTGATCGAGTTCACCACGGCGAACTGCATCGATGATGGCAGCACATTCAACCAACTCGTCCCTGGAGAGTGGAAAAATTCGGCCTTTCGGAAAACCTTCAACGGTGTGATTGGAACGCCCAACCCTTTGCAGGAAACTGGCAATGGAGCGGGTTGAGCCCAATTGGCAAACCAGATTCACATCGCCAATATCAATTCCCAATTCGAGTGAAGCAGTAGCGACAAGAGCACTCAATTCGCCGGCTTTCAATCGTTGCTCGGCGTCGAGACGCTGCTCGCGCGCCAAACTGCCATGATGCGCAGCAATATTCTCATCGCCGATTCGTTCGCCAAGGTGGCGAGAAACTCGCTCGGCTAAACGGCGAGTGTTGACGAACACTAACGTGGTGTGATGCTGCCGAATCAGTTGCGCTAGTCGATCGTAGACCTCGTTCCATACTTCGCCAGACATCACTGCTTCGAGCGGCGAATCGGGCAATTCAACGGCGAGATCAAGCTGACGTCGATGACCAGTGTCGATGATAGTGCACCTGGGTTTGCCGCCCGCGTCGATGTTTTCAGTGCCGACTAAGAAACGAGCAACTTCTTCAATAGGACTTTGAGTCGCCGAGAGACCGATGCGAACCAGTCCCGACTTGTCGGGATTGTTTCCGATTTTTGCTGAGTGCTGGCGGACGAGTTCTTCCAATCGTTCGATTGACAGAGCGAGATGGGAGCCACGTTTGTCGCCGACTACGGCATGTATCTCATCGACAATCAATGTCCGAGTCGTTTCCAACATGCGTCGCCCACCGTCGCTGGTGAGCAGGATGTAGAGCGACTCTGGGGTAGTTACAACGATATGAGGCGGGCGCTTCGTCATTGCCGTGCGCTCTGAAGCGGGTGTATCGCCGGTGCGCACGAGGGTTCGAATGTTAACCTCTGGCAGTGCCATTGAACGCAGTTCAGCTTGAATTCCTTCCAATGGCAATTGCAGATTTCGTTGCACGTCATTGCTCAATGCTTTCAGTGGCGAAACGTAGATGACGTGGGTTGAGTCATCGAGTTTTCCTTTGACGCCCAGGCGTACCAGATCGTCGATGGCCGACAAAAAGGCTGCGAGTGTCTTACCGGATCCGGTCGGAGCGGCTATTAGAGTGTGGCGCTGTTGTTTGATTTGCGGCCAGGCTTGCTGCTGAGGCTCAGTGGCCGCGGGAAAAGTTCGCTCGAACCAGCGGGCGACCGCTGGATGAAAAATTTCCGAATTCATAGGGAAGGGTATTATAGTGCGAGCCGGTTAGTTTTGCATAGCTGAATCACGTGCCCAGGTGTGAAACACGGAATTGTCCGACGAACTTTAGTTTGTCGTGCGTCGAATTCCTGGGCCTTGGAGTGTTCTCGTCAGTCTCGGTGGGCAGCGCGACAAACTAAAGTTCGTCGGACATCTATTCCTCGATGTGTCATGTCGCAGAACTTGACCAGGATCATTCAGAAGTTGAAACGGTTCTATAGAGAGCCGGCACCGCCGAAGACCTCAGATCCGTTTGAACTCATTCTGCTGGAGAACATTGCGTATCTCGTCGATGACGCGCGAAGAGAAAAAGCGCTGGAGCATTTGCGTAAGACCGTTGGTCTGCGCCCTGCGGATATCTTGAACGCCTCGGCTGCGCAAATTGATGAAGCAACAAAATTGGGAGGTGTTGCTCCTCAATACCGTTCAGTCAGAATAAGAGAATCAGCTCTAATCGCATTGAATGAATTTGGCGGGGACCTTGCTTCGGCTTGCAAGCTGCCTCCGCCGAAGGCCATCAAAGCACTCAAACAATTTCCGGGCATCGGTGAGCCGGGAGCCGAGAAGATTCTGCTCTTCACAAAGAACTATGCGGTTCTGGCATTAGACTCCAACGGATTGAGAGTCTTGTTGCGGATCGGCTTCGGCGAAGAGAAGAAGAACTACTCTGCGAGTTATAAGTCTGTACGAGAGGCCGTATCCGATCAAACGGGCCGCGATTGCGAGTTTCTCATCGAAGCCCATCAACTACTCAGACAGCACGGCAAGACTCTGTGCAAGACAAACAAGCCTCGTTGCGAAGATTGTCCAGTTAGTTCGATGTGTGCCTATTTTTTACAGCGACGTTAGCGCCACGCACCGAGTATCGCTCCCATTCCACAAAACGCAAGAATCATATATCCGCCGTTAATCGCGATATACGCCCACGATTTGTTTTCGAATACGCCAATTATCGCGACTGCCATCGCAACCCATCCGACTCCTGCGAGGGCACCGGCGGCGATGCCCCAGACGACATTTGTTCCCGGGTTAGCGAGAAACATCGCGAGATTGAGCGACATCACCAGTGCGAAGATAAACGACCACCCAAACATCCGCGCTTTGCTGAAGGTTGCGACATCAGTCTCAGACCAGTTATTCACCCGCATCCAGGCTTTACCGAACAACAGCGGTGAATACCAGAGTCCGCCGAGAATGAAGGTTGAGAGTGCTGCGACGAAAACCGCGATGAAGTTGATTTTGGAGAAATCCATTGGGGGTGCTCCTTTGCAATGAAGGTGTGCAACTTCTTAGCAAAGGGCGGCGGGGCTGTATTGTAAAAAATTAACCTGCTGATGGTCTTTGGACTTAGGTTTTTGGGCTTTGGTGTTGGGCCTTTGTGGAGGTAGAGATTTATTTTCCAGATATCATTTGACATTTCTCAGTTGGTCATTTTTTAGGTGTCCGACGAACTTTAGTTTGTCGTGGTTTACCCTAGCAGCACCGGAATGAACTGAAGCATCTGAAATCGACGCACGACAAACTATTAAGTTCGTCGGACATCTGAAAATGGCAACTGAGAAATGTCAAATGATATATGGAAAATAAACTTGAGACTCCCGAGGCCAAAGACCCAACTCCAAAGGCCAAAGACCACTAATCGATGGGTATATACCCGAGGTACTCGCCGCGTCGGGTTAAGTACGCAGAAGGATTGAGGCCGGAGAAGGTGTGAAACTCCTTAATGAAATGCGCTTGATCGTAATAACCGCATTCAGACGCTATTGAGGCCCACTCGATCTGTTGCCGCGCTTCGATCACTTTAAGAACTTTGTTGAACTTCGAAATCCGCGCGAAGCTCTTTGGTCGCAGGCCCACTACTTTCTCAAACTGCGAGATCAAATGTTTCTGAGTGATACCGATTTGGCTCGCGAGATCTCGAATCGCAAGAAACTGAGGTGAGTGCTGCAGCCTATGGATTGCGAAGCTCATCGTGCAATCCGTTTCAAGGCTGCGTTTCGTCTGCTCGAGAAGGAAAGCTTCGAATCGCAACAGCTTCCCTTCCGGTGAATCGATCTCGAGAAGTTGATCTCGAATGTCGTAGATCAGCCTGCCCCAGATCAGATCCAATTCAGTGACCCATTCCGTTAACTCTGAAATCGGAAAACCGAAGAAAGGATATGCGCCGCCGGGCTTGAAACGAATACCGATCATGTGCGTGTTATCGGTGCCGATAATGATGTAGCGAGTGCGTTCTCCTGAGATCCAAGCCTTTTTTACAGTGCGGAACTTGTCGGTCGTGGCTTCATCAGGAAAGATTTTTTTCGACCAACTGTCGAGATCTATGATCAGTTCGATTGCGCCGTCGGGAAGGATTTTTTCGCGTTTGTAGTCAACGTGATGGCCGTCGTAATACCAGATGTTCTCGACAAACTGGGACAGCGGAGGCTTGGGGAAATGGAGCTTGAATAGCACGGATATTATTCACTCAGTTGTTGCCGATTTCCGATTGCCAATTGCCGATTTGGCTTTGGCTTTTGGCCGCATATTCAGAATGTCGCGGTTTCAAATCTCAAGCAGGCCCAAAGATCAAAACCAAAGATCAAATCGGCAATTGGCAATCGGAAATCGGCAATGCGCTCACTCAAACTGCTTCTTAAACTGCTCGAATTGCAGTTTTAGACTTTCAACTTCCGTAGTCAGTGCATCCACCTTTTGTTCCAAACGTTCGATCTGTTCATGGCTGGAACGCTTCGGTGTTGCTGCGATGTGCTCAACTTCACTTGCGAGCGACTCTAGATCGATATCACCAGCCAGCAGGTGTGCAAACCTGACTTCCTTTTGGCCCGGCTGTCGTGGTAATCGGACGACTAATGGTTCATCACGTGTGATCAACCCATTCAGAGTTTGTTCGATCTCTTCAAGTCCCGTGAACTCGTGAAGTCTCGACGCATTCCCTCTAAGTTCACCAGGAGTCTGTGGGCCACGCAACATCAAGACGCACATTACGGCAACTTCAGGG
This sequence comes from Pyrinomonadaceae bacterium, assembly GCA_036522415.1. GTDB lineage: Bacteria > Acidobacteriota > Blastocatellia > Pyrinomonadales > Pyrinomonadaceae > PSRF01. The sequence continues at coordinate 66,007 of DATDFV010000105.1, read as the reverse complement.
TGACTTAAGTGCATGACTTCCGGCAGCACGTGTTTGTATTTGGGAACGCGACTTGTGCTGCCATAGAAAACGTAGGCCAGGTTCTTTTCACGTAAAGTCTCCACTGCTTGTTCAACCTGCGCTTCCGCATAAGAGGTTACGGGATTGCGATTGTTCTTTTGATTGCACGCGAGAGTCAGGGCATTCAGAGACAGTGGATAGTATTCGGGCGTGGTCACTTGCTTCTCAACAAGTGATCCAAGAACGCGGATTTCGATGTCAGTTAAGATAGTCGACATATCTATGAAACTCTCTGCGTATCTTAGCGTCCTCTGCGTCTCTGCGGTGTTAGTATGGCTGAACCGACTTAACCACAGAGACGCAGAGAACGCAGAGACGCAGAGACGCAGAGAAGAGCTGTTCATCCGGTCAAGTGCCTGGCAAAGATAGCATCCAGTTCATCGACACGGCGATAAGTCTCAACTGTAACCTTATCGCATCCAGCGATCATTGCTGAAAGTGATCGCGACTCTGATGGACGGTAAAGACACAGAACTTGTATTTCCCATTGGGTCGCCTTACCAATCTCAAAACCTACTCCAAGACTTGGCTTAGTCACTTCCGCAACCAAACAATCACAACTCTTCAACCATTCGAGATCACGATCATAGATTTGCTGATCGGAAAGTTCTTCACCTTTGACGTCCAGGTTCGGATCACCTACATGTTCAGTCAGTACCGTTCCGTATCGCTTCAACATTGAAACAATCTGAAGGTAGATGCTCGTGTCTTCGCGGCCACCGCGGATGGCGCCAGCAAAATAGATTTTCATTCTGGGTTGTACGACAGGCTGTTAGCCTGTCGTTGCTTCCGAAAGCAGATGTCTGATTAAGAGTAGCGCAAAACGATCGACGACAGGCTAACAGCATGTCGTACCTCGTTACTTACGACGCACTCGTCGCTTTGGTTTCGGTTTTGGTTTCGGCGTTGGTGTTGATGTTACTTCCATCAATTCCTTTCTCGGTTGTGACATATTGCGAATAAACGTGGCTACCGTGGACTGCGGAACCTCAGCTTCAAAAACGACCTCACTCTCCTTTGGAAGAATCGTGATGTTCTTAAGTGCGCTTTGTGTCTCTTTTTCAGGAATGTAGTTGATAGCCTGCTGGAACATTACCGAGAGGAGACCGTTCATGATCTTAGCCGTGTCGGGATTGTCGGCGTTCATTGCACCACGCAGACTGAAGTTTGTTCCCTCCAATGTGATCGCCGCATAAAAGTCACCGAGTTTAGTCTCGCAACGAGGATCACGAGCAACCGACTGCGTGCCCAGCAGACCAAAACTTTTTGCGAACGCAGTCAGCGGTGAACCGGCAGCGCTGATCAGAGTGTTGGGATTGCGCAGCAGCGACGTAATTGTGTTCGAACTCAAACGGCCATTGCCTTCACTTGCATCGATCGCTGCTTTCACGTAATTGACGTTACCAAATGCAATCGTATTCGAATTCAGCGCGACGACACCTATTTCTGCAAAGGACTTGAGAAAGGGATTCTTAGCGGCCGCTTCCACAATCGGATCGATCTGCAGGACTGTCAGTGTCTTCGATCCATGTTTTTCCGTCCGCGCTTTATCCTGCAGGTACAAACCAATCAAAGTAATCAAAGAGTCCGCACTAAAATCTCCCCCGGCAACTGTCAGAAGATCCGGCGGCGAAAAATTTAAATCCGCAGTGGGTTTATTAAATCGAATTGCAATCGCCAGGTACTCGACACTCGCAGGATCGATGCCGATGCTACGTTTGATATCTGCGAACGAGGCGCGCATTTTCGTTACTTCTGTGGGCTCCATTACCCTGGGACCGACTTCGTTGAAGATCTTTTGAGGACTCAGGTAAATGACAGAATCAGCCTCCGGAAGCTGGGCCAAGGTTGATGCAGACTGTGCGTGAGTTATTGGTACCAGTAGGAGAACAAGTGCAACTGCAGTAAGTAAGGACTTCAATTGAGCAACGTTCATTCAACTCTCCTTTCAAGCTTGCTAATACTCGCATGAAAGGAGACTCCGCTGCATTAGAAAAATTGGGTGGGAGTTCTTCTCTGCGCTTCCTCTGCGTTCTCAAAAGTCGAAAGTCAAAAGTCAAAAGTCGAACGTCGTGGACTGCGGCCCCGAATGTCGTGGACTTTCGACTTTTGACTTTCGACTTTTGAGAACGCAGAGAGTTTTAAATCTGATCCAGGGTCTTGCGCGTGAACTCGTTTTCTGTGTTGCCAGTGTTCAAAGTTGAGGCTGGCTCGAAGAGAAGAACTTCGCATTCCTCTTCCGCCACCGGGCAATGCTCAACACCTCGCGGAACAATGATCATTTCGCCTGGTTCAATCCAAATCGATTGGTCCGAGTTTGATTCATCACGATAATCCATTCGGAATCGCCCGTGGACAACCATGAACAGCTCGTCTTCTGTTTCGTGGTGGTGCCAGGTAAACGGTCCTTTGAACTTCACCAACTTTATGTACTGGCCATTTAGTTCGCCTGCGATTCTTGGATTCCAGTGATCGTTTATTAGCGAGAGCTTTTGTTGAAGATTTATTTTTTGCATTGCCTTTTCTCAACAATGGAACGTCCGACGAACTTTAGTTTGTCGTTGTCACCGACTTCGATCAACATTCCAGGAACGAGCTGTTACCCCACAGTCTCGTTTGGGCCACGGCGACAAACTAAAGTTCGTCGAACATTCCGTCGGTACTTCAATCGATGAACTTGTCCGTTGCGGTTGCAGGTTGACTATCATTGATGTGAATGCTGCTGGTGGTTGAATCGATATACAAATGTCGCCCGACGATTTCACCAGTCTTATCGGGATCCATATTACAAGTGTACGATCCCTCGGCTGCTCCCGGAGCCTTGGGTGTTACCTTTAGAGTAATTACATAATCCCGGAGTGGTTTTTCTCCGCCGTAGCGGGCATCGAGGTTGCCGGAGTCGACCAATTGTTTCAGTGTTGCGTATTCGCCATCATTACTGAGGCTGTAGGTTCTTTCTGCAATAGAGATGGTCCTCAGGAGTGCTATCGCCGCTGTTTCATTAGCGCGCACGACACTTCGCTGTAAGCCAGACGTATAGCTTTGACAACTATTAATGAGAGCAAGGCTGGAAACACACATCGCGAACACGCGTAGTTGAGACATTCACGGGCTCCTTTCACAGCATTTCATAGCTGGCGATAGCGAAAGCAGTTCCAATCATGATCGTTCACCATTCCCACTGCCTGCATGAATGCATAACAGATAGTCGACCCGACAAAACGGAAATCACGCTTGATTAGATCTTTGCTGAGCGCGTCTGAGATATCAGTTTTCGCGAGCACTGGTTGACCGCGTTTGCGCTTGAGCGGCTTGCCATTCACAAATTGCCAGACATATTTATCAAAACTGCCGAACTCGCGACGCACGTTCAGAAAAGCCTGGGCATTCGCAATTGCTGAAGCGATTTTCAAGCGGTTACGAACAATTCCTGCGTTACTCAGAAGCTCGGCGATTTTTTCATCGCCATACCTGGCGACCTTAGCTGGATCGAAACGATTGAACGCTTTGCGATAGTTTTCGCGCTTTTGAAGAATTGTTTCCCAGCTCAGGCCGGCCTGGGCCCCTTCAAGGATCAGAAACTCGAAAAGGGTCGGGTCATCATGTTGCGGAACGCCCCACTCTTCGTCGTGGTAGGCGATTGATAAAGGGGTTTTGGCCCAGTGACAGCGGTTCATAACAATCAGAATTGTATAGGACCTATTCGACCTATAGGACTTATTTTATGAAAACGGAACTCCCGCCTTCCTCCACGGATTTGTATACCGCCTCGACGAGCTTCACTGACATCAATCCATCAAATGCAGTAACCGGCGGCGCAGAGTTATTAGCGATAGCATCGATGAATGCGCGGTCTTCCTGAACGTAACCCCATTTCTCATCGCGGGGCAATTGGTGCATCGAATGTTCACTGAAATGCCCGGCGAGGTTGCTGCTGCAAACTAGTGTTTCCATCTCGCGCGTTACCAGCGTTGCATGATGACAAAAAACCTCCACGCGTTCGAACGGGAATAGCCAACTCGCATCGGCCGAAGAGCAAAGTGTGGCCTGCATACCATTAACAAATTTCAGGAGGACCGAGAAGTCGTCTATCTCGGCGTATTCGTGCTTTGACCCTACCGCGATCAGACTTTCAATCTCGCCGAAGAGAAACCTTGCCATGTCAAACATGTGGATCGTAGTTTCAAAAAGAAAGCCCCCGGTAACTGAAGGGTCACCCGTCCAAACAGGCTTCAATAGCTCACCGCGATTCATCTTGAGGTGGGCTGAATGAGGTTTATGGGTCTCGCTCAAGATTTGTTTCAGAGTTGCGTACACCGGGGCGAAGCGGCGATTGTGTCCGACTTGAAATACCGATCTGCTCGATTGTGCCTTCTGAAACACCAGTTGCGCATCGCCAACGGTTGTTGCGAGAGGTTTCTCGCAGAAAACGTGCTTACCGGCTTCGATTGCGGCAATGGCAAGGGGCACGTGCTTAGTGTTTGGTGTCGTGATGTAGATGGCATCGCAGGAATCGAGGAGCTGTTCGGCTGTTTGACTAATGTCAGCGGCGTACGATCGCGCCAGTTTCTCAGCATTCGCAGGTACCAGGTCGTGAATGCAAGTCAGTTCAACACGCTCGTCGTTTCTTAGAATGCCAGCGTGAACTCCGGCGATGTATCCGGCTCCGATGATTCCAACTTTGATTTTCATTAATTCAGTATAGGACCTATAGGACCTATTGGACCTATTTGCTACTGACTATCTACGAGGTCGACCGACAACACCTGCTCCGTAGCTTGTTTCGCTTGCTTTGCTAGTTCGAACGGATCCATCTCCCAATACTCCGGACGAAATATTTCTACACTGGCAACACGGTCATAACCAATTCTTTCGAATGCAGAGATCATACTTCGGAGCGGAAGAATCCCACGCCCAGGTAACAACCGATGACTATCGTTCAACAATTCTCGCGGGCGATCTTCCGCATCGTTGATGTGAAAGACATAGAGCAGGTTCGGATCTAGCGCTTGAATCATCTGAATAGTTGAGTCTCCCGCGTAGAAATGAAAACTATCAATCACCAGTCCAAGGTTCGTTCGATTTGTTGTGCGAACGATCTCGTGAGCGAGTTCCAGGGTTTGCACACTACAATCCGTTTGACCTAAGAACTCAAAAGCAAGCGCGACGTCCTTCTCCGCAGCGATATCACACAGCTCGTTAAGCACACGTGCGGACTCGTCAATCACCTGTTTCCTCGTTGCGCCTTGCTGCGGAATTCTTCCGGGCACCACCACAATGAATGGACAGTTGATCCGGGCGGAGATTGAACTCAGCTCCCGACACTGCTGCTTGATCGATTCGTAAGCCTCAGCGTCACGAAACGTAACGTGTTCGATTGAATTTATGCTGAGCGGACGAATGTTATGAGCAAGAAAAAGTTGATCGAGATCCGCCGCGGACTTGTGTTTGAGAAAATCGCGCAGCTTTGACGCCCAGATTTCCAGATAATCGAAGCCGGCGGCTTGTGCGGCCTCGATATCGGTCAACAAGTCAGCGCGCATCGTTGTCGCGCCATTTAAGGCCAGTTTCATTTCTTATCCTTTTGAGTTTGTTTGCGAAGAATACCACTATCCACCGAGTACGCCGATTTGGATTCCTCTGCGCTTCCTTTGCGTTCTCTGCGCCTCTGCGGTTGTAGACTGTGCGCCCCCCATCTTGACTGCAGAGCGTTTCTTGCTTGTACAAGCCAAGCAGATAACAAGATGAAACTCAAAATAGAACGACTTGTTCTATTGAATGTTTGCTGTTTTTTCCAAGGTGTCTGGACTCGGGAGTTTCTAGTGAGGCGCAGAGAACGCAAAGGAAGCGCAGAGAGTTTCGCGTAACACAAGAGATAAAGAGAGGCACAGAGTTGTGCTGAGCTCTTCCAAACACGCTTGGCCGGTTTGACTTAGCGCCACGCACGTTGTAAAAGCGTCGTACAGGTTAAAGAAACGACCCGTTGAATCCCGATCAGCTTGATTGGGATATGTTTTCCGTCAAGTAAAGGAGACAAAAATGGCCCTAAGACTAGGCGATATTGCACCCGATTTCTCAGCAGATACTACTGAAGGCCCGATTAATTTTCATGAATGGATCGGCAATAGCTGGGCGGTACTGTTTTCACACCCCAAGGACTTCACACCGGTTTGTACAACCGAGCTGGGTTATGTAGCTAAATCCAAACCCGAGTTTGAAAAACGGGGCGTGAAGGTTATTGGCCTAAGCGTAGACCCGACCGATTCACATAAACGTTGGGCTGAGGACATAAGGGAAACGCAGGGTTCGGCCCTGAACTTCCCCGTTATCGCGGATCCCGATCATAAGATCGCTGAACTCTACGACATGATTCACCCAGAGATTTCTGACGTGTTTACTGTGCGTTCGGTATTTGTGATTGACCCGAATAAGAAAGTCAGACTGTACATCACATATCCGGCGAGCTGCGGTCGAAACTTCGACGAGATCCTGCGTGTGATTGACTCCCTGCAGTTAACATCGAACTACAGCGTCGCTACTCCCGTGAACTGGAGAGACGGCGAAGATGTAATTATCGTGCCGGCGCTGTCAGACGAAGCTGCGAAAGAGAAGTTTCCAGCAGGATGGCGAGCTCCCAAGCCGTACCTGAGAATTACGCCGCAACCTAACAAAGGCGCAAAGACTGCGTCGTAGATCTAACACAATCGAAGACAAGAAGAGCGCAGGTTCTCGCCTGCGCTTTTTTTGTGAAATCAACTCAACTTGGATGCAGTCAGTACCAGCTCGCGGTAGTGGGTGGGTGCGGAGTCTGTTTGGTCGCGCTTCGGAGGCTGCGCACCCGCCCGCTACCGCGAGGTGGTACTGACTGCTTCCCAAGTGCGATGCCTTGTCGGGAAAACGATATTAAATGCGTGCGCCGGTTTGACCATTGAAAAAATGAAATTGCTCAGCGTCAAAGCTCAGCCATACTTTCGTTTCAAGCTCAGCCCGAAATCCAGCCGCCGCACGCGCGATGAATCTGTTTTCGCCTATTGTTACAAACACCAGAGTTTCGTTACCCATAAGCTCGGTTACATAAACCTTCGCCGGCAACGATCCCTCGCGTGCTTCTTCGTTGACATGAACGTGTTCCGGGCGAATTCCTAAAATAATTCCGGTACCGACGTGACTAGACAGGCGTTCAATTTGTTCCCTGGCGAGCTGCACCGAAAGATCTTTGCTCACGAAAGTGTCTTTATCAATCTCACCGTCAACAAAGTTCATGCTCGGACTGCCGACAAACTCTGCGACAAACTTGTTCGCCGGTTGTTCATAGATGTTCATTGGGCTGTCGAACTGCTGCAGCCTTCCTTTACGAATCACTGCGACCCGATGCGCGAGTGTCATGGCTTCAGCCTGGTCGTGGGTTACATAAATTGTCGTAGTTCCCAGTTCGTGTTGCAGGTGTTTGAGTTCGCCTCTCATCTGCACACGAAGTCTCGCATCTAAATTAGAAAGCGGTTCGTCCATCAGATAGGCGCGCGGCTCACGCACAATTGCACGCGCAAGTGCGACCCGTTGCCGCTCGCCGCCGGAAAGTTCCCTCGGCTTGCGTTGCAAGAGTTCATCGATCTCCAGCATGGCTGCCACACTCTTCACGCGATCCGCGCGAGTATTCGCATCGAGTTTCCTCACACGCAACGGATAGCCGATATTCTCTGCGATGGTCATGTGCGGATAGAGAGCATAGCTTTGAAATACCATTGCGAGATCGCGATGTTGCGCAGGCACATCGTTAACGCGTTCACCGTTGATGAGAATGTCTCCCGAAGATACCATCTCCAGTCCAGCGAGCATGCGCAGTGTTGTTGTCTTGCCGCATCCTGAGGGTCCGAGCAAGACGACAAACTCACCGTCGTTGATGGTCAACGAAAGATCATCGACGACGTTGGTGTTGCCGAAGAGTTTGGACACATTTTGAAAAACGATCGACATCTAGTTTGGAGTGCGGCGGCCTGCCCGCCGCTCTGTTACAGTGACTCGTGTCTTTGGAATGTCGCGATGACAAAGCGATGGCAGGCCGTCGCACTCCAAAGACTTAACCTTTCACCGCTCCCAACGACAATCCTCTAACCAAATACTTCTGCACGGCCAATGCAAACACCAGTATCGGAACGATTGCCACCACGCCCGCCGCACTCATCACTCCCCATTTGATTTCATACTGCGTCACTCGTCCGGCGATGCCAACTGGCAGCGTCATCGCGGCGTCCGTTTGAGTCAACACCAGTGCGAATAGAAATTCGTTCCACGAGACGATCAAACAAAACACTGCTGTGGCCGCCAGGCCCGGTGTCACCAGCGGCAAGACAACTCTCCATAAAGCGCCAAGACGAGAGTCGCCATCCACCAGCGCAGCTTCTTCGAGATCGCGCGGAACTTCAGCGAAGAATCCGCGCATCATCCAAACTACAAAGGGCAAATTGAACGCGGTGTAAACGATTATCAACGCCAATCTCGTATTGAGTAGACGTAGATCCCGCATCATCAGGAACAACGGCACAGCAGTGACGATCGCTGGAAACATTCGCGTCGAGAGAATCCACAGCGACAACTTGTTATCAAGGCCATATGGCAAACGGAAACGCGCCAATGAATACGCTGCGAGTGTTCCGATCACTAAGGCTATGGCAGTTGACGCGACCGCTACAACAGCGCTGGTAATCAGGTATTGCCCGAACGATCGCGCTAAGAAGGCGTCGTAGTAATGCTCGAGAGTTGGAGAAAAAATCAGCCAGGGTGGAGGAGTCGCAAACTGATCTATTTCCGTCTTCAACGAAATCGTTACCATCCAATAGACGGGGACAAGTGCGCTCAGCAGAGCTGCTATCAGGAACAGGTATTTCAACAACCGTGTCATCTAAGTGGGCGCCTGCTTAGTCTGCAGAAAACGAATGTAGATGGTGCTGATCACATTGGTTAGAGCAAGAAGCACAAAGGACATTGCCGCGGCGTAACCAAAATCAAAAAAACGAAACGCCGTTCGGTAGATATAGAGACTGATAGTTTCGGTGGCGAATCCGGGGCCGCCTTCGGTAAGAATGAAGATCTGATCAAAGACTCGCAGCAGATCCATAGTTCGCAAGAGCAGCGCAATGAGAATGGCTGGTTTGAGCAACGGTAGAGTTACGTACCGAAATGTTTGCCAACGACTTGAACCGTCTATCAGCGCCGCTTCATACGGTTCTTGCGGAATTGCCTGAAGACCGGCGAGTAATACAAGAAACACGAACGGAGTCCACTGCCACACGTCAACTGCGATTACTGAGAGCAATGCCAATTTCGGTGAAGCAGTCCAAGTGAGTGGTTCTGTGTTTACCCCGACCTCTTTAAGCGTTCCATTGATGGCGCCAAAGTTTGGATTCAACATCAATCGCCAAACGACGCCGACAACAACCGTCGGCAACATCATCGGGACAAGCAGGGCCGCGCGAAAAAAAGTGCGTCCACGGATCTGGCTGTTCAGCAGAAGTGCGAGTGACAAGCCGATTAAGAACTCGAAGACAAGCGCGGCCGCTGCATAGATGAACGTGTGAGCCATTGCAGTGAGGAAAAAGGTGTCCGAGATGAGACGGGAAAAATTTGAAACGCCCCACTTGATGCCATCAGCAGTTTCGGTTTGCAGGCTGATCGTGATCGAATAGAGCAGAGGATAGATCGACAACGAAAGCAGCACGACCAAAGCCGGCGTAATTAACAGGAGTGCGAAGAGAAGGTCGCGACTATTGTGCGCGCTGAACGATCTTTTCAATTTCGGTATTCGCCTGGTTCATTGCGTCCTCGGGCGTTAGTTCACCACTATTCGCTTTGGATAAAAAGATCCCAAAGACATTTTCGATTTCATTCCATTGCGGAGTTCTGGGCCTTGGACGCGAAGTCTCGAGAGATTTTAACTGCGCCGGATAAGACGGAAACTTTGCGACAAGCTCAGCATCCTTAAAGAGCGAACGTCTTGTCGGCGGATTGCCGCGCTGTGCGGAAAGCTTCATTTGCTCAGAACTAGTGGCCCAAAGCAGAAAGTCGATCGCAGCTTCAGCGTTGCGCGAGTCTTTTGGAATCGCAATCAGCCAGTTACCAATTTCAGCTTGCCCATCTTTTGCTGCTGCCGGCAAGGTCGTAAACGCCATCTTCCCAATCACCTTCGATTTTGTCGCATCACTAAATGAGCTGATCCATGCCGGCCAGTTAATCGACATCGCGGCGGTGCCTTGCAACAGGTGTGCGCCGACCTCGTCTGCGTTGAAACTCGGATAACCTGGTGGTGAATACTTGCCCAGCTCGAGCATGAACTTCAGCGCCGCGATCCCTTGCGGGCTATTGACTGTTGGCTTACCTGAACCATCGAACATCTCACCATCGAAAGCCCAGAAGATTGGCATAAAGTCGGCGACTGCTGCATTACCTTGGGCCGCTCGCATGACATAGCCGTAAGTCTTACCGCCTTCGCTTTCATTCTCCTGGATTATTTTCGCCGCCGCGAGCACATCATCCCATTTCAAAGGTTCTTTGAGCTTATGTTTTTCAAAAAGGTCCTTGCGGTAGAAAAACAACTGCGAATTGCCAACGTACGGTAAGGCATAAAGCGCTCCGGTTTGGTAGGGATACCGGCAAAGAGCGATCGATGTCGAAACGAAATCCGGGTCGGGGCTGACCTGGCCGCGCTTCTGCATTAACGGGCCAAGATCAGTCAGGAATTGTTTCGTGGCAAAACGTGGAAACCACGGATCGTCGAGCATTATCAGATCGTAGGCGCCTGTCTCTGCGTTTAGATCTATGAGCTCTTTCTCGAACAGATTCGCGTAAGGGAATTCAGCGATGTTGATATGGACGCCGGTCTGCTTCTCGTAGTCGAGTGCAGCTTGTTTGAGCGCATCGCCTTCGACTCCGGAGTTTACGGCGAGCGTGAGTTGTTTATTTTCTGATTTTCGTTCCGTGCTGCACGCCGTAAGAAAGACGACGGCAAGAAATGAAATCCCGAGCGTTATGAGGTTGTTGGTTCTCATCCGTTACTCGTGTGAGCAATCGTAGTGCCGACGCATTGTTGGAGCGCGGTAGCATAACACGGGTGCGAGAAAGCGGTGCCACTTGGATCAAGTCAGCACCAACTCGCGGCAGAAGCTGTGAAAATAATCAAAGACCTCGGTGCTGGGACCACAGGCGTCCCCGCCTGCCCGCGTCCAATCTAACCAAGTGAGTTACTTGAAGGAACTTACTTAGCGAAGAGTTGTATACCTGATCAGGGTAGCGCGCGACTTGGGCAGGCGGGGACACCTGCGGTCCCAGGACCGAGGTCTTTGATTATCTTTACAGCTTTGGTAGCGGGTGAGTGCACAGTTTGAGAGACCAACCGTTAAGAAATCGCATTAGCTTATGTACTTGTTCTTGATTCTGATATCCCTACCAGCAAACGGCCCGGTTTCGAATTCAAAGACTTCAACCTCCACGCAATCGCGTTCAAACATTCGAGTGACCTCGCGGAAATCCTGGTTACAGTCACACAAACCGTCGAAGAAAAGATCTCGTAAGCCTTCAGGCAGCACGCCCTCGAAGTTTTTTCGTCTCTCGAGGTAAATCCGCAGCCGTCGATTTAACCCCGGGTCTTCATACGAGGACAACTGAAACGAATTGATCTCTTTCACCAACGCTGGGTGCGCATTGATGATGTTTTCGATGTCAGTTGGATAAACCTTCGCCCCGTAAAACGGCACCGTGAGATCTGCTCGCCCAAAAACATACAGGATCGGAAATCGGCTCTGTGGCCCTGGGAGATCTTCGATCCGCAAATCCTGTTCAGCCAGTTTCGCGCTCAACGTGCGATGTGACATTACGCCACCAAAGTCTTTGAGGTTATAGCGGATTTTGGGTGCTGCACTAGTCTGGCGTCCAATCGTAAACAGCAGCTCGCCGTTCTCCTGCATCTCGATAACGTAGTCGAGCGCGTTGTATTGGAAGATCATCGGTGGAGACTGCCGGCCAAAGAGACGTTCGCACAACGTTCGATCCTTCAGGCAAAGACGGCGCAGCTCTATCGTGAGTGGCGTTTCCACACCGATATTAATTTCGAGGTCCGAAGCTCCGTAAGACGAAATCACCGTCTTGAACGTGTTCAGCAGATAAGAACGAAGACTCTCTGAGATACCTTCGCCACCAACGATCAGATCCATTCGGAAGCGGGACAGATCCAGGTTCGTTGAATCGACAAATGATTTGATGAATGGTGGATATCCGAAAATCAGATATCGGTAATCAGGCCCGAAGATCGTAAGCGTGTTCTCCAACTTCTTCTGATCAGGGCCTATTGATTTTAGAATCCCCACCTCGACCAGCGACATGGAGACATTCATCCCTGTTGCCCACGGTCCAAGTGCAAAACAGTTCAGCAGAATACAACCGCTATCCCGATAAATGAGTTGATAATTGAGTTGCAAAATGTGTTTGACGTCTTCCCGTTCTTGAGCGCTTCGTACCCAGTTGTTTGGCACGCCCGATGAACCAGAGGACTCATCGATAACCACCCCTTCTGCTGGAATTCGACCGTCATAACAGCGTTCTTCAATGCTGAATTTTTTGACGTAGTTTTCCTTTGTCATCACGGGAACGCCTGACAACGACCATTGTCCCGAGTTTTTGTAACCTTCGTTCAGCAGAAACTGTTGGTAAGCAGGGCATCTGTCTTTGGCTTTCAGGAAAACTGCTTCGGCGCGCATCAAGCCAATTCGTGTCAACAAGGGTTGTAGTCGACCGACACTAAGAAACATATAGGTGCGACGATCGATGCTGATGAAGACTCTGATGACCCAAAGGATCCAGAGTGTTGACCAAAGCAGCAAGCGTCTAGTCAAGCAGTATCTCCTCTACCGTGCGACGGTAACTCTTCGGTGGTTCATCGGAGTAACCGATCTTAAAGATTAACCAGATGTCAGAGACTCCGGTTTCATTCAACAGCCACGCTGCCGCCTTCTTATTTGTCACCAGATTACCAAAAGGGTGGATATAGAGGTTGTGTTCGGCAGTGGCCAGCCAAAACTGCATTAGAAAACTTCCAGTCTCGAACGCACTCTCCGCGGCCCAAAACTTTCCCGCCAGCATGCCAAGAGTTGGCACAAGGCCCAATTGCCGCCTGTAAACCTTGGCGAGTATCGTGCTCGTCAACGGTAGCTGCAGAAGTTTTGGTGCGCGAGCTGATAACCAAAATGCACTTCGAGAAGTATTCATGCAGCGATAGTCGAGCCCATCGCGAGTTTCCTTGGATTTCTTATCAGTGAAACGAAACCATTCGACGATCTCATCGTGGTAATCGCGATGATTGAGATCCTCAAACACGGCTTCGGTATTCTTTTTTAGAATGCGTTCGATCGAATCTTTGTCGGTTATTACTTCAAATCGATGTTTCCACGTGTCAGCAAGTAACCAGAGGACTTCGATATCCTCCGTTGGAATCGGATCTGGCTTAAGCGAAATCCGTGACGTGCGCCGTTTGAGAAATGTTGCCGCATCGGTGAGACCTTGAACCTGGACAGTGGCGGTCAGTTGCAGTCGAGCAAATGGCAGAAAGACCTGGGCTCTTGTGTTGAGAATCTCGCGTGCATACCAGGAGGCCTCACGATAGATGGAATGTTTCAGGTGAAAGCCTTTGTTTGCAGCCAGTATTCGCAACGCTTCAATGAACATCCCCATGGTCAGGATGATGAAACTGCCGGTCGTGTCTTCCTTTGGCAAGGTCCGAGCAGAGTCAATGAAGAGATCGGCTTGAGTCTCGCTCAGAATCTTAATGCGCCATGGTTGTACATTGTGTGGTGAAGGAGCGTGGACAGCCGTTTCGAGTAGGTCAGTCCAGATACTCATGGCGGCGTAGGATAACACGACCTCCTTGGAGTGCGACGGCCTGCCGTCGCTGTGTCACAGCGAACTGGCCAAATTTGCAAACTGAGGGCCACTCGGTTGGAGCCGTTTTTTATGGAAGTGTAACTAAGCGTCGGTTGAGAGACGTTTGGCCAGAACAAACGAAATCAATGTCGAATAGATGAGACCAAAAAAGATTGTCATCAATGTCAATCCGGCAAATGCCTTCAGAGCCACCCTCGACATCGGCTCATTTGGTGACGTTGCTTCTGCAGCCATCCACTTTGTACCAATTACCATTAGAGTTATAGCGAAGTAGAGAGATGCTGTTACTGCGTAAACTACAGAGATCCAGACACCTTGTTTCACTCCATCTTTGAATGTTGGTTTTTCATGGTGTTCACGTTCCCACGCTTTGATTCCGAGAAATATCGCCGCGAAATGGAGGAGATTAAAGAATGTGAACGCACCGAGAGTGTGAACAGCGGATCGAGGGTTTGGTACTAAGGCATGCGCAATGAGCGTCCACGCAATGACGCCGGCCGTAATAATTAGTCCGTATCTGAGTGCAATTTTCATCGGAGGGTTAATAAACTAGTTTCTGGTTTAGTACAAGGGTGGATGAGATTAACGAATGTCTGACGAACTTTAGTTTGTCGTTGCGGCCAACACGCACGCTGGGAGTTAAGGAAAGCGAAAATTCACGGGCCGTGAAGAATGACGATCGACAAACTAAAGTTCGTCAGACGCTACTTTTTCGCCCAAAACGGTAGTCGGACATAGACGGTCGAGAAATTTTCGTCAAGTTTGAAATCCTTTTTGATAACCGTCGCGGGATCGAAAAACCACATACCCAACTTTTGCTCACGTTCGTCGCGATCGAACCAGCCCCAGGGTGGCCTCGCCATGTTAACGCCACCAACCTTACCCAGAAACGCACATCCAACTTTGCCTACTTTGAAAGTCTGTTCCGTAGGTTCACCGGTTGTGAGGCTTGTCATTAGTTTGATCTCACCGTAGTCAAACACCACCCCGTACGTTTGATTTGGTTCGGTCGCGACTTTTGCCCAAAGACCACTGAGCGGAACCAATTGATAACCGACCGATTTATTACAAGGCGTCTTTTCGAGATCACTACAAACGAAGTCAGCTTGCGCTGGATTATCAGCCCGTCCCGCGTAGACGTATCGCAGAAAGGTCTTCTTCGCCGTTTGTTTTTCGTCACCATCAAAGCTCTCGATTCCGTGACCTTTCGGTTCTACGTACAGCAAAGGACGCTTACCTTCGAGTTTAATTGGCAATACACCTTCTTGCGGATCGCCTGGCCGGTAATGACTGAAGTTGTTGTGATGCAGCGTCTCAACAAAAGCGACGTGAGCCTCAGTGAGATCCTTGCCATCTTTTTCCACGACCACGAGCGCACCTTCCATGTCATTTTCATGGGCCAGAGTTGCTTCATCCGCGAGACCCGTTGGATCGTACTTTCCGCCGCGCTTTGCTCCTTCCCTGATCAACTCGCTTAAGAGGGCGCCTCTACGTTCACCACCTTTGTAATCGCGTGGATGGTAGACGGCATAGTGAATAAAGAAATGCGTGACCGTTTCGCAGACTGAAAAATAGATATAAGCCTTGAGAGGAAGGTCTTTGTTTGCGGCGTTGTTCCAATTGTTATCGCCCCGCCAATCGCCGTCGAAGTCGAAATTGGTGATGTAATCATTTCGAGGTTTGTCGCCAAGTGCCTGATAGAAGACGGGAGCAAACCTGGAGGCGACTTCAAGATCGTGGTTAGTTGTTTTTTGAGCAGACCTCGACCATGAGAGATTGGCAGTGCCGATTAGTAGGCAAAGTGAAATTAGTCGGGGGAGAATCATCGGGATCGTCAGTAGTCAGGAGTATAGGACCTATAGGACTTATAGGACCTATTGCTTTGTTACTTCAACAGTCCGCCGACGGCTGATCCTATTTCTCCCAGCCCACCGCCTTCACCACCGCCACCGACCACGTTATCAATCTGGCCGGCAATCGGAGCCGGCAGTTTGTCTTTTAAGAATCCAAGCACAGTCGTTACGGCGGTTCTTGCGTTGTCTTCCGAAATGCCAGTCCGTTGTGCGACTTGTTTGACTAGTTCTTCCATGATTGTCTCCTTTTTAGTGTCCGATAAGCTAAAGCATATCGGACAATCTATTCCCAAGCTGGTTTGTCATCCGAGTACGGTGCCCACACCAGAGACATGAACTTCACAGCAATGTTTGTCTTTGTCGGCTTAAGACTTACTTTACCTAACTCTTCGGTCTGCGGATCGTACGCTTGCTCGAGTTTTGCGGTTTCGTCTTTAAACTGCTGATCAAGAGCAACAAGTTGTTGGTCAATAGCCGCGACATTATCCTGTGCGCGAGTGACATCTTCTGATTCTTTCATTGAACGGCCAACGCCGCGCACAGCCGTTGTTGCTCTGCCCAGCGTCGAAAGGCTGACAGTTTTTCTTCCCATAAACGAAGAGAGCAAAGTGGCGCCGAAAGAGATCGCGGTTTGTAACTTCTGACCCTTTGCTTGCTCGGCTTCTCGTTCGACTGCCTGTTCCGCACGTCGCTTTCTTTCATTTAACTGATCGATTTTGGGTGCGTACTTCTGACGCAGTTCCTCAACCGCGCCATCGCGCTGCTCACGTGCGAGTTGTTGCAGTCTTACGCGAAAGTCTCGTTCGCTCTCGCCTGGATTTGAAGCAACATCCAACGCTTCACTCTCCAACAGTTCGAGGCGCTGATTGCGGTAAACCCAGTTTGAAAGATCTTTTTTCCACGCATCGTAATTCTTAGCCTTACTGGCAGCGGATGGAACCTGGCCAAATTGCGCACCAGATTGTGGCTCGCTTTCGAGATCCTCAACCGGCAGGTCAGCCGCTACATTCTTGTCCCAATCAACGTTCACGGGACCATCGACAATCGCGGTGAGTAGCGTGACATTCTGACTTAGGTCAACCTTCTTCGAATCGCTGTAATGGATTTCGACGTCACCAATAATCATCGGATGGTACGACAACGTGGCACCGCCTGAAGATCGAACCGGAATGAAATATTGAGTGACTTCCGGCGGTAAGACCGGCCGTTGATTTTGGGCCTTAGACGACGGTGGTGGCGCACTCGGCTTTGCTGGTTCTGGAACAGACGCCGGAGCTGTTGCACTCTGCCCTTTCATAGGATCCATCAAGGCTTTGATTTGTACTCTCGTCAACGGTCCTCGCAAGTACGACATGGCCCAGCGCGTTTCAAATACTTCGGGTGCATCATCGTGCGTATTATTCAAAAGAAAGATGCGATTGCTAAGTCCCGCGAGGATCTGCTCCATCTCCTGGCGATCGAACTTTTGGCCCGTTCCGGCTGCAATTCCTTCCAACCCTTCGAGTACGCGCGCCTTGTCTCGCTCTGTCTGCAAGCGACCGATAAACCACGTGCCGGTGTTTGCGAGTCCTTTGTAATCAAGGTCAACAGGATTTTGAGTTGCGAGAACAACGCCTAAACCAAATGCTCGTCCCTGCTTGAGCAAGGTCAATAGAGGTAATTTTGAGGGCGGATTCGCGACCGGAGGGAAGTAACCGAAGATCTCATCCATATAGAGAACTGCGCGAAGGCTCGTGGTTCCTGATTGCGTCCGAATCCAACCAAGCACGTGATTCAACAACATCGAAACGAAGAACATTCGTTCAGCATCCGAAAGATGCGAGATCGAAAAGATTGCCAGGCGCGGTTTCCCACTGTCCGTATGCAGCATTTGTTGAATGTCCAAAGACTCACCCTCCATCCACGTTGCAAAACTTGGTGACGCAAGGAGGTTGTTCAATGACATCGCCAACTCAAATCTATCCTTGGCAGGGAAAAACGATTCCAAATCCATCACACCAACTTTAGTGAATGATGGCGATTGGATGTTCTGAATCAAACCAGCAACATCCAGAGCTTTGCCTGCCGTCCACTCCCGGCTGAGAATGTTTGAGATGAGAATATGTTCGCGACTTCTTATCGGGTCGGCTTCAACACCGAGCAAGCCAAGGAGACTTGTCGTAGTAGTGTTGATTCGCTCGTTTAGCAACTCATTGTCATCGCGAATTTCAGATGGTGGAGCGGCGAAGGATTTAAGTATTGAAACGGGAAAACCTGCGTTACTTCCGGGCGTGTAGATTCGAAAATCCGCCGCGTTGCGCAAACGCTTTATTCGTTCACCGTCCTCGCCCCATTCGCTCAAACCTTTTTTCCAGAACTCAGCCTGTTGGGAAGCAAATTCCGCAGCTGACAAACCTTTCTTTTGAGCATCTTCTTCGTTAATCCAGGGCGCAAAATCATCGGCTGCTAAATCGGGGAACGTCAGTAACAGGTTTGACAGATCACCTTTCGGATCGATAATGATTCCGGGAATGCCATCAATCGCAGCCTCCTCGAGCAGAGCAATGCAAAGTCCGGTCTTGCCACTGCCTGTCATCCCTACACAGACCGCGTGCGTCACCAAATCCTTTGAGTCGTAAAGCAAAAGCCCATCTTTTGCTTGTTTCGTTTTTAGGTCATAGGGACGGCCAAGGTAGAAAGCGCCGAGTTTCTCGTAGTCCTGCATGATGATCTCTCCATGAATGCTTACTGTTTTTGATGAGCAATAATCTGTTCGGAAACGGCATGGTAGGTTGATTCGGGGATGATTTTTAACCTGACAAGATCGTTCTTTTCTCTATAAGGACGGTGGTCAATAATTTTTTGTGCATAAGCCTCGCCGATACCCTGCAGTGATTCCAGTTCTTCCTTGGAGGCGGAGTTGATATCGATCAGACCGTGTGACGGTGAACTGGATGATAATGCTGATTGTCTGTTGGAGTTTGGAGATGGCGGTGGCGGCGTTGCCGCCTGGT
The DNA here is from genome assembly GCA_036522415.1 of Pyrinomonadaceae bacterium. Taxonomy (GTDB): domain Bacteria; phylum Acidobacteriota; class Blastocatellia; order Pyrinomonadales; family Pyrinomonadaceae; genus PSRF01. The sequence continues at coordinate 47,175 of DATDFV010000105.1, read as the reverse complement.
GTTTGCATCCGGCGAGCAGGAGTAAAGCAAGAAACAACAAGGTGATGTAAATGCCGTATTTCACAGCTGGCCTCCGGACAGACAAATTCTGCGAGCTTGAAATCACTGACCTTTGATTGAATTAATTGCTGCGAATTTTGTCATAGAACGAAACGAGTTTGCCAGTAGATTGAAGGGATCGTTTCAATTCCGTTCTATCAACGGCCGACTCCGTCCAACAGAAGTCCCATCCTCTAACACACGAAAGCTCTTCAGTCGGAGCGCGGTCGTCCTCGGCCGCCACCGTCCAACAGAACCCTGGCGAATTCAACGTCCACAATTCTTCAAATAGTCCGACAGAAGAGCTTTCGTGTGTTAGAGGATCGGACTTCTTTTCGACGATTCTGTGTGGAGGACACGAATCATCACGAATTCAGTGACTCACGAGTTGCCACTTGATTCGTGTGTACGCGATTCGGAAGCCGTGCCGTTCCGCGTTACGTTGCGAGGCGCTGCCTGGTAAGGTCCCAATCATTGCGATATCGCAACCCTGTTCGGCGGCATATCGTAGCCGGTATTCAAGCAGTGCGAGTTGCGCTCCCTGACGTCGCGCTTCCGGAATCGTGCTGGCTCCAGCCAATAGACCGACGCCGCCGTGAAGCGACATCATCCCTGTTGCGACGGGTTTTGAATCGAGCGTCGCAAGAAATCCGAGCGATTCCGACTTTGCGTGTACCCTACCCATGTCGCGCAGGAAGTCAATCAACTCTGCAAATTCACTCCAACCCTGCAGGGCAGTTTCCGACCAGACGGCTTCCTCTTCAGGTGTCCGCAAATGTACATCCACTTTTTTATTAGGAGCGACTGACAAACGCAAGTCACTGCTGATCGGTCGAAACAGTACGTTTGTAAATTCGATAGGCTGATAACCACGTTCAGTTAGCAAGCCAAAGGTTGACGGATCAGCCAGTGGTGAGACCTCGTGAAAAACCTGCGCACCACGATGCCGAAAGAAATGCTCGATCGTTCCCAGATCAGTCGGCGTGATCGGTTGAGAGATTCCCAAACCGAATGTCTGCGTGACTGGAGAGTCGATTCCATCAAACATCGCGTGGGCGCCGGCGACCTCCATCCATTTAGCGCCGCTATCCGGAAATGCTCTGGCGCGCGCTTCGATGAACAGGATATTGCCATGCGCTTCGGCGTTTTCAAGTCGCCGCGCGAGCGAGACGTCCGCAAAGGGATATGCCTGATTAGTCATTAGCGGGTCAGATTAAACCACGAAGACACTAAGACACTAAATGAGAAAGTAATGCCGAACTCTGCGTCTCGGCGTTCTCTGCGTCTCGGCGGTTTCTCATTGCCTCACGTCTCTAATTACGCCTAGACGCAGAGAACACCGAGACGCAGAGGAAGCGCAGAAAGGGCTTGTGGTTCACGAAATCGGCAATAACGTCAACCAATCCAAACAGTCTTGATGTTCACAAATTCCCTGATGCCAAACTCTGCCAACTCACGTCCGTAACCGGAATTCTTTAATCCTCCGAATGGCAATCGGGGATCTGAGGCTACCATGCCATTAATAAAAACACTGCCTGCTTCGATACCGTCAATAAATTTTGACTGTTCCGCTGGGTCGTTGGTCCAGGCTGCAGAACCAAGTCCAAACGTCGTTGCGTTGGCAATCGCTATCGCCTGTTCAATATTCTTCACGCGGAAAAGCATTGCCACTGGTCCGAATATCTCTTCACACGAAACGGGCGTTGAGGGATCAATGTTGTCCAAAACGGTTGGTTCATAGAAGTTACCTGGTCGATCTAACTTACGCGCTCCCGTTAAGACTCGCGCTCCAGTTGCGACTGCCTTTTCAACTTGCTCAGCAAGATCATTCAGAATTTGAGGGGTGGCCAGTGGACCAATGTCGGTTGACTCCTCCATGGGATCGCCAACACGAAGGTTCTTCATGCCCTGAACAAATCTTTCGGTGAATTCTTCGTAAATCTCATTCGCAACGATAAAGCGCTTTGCAGCTATACACGATTGACCGTTATTGATCGTGCGCGCCTTAACACCCGTTTCGACAGCTTTGGCCAGATCCGCCGACGGCATCACGATAAACGGATCGCTGCCTCCGAGTTCAAGTACTGTCTTCTTGATCTGCTGGCCGGCGATGCTTGCAACGCTTCTGCCTGCCGGTTCACTGCCAGTTAAAGTAGCTGCAACGATACGAACGTCATTCAGAATTGATTCAACGGCGTCAGAACCAATCAGTAACGTTTGAAAAGCGCCCTCTGGAAAACCCGCACGTCGAAAGATGTCTTCAATTGCAAGAGCACACTGCGGAACGTTGGAAGCGTGTTTCAATAAGCCAACATTCCCGGCCATTAACGCTGGCGCGGCAAATCGAAAGACTTGCCAGAACGGAAAGTTCCAGGGCATGACCGCGAGGATTGGACCGAGAGGCTGAAAATGAACGTAACTCTTCCGTGCGTTGGTTTCTACAATCTGATCGGCGAGATGATGCTGCGCGTTTTCGGCGTAGTATCGACAAACCCAGGCACATTTTTCCGCTTCTCCAATCGCAGCTCTCAGTGGCTTGCCCATCTCGAGCGTCATCAGTTTGCCGAGTTCACTTTTGTCACGCTCGAGGACATCGGCTGCGCGATTCATCATCTCGGCGCGTGTTGAAAACGAAGTCCTGCGATATGTCTTGAAGGTTTCAGCGCCGCGTGCAAGTCGTTCTACGATTTGACTCTTGTTTAGAGCTTCGAAAGTTTTGACAGTTTCTCCCGTGGTGGGATTAATTGATGCGATACCCATAATGAATTCTCTTTTATTTGTCAGTAGCCAGTAGTATAGGTCCTATAGGTCATATAGGCCCTATGCTGGTGACCTTTTTTGCAATTGTGTTATCGAAAAGCGAAAGTTATTTTCTAAAACACGATCACATGCCTAACCAAAGGAAAACCCAGCTGGACAAATTCGGCATTGCGGCGGCGTTGCAGGAGATCGCTGCGCTGATGGAGTTAAAGGGAGGGAAGTATCGTTTCAAAGCAAAAGCCTACAACGCGGGCGCGAGATCGATTCAAGGCGTTAGCAATCTTGAGCAGTTAGTTGCTGAGGATCAACTGACATCGTTACCTCGCGTTGGCGCCGCACTGGCCTCGCAAATCAAACAGCTCTATTTAACTGGCGAATCGTCAGTTTTGAAAGGGCTAAAGGCTGAATTTCCCGTAGGAATTGCTGAACTATCCACCGTCCCCGGTTTGAGCGTTCCAAAAATCAAACAGCTTCAGGAAGAACTTGGCATCACATCGGTTGAAGAATTGAGAGCCGCAGCGGAAGCGGGAACGATCAGAAATCTAAAAGGCTTTGGTGCAAAGACGGAGCAGAAGTTACTCGAAGCTATCTCAAACAGGAAAACCAAGCCGAAGCCACGCCTTCATCTCCATCATGCATTGAACATTGGCGATCGAGTTATTGAATACTTGAAGGCCATCGATGGAATTGACCAGATCAGTTTCGCTGGCTCTTTGCGTCGACGGGTGGAAACCATCGAGGCAATCGACATCGTCGTGAGTGCGAAGAATCCACATGCGCTGTTGAAGCGTTTCCTTCAATTTCCATTAATCGTGTCGGCGCAATCGGATGAATCTAAATGCACTGTCGAATTAGCCGACGGCGCATCAGTTTCGATAACGGCAGTCACGCCGAAAGAGTTTGCCGCAACGCTATTCATTCAAACTGGATCCAATGCGCATCTGGAAAAGCTTGGAAGAGTCAGTGATCTCGAGAAGATCTCAGCTGGCCGCCCTCCGCAAAATGAAACAGACATATATCGCCGGCTCAATATGCAGTTCATACCGCCGGAGTTGCGTGAGGACCACGGCGAGATCGAAGCAGCTCGCACCGGGAAACTTCCTGAAGATCTGCTTTCTCTTGAAGATATCAAAGGCATGGTGCATTGCCATACAACGTATTCTGACGGCAAACACACTTTGGAGGAGATGGTCAGAGCGGCTGAGACCATGGGGATGAAGTACATCACCATTACAGATCATTCGCCGACCGCGTTCTATGCCGGTGGAGTGACAGTAGATCGCTTGAAACGGCAGTGGGATGAGATCGCGGCCTTGCAGGAACGCGTGAAAATCAGGATTCTGCGTGGAACGGAGTCAGACATCGTTGCCAGCGGCAAGCTCGACTATCCGGATCGCATCCTGGAACAGTTTGATGTAATCGTCGCGAGTATCCATTCGCGTTACAAGATGGATAAGCAGAAGATGACCGAGCGGATCATCACTGCAATGCGCCAGCCTGTTTTCAAGATCTGGGGACACGCGCTGGGTCGCTTGCTGCAAAGGCGTCCACCATTTGAATGTGATATAGAACGAGTTTTGGATGTTATTGCAGAGTCTCGTGCGGCCATTGAAATAAATGGCGACCCTTACCGATTGGATCTCGAGCCTCGGTGGGTTCGTGAAGCACGCAAACGCAAGATCAAGTTTGTGATCTCAACTGATGCGCACTCGACAGGTGCTTTGAACAATGTGAAGTTCGGAGTTGCGATGGCGAGAAGAGGTTGGGTGCGGAAGGGTGAAGTCTTGAATGCGCTTCCCGCAAGCTCATTTGCGAAAGCAGTAAGACCCGCTTGAAAGTTTTCTCTGCGTTATCTCTGCGTACTCTGCGTCTCTGCGGTTTTTTTTTTCGTGATCTTTCTGAACCGCCGAGACGCAGAGTACGCAGAGATAACGCAGAGTAGAAGTCACTCCTCAATCTCGCTAAACACCAAAACGTAACCGTTTGGATCCTTCACTTCAAAATCCCAGGCCCGTAAGGTTGTTGTGGCGGTTGAACGATCTCTACGTTATCCTTCACCGCTTCGTAGAGCTCTTTTATTCCTGATGTTCTGATATAGGCGTTCCAAACACCGCCGGGCCGATGCTTGTAGTCATCCGGCCTTTGATAATTCTCGAGCCTTTGCAACATGATCTCGATGTGGTCGCGAAAGAGAATCGCAAAAACGTACGGCTCCGTGGCAGGAAACGGATCGCTACCGAATCCAAGTTTCGATTGATACCATTCAATTGTGGCGCCGACATCTGCCACCAGGAATACCGGCGCGATCGATCTGTATTCGGGCATTTTATCCATTGTCTTCACCGCCCTCTGGACCGTAGAAGATCACCCAAACAGTTAGATCTTCAGTGAAATTCTCAAATCGATGTTCGACTCCGGCAGCGGCAAACAATAGATCAGCTGGCCCAAAAGACTGCCGTGTGTCACCGCAAACGTATTCACCGGTGCCGGTCACCACAAAATAAATTTCATCCCGCGTGTGAGGTTTTTGCGGATCGATTCCACGAGGCGCATAGATTTCAACCAGCAGGCTGCCATGTTGGAATACGGTTGCGAAGCGTTGACCGTCAGGACCAGGCAAACGCAGGAGTGCGTTTTCCACGGTGGCCTTATGACAAGGATTGTTCGATTTCATTGCTTGACCTCGCAAGGTGGCGGAAGTTTGGGGTGTTTGAGTTCGTATTGTTTGATCTCTTCGGCAAAGACCGCCCGGCCCTTTTCTCGCGAAGAGTCGTCGCCAATGAAGGCAGCATTGCCAGTTTGTGAAGCGACGGGGAGATTGAATCTCCTGGCCGCGTCGAGAACTTTGAGACGTAATGAATTGTCAATATCGATAATGTAAACGACCGTTCCATGCTTGGCCGGTACCAAAGTGCTAAACGCGATTCCGGATCGATTAAGAACGTTTCCAATTTGGCGGAGGTTGAAACCTCGAATGTGTCTAATGATGTAGAGCTTCGCTCGCCCGTGCGGTCTCGGATGGAAATACACGACTGCCTTTTGATTTGCGTCGTGTCCCAGGCGTGACATTAGATATCGAATAGCTGGCTCATTAGCGCTGACGCGAAGCAAGACGGAATTCTCAGCTCCATCGCTCCATGAACCGAGTGCCTCCGCTGCGGCGATTCTTCGTTTGATTACGCAGCCCAGACTCCTCGCTCTAGATAACAACTTCAACTCCTCGGGAGAGTTCATCCCTTGAATCGCTTCAATGAGTTTTAAGTCCTCTCGTGTGTTCGGACTTACAAACCCAATGCTGCGTTGCGCGGTGACACTGCCGCAACTAAGCAATAGGAAGACAACAAATATCCGCAGAAGTTTCATTTCATCAGGTCTGCCAGCGAAGACTCGATCAAAATGTGTTTTCGGTACTGTCATTTATTGACGACGTATCTTACAATGAGCGCCACCTTAACCTCATACTCAAGGAGACAATCTAATGCGGAGAAGAAACCTCACCGAGTTAGCTCGAAATCCCGATCTAATCTCAGGAATCTACAACTACTGTGATCGCTGGTGCGAACGATGTCCTTTATCGTCGCGTTGCTTGCTATACGCAACGGAACAGGAAGACGAAGTCGATTCACCAGAGTGTCGTGACATACAAAACGAAGCTTTCTGGCGAAAACTAAGTTCCATTTTTCAGGAAACGCGTGAAATGGTGTTGGAATGGGCCCAACAGGCGGGCGTAGAACTCGCTGAATTGAGTGAAGACGATGAAGTTAAACTGCGCAGGAGACATCGGCTTGCTGATAATCATCCGCTGGCCCGAGCGGGCAAGAAATATGCAAACGCAGCCAGCGACTGGTTCCGCGAATTTGACCAAGTGGTGGAAGTTAGCGATGAGGCAAAAACCGAATCCGACATAGAGCGGGGGGAACTACTCATTGATGCTCGTGAGATTATCTACTGGTATCAATACCAGATCGCGGTTAAGACGATGCGGGCACTTTCAAGCCGCAATGAAGAGCTGGAGGAAGAACCAGACGGATTTCCGAAAGACTCTGATGGGTCCGCGAAGGTCGCACTGCTCGGGATAGATCGATCAATTGCCGCCTGGCGTTTGATGCAGCTATCCGTTCCTGAACGCGCAGACTCAATCGTTCCATTAATTTTGCAATTGGAAACTCTGCGATATCGTGTCGAACGAAAATTTCCCGATGCTCGTGAGTTTGTGCGTCCGGGCTTTGATGAGGTGCTTGGCCAGGTAAACTGATTAGATTAATAAGAGGACTATCTTTCGATGATCGATGACAGTTGTCTGTTTTGCAGTATTGTGTCTGGAGTGAAGGCTGCGGCGATTGTTGACGATGATTCGGATGGATTCGTGTTTCTGGATCACCGTCCGCTATTTCCCGGTCATTGTTTGGTTGTACCGCATCAACATTGTGAAACACTGGCAGACTTGCCTGCATCTGCAGTAGGCCCTTTTTTCAAAAAGGTGCAGCTAATTTCAAAAGTTGTGCAAAGCGCAATGGGTGCGGAAGGAACCTTTGTCGCGATGAATAATCGAGTAAGTCAAAGTGTTCCACATTTACATGTGCACGTCGTACCTCGAAAGAAGAAAGATGGTCTCAAGGGGTTTTTTTGGCCCAGAACAAAATACAAAACGGAAGAGGAAATGCTTGAAACAGCTAAACTGATCAAGAACGAATTATCAAAAACGGTACCATAACGTTCTTTCGGTTTAGCTCGACACAATGTTGAGTATTCGCGAAAAATAAATTCTCAAAAATAAAACACACGAAAGTTTGATCTAAATCAGATAGGAGCGTATAAGCATCCTGTCACGAACGTTACGGCGTTTGAGACCGAAGAAGGGATCGGCAATCGGTGCGGTGACGCCCGAGCGAGGGAAAAGACAGGCGGCTGTTGATTCCATTGACGCCCTAAATCGGAGCCGAAAGGCTCAGCTAGAGAAGGTTGCGAGACTTTCTCGAGCCACTCGGATAAAAACGAGTGGAACCCTAAGGCAAGGACCCGCCAAAGGGGGCGATGCAGCTCGACGCAAGTTGAGCCTCGTTGCCGGAGCGTAACCGGCGGTGGAGGAAAAGCCACCAAAACAAAAACCTAACGGCACCGCATTCGCAAGAATGCGAGAGTTGTGAAAACGATTCGAGTGCTGACCGGAGATCGAACTGACCGCCAGTTGGTAACCGGGATACAAATCAGGTGACTTGAGCGTGTACATGCTCTTGTTACCGTCCTGTAAGGAGCTTCGGCTCAATATAGGAAAAACGGATTGCGCTGCTTTCAGCTTGCTGGAGGTAGCGCATTTCGTTTTTTACTCATCCCGCTCCCTCGACCGTCATCCCAACTCTGCTGCTGTTCGTCACAAGACTGAAACTTCTCTCTCTGTGATCGTCGTACGATACGCAGTTCAAAGTTCAGTCGATCTTTCTTTCGCGTTTGCTAAGAGCCGAAGGGATTGGTAGATTTAACACCTTCCGAAAAACTTAATAAGGCAGTCGCCACGTCTGTGGCGAGCACGGAAGGTCTTCTGGAAAAGAGCTCCCCGCCTGACGCCTGTCAGGATTGCAATTGGCTAAGCAGCCGATCAGTGTCGAGATGAAGGAGGATTTGATTCAAATGACGGAAGCAAGAATGCAAGAGACTCCGGAATACAAACCAGGAACGTTCTGTTGGATAGAACTGGCCACGAGCGATAACGAAGCTGCAAAGAAGTTTTATTCACAGCTTTTTGGCTGGGACTATGTAGATAATCCAATGGGGCCTGACATGGTCTATACCATGCTTAAACTGAATGGAAAAGACGTAGGCGGACTCTATAAACTGATGAGTGACCAAGTGGCCCAAGGTGTTCCGCCAAATTGGCTGAGCTATGTTTCAGTATCCAATGCTGACGAAACTGCAGAAAAAGCAAAGGCAGCAGGAGCGACGATCCTGAAAGAACCTTTTGATGTATACACAATCGGAAGGATGGCGGTGATTCAAGATCCAACCGGAGCCGTTTTCGCTCTATGGCAGCCCGGAACACATCACGGTTCAGGCATCTACAACGTTCCAAACTCTTTCACCTGGAATGAACTGATGACTACCGACACAACAGTCGACGGAGAGTTCTATTCCAAGGTATTTGGTTGGACGCGAAACACTCAGAATTTTGGTCCGTTGGAATATACGATCTTTAACAATGGCGAACGTGGGGCCGGAGGGATGTTGAAGATTACACCCGAAATGGGACCCATTCCTCCCAACTGGCTTGTTTACTTTGCTGTTGACGATTGTGATGCCATGGTTAAGAAAGCGACCGAACTGGGAGCAACCGTTTGTAAACCAGCTGACAACATTCCGGGCGTCGGCAGGTTCGCGATCTTGACGGATCCGCAGAAGGCGGCCTTCGCGTTCATCAAGCTCGATAACCCACAACCATAGTTTTTGAAACCATGTTCGTTAGAGAGGCGGCAAGTAGAGACCTCCTTTAGTCTCGACCTTGCCGCTTTTTTCTTAGTTGCATAAGACATGAAGGCACGCGTAGTTTGGCTCATCCTGTGTGGAATTTGGGGATCAACGTGGCTCTTCATAAAACTAGGCCTCAATGATCTTCCTCCGGTGACTTTCGCGGGTATCAGATTTGTCATTGCGTCGCTGGTACTGTTTGCGTTCATCCGTTTGCGGAGGATTAGACTGCCGCGTGACAGAAGTGATTGGATGTTTCTTGCGCTTACGGGCGTGCTTTCGTTCACGTTGAATTACGGATTGGTGTTTTGGGGTGAGCAATATATTTCGTCCGGCCTGGCAGCGCTACTACAGGCGACACTTCCGGCATTCGGTTTAGTCATCGCTCATTTCTACCTGCCAAGTGAACAAATGACCTGGACCAAAATTGCCGGCGTTGTCCTTGGTGTGCTGGGAGTCGCAGTTGTTTTCTCGAATCAATTGAACATTGCCGGCGGGACAGCTCTCGCGGGTTCCATTGCATTAGTTCTGAGTGCGTTCTTTGCGGCGTACTCGAACGTGTTGGTTAAGGCACACACTCAAAAACTAGATCCCGCGATACTTGCCGGCGGTCAGATGTTCTTCGGAATGATTCCCCTGCTGGTCATCGGATGGGCACTCGAGGGATCACCATTGCGTTTTCACTGGACCAGGATGTCTCTCGTCGCGCTGTTCTATCTCGCGCTTGTGGGAACCGTACTGGCGTTTTTGCTCTACTACTGGTTGGTGCACAACATGGAAGTCACGAAATCGATGTTAATTGCTTTAGTTACTCCGGTGGTGGCGGTCGTGCTTGGAATGTTCGTGTTGCGCGAAGAACTGAATTGGCGAACTCTTGCCGGTGGAGCAATGATCATGGCGGGGATTGGTTTTATCGTAGTGAAGCGGACGAAAGAAAAGGTTGTCTTTCAAACGCGGGCTTAAGACAATTCAAACCACTTTGCAACCGCGTCACGATCTAGTACCAAAACCCGATCGTCTTCATAAGGAGACGGTTTGCGACGTTTCTGAGAACGAGCGAATTTGATCTCAAGGTAAGGATGAAGTGCTGCGAGCCAACCTATCAAGTCCGAGACTGTCAAGAGTGGAAAAGACATAACGTGACTAAAGAGGAGCTCAAATTTCACTCCAGATGGATCTGTATTTGATAAGAGGACTTTGCCAATCTCTTGTTTTGCCGCTTCGGCATATTGTTGACGGAGTCGGACCACCAATCGCGATTTAGGCGGTGCTGTTGCGAAAAGCCCTGGCAACGGAGGACCAGTTTTCTTCAGATGCGTCTCGAACCGAATGTCATCCTGGATGTTTGAAGCGGCGCTCTCCGCATCCTTGAAGACTTCGATTCCAACAAGGCTGTTAGTGGCAAAAACGAGGTAATAGCGAATTCTTTCTTTTTCGGGATCCATGATCACAGCTCGAGAGACAAAACGGAATTTGCAAAGCTCCTTGAGACTCCTACAGTATTCGTGGACAGCAGCCTCTTCACGCTGACCTGAGCCTTTAGGAAGTGATCGAATCCTGTCTATTACTCCTGCGCGGCCGTACAGTGCGTCATAAGCTGGCGCAAGTTCCTTCAGATCAACAAACCGCGTTAAATGTGATGTCATAAGGGTGAAAAGAAGTTCGCAAGGTCGAACTTGAACGAACGGCTTTAGCTGACGCATTGGAGTAGCGGCCCAGCCTTTTTGGTCGAGGAATACGAACTTGAACGGATTGGCTCCGAGTTTAGCGACGTAGTCGTCAATAGCCCGTATGTTTTCGCTGAAAAGGCCTTCAAGAGCGACTGCGCGTACACTATTCGTGGAGTGTTGCTTCGCAAAAGCATCTAGTTTCGTAAAAGCTTTCTTGTCCTTCTCAACAAAAATGCACGCACCTTGTACAGTGATATTTCGAGTCTTGAGAAGTCCACTTACCGCATCTTTAAGTGCTCTAAGTGCAATACCAAACGACGCATCCGCAAATTCAGCATCTTTAGTACCCCAAGGTCCAGCGAAACCATCAACGAAGACAAGGGTGTCCCATTTACTTCCAATTATGAAACCCCAACGCGAAAGATACTTCTTCAAAAGGTAATGCTTTACGAATGCCTGCTCGCGTCCTCCTTCATAATTTGTGAGGTCCATGTTGGTCATGAATCTAAGGTGTGTGGGGCACCTCGTTCCAGGTAGTTCCTTCTAAGATGCGTCCCGCAAGTTTCTTGCTAAGTCTGACCATGGCCACTGGTCGCTCGTCTCGAATTTCTATAGCTCTAGGATTGAGTGGCGCCTCAATGAGTTGTGCGGGCACCCATTGACCCCATTGTTTGAAATGGAACGGAATATTATGTGATAGGCATTGTCGCAAAAGGCTGATCGCCCAATCGGGATGCATTGGTCGCGAATGTCCGCCACTTTCCCCACCGGCTATGATCCAGTCTATTGGATAAAAGCCTTTTCGCTTGAACCAAGCTCGTAAATTCAAACTGCCAAGCAATGGTTCACATGAAAGAAACCGCACTGCAGCTGGGATCCTAAGAAGAAACGGTAGTCGTTTTTCAGCCAAAGTTTGGTTCTCAACACTAGTTCCCAACCAAACATTAGCAGGCCACTGCCCACCCCAGGGCGCAATCCTTTCAACGTTTTGCGGCCGCTTGGTAAGTAGAAGCCAATCGAGGTTAGGAGTATTGTCGATGAGCTCCCAAAGACGTGTTCGTTCCCTATTCAAGTCTCGACGTCGCTCGAAAACATCTGCCATACTGGCACAGAAGACGCGCTCTCTGCGGCCATTCAGTCGAGCATCTTGATTCCACTTTAACGGCTCTCGCCAATGCGCATCGCCAAAAAACCGTCGTGAGGCATCTAGTCCCCAGAGCTGGTGGCCCATGCGCTTTGCCCACAACTCTGCATAACAGTTATCACAAGCAGGCGAGACTTTCTTACAACCCCACCACGGATTAAAGGTGTGATGCGTCCACTCAATGTGTGAGTTCTTGGCCATAGATGAGGACGATTTAGCAATAACAGTCTGGCAGAACTTCTAACATTAGATCAAGTTCCCAATTCTCCAATTTGCGCCGCGAGGTATGCCTCGACGGCATTGTGAACAAGACATGCTTCACTGTTCGAGTAATACAACGGTAGCTTTCGCAGCTGTTCGATTTGATCTGATAGTAACCAGAATCCTCCCACCTCCGCTCCGAATTGATTTGGCACGGCCAGCTCCAGCGCAATGCGATGGACAACGCGCATGTATTTTGCTGCAGAGTTATTCACTCGGACCGTGCAATCGTTTAAAGCAAAGCCCACAAACTCAATTTCATTTTGTATTGATTGAATCATTGGCTTATGCAGTCAACATTTGATCGTATTTGCGGATCAGTCCGCGAACAACGCCTTGAATTTGAATCCGTTCGGGAGTTTTGACAAAGATCGGTTTGAACTGAGGATTGGCGGGTTCAAGCCGAATGAAATCGGGTTCACGATAGAACTTCTTGACGGTTGCGTAGTTCCCGTCAATCAAAGCAACTACCACCTGTCCATTCTCTGCAGTTTTTTGTGAAGCAACAATAATGATGTCTCCATCCTGAATGTTTTCATCAATCATCGAGTCGCCACGTACGCGAAGCGCGAAAGTTCTTCCTCGGCCATTGAGATCGCGCGGGACGGAAACCGTATCGTGGCTGAGAATCGCTTCAATCGGTTGTCCGGCTGCCACGGTGCCTAAAAGCGGGATTGCATTTTCGTCATTGTTCGAAGGTTGTTCTAAAAGTTCAATTCCGCGGCTGACGTTGGGAATACGTTTGATGAGTCCTTCACGCTCGAGGGACAAAAGGATTCCGTGAACGCTTGCCGAAGAACTCATCTGAAATTGACGACCGATCTCTGCCATTGTTGGGGGTTCCTGGTTTGATTCCGTGTATCGTCGAATAAAGTCATAGATGCGACGTTGTTTGGCAGTTATGGCCATCGCGTTTCCTCCAGTTAAAAACGCCTTAAAATATTTTCGTTGACAACCGAAAATCTAGCGAACATTCTCGAACAAATGCGCGTGGACGTCAAGCATTATTTTTCGGCAGCAGAAAGGCATGGCGGATGAAATATTGATGTTTTAATTCATTCGTGGTTTTAGCCCGGTGATCATTTACTCCCTCACACTTCCGGAAAACCCTTCGACCAATTTTCGGAGGTGGGTAATTAGAAGCCACCCCACCGGGCTAAAACGACGAACTGTCCGACGAACTTTAGTTTGTCGTGGTGAGCTAAGAGGAGTGTGGGGATTTTAAGAGGCTAAATTAACCGTTGGTCAGAGTTGGCGACACACGACAAACTAAAGTTTATCGGACAGAACACGTGCAAGTTTCTTGAGGTCATCAACAAAGCGCCGATATTCAAGTCGGCGTGTTTCATCGTCTGGCGCACGAAGAATTGAGGAGGGATGTACGGTAGCCATTATGTAGGGAGCCAGAGTTGATTCCAGGAATTCGCCGCGGTTTTTTGTAACACGAAACTGCGCGCCAAGCAGCGCCTGGGCGGCAGTGGCTCCGAGTGCCACGACCACCTTAGGTTTGACAACTGCGATCTCAGCTTCGAGCCAGGGACGACAGGCATTGATTTCCTGCGAATTGGGTTTTTTGTGAATGCGGCGTTTGCCTCGCGGTTCCCACTTGAAGTGTTTGACAACATTGGTGACGTAAGTTTGCTGGCGGTTGATTCCGGCTTCCTCGAGCGCACTATCAAACATTCGTCCAGCCGGTCCCACAAAAGGTTTGCCTGTCAAATCTTCTTCGTTGCCTGGCTGTTCTCCTACGAATAGAGCTGTTGCTCGACGCTTGCCCTCTCCGAAAACGGTCTGCGTGCCCTTTTTCCAAAGGTCACATCCTTTGCAATCAGCCGCCGCCGCTTTAAGAGAAGGCAACGTTAACTGCTCCGGCATAAAGTCGGCTGCTGAGATTTCAGGCGAACGCGATTTACGAGTTGGCATTGGGGAGACTTTAATGATTAGTGGTTTTGCAATTGTGTCAGAGTGATGGATTTAGAATTTGAATAGGTCCTATAGGACTGATTGGACCTATTTTGATCGCGATGAGTGCAGCACTTTCAAAATCGGAATTTCAAGCAGCCCTGGCTACTCGATTTCATGATGCCTTTCGAGTTCCTGAAAAGAGGGCTGCTCTAACTCTCCTTACCGGAATCTCAGAACTCGATAACTTAACCGGGGGCATTCCTCGCGGAGCTCTAAGCGAAATTTTTGGTCCAGCTTCCTCAGGACGTACGAGTCTGCTGTACTCAATGCTTCATTTCGCTACTACGCACGATGAAATCTGTGCCTTGATCGACATCAATAACGTGTTTGCACCAACTGTTGCTGCTCCGGCCGGCATCGATTTAGATCGTTTCCTCTGGGTGCGTTGTGATAGCAATCTCGAACATGGATTTAAAGCAACTGATCTGATATTGCACGCTGGTGGATTTGGTCTTATCGTGCTGGACATGGGTGATGTGACTGGGAAAGATGCGAAACGCATAATCTCGTCCTGGTGGTATCGTTTTCGTCGCACCGTGGAAAACACACCTACAGCGATCGTGGTTGTATCTGCCGACGCTTGCACCCGCTCGTGTGCTTCGCTGACTGTGGAATTGAATGGCTTTGCGGAATGGGTAAAAACAAATATGCAAAGATCAGAATTGATTAGTCATGCAAATCTTTTGCGAGCTAATTCGATAAAAATAGATCGACGTCGACCAATTGTTCCTGGTCTTAATCGAAGCCAATTCAAGAGCAGCAACTATTTTTGAATGTCCGATATGCTTTAGCTTGCCGTGACGCAAACAAACAGGTCCTCTCGAAGAATATCTGTGCGTTTTGTTTCTCTTCGACAGGGCCTGTTTGTTTGCGTCACGACAAGCTAAAGCACATCGGAACATTCTCTTATTCACAACTCTTGCCAAACTTCGCGGCCATTGCTTCATAAATGAAATTACCGGCGGCATCACTGTAAGGCTTCGGAAAATTCGCCGGCCAGTTTCCTTGATCAGCATACATCTTGTTCAGGCCTGCCTGAATTTCAGAGTTACCTCCCGTAAATGCTCTGATCAAGTCGCTCCAGCGCACAGCTAATGAAGCAGCTTGCTCACTCTTTGGGTCCACGCCTTCCTTAACCGCATTCTCGACTTCAAGAATTAACGTGGCCCAATCTCGCTGACTCTGTTCTATTGCTTCGGGTGAGATAGTTGCCGCACGTTCCGCAATCTTTTGTTTCGCTTCTTCAGAGTAATACTCTTTCGTCCAATCCATGTTGTTCTGCATGTTAATCACCTCAATGATTTGTTTGAAAGCTTCCCAATCAGGTTCGGCATTTATCGCAAGCAGGTCCTGTGCTTTCTCAATTGCCTTAATTGCCAGGCGGAGCTGCTGACGCTTTTCTGCAATGATCTCCTTTTGTTGAGTGAGCGCGACTTGTAGATCAAAGGAATTGCTGTTTAGCAAGTTCTTGATCTGCGTTAACGAGAAGCCGATGAATTTCAAAGTAACGATTTGTTGAAGACGAACGAGATCACCTTTGCCGTAAAGTCTGTAACCCGCATTCGTGTAGCCGCTCGGTTTTAGTAAACCTATTCGATCGTAATGATGAAGCGTTCGCACGGTGACTCCGGCGAGTTGAGCGAACTCGATTGCTTGATACTTCTCATTCATCGTTTTCGGCACTCCTCATAACCGTTACGGACACTCTACGGCCTGACGTAACGTCAGGCGCAAGTGTTTTCTTCAACAATTCTCGCAGTTGACAATTTTCGCAAATTTTCAGTAATCTTCGTCTACGCGATGAGGACTGCTTTATGTTTGCTTGTATTCATAGTTCCGACGTATCCGATGGAGAAAGCCTCACCGCCTTTGCCTACAATTTTTCGCCGCTTGTTGAAGAAACCAGTCCAAATACGGTTGTAATCGACGTTTCCGGATGTGAGCTCTTATTCGGCTCTGCTTATCAACTTGCGAACCAAATAGCACAGCAGGCGAAGAGGTTAAAGCCCGAGGGTGGACTCGATGCAAGAGTAAATGTCGCTCTGGCCGAAAATCCAGATGCCGCAATTCATGCGGCGCGATTCTTAAAGGGAATTACTTTCGTCGCCTCGAATGAAGAATTGACGTGTTTGGGTGAGTTTCCTTTAGAGGCCCTGGATTGCTCACTGGTCGGTGTTGATGCAAAGCGAGCCGAACAGATCTTCGAGACCTTGAGACTTTGGGGTGTTCGAATCTTTCGTGATTTTGCCAAACTTCCATTGTCAGGCATTTCTCAACGTTTGGGTCCTGAAGGAATTCGATTGCAAACACTCGCCCAGGGCCAGACAACCCGACATCTAAAACTGAAACAATCTTCGCCTGTCTTTGCCGGTTCAATTGAGCTCGAACATGCAATCGTTGAACTCGAACCCCTGTCTTTTATTCTTGCGCGGCTACTGAATCAAATCTGCGCCAGTCTCAATTCATATGCATTAGCAACCAACGAATTGTTAGTCAGAATGCAACTCGAGGATCAATCTTTACACGAACGGAAATTGGTGTTGCCTTACCCAATGCGAGATCACAAAGTTTTTCTCAAGCTACTGTTGCTGGATATTGAAATGCATCCGCCGCAAGCCGCTGTAATCACGGTCTCGATCGATTGTGAACCGGTCAAACCGCGAGTATTGCAGAATGGCTTATTCATACCTTTAGCTCCTGCGCCGGACAAGCTTGAACTCACATTGGCCAGACTTTCAAAACTTGTTGGTGAACAAAACATCGGCTCACCTATGTTGCTTGATACTCACCGGCCCGACGCATTTTCCATCAAGCGATTTGTCCTGGAGTCAAAAGTAAACCGCAAGCGCTCCTCAAATCGGCAATCGGCAATCGGCAATCGGCAATGTCTGGGCTTTCGTATGTTTCGTCCTCCGCTGCGCGCAATCGTGGAGGTGAATAATGGCTTGCCAAAACAAATCAGTGCGTGGGGAAAGCAACGAAGTATTTATGGAAAAGTAATTAATCTGGCTGGTCCATGGCGAAACACAGGTGATTGGTGGCGCAACGATTGTTGGGCTCGAGATGAATGGGATGTAGCAGTTGAGTCGAATAGAGATCAACAAGCTGCGTATCGGATTTATCGGGAATTGAACAGTGGCAATTGGTTTATTGAAGGCAATTACGACTAATGGTCAAGGAGTCCCGGAGCTTGCCGATTTCCGATTGCCAATTGCCGATTTTGTAATCAAGCAGAACAAACTGAATTCGGGTTAGCCGTGAACTATACAAAATCGGCAATTGGCAATCGGAAATCGGCAACGCCCTGAACACTAAGGCCATGACCTACGTTGAGCTACATGCGCGCTCCGCTTTTAGTTTTCTTGAAGGCGCGTCAGTTCCTGAAGAGCTGATTGCTGTTGCACTTGAATTGAATATGCCGGCGATGGCTTTGTTGGACCGCGATGGTGTTTACGGCGCGCCCCGGTTTCATCTGTCCGCAAAGAAGAATGGAATTAAGGCGCATATCGGCGCAGAAATCAGTGTCCAACATGCTCACAGTCCAAAGTCCAAAGTCCAAAGTCCAAAGTCCGCGTTTTCGATTCCTGTGTTAGTTAGCAGCAGAAAGGGTTATCAAAATCTTTGCCGTCTGATTACTTTGATGAAGCTGCGTGTGCCGAAACACGCCCGCCCGGGTGAATGTGTTGTTACTCGCGAAGAGCTGGCCGCACATGCAGAGGGTCTGATTTGTTTGACTGGTGGATCTGATGGACCACTGGCGCGATCGATTGATGCTGAAAAACGAACCACGAACGTAGTTCAAGATATTACCGAATGGCTATTGGATGTGTTTGGCCAGGGAAATGTCTATGCCGAATTACAAAGACATTACGACCGTGAAGAAGAGGCCAGGAATCAGGTGGTTCTGGATATAGCTCGGCGCAATCGTTTACCACTATTGGCCACAAATGGAGTTTGTCACGCGACACCTCATCATCGCGAAGTATCAGATGTCTTCACCTGTATTCGAAATCATGTGCGTTTGGAAACGGCCGGTCGATTACTGGCACAAAATTCCGAGCGCTATCTGAAGTCTGCTGTGTCGATGGAAAGACTCTTCGCGGATCTGCCTGAGGCCATTGCGAACACTTCAGAGCTTTCGACGCGTTTGGAATTTACTCTCGAAGATCTTGGCTATGAATTCCCGAAATATCCGGTTGGTGCAGGCGAAACAATGACTTCGTTTTTACGCGCGCGTACTGAAGAAGGTGCGCGTCAGCGTTACACCGGACAGCGTGGTGCCCCGTCCTATGACAAGGCACGGCCGCAACTCGAACGCGAATTAGCATTAATCGAAAAGTTGAAACTTGAAGGTTACTTTCTGATTGTTTGGGACATAGTTCAGTTCTGTCGTCGTGAAGGAATTTTGATCCAGGGCCGCGGCTCGGCTGCTAATAGTGCGGTTTGTTATTCACTTGGGATCACCGCAGTGGATCCAATTGGAATGGAACTGTTGTTTGAACGCTTTCTTTCAGAGGAGCGAGGTGAGTGGCCGGACATAGATCTCGATCTTCCGAGCGGCGATCAAAGAGAAAAGGCCATTCAATATGTTTACGAGCGCTACGGGAAACTAGGCGCAGCGATGACTGCGAATGTTATTACTTATAGAGGACGGTCAGCTGCTCGCGAGGTTGGTAAAGTTCTTGATTTTGATAACGACACGCTCGCCAGACTTTCGGGTCTGGTTCACACATGGGAGTGGAAGGATCCAAAGGATTCTACGGAGCGTCAGTTTCGAGATGCCGGCCTCGATTTAACTAATCCTCGCATTCGCAAATTTTTTCAGCTCTATCAAATGGTCCAGGATTTACCTCGACATTTGGGACAACATTCCGGTGGCATGGTGATTTGTCAGGGACAACTTGATTCAGTTGTTCCGTTGGAACCGGCATCAATGCCAGGACGAGTTGTTGTTCAGTGGGACAAAGAAGACTGTGCGGATCTGGGTCTGATCAAGGTTGACTTGTTAGGTCTGGGAATGATGGCGGTCCTTGAAGATTCGATTAAGTTAATTCGCGAGGCTTATCACGAAGAGGTTGATCTGGCACATCTGCCGCAGGATGACGAAGCTGTTTATTCAGCGTTGCAAAAGGCTGATACGATCGGAATGTTTCAGGTCGAGAGTCGTGCGCAGATGTCCTGCTTGCCACGACTTCGGCCGCAGAAGTTCTATGACATTGTCGTACAGGTAGCAATCATTCGCCCAGGTCCAATTGTCGGTAACATGGTTCATCCGTTTCTCAAGCGGCGTCAGGGAAGAGAAGCAGTGACTTATCCGCACCCGAAGCTTGAGCCGGTTTTGAAACGAACACTTGGAGTTCCCTTGTTTCAAGAGCAGTTACTGAAGATGGCGATGGAGTGCGCGAGCTTTTCAGGTGGCGAAGCCGAAGAACTCCGTCGGGCATTTGGATTCAAGCGTTCAGAGGCGCGTATGAAGGAGATCGAAGTCAAACTTCGTCGCGGTTTGCAGAAGAATGGAATTACCGGAAAGACACAGGAAGAAATCGTTTTGGCGATTAGTTCGTTTGCTCTTTACGGTTTTCCGGAATCGCACGCGGCAAGCTTCGCTTTGATTGCGTATGCGAGTGCTTATTTGAAGTGCAATTATCTGGCAGCCTTCACGGCGGCAATACTTAACAATCAACCAATGGGGTTTTATCAACCATTCACGCTGATCAAAGACGCTCAGCGTCACGGACTGAAAGTCTTGCCGATCGATGTAACGCGCTCGGATTGGCTGTGCACGATTGAGGACGTGGGGGGGCGAGGGGGCGAGGGAGAGACGCGGGGACGTGGAGACACGAAGATCTCCTCGCCCTCTCTCCCACTCATCCACTCGCCCACTCTCGCTCTTCGTCTCGGTCTGAAATACGTCAAAGGACTTAGTCAGCAATCAGGCATGGCGATCGTTCGTGAGCGGACGCTCCTGCCTTTTGCAGGAATAGACGATTTACGTAATCGTTTGCCTGAGCTTCGTAGAGATGAATTGCGAAAGTTAGCGGCGGTTGGAGCTTTGAATTTCATTCAGGATCCAACACCGAAAGAAAAAGAGATACGAGTTAATCGTCGCGATGCGCTTTGGCAGGTCGAACGGGTTGTGCGTCCTGCTGGTGAGCTCTATGAAAAGTTATTGGAGCAAGATGGAAATTCACCCTTGCCGCGCATGTCTATCCCTGAACGGATGAACGCTGATTTTCGCGGGACCGGCTTGACCATTGGCAAACATCCCGTGGCTTACCATCGGATGGAGTTGAATAAATTAGGCGCTTTGCGTGCTATTGATATTGGCAAAATTCGTCATGGCAGTGCGGTGCGTGTTGGTGGTTGGGTAATCGTGCGACAACGACCGGGTACGGCTAAAGGATTTGTGTT
The DNA here is from genome assembly GCA_036522415.1 of Pyrinomonadaceae bacterium. Classification (GTDB taxonomy): domain Bacteria; phylum Acidobacteriota; class Blastocatellia; order Pyrinomonadales; family Pyrinomonadaceae; genus PSRF01. Next base: position 26,466 of record DATDFV010000105.1, on the reverse strand, counting down.
CCTGACGCTTGAAGACGAAACGGGAGTTAGCAATATCATAATTACGCCTCAAGTTTTTGATCAGAATCGGCTGGTTGTGGTAGAGCAACCATTTTTGCTTATCGATGGTGTACTGCAAAATCAGGATAATGTTGTGTCAGTTAAGGCAAGCAGAATACAACCTTTCAATTTTCGAATTGGCGCAGCTGTCTCACATGATTTTCATTAACGCTGTGTTTAGTTGATATTGCGTGGGTCGTTCTTTTTGTTGCTGAACTCCTAAAATTGTCTGCGCTTCCTCTGCGTTCTTTGCGTCTCAGCGGTTACAGTTTGCGCGCAACCATTTTTCCGCAGAGACGCAGAGAACGCAGAGGAAGCGCAGAGAGTTTCACAATTTCCAAATTCATTTGCCCTGCCAACGGTTCGCGTATAAAATCCGCCGCGAAAAATCTCTGCCGTTCGGCATATCTTGTTAACACAACAGCACGCGACAAACAGCTGCACTCAGATTAAATGAGTAACGCAGCAGATCTTGTCTTGCACAAAAGGAGATGCTCCCCATGAAAATCAACTATCCTGCCGTCCTGATTGCCACCATTGTCCACTTCCTGATCGGCGGTCTGTGGTACGGGCTTTTGTTTTCAAACAAGTTTGTTGAGCTGATTGCCTGGAGTCCCGAAAAGTTAAAAGAGATGGAGAGTCACAATCCGGCAAAGGAGTTGGCGATTGCCTTTCTCTCAGCGTTGTTACTCGTCTACATCCTTGCTCATTTCATTCAGTACACCAAAGCACGTACTGCACTCGACGCGATTCAAACTGCTTTTTGGTTGTGGCTCGGATTTATAGCAACGACCCAACTCGCGACAGTGGTGTTCGAGGAAAGAAAGCTCGGTCTCTATTTAATAAATGTGAGCTATCAATTAGTTGCATGTGCTTTAGCCGGCATTATCCTCGCGCTTTGGAGACCACGAGAATCCAAAGAGCCTGCCGCTCAGATAGCGTGACGCTCAAACAATCCGGATTTAAAGTGTTGGAAATCTTAGGCGGGACGAGCAGCGTGTTTGGGTGATTCAAGAAGTCCCTGAACTACCTGTGCGACCTGGGAAAGCGGTTTTGGTTTGCGCAGAAATGCGTCAGCACCGCACCGTCGCGCTTCATCTTCCATTTCAGATGAACCGTAGGCGGTAAGGACAATGATGCGAGTCAATGGGTTTTGACCTCGAATCATCTTGATGATATTGAGACCATCGGCGTTGCGAGTAGCGGTCAATCGTAAGTCCTGAATGACGACTTTGTACTCTCGTGAACCGATTAGCTTTTCGGCTTCATCAAGCTCCTGCGCGGTATCAACTCTGTAGCCGTGCAGCGAAAAGTATTCGCTCATAGAAAAGCAGATCGATTCCTCATCATCAATGACCAATATTCTGGGCATTGGAACCTGTTTATGAGAGTTTTGTTCACGACCGACCCACAGTTGTTTGAGTCGACCCGAGACTCTCTTTAGTGTTCCAAAAGGATTCGGCTTCACGGTCTCAGCACCGGGAGCGGGGGCAGTAATGGTTTTGCTGCCAGTCACAAGAGCGTACGTCAAAAGAGCGAACTTGGTCCTAAATTGCGAAGACATCTACCAGATTCCCGCCATAGTCGAGAACGCTTGAATCGCGAGATCTGATCACGATTATTTTCTGAACCCAAAAAGGGAAGCAGGAAGACATTGCCGTCACCTGCTTCGAGCGAGGGGAGTACTTTCGAACCAGTCTTCGGGGGACAGACTGCGAGGTTAAATGAGAAGAAATGGTTCGAGGATGACTCGTTAGTGGTTGTGGCCCACCGAATGATTCTTGCTGATCTCATCGTTCCATCGCCCGCACTGTGTGATAACGATGAGGCGGCTCTGCTATCCCAAGACTCGAGAGTTGCTTCGCTCCTGATAAGCGGAAAGTCTAGATGGCTATCGCTGCCCGTACGTTTGGTCGTTGTGGGAGTGTGACGCTTCGTTGCGCTGCGCTCGGCGCGTCAGCTTTGTTAATTATGTAAAGCAACATCTCACATACTTCTCGAGTGCCGGTGCCGATCGTATGTCCCTTTTCATCTTGGAGGGCGTAAATCGTCCCATTGCAATCGAGAGGCAGGATTATCGGTTTTGCGTACATATATTCTCTCCGCGTAACCGCCGACAAAATTCTTTGCCGGCGGTTTGCCCGGTTTTAGATTTTGAATCAAATCAAAGTAATGGCAGTAAGTTCGCTCGGTTATTTAGCTGAGCGGAACTTACGTCGTGCTGCACCTGCAATACCCAACAAGCCAGTTCCCAGCAGGAGCATGCTCGTTGGTTCAGGCACCGCGCTACCAGTAACTGTACCTTGAATTGTTGTTGTTCCAGTTCCGGCTCCGCCACCGACACCCGTCACCGGCAATGCAATCGTATACACGGGATTGACCGTATAGCTGAAGCCGCCAATGTTTACGGTGGTGGTAGAGAAGGTTATTGTGGCTATACCGCTATTGAACCCGAGAGTTCCATCAAGGGTTGCTACCAGACTTGCTGCACCTGCAGGTGAAACCTGAATAAAGTTCAGCGTGAAATTACCAGCGATCGCCGGACCCAGAAGATTGGCTGGTACGGTCGTGGTAACAACGATATCACCAAAGCTGGTTCCCGCAGGTGTGTTTACCGGATTGGTTGTGCCGTTGAAGGTGATAGTTGTGGTTCCCTGGATATTTGTGAAATTCACGACGTTCGTACCACTAATGCTGAAGACCCCTGTGGTGCTGAACGTCACGGGGTCAGCTTGAGCTGCAGTCGCCGCTACAAGCATCACGCCAACGAAAAGCAACGGCGTGATTAGGGTTTTGATTTGTAGGTTCATTTGATTTTCCTTGTCGTAAGGAGCCCCAAATCTCAAAGGCCCAATCGACACTCCCCAATCTTCCCTTGCGCGAAGATTAAAAACATGAACGCTGCCTTGGGGCACCAAGGCGGCGTTCATTTCACTACTTTCGGTTTCGACGACGTCGAATACCTGCTGCGGCTCCTGCCAGACCAGTTCCCAGTAACAGCATGGAAGCTGGTTCCGGAACTTCCTGGGTTTCAGGCGGAGTAGCTGTGGTGCCGAATTGAATCACCACATTGCTGAACGTAGAGTTAACGGTCACGCCAGGTACCACAAGAGTGAACGTGACAGTACCTTGTAGGAACGGATTATGCGGATCGTTACCCGCAATACTTCCGTTGGCGTTGGAATATGGGCCAACACCGTCGCCGCCGATGATCGTTTGATCGGGTCCTGCCGGAGAAACGATTCCGAAGGCACAAATCACACAAACGGTTATGGTGTTGCCACTATGGCCACCAGCCCAACCGGTCGGGTTTACAGCACCTGCGAGAGTGCCAGTTCCGTCGTTGGCAATGTTCGTGGAATTAGCGGAGCTGCTGGAGGAAAGCGAAACCGCACCACCGTTGTATCCACTTACTTGAAAATACACGCCGCTGATGTTCTGAATTACTGAGACCACCTGGGCGTTGGTAAGATTGTTGTTGAGCGTTATCGTGACTGTTCCGTTGCCAGCGACAATGGTGCCGGTGACATTGGTCGTGCTGCAGCCGGGGCCAGTACAAACTGAAATAGGATCGGCCTTCGCCGTCACGTGTGACGCAAGAACTACAATGGCCAGGATCGGGATGGCCATCAGCGCTTGTTTGAAAGTTCTAAACCAGGTCATTTACGACTCTCCTTGAACCAACTTTCCGCCGTGGACGGCGTCCAGTTGTTGATGTGCATGCGGCTGGGCAAATGAGCAATGCGGGGCAATGCAAAGCTCTGAGTGTTGCAGCCAAAAAGTTCCCCTGTGTGTTCGAGGAACGCTACATGTAGATTGGCACGCGCAAGCGAACTGCAAAGCTTGGGCCACTTGTGGCAATCCACGGTGAATTCAAAAGAGGCCGATTCCGCGAAGGTTTTTCGACTTGCTGTTTGTCCCTTCGTAATGTTGTCTAGAATTCAGAAAGCTCTTCTAGACTTTGGACGGCCCAATCTGATGCTTCTTGATCTTCTGGTACAGGGAGCTGCGAGGAATGCCCAGACGTTTGGCGGCCTTCTCCACCTTCCCATGTTCCTCTTGTAGTACACGTTCAATGTGGAGTATTTCCAGTTCAAAAGAGAGCACGAGCTGGATGCAGGTGAGTCACAAATTGATTTGAACGCCGCCTTGGGAAGCCCGAGGCGGCGTTCATGTCAGATCACGATTTGTTGGCCCAGGGAATTTGCTTAAACGAGACCGAGCAAAAAGTTCGCTTCGATTGCCTTATTCAACTCTCTTCTTAAGCCTTCTTCGTACTGCGCCAGCCGCTCCTAGAAGGCCGGTGCCAAGCAAAATCATGCTTCCCGGTTCTGGAACAGTCTCAACAATCTCGCCGCCGCCGAGTCGGACCTGTCTAACATCCGAAAAGACGGCACCATTGATTGCCGTTAAACTAACGCTCTGGATGAGCTGCCCGTTGATCGCTGTAACGGTGAAAAAGTTCTGACCGTTAGCATCAACAGTAAAATCATCCTCGAAGAAGCCGCCGGTAATGTTGATACCTTCGACGTGAATCAACACCGACCCACTTGTTGAAGCATTGATGTTGAACACCGAGCGTGTGAACGTAGCATTGTTTGCCAATCCGAAAGTTAGTTGAGTAAGCGCGGTATTGCCTGTGCCTCCGCTAACGGTTGCCTGGCCTGAGGGATTAGCATTAAGTAAATGGCTACCGCTGGAAGAAGTGAAGTTAACTAGTATATTGTTCTGGCCAACGGTGCCAGTAACCGTAACCACGTTTGTTGCCGGGTTCAGCAGCACATTATCCGTGCCCTGGTTATTCACGCCGCTTACGACCACTATGTCGGCCTTCGCCGTACCTGAAACTAGTGTGGCGATCGCAAGGGCCGCTACTAAAAGCACGAAATTCTTGAGATATGTGGACTGGTTCATTTCTCCTCCTTGTGTTCGGTGGTCTCCGCTCCACCCGCGGTTGAAACATTCGAGATCTTAGAAGGCTCTAACTGTTGGGTATGCGGGGCAACGCAGCTCAGTAAGTCATAAGCCAAGAGCTACCCTCAGTCGGCTAAGGGCGCGAAAAGAGATTGGTATAGAGTTCCCTCTAGCAAACCGCTCGCCAAACTTCATGTTGGACATCGGACTAGAAAACAGTGAGTTTTAAGCGCGATCTGAGGAACACGCCGTTCGAGCGGAGAACTGTATCTAGAATCCAGAAACGATATTCTAGACTTTGGACGGCCCAATCTGATGTTTCTTGATCTTCTGGTACAGGGAGCTGCGAGGAATGCCCAGACGTTTGGCGGCCTTCTCCACCTTTCCATGTTCCTCCTGCAGTACACGTTCGATGTGCTGCTTTTCCAGTTCGAGGAGGGTAAGGCGAGAATCCAGGAAGGGGGCACCAACACTTCCGTGCCCGTCGAAATGAAGGTCCTTGATCGTAATGCAGTGTTGATCGCTTAGCAGAACTGCTCGTTCGATTACGTTTCTAAGTTCACGAATATTCCCGGGCCAGGAGTAGGCTTGAAGTGCTCTAATACAGTCCTCGTCCAGGATTAATTCACCGCGGCCCAGATCCACCGACACTTTGTTCAACAGATACTGGGCCACAGTGGGTATGTCTTCGATTCGTTCCCGGAGCGGAGGAAACGAGAGAGGGATGGTGCTGATACGAAAATAAAGGTCATCACGAAACTTCTTTTCACGAACAAACTGGCCTAAGTCCTGATGGGTTGCGGCAATCAGGCGTACATCCACTTGTCTGTCGCGCACATCACCCACACGACGAAAACGTTTTTCCTCAAGCACCTTTAGCAACTTTGGTTGGATTTGAAGATCGACGTCACCAACCTCGTCGAGAAAGATCGTTCCGCGATGGGCCACTTCAAACAAACCTTGCTTTGAAGCAGTAGCACTTGTGAAGGCCCCTTTTTCGTGGCCGAACAGCTCGGTCTCGAGCAGCTCTCGAGACAATCCGGCGCAATTGAGATCGACAAATGCTTCATCCGCTCTCGGGCTGTTTTCGTGGAGCCATCGCGCCAGGACGCCTTTGCCGCTGCCAGTCTCGCCCCTGATCAATATTGGACTTTCACTGCTCAGTATTTTTCGGGCTTGATCGGCCAGAGCCCGAATCGCCGGGCTGGTCCCTATGAACGGATCGACAGCCTGCCGGACCTGTCGTGTCTTGCTGGCCAGTTGCTTGTGGTGGTTTCGCTGTTTTTGGAGGAGTCGTTGCAAAATCACCTGCAGAGCGGGTAACTCCAGAGGCTTGGTCAGAAATTGCTCGGCGCCTTCTTTTATGGCCCTGACAGCGAGGTCAATCGAGCCATGTGCAGTCAAAACTAGAAGTGGAGTGTCTGGATCGATTTCCTTAAGTCTTGGCAGAAGATCGAGGGCTGTTCCGTCCGGCATCATGTAGTCGGCGATCACGATATCCGGTCGAGAGGTTCGAAATAGATTTTGGGCGTCTTCGCAGCTTTGGGCTTCCTCAATTTCGTAACCTTGCTGCTCGAGAAAGTCGCGGATGCCAAAGCGCACGCCTGGTTCATCGTCCACAACTAAGATCTTGTTTCTCGCCATTACGAATCTTCCTCAGTGGGAACAGGGAACCTCGCAATCATACAAGCCCCTACATCCGGATTGTTTCCAGCAATGAGTTTGCCGGCATGCTCCTCCATGATCCGTTGAGCTATTGCCAAACCTAATCCAGTACCACCGCGGCGTTTAGAAAAAAACGGTTCAAATATACGCGGAAGATCTTGTTCCAGAATTCCTGGTCCGGCATCACGCACGGCACACTCGACCCACTCCTGTTTGCCATCTACCACTTTTCTTGCTTCGACGCTGACTGTGCCGCCCGCTGGTGAGTGCTGAATGGCGTTTTCAACCAGATTTACGAATACCTTCGAAAGCCGGCGTCGATCGATTCGGAGTTTCGGTAATGATTCCTCGACGTTACTCTCCAGCGTAACTTGCGCAACTTCCGCCGCCGGCATGCAAGCACGAATTGAGCGCGCTACCATTTCTTCCATTGAAACCAGAAACAGCTCACCACGAAACGGTTTGCCGTATTCCAGCAATTCCTCCATTAACAGAGTGAGGCGACCAATTTCATCTCTTAAGACATTTGTATAACGAAGATATTCGGTTCGATCACTAAATCTCGTTTCAAAGGCATCCAGAATTGAAGAGATCCCAAACAGAGGATTTCGCACTTCATGAGCGACGCCAGCGACAAGCGAACCCAGCAACGACATCATCTCGCTTTGTCTTAAAGAAGCCTCGAGCTCTGCTCGTTTCGTAATGTCCTGGGCGACAAAAATTGCGCGCTCCCCAGCGGAACCAAACTCATTAATTAAATAGAGTGTTAGTGACCAGGTTTTTCCGGTCGCTTGACACTTGACCTCTTCCGTTACCGGCGAATGCGTCGAGCGAATGGTGGCGATAAGCTCGGCCGCCTTTTTCCAGGGTTCCTGGTTACCGAACTCGCCGATTGGCTGATCGATTATTTGCTCGGGGTCAGAACCTGCGATCCGTTCCGCTGCTTCGTTTGAGCGTTTTACGATGCCATTTAGGTCGACAATCAACACCGGGAAATCGATCGCATTGAAGGTCTGCCGCCATTCCATCGCCGACTGCTGTAAAGAGGTATGCAGCCGCTGCTGCTTTTCATCGAGTAGCTTTCGTTCTGTCACGTCGTTGACGATGACCAACTTGCTGTGTTTTCCATCGAACACAACAGGGTGCGAACTGATTTCGACGTAGATAGTCTTGTTGTCTCGAGTCTTATGTCGCCAGGGACTTGACAGCTCCAATCCGTCCGCAGCCGCAGCGCCCTTGATCAGCAACGCTGGAATGTCTTCCTTCGCGCGGATTTGGTCGATAGTCATCGAAAGAAATTCCTCGCGTGAATAGCCATATATCCGCGTAGCGGCCTCGTTTACAGCCAGAAAAGCGAGTGTATCTTCGTTATAGACCCAGATCGGCTGCGGGGTGGATTCAAAAAGGAGCTTATATCTTGATTCGGAATCCTTCAGAGCTTCCTCGAAATTCCTGCGCTCAGTAATGTCGCGAGCGACCCCTCTGAATCCAACTATATCGTTTGATTTGTGCTTGATTGGAGTGATTATCAGGTCAAGCCAGCGGTCCTCGCCGGAACTCGAACGAGCTATCAGTTGGTGACGAAATTCTTTCGCTTCATGTGCATTACCCAGTCCTCCAGCAAACCCGTTGCTCTCAGGAATGATTCCAAACAGGCTGAAGAATGATTCGCCAATGATTTGATTTGCACTGCGGCCGAAGAATCTGGCGCCAGCGGAGTTGATACTCGTGATACGACTGTGCAAATCCTGCGTGAAAATTAGATCGGTGGCTTGTTCCACCAAATCTCTGTAACTTGCTTCCAGCTGCGCGCGTTCCAGGAGACGAGAGACCTTGGCTACGAGGCGGGTCGCGTCAAACGGTACTTCCAGATAATCATCAGCGCCTGCTTTGAGTCCCGCAACAACACTTTCGGTGTCCTTCTGATGGGCACTGACCAGAAGGATTGGAACTGATCGCAGCTCGTTGTCAGCTCGGAGTTGTTGGCAGAATTCCAGGCCATTCATTCTCGGCATGCTGACGTCGCTGATTATCAGATCCGGATGGATCTGTTTGGCTTTTTCCAAAGCCTGAATCCCGTCCTCAGCTGTAAAAACGGAGTAGCCAGCCTTGCGGAGAAGGCTCTCCATCAACACGAGTTGCTCGGGAACATCATTGACAATCAAAACGGAATTGTCATCTTGCCCGGAGGTTACTACCCCATGCATTTAGATCTGACCTCGATAGTTCGTTTTTATTTGGAAACTCGCTGGCGATCGCCCCTAAATCAGCGGAACGGACTAGACGTCCGGGGGGTGGAGATCCAAAGGATTTAAGGGGCGGAGTATAACACAGTAAACGAGCTGATAAGTCTCGAAATCTAAACACGATGAGCATTGTGTAACGTCGTTTACGTGTAATTTCGAATGGTTGCTTACACTCGATCAAAATGCTCATTGGTTCAAGAATCCCACGACGGATGAAGAGAGGCGACCAGGGCAGTAAACCGAATTGGCATAACTTGAATCAAAACTGGACAGCTAATCAAGTTGCCAAAGGTTGAAAGGCCTGTTGGAATCGATTCATTTGTGTACACGGTTCGCGATCCGTGTTCCGTGTTCAGTAATCATTGAAAGGTGAAGAAAGTATGAGCAGTTGGTTTGTTGGGCGATTTACCCAAGTGAAAATATTTTTGAGTTTGATACTGGTTGTTTTTGTGGTTACCTCCTGTCGTGCGCAGGCGGGAACGCTAGCCTTAGCGTCCGGCCAGCCACTGGCGGTAACCGCAGGCGTGACCACCCAGGCGTCCTATGCGGATCTCGTATCCCGAGTGTCGCCGGCCGTGGTTACTATTCGTTCCACCGAGCGGGCACGTGCTCCCCAACAGTTTCCGTTTATGGATGATCCGGGGTTCCGGGAGTTTTTTGGCGACCGGCAGCCGCAGAACCAAACGCCTCAGCGCGTGCAGGGAGTTGGCTCCGGCGTAATAGTGAGTCCAGATGGATACATCCTCACTAATCATCACGTTGTTGATGGAGCGCTGGACATTCGAGTTGAACTGACCGACAACCGAACATTTAAAGCCAAGTTGGTAGGTTCCGATCAACCAAGTGACCTGGCGGTCTTAAAGATTGACGCGACAAACTTACCAACCCTGAGCTTGGGCGATTCTGACAAAGTTCGGGTGGGTGATTTTGTACTCGCAGTCGGAAATCCGATGGGGATTGGACAGACCGTTACGTCTGGCATCATCAGCGCCAAGGGACGCCAGACCGGTCTTAGCGATGGAAGCTTCGAAGACTTCCTGCAGACAGATGCCGCGATCAATCGCGGAAACTCCGGCGGCGCGTTGGTCAACACCACAGGTGAATGCGTCGGCATTAATTCCCAGATTCTTTCGCCTTCGGGTGGCAACATCGGAATTGGTTTCGCGATCCCATCCAACATGGCGAAAGCCGTCATGGATCAGTTAGTGAAGACCGGCAAGGTTCGACGCGGAATGCTCGGCGTTTCGATTCAGCCAGTTGATGCTGACCTCGCGGCCAGCATGGATCTGCCGGCCGCACAGGGCGCCATTGTCACCAACGTGCAGTCGGCAAGTCCGGCGGAAAAGGCTGGCATTAAGCGCGGTGACGTGATTGTTGGAATAAACAACCACACCGTCGTTGACTCCAATGCATTGCGAAATCTGGTGGCGAGTATTGCTCCAGGAACGGATGTCAAAGTCAGCGCTCTGCGTGACGGAAAAGAGCAAAACTTCCAGGTTGCCCTCGCTGAACTTCCGGCAGAGAAGCCGACGAATTCTGATGACCAGACGGAGGGCGACATCTCCACTGGTCGAGCAACAGGCAAGTTTGGTATGACGCTGCAGCCCCTGACCACCGACGGTGCTTCACGTTTCGGTTTGGAAGCGACCGACCAGGGGTTGCTGATTACTCGCGTGAGTAATGACGGTATTGCCGCAAATGCCGGGCTCAGACAGGGTGACTTGATTCAAGAGGTGGGTCGGAAACCCGTTCGAACCATTGCTGAATTTTCAGCAGCAGTTCAGCAGGCTGGCGCGCGTCCAGTGCTTCTACTGATTAAGCGACGTGATGCAGTAATCTATGTGACACTGCGGCAGGATTCCTAACTGTTAGTAGGTCTTTGGCCTTTGGTTTTCGGTCTTTGTTCTTGCAAGGCCAAAAGCCAAAAGCCGAAGACCAAAGCCCAAAGGTAGATCAAACACAAATCGAGCCAGCCAACCGGTTGGCTCGATTTTTTGATAAACAGCTTGACGACGACCACTCACGCGGATAAGTTGCGAGCAACCAAGCACGACAGGCGGAGGGAGCATTGGACGACACGGGTTATAAACCTCGAGAGTTTGATCGGCGCCCGTGGGGCACTTACGAAGTGCTCGATGAGGGAGAGCTGTTTAAGGTAAAGCGAATTGAGGTGTTGCCGGGCAAGCGGCTCAGTTATCAAAAACACGCGAAACGTGCTGAACATTGGTTCGTCGTGTCGGGCATTGCAAAAGTAACGCTCGACGATGAAGAGATCCGTGTCTCGGCCGGTAATGCCATCGATATTCCGATCGGTGCAGCCCATCGGGTCGAGAACGACATGACAGAGACTCTTGTCTTCATTGAAGTGCAACGCGGGACTTACCTTGGCGAAGACGATATCGTTCGGCTTCACGACGACTTCGGTCGCGTGGGTTGAAGAATACTGTCCGACGAACTTTAGTTTGTCGTGCTTCGGTTACACGCTCTCTAATTAATTGGGCGAGTTCCGACCGACCTACGACAAACTAAAGTTCGTCGGACTAGTAATTTCCTACCAAACTTTTAACTTCACGGCGACGTACCAATCTGCGTCGGCGTCATCCGAATTCAGTCAGGAAAAACATGGCAGATTCTGCTGAGGAAAACTATTCACACGCGCAATCAGCGGCGGGGACCACGAGCGAAGACAGTGGGTTTTGGTCCGCAGTCATAGAAGCATTGCGTGGCTCTCATCGCAACTACACCGTAGGACCAATCGGTCGCTCAATAATTTTGCTGGCGATTCCGATGGTGCTCGAGATGGTGATGGAGAGTGTGTTTGCAGTAGTTGACATTTTTTGGGTTGCCCACCTGGGAACCGATGCAGCTGCAACCGTAGGTTTGACTGAGTCTCTTTTGACGTTGATCTATGCTCTCGCGATAGGTCTCAGCATAGGTGCGACTGCGACGATTGCACGCAGAATCGGTGAACAGAATCCGGATGGGGCGGCACGCGCAGCAGTTCAGGCTATTTCGATCGCGCTGCTGGTGTCGTTAGTAATCGCCGCAATCGGTGCTCCGCTTGCGCCCCGTCTGCTTCAGTTGATGGGTGGTTCGCCCTGGGTCGTCAGCGAAGGTTCCAAGTTCACGCGCGTGATGCTCGCAGGCAATGTCACTGTGGTCATGCTCTTCATGGTCAATGCCATCTTTCGCGGAGCCGGTGATGCCGCCATCGCAATGCGCACGCTCTGGCTGGCCAACTGGATCAATATTTTGCTTGGACCATGTCTGATCTTTGGCATTGGGCCATTTCCGAAACTCGGGATCGTTGGAGCTGCAATCGCAACAAACATTGGTCGTGGCTCGGGAGCCATCTTCGCTCTAAGTCGTCTGTTCAGACCCGGCGGGCGATTCGATATCAAGCGGCATCACCTGAAAATTGAGCCGAGCATCATGTGGCGTTTGGTGCGCCTTTCCGCAACTGGAACTTTTCAAGTCTTCATCGGAATGGCCAGCTGGATTGGTCTGGTGCGCATTATTTCGAGTTTCGGTAGCAATGCTGTTGCTGGTTACACGTTTGGTATCAGAGTGATTTTGTTTGCGCTGTTACCGTCGTGGGGGATGTCTAATGCTGCGGCGACAATGGTTGGCCAGGCATTAGGAGCGAAGAATCCAGACCGCGCGGAACAATCTGTATGGCGAGCGGGTTTTTACAACATGATCTTCCTGGGCATCGTCGGGTTGATCTTCATCCTATTCGCGCCGCAGATCATTTGGTTCTATACATCTGATCCGAACGTCGCGAAATATGGCGTTGATTGCCTGCGCATCGTTGCGTACGGCTTCCTCTTCTATGCGTACGGCATGGTGTTGGGACAGTCTTTCAATGGTGCGGGCGACACCTGGACGCCGACGATCATCAACTTGTTCGTCTTCTGGCTGTGGGAAATCCCGCTTGCCTACGTTCTCGGGGTCAAACTTCAATTGGGGCCGCGAGGTGTTTTTGTCGCGATGACTGTCGCGTTCTCAACTTTAGCGGTGGTGAGCGCCGCAGTATTTCGCCGTGGAAGATGGAAGACTCGCCGAGTCTAACTTTGGAGTGCGACGGCCTGCCGTCGCTTTGTCACCGGGTTTACGTGCTCGACAGTACCTGCTGTAACAAGCGACGGCAGGCCGTCGCACTCCAAAATTATGTAGTAACGAGTCCGAACAGTCTGTGTTAGTTCACTACGGTTGAATACTCTTTCCTTGACCGGTTTGTCCTCACTTCTCTAATGATTAGTGCATTGAAGCACGAAACCTAGGCGGCATCGGTGTTGCAGTGTACACATCCGAACATAACGGTTATGCCGCAAATATCAAGAGGTTAGGGGAAACAGTATGGAGGAAAAGAACAAACCTGAAAGAAATAAACAAGGTTGGAATCCCGATGCTCCAACTGGGGAAGAGGCACACGCTGAAGAAGAGCGATCGCTAGACATTGGAGCATCGGGACAATTCGCGCCGGGTGGTTATTACAATCAACAAGGAGTCAATCAACCAAGGCATCGCCCCCTTGATGATGACGATGAGGTTACGCCACCGGGTCGCCACTAATCATCGTGCGGAATGAAAAGGGGGGACCTCATGGACAACAAACTGAAAGGTAAAAAAATTGCGATTCTTGTCGCCGACGGGTTCGAACAAATAGAACTGACAGCACCACGCGAAGCACTTGAAGCTGCAGGTGCCTCGATCGAAATCGTTTCGCCCGCTGACAAAGAAGTTCAAGGTTGGAATCACGACGAGAAAGCAGATGTGTTTCCAGTCGACATGCCACTAACTCGAGCGCGATCGGATGACTACGATGCGTTGTTGTTGCCGGGTGGAGTGCGAAATCCGGATCGACTAAGACAACTAACTCGTGCTCTCGAATTTATTGACGGCTTCTTCGCTACAGGAAAACCGGTTGCTGCGATATGTCACGCGCCGTGGACACTGATCGACGCTGGTGTAGTGGATGGCCGGAGGATGACGTCGTGGCCTTCGCTAAAAACGGATCTAAGAAATGCAGGTGCTGATTGGGTTGATAGGGAGGTCGTCGTTGATAAGGGATTGGTATCGAGTCGAAAGCCAGCGGACATACCGGCGTTCAATAAAAAGATGATTGAGATTTTTGCCGAAGGTCGGCGGCGTCCGATGTTTAGTGTTTCAATGCTGAAGAGATCAAAGACTGCTGCAAAGCAAGCCGAGCAAGTGTCGCATTAATCGAGCAGGGCCAGGGCCGTCTGAGTTTTTCGGACGGCCCCACCGCGCAACCGAGACACCACCAGGTTTTAGCCGATGGTACTTCAATTTCACAACTACAATACTCCACCGACCCTCCCGAGACACCACCAGATTTTAGCCGGTGGTACTTCAACTTCTTAGCTATTGCCACCCGAGACGAACGGTCGTTTGCACGAGCTGTGAAATTGAAGTACTACCGGCTAAAGCCTGGTGGTGTCCTCTAAACCAATAAACCAATTTCACCCGCCTCGTTTTGTGCTAAATATAGATGCACGCCAGATGTAGTTCGTTCAACTCCTATAAATCAGGTCTCTCGATGAGTGGAAAGCTTTCACGCCGCAAGCTGATTGCGCAAATGTCTGTGCCGCCCATAGTCGCTTCGCTCGGAGGTTCGGTTTTTAGTTCTAATGGTTCGGCTCAAACTACTGATGACAAATTATCCGGTGCTCGCGTTTTCAATGTTCGTGAGTTTGGTGCGAAGGGCGACGGAAAAACCCTCGACACTGTTGCGGTTCAATCTGCGATTGATGCCGCACATAAAGATCAAGGCGGCGTAGTTCTAATTCCAGCCGGCACCTTTGTGGTAGGAACCATCGAACTCAAGAGCAACGTTACTTTGAAACTTGTGGTGCAAGGTCGTCTTTTGGGAAGCGAAAGGCCGGAAGATTACAAAGCCGGAAGAGGAATTCCGGCGAGTAATGGCAACATCGTTATGATTTCTGCCGCGAATGCTGAGAACGTTGCCATTGAAGGCCCAGGCACGATTAACGGGAACGGCGCGAAATTCTTCACCGGCAAAGGTGACATGACTGGACCGGGTCAGAACTCAGCCGAAGGCTATTTCCAACGACCTCACTTGCTGGTGTTCTATCAATGCAAGAATCTGTCGATGCGGAATGTGTTTCTCACCGCGAGTGCGTATCACTGTTCCCGAATTCTCGAATGCGAACGTGTGTTCCTCGATTCGGTCCGGATTTACAACCGCGTGAATCTGAACAACGACGGGTTCCACATCAATAGCTCACAGTACGTTCATATCTCGAATTGTGATGTTGCCTGCCAGGACGACGCCTGTGCGTTGTTCGGAAGCAATAAGTTTGTCACGGTGACGAACTGCACGTTCAGCACACGCTGGTCAGTGTTTCGTTTCGGAGGCGGCGAAGCGGAGAACATTACAATAAGTAACTGCGTCATCTACGACACGTTTGGGTGTCCAATCAAAATGCGTTGCGGCGCAAGGTCCCGCTTCGAGAACATTAGTTTCTCGAATCTGATCATGAAGAATGTGACCGGCCCGATCACAGTTGGATTGGATTCTTCACGTCGCACCGGCTCAACAAGTCCCACAGCTCCTCCGCCCGTTAAGGGAATCATTCGCAATATCTCTTTCAATGGGATTCGAGGTTTCGTCGTTGCGGAAGGCAGGCAGCATGCTGACCTTGCGTGGCCACAAAAGTTTCGACCGGGTGAGACAAGACAATGCATTGTTGTGAACGGTGTCGGCGCTGACGTTATCGAGAACGTGAGTTTTCAGGATATAAACTTCACCTTTGAAGGCGGCGGCACTGCTTCAGAAGCAGCGGCGGAAGTGCCAAAGATTGCTGGTGAGTATTTTGAAATTGGAACGCCGCCAGCTTATGGCCTTTACGCGCGAAATGTGCGGGGACTGACGCTCAACAATGTTCGATTTGAAGTTAGCAAACCCGACCTCCGACCAGCAGTTGATCTGGACAACGTATCGGATGTGGCTATCAACGGCCTGAGCGCACAAGGTAATTCGAATGCAAAGTCAGTTGTACGAGTGAAAGATGCACGAGATGTTTTGATGACCGCGTCGCGTGTACTTGCTTCTGCTGCTGCGTTCATTGAATTGGTTGGACCAAACAACACTGGAGTTACTGTTGAAGGTGGAGATCTCTCAAAGGCGGCACAGCCTGCACTGTTTAGTGCAGGTGCACTCAGTAAGTCAGTTCGAATAAAAGTTTGACGCAGAGGAAACGCAGAGACTTAGTTACAGGAGGATTGGAGCTTGACTATGAAGAGATATCACCTGGTAAGGGGATTGATTCTTATGTTGGCAGCGATTGTTTTGACGATCGCATTAGCCCAATCGCAATCGGCACAGAATTCACTCACCGGCAACTGGGCATCTGAAACTCCCAGCAACGATGGTTACATCCGAAAGTCGTATTTCAATCTCAAAAACGATGGCGACAAGATCACCGGAACGATCCGCGCTACCCAGTTCTACTACACAATCAAAGAAAGCACTGGCAGCCCGGAGGCCTTCACACTTACGGCCAGCATGATGGATGGAAAGTCAGAACGGAAGGTCACGTATGAAGGAAAGTTTGTTAACGGCGAATTAATAATCGGTCGTCGCAATCGACCAGAGCAACCCGTGACTTTTCTACCTGCGTACCGGGTTCCGAATGGTGAAGGTGCCTTGCCCGCGCGTATCGAACCTCCCGCAATTCATCCGGTCAAAGATAATGGACTCGCGCGCACGCCGCCGATGGGCTGGAACAGCTGGAACAAGTTCGCAGGACGTATCGACGATGCGACTGTTCGCGGGATTGCGGATGCTATGGCCGCCAACGGTATGAAGGACGCCGGGTATGTGTACATCAACATCGATGACACCTGGGAAGGTTATCGCGATAAGCAGGGAAACATCACGACGAACAAGAAGTTTCCAGACATGAAAGCGCTCGCGGACTACGTTCACAGCAAAGGGTTGAAGTTGGGTATCTATTCTTCACCTGGGCCAAACACGTGTGCTGGATACGAAGGCAGCTACGGTCATGAAGAACAAGACGCGCGCACTTTTGCAGCATGGGGAATCGACTATCTCAAATACGATTGGTGTGGTGCGCGAACACTCTATACAGACGAAGAGATGCCGGCGATTTATCAGAAAATGGGCGACGCGCTCATGAAGACCGGCCGGCCAATTGTTTACAGCCTCTGTCAGTATGGACGGCTTGATGTTTGGAAGTGGGGTGCTGATGTTGGTGGAAATCTGTGGCGCACAACCGGTGACATTCGCGATACGTGGGACTCAATGTCCGGCATCGGTTTTCGGCAGAACGAACTTGCTCAATATGCAAAACCGGGACATTGGAACGATCCTGACATGCTTGAGATTGGCAACGGCGGCATGACTGATACTGAATATCGAACGCACATGAGTTTATGGGCGATCCTTGCCGCGCCGCTTCTCGCGGGCAACGACTTGCGAAAGATGACACCGGCGACTCTGGAGATTCTGACGAATAAAGAGGTGATTGCCATCAACCAGGATAAGCTGGGACAGCAAGGTAAACAGGTTTGGAAGTCAGGTGAGCAGGAAATCTGGACCAGGCGCTTGTCACGCGATGCGACTGCCGTGGCTATCTTCAACCGAGGCAAAGAGGACGCAAAGATGACGGTTAAGTGGGCTGACCTGCAGTTGACACAAGTGAAGACGATTCGAGATCTGTGGTTGCACCAGGACATCAAGGGATTCTGGCCGGACTATGGAGTGACCGTGCCCAGTCATGGAACGGTGTTGTTGAGGGTGAAGTAGGAACAGATATCCTTCGGACAGAAGTCCCAACCCCTAACACACGAAAGCTCTTCAGTCGGAGCGCGGCCGTCCTCGGCCGCCCCCATCGAATAGTACCCTGGTCGGTCGCAAGCGAAGCAACGACAAGTAACCCTTGCGAGGTACTATTCCGACGGGGCGGCCGAGGACGACCGCGCTCCGACTGAAGAGCGTTCGTGTGTAGAGGGTTGGGGCCTCTGTTCTACGGGGGCGGCCGAGGACGACCGCGCTCCGACTGAAGAGCTTTCGTGTGTTAGAGGGTTGGGGCCTCTGTTCGACGGGGGCGGCTGAGGAGGGCCGCACTCCCATAGAAGAGCTTTCGTGTTCGGGGGTTTGGGCTTCTGTTCGGACGGAGAATCGCTCACGAAAATCCAACTACTGGGTGCGGCACGTAGGCTTCTTCCAGTTGTTTGATTTCTTCGTCCGTCAGCTTCAAATCCACAGCAGCTACTGCATCGGCCAGGTGATTCGCTTTCGAAGCCCCGATGATCGGAGCTGTGATTACCGGTTTGCTCAACAACCACGCCAGCGCTACTTGGGCCCTCGAAATACCGCGTTCTGAAGCAACGGAAGCAACACGCTCAACAGTCCGGCGATCGGAATCGACGGACGACGTGTAGAGCGTCTTTCCGAACTCATCCGTCTCGGTCCGGTTTGTCTTTGCGTCCCAATCACGGGTCAAGCGACCTCTCGCAAGCGGGCTCCACGGAATGACACCTATTCCTTGATCGGAACACAGTGGCAACATCTCTCGCTCTTCTTCACGATTGAGCAGGTTGTAGTGATTCTGCATTGAAACGAATCTCGTCCACGAGTGCTGGTCTGCCGTGTACAGCGCCTTGGCAAACTGCCAGGCAAACATCGAGGAAGCACCGATGTAACGTGCCTTGCCTGCCTTGATCACGTCGTGAAGCGCTTCGAGAGTCTCATCGATCGGCGTTGTCCGGTCCCAACGGTGAATCTGGTAAAGATCCACATAATCCATGTTGAGTCTTTTCAGGCTGGCATCGATTTCCGTCAGGATTGCTTTACGCGAAAGGCTCCGGGCATTTGGGCCTGGTCGCATTGGAAAGTAGACCTTGGTAGCTACAACGATTTCTTCCCGACGCGAGAAATCCTTCAATGCACGCCCAACAATTTCTTCGCTTGTGCCCTCGGAGTAGGTGTTGGCTGTATCGAAGAAGTTAATGCCTAGCTCGATGGCTTGCCGGATTAGCGGTCGGCTCTTCTCTTCATCGAGGCTCCACGGGTGTGCTCCGCGATCAGGCACGCCGTATGTCATGCAGCCGAGACAGATGCGAGAGACTTTGAGTCCAGTTTTACCGAGATTTGTGTATTCCATGAGGGTATTGTCGGTGAGCGGGGAGCCGGTTTCAAGTGACGCTCTAATAGGTCCAATAAGTCGAATAGGTCCTATAGGTCGCCGAGGAACAGGTCAAAACCACATTTGGCATCCGACGCCGCATGTGGCAGCGGCTCTTCTCTTAACCACTGATCATCCTAAGCGAGCACTCATCCTTCTTTCTCCTCTGTTTACAACGAATTGACTTCCTTTTCCCAGCAGTTCCGCACTTTGGACTCACCCTTGCACTAGGGCCTAACCGCAATGGGCAACCATGCGATGTACGAATCTTGAAAACTTTTGCAGAAACGAGAGGAGCATCGAGCATTACATGAAAACCGTCCGCACACTAATCACTTCAAGTTTACTTCTGTTGGTCTGTGCCGTTGGCGCATTGGCCCAGACAGTCCAAACAGACTACGACCACAATTTCAATCTTTCAAAACTTAAGACCTATGCGTTTGCACAGCAGGTCCGCAGACAGGGCGATCCACTGGCTGCAAGTCCAATCAACGATCGCCGCATTCACGACGCACTGAATTCTCAGCTAAGCGGGAATGGTATGGCTAATAGTTCACAGCCCGACTTTGTCATCAGCTATTTCGTGACAACCAAAAAGAACCTCGACATTCAGGATAACCGTCTCGGTTTCTTCCAACGTATGGGTGGCAGCATCAACGTCAACCAGATCACTGAGGGAACAATCGTGGTGGTTTTTGTTGACAGTGTTTCGAATCAGGAAGTTTGGCGCGGTTATGTCTCCGGCACCATCAATCCAAAGGATCTTGATAAGGACGTCAACAAGGGCATTACCAAGCTCGTCCAGAAGTTCAAGAAGAACCAGGAAGGCAAGAAATGAAAAAGAGCACCTTAGCGGTCGCGATCGTTGGCCTGATGACGGCCACGGTCGCGGCCCAAACAAACCAGAAATTTGCCCAGGCACAGAAAGAAAATGCACGGGCCCTGATGCAGTACGAGTGGAAGTCGCGCACAGAAATTCAAAAAGACGGCGAGACCAAGAAAGACCAACTCGTTCTCATGCGATACGACAGAAATGGGGAACTTCAGCAGGCGGTAATTGCGACTAGTCCTGAACCGGATCTACCGACAAGAGGGTTACGAGGACTGATTGCCAAGAACAAGAAGAAGGACTTTATGGAGAAGATCGAGGATTTGCGGCATCTGGTTAAGTCGTACAGCGAACCTGACACGATGCAGCGATTCATGGCAACTGCGAAAGTCACGCCGGAGCAGCATACGGTTCAACTAAAGGCGTACGACGTAATCCAGTCTGGCGATTCAATGACGATCTGGCTGGACATGATTTCAAAGAAGCAACGACGCGTAGAGATCCAAACGTCAATGAATGAAAAACCTGTAAAAATCGTCTCGGAATTTCAGGACATTGGACCGAACGGGCCTACTTACATGTCGCGGAATCAAGTGAACTACAGCGGAACTTCGTTAGTGATAATCACGCAGAACTTTGATTACACGTTGGCGAAACAATCGGAAAGTGCAGCGCTAAATCAATAATGAAACATCAACGCAAAAGCCAGGTTTCAAGCGGGGGGCGCGAGCCTGGCTTTGCTCTCCTTCTTGCAGGGGTGTTGGCCAGTGGTCTTAGAGAGTGGCAAAGAAACGACACAGCCCGCAAGCTTGAAAGATGTGAAAACCAAACAACGGCAGAGTGCGATTCGTCAGCACTGGCCCAATGTGAAGTCCAAATACGCGATTATAAGTAGTGGCGAACACCTATAAGAGGTGATCGAAAAATGAAAA
Organism: Pyrinomonadaceae bacterium; assembly: GCA_036522415.1. Lineage (GTDB taxonomy): Bacteria > Acidobacteriota > Blastocatellia > Pyrinomonadales > Pyrinomonadaceae > PSRF01. The sequence continues at coordinate 5,645 of DATDFV010000105.1, read as the reverse complement.
ACTTAATTCTGTCAACATTAATAATAGCCAGCGCGCTCTTCGGTGCGTCGCAAATAAAAGCCCAGCCAATGCGAGAAGTTGTTCGCAAGGTTGATGGTTCGGTCGTGGTGGTCAAGACCGTCGAAAAGAACGTATTGCGTGCGCCACAGCCGATCTTCGTAAGCTCACCCGGACTCGGATCCGGGATCTTCATCGGCGACGGAAGAATCCTGACGGCTGCCCACGTCGTTCAGGCGGCCGATAAGATTGAAGTCGAGTTTGTTGACGGACAAACTGTACCTGCGAAAGTGATTGCTTCGGTACCGCCCGCAGATGTTGCTTTACTAAAACTCGACTGGGTGCCGTACAACGCGGTCGCTGCAAAGCTTGGTAACTCCGACAACATGCAAGTGGGCGACGAAGTTTTCGTCATCGGTGCGCCGTATGGAATTAGCCATAGCTTGTCGGTCGGTCATGTGAGTGCACGACGCGGTCCCAATGTTTCGTTCGGGGCAGCGGTAAACCTGGAACTGATTCAAACCGATGCCGCAATCAATAGAGGCAACTCCGGTGGGCCAGTCTTTAACATGGCCGGTGAAGTAATCGGAGTGGTTAGTCATATCTTTTCGCAGTCTGGAGGCTTTGAAGGTTTGGGATTCGCGGTCGCTTCTAATGTTGCCGAAAAGTTAGTCGTAAACAGCAAAGGATTCTGGACCGGAATCGATGGACTGTTGCTTCGCGATGAGTGGGTCAGGATTTTCAATATCCCTCAGCGAGCCGGATTTTTGGTGCAACGAATTGCTGACAATTCACCAGCATCGCGAATCGGACTAATCGGTGGCACCCAATCGGCGAATATTGCCGGTTCGGAGTTTTTGGTAGGTGGAGACGTGATCCTGGCAGTTAGCGGAATAGAAGTTTCGACCGACGCGAATTGTACGGCCAGGATGTTTGAGTACTTTAGCAAATTGAGCGCAGGCGATACTGTGGCGTTGAAGGTTTTGCGCGGGGGGCAGATCGTTGAATTGAAGGGAACAGTGCCGAGGTCGGAATAGGGCCTATTGGACCTATTCGACCTATTGCCAACAAGCACGTACTGACTGTTATATTGAGCGCCATGGAAATCACGATTACCCACTTAACCACAGAAGAACTCGAAGCAGGCCTGGACCACGTTCGTCTTTCTCCAAAGGACGAGGGCATTGTCGAATTGATTGTGCGCCGGCCGAACATTGACGCCCGTGAGGTCCTTGAGGAGGCGGAGTTCAGCACGACCGATGGATTAATTGGTGACTCGTGGAAACTCCGGCGAAGTTCGAGCACGCCGGATGGCTCACCTAACCCCGAGATGCAAATCAATATCATGAACTCTCGATCTGTCGCCCTGGTTGCTCAGGAGCGGGAACGGTGGCAACTCGCCGGTGATCAGCTTTTCATCGATATGGATCTGAGCAAAACAAATCTTCCCGCCGGCTCGAGAATTTCAATTGGAACAGCGGTGCTGGAAGTAACAGCGCCTCCACACACCGGTTGCAGCAAGTTTGTTTCGCGCTTTGGATTTGAGGCAATGAAGTTCGTGAATTCAGAAGTCGGCAGGGGATTGTGTCTCCGTGGGATCAACGCCAAGGTTGTGCAAGCGGGAACGATTCGCGTGGGACAGGTTGTGAAGAAGATGTAGAACCGCATCAAATAGTTAATAGGACCTATTCGACCTATAGGACCTATTTGTCATCACTGGAAATCGCCTAACCACACCTAGACCTTTAATTCTTCCTGCGATAATCTCACCCCGTTCGAATTCCCCTGATCAACCCCTTTCCCCTGAATGAAGGCTGAACTGTCAAAACAGGAACTGTCTCGCGAGCGGGATAGGCTTCGTTTGCTTCTCGAAGTAAATAATGCTGTAACCTCAAAGCTGGATCTTCAAGAATTACTCCTTGCTGTTGGAACCAGTCTGCGCAAAGTGATTCCTCACGATCTGACTGGCCTGGCAATCTACGATGGAAAGAATCTCGAGATGAAGGTCGATGCTCTCGAGTCGTCCTTTGGTCCCGGCCAGGATTTTCCCACCGGACAATTTATGCCGCTGGAAGGTAATCCAGTTGGGTTGGCACTTACCTCGCGCAAACCTGTAATTCGCTATCGAATTGATCACAAAGAATATCCAGCGCCTAAGTTCCAGGAGTTTTGCGATGTGATGGGTCTCAACTCCGGTATTTCGGTTCCGCTGCTTTTGCAAGATAGGGCGGTAGGTGCGCTTTCGGTGTCCAGTGTTCGGGAAGCTGCCTTTGATGAGAAGGATGCAGAGTTGTTGCAAGAGATTGCGGGTCAACTCGCAATAGCCGTCGAAAATGCTGTTAACTTCAGAGCCGCCAAACGGGAAAGCGATCGCAGCAAGCTACTCCTGGAAATCAATAACGCCGTCGCATCGAACCTTGACTTGCACGAGTTAGTCCAGGCGATTTCGACAGCTCTACGTGAACTCGTTCCACACGACTATACCGGCCTTGCCCTCTACGACGAGAAGCTCGGCAAGTTACGGATTCATCGAGTCGAATCCGCCGGCACGCCAGGAATATTGGGCGAGGGTGAACCGATCCCAATGGAAGGGACCACCGCCGGACTCGCGTTTACTACAAGACAGATTGTGCGTCGTGATCGACTCGACTCGAACGAATTTGAGGCCCCTGTATTCAAGAGCATGGTTGAATTACTGGGGATTAGATCAGCGTGTGCGCTCCCATTGATTGTTAGGGACCGGGCCATAGGCGTCGTGAGTTTGACGAGTCGCACCGAAGCTGCGTTCAGTGAAGACGACGCTGAGCTGCTCGGTCATGTTTCCGATCAGTTAGCCATCGCGGTCGAAAACGCAGTCAATTTTCAAAAGGCCCAATGGGAGAGAGATCGTCGACAGTTATTGCTCGAAGTAAACAACGCGGTCGTCTCGAATCTCAGTTTGCACGATCTGTTAGTTTCTGTTTCCGGATGGCTGCGGAAGTTTATTAAGCATGATTTCGCGAGTGTTGTGCTCCTCGATAAGGAATCCGGACAGTTGCGAATTCATGCCCTCGACAAGCCAATTCCGGGGGGCTTCGCGAAAGAGGGCGGAATATTACCGATTGACGGAACGCCGGCCGGACTCGCCATAAAAACAGGCGTAACAGTTCGCCGCGACAATCTCGACTTCGAAGAGTTTTATCACCCGATGGTCCGTCTTGGTTACGCAGTCGGATTGCGCAGCGGCATGTCGGTTTGCCTGGTCTCACATGACAAGATCCTGGGTTCAATTAACGTGGGTAGCATGCGAGAAGCATCGTTCACCCAGGAGGACCAGGAACTTCTTGAGGAAATCGCGGGCCAGGTTGCGATTGCTACGGAGAATGCCCTGAACTTCGAACAAGCGCAGCAGGAAAGAGCCCGCGCCGAGATGCTACTACGGATCAATAATGCGGTCACCAATCACCTCGATCTGCATGAACTCCTATTAGCAACCTCAGAATGCCTGCGCGAGTATTTTAAGAACGACGCGACAGGCATGGCCCTGTACGATGCAGCAAGCGAACAACTGAGAGTACATGCGGTCGACGTGGATGATTCCTGGGTACCTTATTTCAGAGAGGGTAATCTGACCGACCTGGACTCCACGCCGAGCGGTAAATCCTTCACGACTCGACAACCGGTGCTTGTGAACAATCTCAAGGTAGAAGAGTGGCCGTCGCCCACAGTGGAGCAGGCAGTTGCAGCGGGAATGAAATCAACGTGCAGTGTTCCTCTGATAGTCCATGATCGTGCGCTTGGCTCAGTTGTAATCGGCAGTCGTCGTGAAGCTGCTTTCACGGAAGATGACGCCGAGATGCTCAATAACATTGCGAAACAACTCTCGATCGCCGTCGAGAATGCGCTCAACTTCGAAACCGCCCGAAAGGAGAAAGCTCGCGCTGAAACGCTGCTGGAAATCAACAACGCAATTACTACCCACTTGGAGTTGCCTGAACTGGTTCGAGCGGTCTCTGAAAGTCTGCGTAATTATTTCAAGAACGATGTCACCGGCATGACGCTCTATGATGCGAAGAACAATGAGTGGAGACTTCATGCTCTTGAAGCCGTCGCCGGCGGTGATGAATACCTTGAGGCCGGTATCCCGACCTCGCTTGATAGCCCAGCGGGTAAAGCAATCACAACGCGTACAGCGATAGTCATCGACCAACTTGATTATGCGGAGTTTCCATCTGAGTTGATGAAACGTGCGATTGAGGCGGGCTTTCAGTCAAGTTGTAATGTTCCGCTGATTGCTCACGATCGTGTGCTGGGAGCTGTGGTGCTTGTTAGCCGGCGAGAAGCAGCGTTTACCCAGGATGATGCGCTGATGTTGAGTCATATTGCGAAGCAGCTTGCTATCGCCGTTGAAAACGCGCTGAACTATCGAGAAGTAGAACTGCTTAAGAACAAGTTGGTCAGCGAGAAGTTATACCTGGAAGAAGAGATCCAAACTCAATACAACTTCGAAGAGATCATTGGACAGAGCGCAGCCCTCAAGAAGATTCTTCAACAGGTCGCAACAGTTGCGCCAACAGATTCTGTCGTCCTGCTATGTGGAGAAACCGGAACAGGAAAAGAGTTGATCGCCCGAGCTATCCACAATCTAAGCGGTCGCAAAGAACGCACGCTGGTGAAATTGAATTGTGCAGCGATACCGACGGGACTGTTGGAAAGTGAATTATTCGGACATGAGAAAGGCGCCTTTACAGGAGCGATTGCTCAACGTATCGGCCGGTTCGAGTTGGCGAACAAAGGATCTCTGTTGCTGGATGAGATCGGCGAGATTCCATTTGATCTGCAGCCAAAGCTCTTGCGAGTGTTACAGGAGCACGAATTTGAAAGATTGGGAAGTTCACGCACGATCAAGACAGACGCGCGTTTGATCGCGGCAACAAACGTCAACTTACCGGATATGGTTGCCGAGAAGAAGTTTCGCAGTGATTTGTTCTATCGGCTGAACGTTTTTCCTATAACCATTCCACCATTGCGGGAACGTGGCGGTGATATTCCACTTCTGGTCGGTTATTTTGTGCAGAAACATTCTTTGCGGATGAACAAGCGAATCGACGTTATTCCGAAGAGTACGGTGGATGCGTTATGTGAATACTCCTGGCCGGGGAATGTTCGTGAGTTGGAGAACTTCATTGAGCGGTCGGTGATTCTTTCCAGTGGGTCCGAGTTGCAGGCGCCGCTTAGTGAACTGCGAACACAGCAGGATGCTGCCTCGGGAAATGGAACCGCATCGACCGGAGCGGCACCTTCTGCACCCGTTTCGCTCGAAGAAAATGAGCGACGTCACATCCTCGAAGTGCTGGAACGGACCAACGGAGTCATTGGCGGCAAAGGCGGCGCCGCGGAGGTTTTGGGCCTGCCTATTTCTACACTTCGCAATCGAATGAAGAAGCTGGGATTGAAGTGATTCGCCGATCAGAATTAATACCACCGACGAAGTCGGTGGATCGTTCATACCTAACCTACATGAACCTGGCCGCACGCTTGGTCGGAATCCCACCGACGAAGTCGGTGGATGGTTCATACCTAACCTACATGAACTCTGACCTACGAACCTAAGAAGCTTTTTAATAGAGCCGTCGGTAAGTCACAACAACTACCAGCATATGCTGAAG
>DATDFV010000104.1:0-2425 GCA_036522415.1 Pyrinomonadaceae bacterium | reverse complement strand
TCACGATGGAGAAAAAAGGCATCGTTTCCATCAACACTGAGGTAGTCAGGCGAGATCCGTTTTACGATGCGCAAACGCAAGCACCTTCAAACTACACACTGACTGCGGCACAGAGTTCAGTACTAACCGAGATCGAATCGGCCATTCAGAACGGGACTTATTCAGCGTTCCTGTTACACGGCGTAACTGGCAGCGGCAAGACAGAGGTTTACATTCGTGCAATGCGAACCGCACTCAGTCAAGGCAAGTCTGCGATGATGCTGGTGCCGGAGATTGCGCTGACTCCGGTCTTTTCACGGCGGCTAAGAGAACATTTCGGTGAGAACGTTGCCATCTTTCATTCTTCCTTGCAGCGAGGCGAACGTTTTGATGAATGGAGTCGTGTAAAAGCAGGCGACGCTCGAGTAGTCATCGGCACTCGTTCCGCCGTGTTTGCACCGGTGAAGGATCTCGGCCTCATCGTTGTAGATGAGGAACACGAGTCGAGTTACCGGCAACAGGATTCGCCGTATTACAACGGACGAGATACAGCAATCGTGCGCGCTCAGAAGGAATCGGCCGTGGTCGTTTTAGGTTCCGCTACTCCTTCGCTCGAATCGTTCCACAACTCGAAAAATGGAAAGTATAGATATCTGAGTCTGCCGGAGCGAATTGGTGGAAGACCTATGGCTCACGCTTCCATCGTTGACATGCGCAATGTCTTTGCACGACACGGTAAGCCACGCGTGTTTTCAGATGAACTACTTGAAGCGATCAAGGAGACTCAAGATCGCAAAGAGCAATCCATTATTCTGCTCAATCGCCGAGGCTACTCGAGCTTCGTTCTCTGCCGGTCATGTGGTGAAACTGTTCAGTGCAAAAACTGCGACGTCACGCTTACCTATCACCGGTCCGAACGGGTCATGATTTGCCACTATTGCAATTATCGTGAGGCTGTACCTTCTGTGTGCCGCCACTGCGGCAAGGATTACATTCATTATGTTGGTGAGGGTACCGAACAACTCGAGGAGCTGTTAAAGAAGGCTTTCCCGACTTTACGTGTTGCCAGGATCGACAAAGATACAACATCGAATCGACGTCGCTTCGAAAAGATCCTACAAGACTTTAGCGATGGAGAGTTGGATGCACTCGTCGGAACTCAGATGCTGGCAAAAGGCCACGACTTTCCAAATGTCACGCTTGTGGGCGTTGTAAGCGTTGACGCGGGTTTAGCGCTAGCCGACTTTCGAGCTTCTGAACGAACGTTTCAGTTAATAACCCAGGTCGCTGGACGCGCTGGTCGTGGCGATCGGCCAGGCCGTGTCTTGATCCAAACTTACCATCCGAACCACTACGCATTACGACATGCATGCGCTCAGGACTACGAAGCGTTTTATGAAGAGGAAATTCGTCATCGCCAGAATCACTCTTATCCGCCATTCATTGCACTCGCGAGTTTTCTTGTTCACGGCCCCGATCTTAGCAAGGTTCGGAATGCTGCCCTTGAACTTCGCAAGCATTTAGATCTGGCAAATCAGGATCGGACTTCGCGTATTCTCGGTCCAGCTCCCGCTCCACTTGCGCGCCTGAAAGGCGAGCATCGATTTCAACTGCTGATCAAGTCCAGGAGCAGGCGTCGATTGCGTGAAGTAGCAGATGCGGCGTTGCGAGCTGTCGCCGAGAGCAAGACAAACCTGCGGTCTATAAATCTTGAAATTGATCCCGTCTCGTTGATGTAGTGCGCATGCAGTTTTGATGCGTTACACTCCGCCGCATGAAACTGTCAGAACTGGCCGAAAAAACCGGGGCTAGAGTTGAAGGTGAAGATGTCGAGATCAGCGGTGCCGCCAGTCTCGATGAAGCACGAGAAGGACACGTAACATTCCTCTCGAACCCTCGTTACACACCGAGAGTAAAGACGACAACAGCATCTGCGATCTATCTTGCGGAAGACATTCAGACTGATCGTCCGATTTCGATTCTGCGTGTCAAAGATCCCTATCTTGCCTACACGCGTGCGCTTCGAATTTTTTATCCTGAGAGACCTATCACACCGTTTATCGACCCGTCTGCGGTTATAGATTCTTCAGCAGTGATTGCAAAGCATGTCCAAATCGGTGCTTGTGTTGTCATTGGCAAGAACGTTCATATCGCCGAGGGGGTCTGCTTATTTCCGAACGTGACGATCTACGACGATGTCAGTATCGGCAAAGACTCAGTGATCCACTCTGGCGTGGCGATACGTGAACGAACCGAGATTGGTCAGCGAGTTGTGATCTACAACAACGCAGTGATTGGTTGCGACGGATTTGGTTACGCGAAAGACGAAGAACGACACTGGTTGAAGATTCCGCAAGCTGGTCGCGTAGTACTGGAAGATGACGTCGAGGTGGGCGCTGGAACGACGATCGATCGGGCATCCACTGGTGAAAGTCGAATAGGCCGC
>DATDFV010000103.1:0-9429 GCA_036522415.1 Pyrinomonadaceae bacterium | reverse complement strand
CCAGGCTGCGGGTTCCACCGGTGCATTCTCTGGTGGCGCCACGAACCTGAGTTTTAGCGGTGGGGCTGGTGGTGATTCAACTGGCGGCAGCGGCGATCAAGGTTTGCTGCCAATTATTTCACGGCGTCTTTCACGTCGTGGAGGTATCGAAGTTGACGGTCGCAGCAATACGCTAATCATCACTGACGTCAAAGAAAATATCGATGCCATTCGACAACTCGTTGCCATCCTGGATCAACCAGAACCGCAGGTCGAAATTGAAACCCGAATCGTGATTGCGCAGCGGAACTTCAGCCGCGATCTCGGTGCTCAATTGTCATTGGGCGTTCAAAATCCAAGCAGAGGTGGTCTGGGTAATCTTTCAACTCTGCCGTCAACGGGCACGGGAAGTACCGGCGGCACTGGCGGCACAGGCGGAACTGGCGGAACCGGGGGAACGGGGGGAACCACAGGGGCAACGCCTGGTCCCAATAAGAACGGGATTTTCGGTGGTTTGCTGGGCACCACGCAACCGAACCCATCTCTTGCCGCTGCGGCAGCCACGACCGTCATTGGTCTGACAACAGGTATTTTTGGCACTGCTCAAATTAGCGCCCTGATCACGATGGCTGAGTCGCGTGGGCAAGCGAAAACTGTCGCGACACCACGGGTGACTGCTTTGAATAATCGGCCCGCGCAGATCGAAAGTGGTTCACAGATTCCTGTGCAAACAACTCAGGCCGCTAGTGGAACCGCTGTAGTGACGACCACATTCGTCTCTGTTCCATTACGTCTCTCAATCACACCACAAATCACAGACGCAGGAACCGTCGTGTTGAGAGTCACTATCGAGAACAATACCATCAACACTGGTATTGCAGTTGGTGGCGTACCAGGCATAGATACACAGCGTATGCAGTCCGAAGTGCTCGTTCCAGACGGTGGTACTACTGTTATGGGCGGTGTGCTGGCTGATACCGAAGGTGAAACAAGACAACGTACGCCTGGCATCGCTTCAATTCCTGTGCTTGGTAATCTGTTCAAGCGAAAGCTAACGACCAAGGCCAGCACGGAAATTCTGTTCTTCATCACCCCACATATTTACCGTCCGGACTACCAGGGCAAGCCGATTACCGGGACAGTCAGCAACGGTCCGCGGACAGTCACCATTCCTCAACCTGTGCCTTTAGGTAATCCGGGTAGCAACACGCCCACCCCGACTCAGTTGCAACAACAACCAACTCCTCAAACGACGACGCCGGGAACACAGCAATTACTGCCAGCCCCTGCGCCGACCACAGTGCCTGCTGGTGCGCCTACAGCAAGACCAAGCGCTATCGGCGGTCAGCGACCTTAAGGAGGAAAATGGATGTTCAAGGAAATGCTTGAGTCCATGATTGAGCGCACCGAGGGCAGCCTCGGTGCTCTCATTATGGGCACCGATGGAATAGCGGTTGAAAAAGTCCTGGGTGAAGCAGGTGCTGATGCGAATCTCGATGTAGCAGCAGCGGAATTCACGTCGCTTGTGCGAAATGCCCAGAGAGCTGGCAACGATACAGGTTTAGGTGCATTACGTGAACTCGTTATTTCGCTGGAAAGCGCAATCGTGCTGATGCGAGTACTGACCAAGGATTACTTTGTTGTATTGGCGATTGGCGCCGAAGGCAACATTGGCCGAGGAAGATTTGAGTTAAGGAAAGCAGAACTGAAACTGGCCAAAGAGTTCGCGATCTAGATTCGTTATTAGGGTACGACAGGCTGTCAGCCTGTCGGCACGTTTGAGATCTCCCACGACAGGCTGACAGCCTGTCGTACAACTTCTGAATATCCCATGAAATTCGCTTACCTAAGGTCAGCTCTGCTCGCGGTGGCGGTTTGCGCGTTCACTTGCGGGTATGTGCGTGCAAATTCGTTTGCCGGCAAAGTCATTGAGATCAACGATGGCGACGAAGTCACCATCTTCAACATGAACCGGCCAGTTCGGATCAGGTTGATTGGAATAGATGCGCCTGAACGAAATCAGCCCTTCGGTGATATCGCGCGACAGCATCTCTCGGACCTCGTGTATGACAAGGTGGTCGTGGCCGAATACTCTGGTATCAGTGGTGATAACAGTTTGATTGGCCGGGTTTTGCTGAACGACGTTGATATTAGCGCACAGATGCTTCGTGACGGTGCCGCCTGGTTTGACTCACGTGCCACGCTCTCAGATTCGCAACGCGATATTTACTCCCAATCAGAACAGGCAGCACGCAAAGAGCACCGCGGTCTTTGGCAATCGGAAGGAGCGATCGCTCCCTGGGAGTTTGTCAAAGCAGAAGCCAGCCAACGAAAGGCGACCGTAGTAACGAATTCGGCAAGTAACGAATCGCCGAAATCAAACACTCCAGCGCCCGAGCTAAATAGCATGAGTTTGCGGAGCAACGGTGGACGTGCGGCGAGACCGTTATCAAGTTTATCCGACGTGTATTCAGCCATGAGTGAATCGCGGAAACAGTGGTACACGTTACAGCCCAAAGGAGAGAACTTTTCTGTTTTTATTCCGAAGGGTGGTTTGGAAGACTTCAAGCCGATCCCATTCAAAGGCCAAACGATAAATGTCAACACATACGTGGTTCGCGATGGGTTCTCAATCTACGCTTTGACATGGGCCATCGGACCGAATGACGGTGCAAGTGACGCGGACGCGGTGAAGTTTGGGCTGAGCGCGATCTACAAAGATATGAACGCTGCCTTCGACGCGGCGCGATTGAACACTGCCTTTGAGTGTGAACCCGCGAACGAGCGGAAAGTATCGGCCGCCGGTTATGTCGGCAAGGAATTCGATCTCACTTCCTGTCCAATTCGTGGCCTCGCAAAAGTTTTTACCAAAGAAATTGGTAGCCGCCGACAAATTTACCTGGCGTACGTGTTTTCCAATGACATGGAACCGTCCGTATCGAAATTCATCAAGTCATTTCATGTTGGTGCAGAGAAGAATTAGCGAAATGTCCGACGAACTTTAGTTTGTCGTGCGTGACGACAAGGCCCGCATGTCTATTAACGGGACTGAGCCGGACACACGACAAACTAAAGTCGTCGGACATTGTTTAGGGCAATTTTACGTATGGCATGCCACGCATGATGATTCGTTGACGGCGAGCGACACGACGCGGATTCACTTGTGGGTTGTAAACAGTGCGCGGATTTGGAATCATCGCGGAGAGAAATGCGCCCTCGTTGAAAGTCAAAGCTGATGCCGGCTTATGAAAATAGTTTTGAGAAGCGGCTTCCGCACCGTAAATCCCGTCTCCCCACTCAATCACGTTCAGATAGATTTCAAGAATCCGGCGTTTGGTTAACATCCGTTCAAGCATCAACGTAACAACTGCTTCCTGACCCTTACGAATGAAAGAACGCTGTGACGACAGATAAAGGTTCTTTGCGAGCTGCTGACTGATTGTTGAACCGCCACGCCTAAACTCAGGAAGATTCGGGAGCCAGTCGTCATCCTCACCTTCCTTCTTCGCCTCTCGAGCCGCCTCACGTTGCGCCTGATCCCACGCTTTTTGAATTGCCTGGTAATCAAAGCCGTGATGAGTTGTGAAGTTTGTGTCTTCGCCAGCCAGCACTGCGCGCTGTAGATTTACAGAGATCTTGTCGAGGGAAACCCACGTTTGTTCTCGTTTGGGTTGTTGGCCGCGATCGAGCGCTTCGTCAGCGCGAGTTTCAATGAGAGAGGTTGACGATGGATTGTGCGAGCGGAGTAGGGAGACTCTGAAAAAGATGATCGCTTCGTAAAACAAGATACCCAGCAAAATGCCGAGTACGATTCTGAAAACCCAACGGAGAATCGTTCTCATGCTGTTTGAAACTTCTCCGCTGGCAGGAACGACGCACAGCCAATCCCGCTTTCAAAGACTTCCTTCACTGTCCGAATCGTATTGCAGTGTATCTCGATGGTGTCAGTGATCTGCTTTCCATAACCGCCGGACATCACCGTCGTCACGGGAATCTCGCGCTCGTAACATTCGCGGAGAACCATCGCATCGCGTGTTTTTAATCCGTCGATTGTTAAGGAGAGCTTTCCGAGTTTGTCGGCTTCATACGGATCTGCACCTGCAAGGTAGAAGACGATTTCAGGATCGTGCTGAAAAACCATGGGAAGACTTTGTGACAATACATTCAGATAAATTTCGTTGGTAGTCCGGTCGGGTAATTCAACATCGAGTCGTGATCTTGCCTTAAACAAGGGATAGTTGTTTGCACCGTGCATGGAAAATGTGAAGGTGTCGTTGTCTGCAGCGAAGACGACTGCAGTTCCGTCACCCTGGTGAACGTCGCAATCGATGATGGCGGCTCGCCGAATTAATCCTCGCGAACGTAATGTGCGAATCGCGACCGCGACATCATTCAGAACACAAAAACCTGCGCCATGATCGGGATAAGCATGATGTGTTCCTCCGGCGAGATTAGACGCATAGCCTTCCTCGAGACTGCGTAAGGCCGCAGCAATCGTTCCGCCAACCGCGTAGAATGAGCGACGCACCAATGATTCCGACCAGGGTAATCCCAAGCGTCGAATCTCTCTTTGAGTTAACGTTCCGTCGCAAAGACGTGTGACGTAATCTGCTGAATGTACCAGGAGAACATCGTTAATATCCGCGGGCGTGGGCTCGACGAGTTCGTGCGGTTGGAGCGTTCCTTCGCGAAGGAGTTGGTTTCTAACTAACTCAAATTTTCTAATTGGGAAGATGTGGGCGTCGCCGATGTTGGCGTAGTAGTTAGATGTGTAAAAAACGCGCATGCTTCGTGTGTTGGGAATAGTAGCACGGATGAGCTTGTACTTTGTGCTTGGTACTTGGTACTTGGTGCCTTGTACTTTGTACTTGGATCTTCGTGGGTTTGATTTGGTAGTCGCAAAGCTCAACGTCACAGATCAAAGAGCTAAGCACAAAGCACCAAGTACAAAGCACCAAGCACAAAGTACAAAGCGCAAGCTTTCATTGACAGTCCCGCGCGGCTCAAGCTATCTTGTTATCCCGTGAATCACACGGGCTCAAATCCCACTAAACAACTCAAAAGCAACACCGTCGTCGTAATTCCTGCTCGTTTCGCTTCGACTCGTCTGCCGGGAAAAGCGCTCCTGGACATTGCCGGGAAACCTATGATTTGCCGCGTCGCGGAAAGGGCGCGCGCCGCAAGCAACGTCGATCGAGTAATTGTCGCAACCGATAGTGATGACATTCTTCACGCCGTGGCCGCGCATGGATTTGAGGTTGTCTTAACTGCAGAAACCCACTCGAGTGGGACAGATCGAATCGCCGAAGCCGTCCAGTCAATACCCGACGCTGAGATAGTTGTTAATCTCCAGGGCGATGAGCCACTCATCTCTCCTCAGACCATTGAGCGTGCGGTGGAGCAGATGAAAGTAGAGCTCGATTCGAACGATGGCGCCGGCATTGTAACTACATGGGAACCGATTGAGACCTTCGAAGACTTGATTAACCGTGACGTCGTCAAAGTAGTGGTCGGCGAACTCGACCAGGCTGTTTACTTTTCGCGAGCACCTGTTCCATTCCCACGTGAAGCTGTAGCAAGGCACGGATTTTCCGATGCCGCCTTCTTTAACGAACCAGATTTAATAAAGCATTATCGGAAACACACTGGTCTTTATGTTTATCGGCGTGACGTCTTACTTGATTTCGCAAGCTGGCCGCAGACTGCACTCGAAAAGTTTGAAGGACTCGAACAGCTTCGCGCACTGGAACGCGGCGTGGTAATTAGAGTGATTGAGGCGAGCAGTTCTTCAATAGGGGTCGATACTCCGGCTGATCTTGAACGTGTCAGAGGATTGATGGTTTCGTTTTCGTGTTGATTCGTCCGAATTCGTGGATCGTTTTTATGTCTACGAGAAGTCGATCCACGCGCATCACACGAACTGACACGAATAAAAGCATGAAGGAAAGTTTATTTTGATGAGTAATTGGATCGGGTTGGGAGTAATTATTTTTCTGGTGGCCTGCGGACTCTTTGCTTTGTCACGGCTTGGCAAACCCTATGACATAACTGTGGAAGAGTATGAACGAAGAGCAGAGGAAGGCCCGGGCTTGCTGGGCGCAGGTCTAATAAGTTTACAAAAGGCTTTGGATCCAGCGGCGGAAAAGGCGGCTGAGGTTCAGGAAGATTTTCGGCAAGGTCGTTACGACGGTGAGCAGGAATCAGGTGATCCACCCGAGCCGGGTGCGCCCGATTCAAACGAACAGCAAACATCATGAGCGAGGAAGAATTCAATGCCTAAATACATTTTTGTAACTGGTGGCGTGGTTTCGAGTCTGGGTAAAGGCTTAGCCGCTTCGTCAATCGGTTGTTTGCTTGAGAGTCGCGGATTGCAGGTCGCGCTAATCAAGCTCGACCCGTATATCAACGTCGATCCTGGCACGATGTCTCCATTCCAACACGGCGAAGTGTTTGTCACCGACGATGGCGCAGAAACGGATCTGGATCTTGGTCACTACGAGAGGTTCACACACGCACAGTTGTCGCAAGCGAATAACTGGACGACCGGACGCATTTACCTCTCAGTTATCGAAAAGGAGAGACGAGGCGACTACCTCGGTAAAACGATCCAGGTCATTCCGCACATCACGAATGAAATCAAGGAAGCGGTTCGCAGAGTTGCCGAGAACGATAAACCAGACGTAATCATCGTTGAGATTGGCGGAACAGTGGGTGACATTGAGTCCTTGCCGTTCCTGGAAGCGATTCGCCAAATGGGCAATGAAGAGGGAACTGGAAACGCGCTCTTTATCCACGTCACATTGGTCCCTTACATCGCGGCCGCCGGTGAATTAAAAACCAAACCCACTCAACACTCAGTTCGTGACTTACGCGAGATTGGTATTGCTCCAGACATTCTCCTTTGCCGTTCGGAGAAACCGCTGTCGCGAGATTTGCGAGCAAAGATCGCCTTGTTCTGCAATGTTAAAGAATCGGCGGTAATCAGTGCGCAGGACGTCGATACGATTTACGACGTTCCATTGGCGTTTCATGAACAGGGCCTCGATGGTTTAATCGTCTCCCTCCTCGGATTAGAACAACGAGCTCCTGAAGCAAACTTGACGGAATGGCGGAATCTCGTCGCGACAATTCGTGAACCGTCCGGTGGTGAAACTTCCATAGCTATCGTTGGTAAGTATGTTGAGCTGGAGGATTCTTATAAGTCACTTCGTGAAGCGTTAACCCATGGTGGTGTGGCCAACAATCTTCGAGTCGATGTGAAGTGGATTGAGTCGGAAGAGTTAATGGACGACGACTACGAGGATCGTTTACGCGATTTCGACGCGATTCTGGTGCCCGGTGGTTTTGGTAAGAGAGGCATCGCCGGAATGATTCGAGCAATTTACTACGCTCGCAAAACTCGAACGCCATACTTCGGCATCTGCTTGGGAATGCAGACGGCGTGTATCGAGTACGCGCGAAACGTTTGTGAACTCAAGGATGCGGATTCAACGGAGTTCGATTTAGAGACGCCAAACCCGGTTATTTTCAAGCTCCGCGATCTCGTGGGCGTTGAGGAGTTGGGAGGTACGATGCGTCTGGGCGCATGGCCATGCAGGTTGGCGCCGGGTTCATTGGCGAGCGAAATCTATGGTGGAGTTGAAGAGATCAGTGAACGTCACCGCCATCGATATGAATTTAATCCCGAATACCGTCAAAAACTGGAAAGCGAAGGTTTAGTTTTCAGCGGCGTTTCACCCGATGGCAAGTTCGTGGAGATGATCGAACTTGCGCGTGAGGTCCATCCCTGGTTCGTGGCCGGACAGTTTCATCCTGAATACAAGTCAAAACCGTTGAGTGCACATCCGCTATTTGCCTCATTCGTTCGAGCAGCGTACGAGAATCGACTACAGTCTGAAACGGTGATGGAAAAAAACGGAGAAGTTGATTTGGTTGTGCATGAGCGGCTCAGCGCAACGAGCGGAGATTAATCGCAGCCCGCTCTTGAACTGTTCGACGAACTTTAGTTTGTCGTGCGTCGTCGAGCGGTACCTTGCAGAATTAGAGCGTTATGAGTGAAACGCACGACAAACTAAAGTTCGTCGGACACTCGGCCGTAAATTTCCTCGCGGAGTGCATCGAATCAGGTTTTCGGCGATAATCCTCGGGCCCGTTGTCTTCCCTGGAAACAAATAGTTACTGATGCTTCTTTGTCCAACATGTGGAAGACACTACCCTTCTAACGTCCAGTTTTGTACGGTCGATCAAACTGCGCTGCAGGTAGACCCTGCCACGGCCGAAACCATCATTGCCGCAGATCCTCTGATCGGACAGACTCTCAACAACAAATATCGGATTGAGCAGCCACTCGGAATCGGTGGGATGGGCACCGTCTACCGCGCGCGCCATTTGCTCATCGATCGCGCCGTTGCTGTAAAGGTTCTCAATCAACGGCTCGTCGAAGATGAAGCGGCGCGCGCACGTTTTCAACGTGAAGCAAAAGCGGCAGGTCGTCTGCAGCATTTGAACGCAGTAGCTGTTACTGACTTTGGCCAGACCTCGGCAGGTTACGTTTATATCGTTATGGAGCTACTCGAAGGTCGTACCCTTCGGGAGATTCTTGCGAAAGAAGCACCACTCGAAACTGCGCGCTCGGTGTCTTTAATGCTCCAGGCTTCAGCTGCCGTCGCGGCCGCGCACGATGCTGGCGTAATTCATCGTGACCTGAAGCCAGCAAACATTTTCGTCACTCAAAGCGCTGATGCGCCTTCCATCGTCAAAGTCCTGGACTTTGGTATCGCCAAACTCGCTGCCGAGACTTTAGATGACGACGAACCGCTTACACTTACGCAGATCGGCGCGATGATTGGCACTCCGCGTTACATGTCACCCGAACAATGTAGCGGACTCGAACTTACTCCCGCCGCCGATGTCTATAGTTTGGGAGTAATTCTTTATGAGATGTTGACGGGGACGGTTCCATTCAGTGGCTCATCCCCACTGGCAATTGCGGTGAAGCAGACCTCTGAATATCCCCGGCCACCAAGGGAGATCGTTGCCGCTATTCCAGATGATCTTGAAAAGGTTGTTCTGCATGCACTGGAGAAGGATGCAAAGGATCGACCTGGAAACGCTGCCGAGTTTCGAAGTGAACTTCTGGAAGTAGCTGAAAAACTTGGCCTCGAGCATCACGCTCTGATTTCGTCACCGGATCTCGCAGCATTGCGTGATGTTGGTGTCGAATCACCGTCGGGACGTTTGATTGTTGATCTTTCACGCCTGCGCGAAGGTCGTGTTCTCACCTCCGGACAAAATGAAACGACCGTATTAGCCGCACCCAACCGAACGGCCAACAACACATTCTCGAGGATGGAAATCGGTTTCAGAAAGGGTTATAGCGGCAAATTAGTCGTAATAGCGATGGTGCTTTTTGCGTTGATGGTTTCAGGGATTCTGTTTTTGGCCAGCAAG
>DATDFV010000102.1:0-5469 GCA_036522415.1 Pyrinomonadaceae bacterium | reverse complement strand
AACAGATCGCATTTACTGAAACGAACGGCAACGTTCAAGGATACGCACGCAAGCGACAAGTCGCGATCAATCCCGTGGCCCACCTGCCGATGAAAACACTTTTTCACGAAATCGCGCACGTGATGTTGGGCCACACCTCCGAAGCAGATTTCACCGACACAGAACGGACGCCGAAGAACTTGCGCGAAGTCGAAGCAGAAGCAGTCGCCCTACTCTGCTGTGAAGCACTGAATTTGGAAGGCGCGGATTTCTGCCGCGGCTATATTCAGAATTGGTTTTGCCCTGCAATTGGCTACAACGCCGACGCCATTCCCGAAAAGAGCGCTCAGAAAATCTTCCACGCTGCAGACCTAATCCTGAAAGCAGGAAGGCTGGAAAGAAGTTGAACACCGACGGGTCAGGTAACCGTGGACACGCTAGCCTGACCCAAGGCACAAACCTCATTCCTCAAAGGAGAAGAAATTCATGCTAAGACAAAACTCTCACACATCCCGCCCAAACATTGGCACTCGGTTTCCACTCGGCGAAGCGTACATCACGCCAGGAGCACAGGAAGTACTCGACATTGCCGGAGAGACCGCTATTCAGTATTTGCGCCGACACATGTCAGGTGATTGGGGTGAACTCTCTGAAGATGATGCGAAGGAAAACGAACTATCCCTGCACGAGGGCTTTCGTTTGCTCAGTTCATACCGGACTGTGAAAGGACAAAAGATCTGGATCATCACTGAGGCAGATCGCAGCGCCACGACGATTCTTTTGCCATCTGAGTATTAATCGAAGACAAAAAACGGCAGCGCGAGTGCCTGTCACTCGCGCTGCATTCTCCACTGAAGTGGGAAAGCTAATGTCAACCTCGCCTCACACAACAATCGTGATCGAACCGACAACATCACCGGCAGAATCTTCTCTTGATGAACGTGATTTTGAATCGTTTCCAAAAGACGAACTGGCCAGTACTCTCGCCGGTGATAGGCTTCTCGCTGCACAGGCTATGCGCCTGCTAATTCGTCTCGACCAGGACTTAAGGGAAGCTCGCGCGCAGTTTAATCAGGACTGGTTCCGGCGGATCATGCGAGCGCGACCTAAAGCGGTCTCGCGTCTTCGTAGAAGATGGTCAAAGATTCACCCACCTCGCCGCGTTTCGCTCGGCAGTCTTCGCCGACGTTACCACGCTAACCTCGCCAAATATTTGTATGGATCGTGAGTCATACACGCGCCGACTCACGTGCGTTTGACTGAATCCGCGGGTGAAGTAAAAATATAGATCCCACATGTCCGCAGCCCAGAGAAAACGAAATCGGTTTCACCCTCAAGCCAAACGGGCAGCTCTGCCGGCGTCGGTAGAGCCGATGCGGCCTTCGCTGGCGGCCATGCCATTCTCCGACCCGTCTTGGCTTTTCGAGCCGAAGTGGGATGGGTGGAGAACGCTCTGTTTTGTGCGCGAGGGCAAGGCGCATTTAGTCTCGCGAAGGAAAAACAGTTTAGATGAGCGCTTTCCCGAACTTAAAGAGATCGGAAAAACGATCAAAGCAAAAGCAGCATCGATTGACGACGACGTTGTCGCCTTAGGTGAAGACGGCTTACCGCAATTTGATGCGTTGCGGTTCCGACGAGGTCGCAAGTGCTCGATAGTGTTTTATGCCTTCGACTTGCTGCATCTGGATGGTTTTGATCTAACTGCTTGTCCTTTAATAAAGCGCAAAGCGTTATTGAAGCGCATCCTGCCTAAGGACAATACCGGTCGGATACGGTTTACGGATCACATAGCCGGCAATGGAGAACGACTCTTCGAAAAACTCGAGGCTCTCAATCTCGAAGGCATGGTGATGAAACGAAAGGACAGCGTCTACGCATTTACACGTTGTCGCGACTGGCTGAAGGTCAAGACGGTTGCTGGAAAGATGACGATGCAGAAGCGAATCGAAGCCTGGTCGGAAAAATAATCGCCGTAATAAAACATTGAGAAGTTTTTGATTTGACTCTAAGAACTGTTTGCTTAGAATACGCGCAACTGGCGAATGTCGCTGGGGTGAGGACAGTGACATACGAGGCTGAACGTCTCGCGCCGACCTTGAGAGCCCGCGCCATGCGGGCTTTCGGTCGTCTGGATCTCACTAGGCGATTGCGGTATCTAGGGTGATATTCAGGCGGAGTTATTAAGTCCGCCAGAGAATTAGATAGTTGGACCCTTCCTTTCAGAACTTGTCCCGTGGCATCGATTGAGTCGATACTCAAATCAATGCGCTATTTTACTCACCACTTGGTTTCAGCCGCCAACTACTGGATCAAAGAGACTCCAAAGGAACGCCTTGAGGCAGAACGACGGATGACTGCAGCAATCAAAGGCGTATCAAAAACAATTAGCCTCTTTTAGGGTACCGAGATTCGGGATGCCTTTAAGTTCTTTCGGAACGGTTTTCGTAAGGCGGCTTTCTGCCGCCAAAAAGAAGAACGGCGTCCACGCTACTTCTTCAACGAAACGTTGACGACTCTCACAACGCCATCACCAAGATCAATTCTCAACTGATATGTTCCGCTTGAGAGTCCTTTCGTGCCCCAGTTGAAGATGTATTGACAACTTGAAGCGTCGTAGCGGAACTGATTTCCGCTGGTAGCGGCTAACGTCGAGGACGCTTCTAGCTCGTTGCCAGCAATGCCATCGCTGATCTTCGCGATGAACAGCCGAGCGATGGCGTTCTGTATTCCTGCGCATTCTCCACTCAACTGGAACTTCACGGGAACGGTGCTGCCCACCTTGAAGATGGAGCTGCCATCTGAATTAATGGGCTGAAGCACTGCTGACCAGGCATAGGTTACCGTTACGTTGAAACTCTTCTGCGTCGCATTGCCTGCGCTATCAGTTGCACTGCATGTGACCTGCGTTGTATCTAACGCGAAGGAACTACCAGATTGAGGCGAGCAATTGACTGGCACAATTCCATCGAAGTCATCTGTGGCGACGGGTGTGTCATAACTCACTGCTGCGCCCGAACTAGTGGTTGCACCTGTGGTGATATTTGAAGGAACTGTGAAACTCGGTGGCGCTACGTCTTCTTCAGCTACGACAAAAGGCGAGAGCGAACTGGTCACACCGCAAACGATGTTGGTTTGGAGATCAATGGACTGCGTAATGTTTCCCCAAGCTATTCCGTTGAAGTGCATCAGCTTGAGACTGGCTTCATTGTGCTGATATGCGGAGTCTGGGTATTGAACGCAGACGGTCACAGGTGCGATGAAATCAGCGGTACTGGTTATTTCGTAATAGGTTGGAGGATTGCCAAGTTTAAACCTGCCAGGGAGCGCCGGCCCGGAGTTACTGCTGGCGGAAGCGACCATCGTATTTCCCGCAGCGGTTACCTGAGAGAAAGTGACGGTTATAGGCGCCGAATCGCCAGTGGTCGAGTCAACTGGTTGGACAAAAACGTCGAGGCCAACCGGAGTGTTGTACAACGCTGGTGTTGGAGTTGGCGTAGGAGTCGGGGTGGGCGGCGGTGTGGTCTGGTTCAGCAGCACACCCACGCTGTTCCACGTGGCGAAGACGACGTCGAGCTTGGCATCATTATTGACGTCGGCGAGCAGGACGGTGTTAGGCAGCATGCCGAGTCCATCCTGTTGAGCCCAGACATAGTAGAGCGCCGGACTTTGTAAGGTGCCATTGCCGTTGCCAAGCATAACGGATAACGCTCCTGTCATACCGCCGCAAGATTGGCCTGCAGTACAACCGTTGAGCACGACGGCGTCCCCGAGTCCGTCACCATCGACGTCCCCAGCAACAATGTCTACCGGTAATTGGGCGCCATCGAAATAGTGGACCGGCGGCTGGAAGCTGCCATCCCCGTTGCCGATCAATACCGTCGCAGCATCAGGGAGGGTGGGACTCCACTGATTCGTATGTGGATTCGCGACCAGTAGATCCGCATTGCCGTCGCGATTCAGATCAACGGCCGCGATCGGAATTAAGAAGTACCCTGGATATGGATGGCCGTCCGTAAGGTACGAGGCTGCCTGCTGAAAAGTACCGTTGCCATTTCCGAGCAACACGCCGATCGTTGCTCCTCCTGTACAGGCTTGACTTAAGTCAAGAGTTGAACAATCGTTCGACACGAGGATGTCGGGGGATCCATCGTGGTTCACGTCGGCCGTAATAACATTCAGCGCGGATGCGTACCCACCGGAATCATACCGTGCGGGACTAGCCAACGAGCCATTGCCAACGTTAATGAGTACGTTCACACCCCCGCGGTAGTTGTTGTCGGCGGCGTTGTACAAAGCGTCTGATACGATCACGTCGGGTTTTCCGTCACCGTTGATGTCAGCCACCGTCAGCTTTCTCGCCGTAACACCTGCGGTCAGGGGAAAACTTGCCGCCGCCTGAAAGGTACCGTCGCCGTTGCCGCGCATCACACTGACAGACTCAGCGTTTGCGCCGGTATTCGCGGCGTTCAGTATTACTAAGTCCTGCTGGCCGTCGCCGTCCATTTCCGCAATCGCTACAGAGACCCACGGGCTGGCGCCGTCACCGTTGGTCGCATATGTCGAATTCAGATAGAACGTACCATTGCCATTATTGAGGTGCACGAAGATGCCCGTGTGGCCACACGTCGGACCGCCATACGGGTCGCTACATTGAGTTGACACGACCAGGTCCGGATAGCCGTCGTGGTTCAGATCGCCTGTCGCAACTGAGCCAGTGGTTGCGTTACCCGAGGGATACCAAGTTGCAGGACTGAACGAATTCGAACTCAGTTGTGCAGTCGTTGCAAGCGGCCATAGAATTACGCAACAAAGAGCAACGAACATGAACACCGCAGCCAACAGAATTCTTTTTCTTTGCATGGGGAAATTCTCCTCGCTGAAAGTCGTACTAACGAAGCTCGTGTCTGATCGTCGGATGGGTCTTCGTTCATTAATGCCAGCCATCGGCAGAACATTTCAACGGTCTGGCAGGTGATTCCCGTCGTTACGGGCTCGCCATCAGACTCTTGGCCTTCACCGTCTATAGCGAGAATTTCAGATGATCCCTATCATTGCACCGACTTCTTACACGGACATGCTGTGCGTTTTTCCTTGCTATTTGTCGTCTTACCGTGGTGAAAAACGGATGGTAATCACATCGTCTTTGGTCCTTATACCGTGCGGCGTGTAGGCGCTGAGAATGGAGCCGAGAGTTTGGGGATACCGTTAGGGCAATATCCCAGTTTCGCTTACTCCGTTCACCTTTTCTTGGAGCCACATGTTATGCCGCCCGTTACAACTGCTCCGACAACAGCTCCCACAATTCCAGCAATAACCTAATTGGACATTTGTCTACTCCTACTCCAACGCGGGCAACCGGTTTACGTTTTATTCACGCTTGTCTTTAAGGCGCGTCTCCAGTAGTTTTCGGCAATCGTAGAAAGCTCAAGTGCCTTGATTCAGCATACGTGTTCAAACGTTTTGCACGGATTGAGTATCAAGCTCAAGACT
>DATDFV010000101.1:0-8533 GCA_036522415.1 Pyrinomonadaceae bacterium | reverse complement strand
TTTCGTGAGGTTTTGTGCGTGTGATTTTCGGCTTTGTTTCGGGTCGATTCGGGGATCGTTCGCTTTACCAACCACAATACCATCCACAAATACATACGAAATCACACGAACACATTGATTCGTTGTTTCAGATAACTTCGTTCGCAGTCACTAATAGACAAAGGACAACTTTCTTTCCTAAATCCGCACGAGAGGTAACGTCATGAAGACTTCAATGCTCGCCGCAGTACTTTTTGCATCAGCTCTTCTTCTGGCCTCTCCGACAGCAGGCCGCTCACAGTTAAACGCAACCGCAAACACGCCAATGCGAGTTGCCATCGTGGGCCTTGTTCATCCACACGCCGGTGCTGTGTGGGATTTGCTACGACGACCCGAAGTAAAGGTTGTCGGCATCTGTGAACCTAACGCCGAAGTCACAGCGCAGTACGTAATAAAAGGCCTCGATAAAAGTTTGTTATTCAGTGACGAGGCGGACATGATCGAGAAGACGCATCCTCAGGCCATCCTTATTTATACGACTACTTACGACCATCGGCGTGTAGTTGAGATTGCGGCGCAATACGGAGTCCACGCGATGATGGAGAAACCACTTGCCGTAAGCAACGAAGATGCGCAGGCCATCGCAAATGCCGCTCGCGCAGGCAAGATCCAGGTACTCGTGAACTTTGCGACTACCTGGTATCCCAACTCCACGGCTGCATATAACGTCCTTCATGATAAATCGATCGGCGAAGCGCGCAAGATCGTCGTACTCGATGGGCATAGTAGTCCGCGACAACTCACGGGTCCTCTTGGTTGGCTGGCTGATCCAAAACTAAATGGTGGTGGCGCCCTGTTTGACTTCGGATGTTATGGCGCCAATCTCGTTACGTGGTTGATGGATGGTCAGCGCCCGACGTCGGTCACGGCTGTGATGCAAACATTCAAGCCAAACATCTATCCGAATGTGGATGATGAAGCGACAATTATTCTCACCTACCCGAAGGCACAGGCGATCTTACAGGCCTCATGGAATTGGCCTTTCGATCGCAAAGATATGGAAGTGTACGCCGAGAATGGATACGCCATCACGGTAGGTACAGATTCACTGCGCGTCCGTCGCTTAGGAAAACGGGAGGAACAGATCGTAGCGCAACCACCCGCGTCCCCTCAGGATGAAACCCTCTCGTACTTGAGGGCTGTTGTGCTGGACGGCATAAAACCCGTTGGCCCTTCGTCACTCGAAACTAACATCATCGCTACGGAGATTCTTGATGCGGCGCGGGAGTCTGCTAGAACGGGGAGGCGCATCGATCTTGATCCACCGGTGAGCCGCAACTAAGCATGGGAGTCCCGTTGACAATAAGTACTTTTTGCCGAGGTCGCCAAGTTTGCCCATTGGTTCACCAGAGGAGTGAGATGTTTATAGAACACGGATGGTAACCAATCAGGCACTCATTTAGCAGTGCTATGTTCCGCAAACACCTCAAGCGGGTTGAATCAAGGGGTTGCCACATCGCGCTCCTAAAGGAGTGCAAACGTCAGAACTTTTGAGAACTATATACATGTCACTCCTGCGGCGTGAGATCTCTACTATTGTGCAACGGGGTGTCTCAGATTTTGAACAACGCCATCAATGAATACCCATCTCTCATTTTTGCGGAATCCACTTTCAATAATCTTCCTGCTCTTGTGTCTATGTCGACCTGCATCGGCTCAGACCGATTGGCCCTATACAGCCGGTGATGCGGGCGGGATGCGTTACTCATCTCTGAGTCAGATCAACAAAACCAACGTTAAAGACTTGCAGGTGGCCTGGACGATTCATACAAAACCAGCGGGCGTTTCCGACGACGACTTGGCTGGATTTGCAATGGAGTGCACGCCGATTGTGGTTGAGGGGACAATGTATCTGACTTCAGCTGACAGTCAGGTCATCGCAGTGAACGCTGCAACCGGCCACGAGTTGTGGCGGTTCGATCCTACGAGGCCGAAGAATAGCCACTTGCCTGATCGGGGTGTTGCATATTGGTCAGACAAGGGTGGAGCAAGGCGTATTCTTTTCGCCACTCCCGATGGATGGCTCTACTCACTGGATGCGCGGACAGGAAAGCTCGATCCAACTTTTGGTAGGCAAGGCATTGTTGATCTGCGAGCAGGAATTGGAAGAGATCTAACCAAACTTACATACGGTGCAACATCACCCCCGGTGATTTATCAAGACCTGGTAATTCTGGGTTTTTCGGTTGATGAAGGTTTCGTTTCAGCGCCCGGCGATATACGCGCATTCGATGTTCGAACGGGAAGGGAAGTATGGCGGTTTCACACTGTGCCGCGGCCGGGAGAGTTTGGGCATGACACGTGGGCCGGTGATTCGTGGAAAGATCGCGGTGGCGTAAATGCCTGGGGTGGCTTGCGGGTAGATGCGAAGCGTGGTGTTGTCTTCGCCGGTCTCGGATCACCTGCACATGACTTTTATGGTGGCGATCGTCTGGGTGACAATCTCTTTGCTAATTGTGTCGTAGCCCTCGATGCAAAGACAGGTAAGCGAATCTGGCACTATCAACTCGTTCGCCATGATCTCTGGGATTACGATTTGCCTACCCCTCCAAACCTCGTAACCGTGAAGCATGGAGGAAAGTCTCTTGACGCTGTCGCCCAGGTAACCAAAACCGGATACGTTTTCCTGTTTGATCGTGCAACTGGCAAACCCCTCTTTGACATCGTCGAGCGTCCTGCGCCTCAATCAGATGTCTCTGGCGAGCAGGCTTCTGCAAAACAAGTCTATCCCGTAAAACCTCCGCCGTTTGCGCGGCAGGGTTTTACAGAGAATGACATAACCAACATCTCAGCAGCTTCATCTGAATACGTACGTCAGAAAATCAAGAGCATGCGCTATGGCGCAATGTTCACGCCTCCAAGCATCCAAGGTACAGTTGAAATGCCGGGCCTACATGGCGGCGGCACATGGTCTGGAGCTTCATTCGATCCCACAACAGGTCTGCTTTACGTCAACGCCAATGATATGCCCTGGGTCAATTATCTTGTTCCCGTTGATTCAAGTCCTGGTCTCTACAGAGGGAGGGGATTCACGATCTTTAAAGATCAGGATGGCTTTCCTGCAGCGAAGCCCCCATGGGCCACACTTAATGCAATTGATTTGAATAGGGGTGAGATCAAGTGGCAGGTTCCACTGGGAGAGTGGCCAGGTGCGGAAGAGCATGGCCTTCATGGTACGGGCACAGAGAACTTCGGGGGCAGCATCGTCACTGCTGGCGGACTGGTGTTCATCGCCTCGACGATGGACGAGAAGTTTCGCGCTTTCGACAAAGCCAACGGGAAGTTGTTATGGGAATACAAACTGCCGGCCGCTGGGTATGCAGCGCCCGCGACATATTCTGTAGGCGGTCGTCAATTCGTTGTGATTGCGGCGGGTGGTGGAGGTAAACCTAAAACCAAGCGAGGTGACGCCTACCTGGCTTTCGCACTCCCATACAAGAAGTAATGCAGCGATTACGCAGATTACACTGATAGCGAAAAGATTCTGCGAGGGTAAGGTCAATGCGACGCTTCCATAACATTCTTATTTTTGTGAATCGATGAAATCTGCGGAATCTGTGGATGTTTCCCTGAAGTCTGAGGGGAGTGGTGAATGACAAAGATAAGTAGACGAAGCATTCTGGGCCAGACTGCGGCGGCAGGATTAGTCGGTGTGCTAAGTAAGGGCGGCTCCGGCTCACAGTCTCCAAAAGGAATCATAAAGAAAGGTCGGCTTAAACAATCGGTTTCCAGATGGCCCTACAGCAAAATCGCTTTCCCGGAATTTTGCCGCGCAGTTTCTGAGATTGGATTGACCGCCATTGACCTGCTGAGTGAGGAGGAGTGGCCCATCGCTCGAGAGTATGGACTGATCTGCTCAATGGCCTGGGCGTCAAAAGAGATCAAAATTGACACTGGCCTAAACGTGAAGGCCAATCACGACACGATAATCCGTACCCTGGAAAGACTGATTCCTAGTGCAGCCAAATCGAATGTGCCAAATGTCATCGCTTTCTTCGGCAATCGACGCGGCATAAGTGATGCCGAAGGAAAAGAGAATTGCACCGTTGGTCTCAATCGCATCAGGAAGGTAGCTGAAGATCACGGCGTAAACGTCTGCGTTGAACTCCTGAATAGCAAAATCAACCATAAGGATTATCAGGGCGATCACACTGCGTTCGGAGTTGAAATTGTCAAAGCGGTCGACTCGCCAAGAATCAAGCTACTTTACGACATCTATCATATGCAGATTATGGAAGGCGATGTCATCCGAACTATTCGCGATAATCATCAGTGGATTGGTCATTACCATACGGGAGGAGTGCCGGGGCGGCATGAACTCGATGATGACCAGGAATTGAATTGGAGAGGCGTTTGTAAAGCGATAGCCGAAACTGGCTACAAAGGGTATGTGGCCCATGAGTTTATCCCCACACGAGATCCCATTACTTCGCTCCGGGAAGCAGTAGCACTCTGCGATGTTTAGATGTTCGATATGCTTTAGCTTGTCGTGAGGTGACAGAGATTAGCCACAGATGAACAGGGCTTTTAAAGATGAAAAAGAATAATGCAGCGCTACCCAAAGTAGAGACGATCCGTGAAATCTGTGTTAATCCCTGGCTAATCTCTATTCACCTCACGACAAGCTAAAGCATATATCGCACCTTAGGGAACAATATGGCTCGGATATCACGGCGCAACTTTTTACTGCAAAGCGGCACAGCCATTACGGCAGGATGCTTACTTAGTGGCACGGGTTTGCGATTTTTCAGGTTGCCGATCGGTTTGCAGCTCTATACGGTAGGCGATCTACTCAAAAAAGATTTCGACGGAACTCTGGAACAGGTTGCTGCGATTGGTTACAGAGAAGTCGAGATGGCCGGGTTCTTTGGCAAAACTCCTGGCCAAGTTAAGGCTGCCCTCAAGAATGCAGGTTTGCACTGCGGAAGCGCTCACATCTTTGGTCCACTAAACTTCGAAGAGACCCTGGACTACGTCAAAGAACTTGGAGCGAAGTATGTCATCACCTCCGGCATCTCACCTCAGCGTGTAATCGAAGCTAGAAAAGATCCCAAAGCATCGGAAGCGATGAAAGACATCATTCTCGATGACTGTAAGGAACTCGCCGAAGGGTACAACAAAATGGGAGAACAAGCGAGTAGATTTGGCATCCAACTCGCTTACCACAACCACAACTGGGAATTCCAGTCGTTCAATGGCGTTATCTTCTACGACGAGTTGTTGCGGCGAACCGATCCTGAGTTAGTCAAGTTTGAGCTCGACTGTGGCTGGGCAAAAGTTGCGGGACATGATCCGGCGGCCTATCTGGAAAAATATCCCGCTCGCTTTCGGCTATTGCATATTAAGGATTTCAAAGCGGGATACGAACCGACTACGAGTCGGAAAGGAGTGAAGCCTCCCTCAACAGAGTTGGGCCGGGGCGGGATTGACTATAAGCCCATACTTTTGGCGGCGAAGAAAACTGCGGTTGAGTGGTTCTACGTGGAGCAGGAACCACCGTTTACGGAACTATCGGCACTGGAAGCTATCAAAGTCAGTTATGACTATCTCAAGCACCTAAATCTTTGAATGAACGATCGCAAGATATTAGACGGACAAACAGCACTTGTAACCGGCGCAGACAGAGGAATCGGTAAGGGCATCGCTCTCGAACTGGCTCGCGCCGGTTGCCGTGTGGCCGTCAACTATTACTCGGACGGCGATCTCGCGGGACGGACAGTTAGAGAGATAACCGCGACTGGTGGTGAGGCGTTTTCCGTAAAGGCAGATGTAAGTTCCAGCTCTGAAGTTGAGAAGATGTTTGATCAAGTGCTAAAGCGGTTCGATCAGCTACACATTCTCGTCAACAATGCAGGTATCCAAACGTGGGAGCCTTTATTGGAAGTAAGTGAATTCGATTGGGACCGAGTCATAGACACCAATCTCAAAGGAACATTCCTCTGCACGCAGTATGCGGCAAAGCACATGAAGGAGTATGGCGGGGGCGCCATTGTGAATGTCGGTTCCGGCTGTAACAAGCTTGCGTTTCCCCGGCTGGTGGCGTACACGGCGAGCAAAGGCGGCATCGAGATGTTCACCAAAGCCGCCGCAGTGGAGTTAGGACCATACGGCATACGCGTGAATTGTGTAGCACCCGGGGCGATTGAAGTAGAGCGAACCAAGCTGGAAAACCCAAACTACGCCGACACCTGGGGCAAGATCACTCCGCTGGGTCGCGTGGGCACACCTTCAGATGTCGGCACCGCCGTCGTTTTCCTGGTAAGCAAAGAAGCATCATTTGTGAGCGGACAGACGATTTGGGTGGATGGAGCCCTCTTCACACAAGCACGATGGCCGTACGAAGAACTTGACAAGGCATGATCCGAAGCAGGCAGTTTGAAAAAGTTGAGACTTTTGGGAACACTGACGGCCGTGAAGTTTATCTCTACACGTTAACAAACACTGCTGGAGCCGAGGCACGGATCATCAACTACGGAGGAATCGTTGTCTCGCTCAAGGTGCCCGACCGCAACGGAATGTTCGATGACGTTGTGCTTGGCTACGAAACGCTCGACGACTACCTCAACAATAACAGCGCTTGTTTTGGCGCATTGATCGGACGATACGCGAACCGCATCCGTCGCGGCCGCTTTACCTTGAATGGTGAGGAATACAGACTTCCTACCAATGACGGTGAGAACCACATTCATGGTGGGGTAAAAGGCTTTGATCGAGTTGTCTGGGACGCAAAACCATTAACGACAGAAGTTGGCCCAGCACTCGAACTCAAGTACCTCAGTTGCGATGGAGAGGAAGGATATCCCGGCAATCTCTCGGTTCGCGTTGTCTACACACTCACGAACACAAACGAGTTCAGGATTCAATACTTTGCTAAGAGCGACAAAGATACAGTCATCAATCTAACTAACCACTCCTTTTTTAATCTCGCGGGCGCAGACAGCGGCGATATTCTTGACCATGAGTTGTTGGTTAACGCTACTCAATTCACACCAACTGACGCCGAACAGATTCCGATAGGCGAAGTGTGTAGCGTAAGCGGCACTCCTTTCGATTTCACAAGGCAAACAGCAATTGGATCAAGAATCAATACGGATGATGAGCAATTAAGATTTGCCCGAGGTTACGATCAGACCTTTGTGCTGGAACATCAAGACGGTGGGCTGCAACAGGCGGCAAAGGTTCATGAACCATCGAGCGGACGTGTGATGGAGGTTTGGACCACGGAGCCAGCTGTGCAGTTCTATTCAGGGAATGGTCTTGACGGAACTGTCAGTGGAAAGAATGGCAAAGTATACGGTCGGCACTACGGTTTATGCCTTGAGACCCAGCACTTCCCGGATTCGCCCAATCACCCCACTTTCCCTTCAACAGTGCTCAGGAAAGAGGAGCGTTACTCTTCGGTTACATCCTACAAGTTTTCCGTGGAGTAGACGCGACAAACCAGGGTAATCTCAGAGTCTTTCTCTCATCATTGCTAGCCAGCTGTGTATTCGTAGTGACGGTGAATTTTTGCGAGTGCTATTTATTTGGGAGTCGTTAATTGTACCGAGGCATCGACACAGCTCAGGAATTCCTCGCCCAATCCAAACCTTCGATCTTCATACCAAGCGTAAGCCTCGGCCAGATCCTGCTCGGCTTGAGGCGCAACTACTAACTCAACGGCCATAACGGCTGCAGACCCTTCGCTTAACGTCTTCCCAGTTGAGTCCCGTTGATGGATTATTTATCAAGTTGGCTTTGCGACGAGTCAATTCTTCCTTTTGCCAATCGAAGATCGGGATCTCTTCAGTCTCGGAGGCAAGGTCGTCCCACAAATCCTCTACCAGCTGGAGTTTTTCAGCGGGAATGAGGTCGAAAATTGAAGAATGCATTGGTTGCTTCATGACTATCCCTACTTGAGAAGCTGAGGCCATTGTCTCAGCTATGATTATCGCCAATAAATTCTACATGTCAGAGCAAGTCATCAGAGATTAATAACTTGAAGGCTGACGTCGGATTTTCCGTCCTTTTTCCACCCCTATCTTGAGATTAACCCTCCGGCCGACGACTACTATAATGGAAACACTTTAGTAAGGCGTCGGTAACGCCCAGTTAACAAAACGCCTTCCCGACGCTTCCAGATAATTCGAGCACAAGCAATCAGAATCCCACAGGGTTCTAAAGCGCTTTTCTTTTTCTGATCCGTTTAATCCGCGTTTATCTGTACCTAAATGAAGCTCGCGCCAGCAACAAGATCCATCACCCACGAACAGCTCTTTATCGAGCGGTACGGGAAGTTGTCTGGCTGGGCCTCGCAGATGACTGGGAGTGATCACGAACTTGCTGAGGACTTAGTCCAAGACGCATTCATTCAATTTACGTTTACCCATCCAGAGCTTAGTGACATTCATAACTTAGATAGTTATCTCTACGGCTTATTAAGAAATCTCCATCTATCGCAGGTCCGAAGGTCGGCACGAAGCCGTTTGCAGCCGGGCTCAATTGTCGAATACGA
>DATDFV010000100.1:0-57224 GCA_036522415.1 Pyrinomonadaceae bacterium | reverse complement strand
CGCTTGTTCACAATCTCACCGTTATGCGTAACACATGACGGTCCAACCACGTCATCATTCATGTCGAGCTGCAACTGTCCATCTTTCATCAGCGGCGTCAAAAACGCAGTGATGTTGCGCGAGTAAAGTTGACTCGCATGCACTGGAACAGTCGCTGCCAGATTTGTCGGCGCCATGATTGTGACGCCATTGCGTTCCACGATTTCATCAGCCTTCGTCAAAGCGCAATTGCCGCCAGTTGCGCCGGCAAGATCAATTACCAATGATCCTCTTTTCATTCCATTCACAGCTTCTTCGGTGATGAGCAATGGCGCGCGACGTCCAGGAACTTGTGCAGTAGTGATGATGATGTCTGCCTGTTTGGCATGTTCTGCGATAAGAGCTCGACCGCGATTCATCGCTTCATCTGATAACTCAACAGCGTAGCCACCGGCGTCTTCAGTTTTGAGTCCTCCGAGATCAACTTCGAGAAATGTAGCACCGAGTGATTTGACCTGTTCACCGGCAGCGGCGCGAACGTCATAACCTTCGACAACTGCGCCGAGCCTTCTCGCAGTGGCAATTGCCTGAAGGCCGGCAACTCCAGCACCAAGTACCAGGACACGTGCGGGCGGGACAGTACCCGCCGCAGTCATCAGGAGTGGAAACATTCTAGGGATTCGATCGGCGCCGATTATCACTGCCTTGTATCCGGCAACCGTAGCCATCGAAGAGAGCGCGTCCATCGATTGGGCACGAGTGATACGCGGGATCAACTCCACTGCAAACGTGGTGATGCCGTGAGCTACGGCGGGTTGTAGAGCTGCCGGTTCATCAAGCGGTCTGAGAAACCCGATAACGACAGCGCCGTTCTTCAGTCGAGCAAAATCGTCTGCTGAAGGACGATTCACCACCGGCAGGACATCCGCAGATTCCAACAAGGCATTTCGATCGGCGGAGACTTCCGCGCCGGCGTTGCGATAGTCGTCATCGCTACGCGCCGCACCGAGCCCCGCACCACTTTGAACCTGGACTGTTGCTTTGAGCGCAACGAGTTTCTTTACCGCCTCCGGCATCAGCGCTACACGAGATTCGCCTTGTTGGTTCTCACGCAATACAACAATGTTCATTGCGTGCCCTCTTGGCGATTGTTCTTGAAGTGGATCCCTGTGGCGACGACACCAGCTGGTGAGTTCGGCATAGATGAGATGCTATTTGAAGTGCAATGTATGCGGCTTGTCGAGCGTCTGTGAGTATATAACATTGGAGAGCGGTGCTGTAATCGCAGCGGGAGCAGGAGCAGCAAAGGCTAGTTAAGCGTTCGCGTTTGTCAATCCTGTTTTTGTTCGTGTTAATTCGTGTACTTTGTGGATCGTTTGTTAAGTGTCGAGAACACAGATCCCCGAAAACCGCACTAAGTAACACCCGCTCTTGCTCCTGCCGTCTGCTCCTGCCCCTCGCTTGCAGATCCCTCGAACAGCCTCCTATAATCCGACCCTGCCAAGGCGCATTGGTGTAGTTGGTTAACACGCTGCCCTCTCAAGGCAGAGATCACGGGTTCGAGTCCCGTATGCGCTACCAAATTTTTCAATATCCCAATATATCTCGTTGCAAGCTGGAATCAGTTTTGGGGTATCGCCAAATTCAGCCCTAAATTGAGTTTTCGGGTTCGCTGAAGTCAACGTTTACATGTAACCTAAAACGTGATAAAAGGCGCTTCCCAGTCAGCCGCAATCAACTCCTCGCTCCTTATTTCGCTGACTCGGCAGCTCATAGGTCAAACATGGAACCACGTGTCGTCCTCATCGCTGAGTACCCGAACAGGACTGATGTGCAAATTTGGGAAGTCCTGAAGAGAATCGGCGTGTGGGTGTTTGGACGAGACCAAAACGCAATCTGGCAACTGCGTGAACAGCTCCATGTAGCACACGCGGCGTTAATCGTTATTGATCGTCAATCACCGTCTGGCAACTACGATCAGGTCAATCAAACATTCAACGGTGAGGTAGCTGAAATCCTGAAATATCACAAGGAGAATCGGCGGCTTCAAATAATGACCGTCTTGGAACAGCCTGGTACATTACCTGGAGACTTGGAGGCGTTTCGAACTTTGGCTTTCGAGGGAATGCTCAATCCCAACGAACTCAGAGAGATCATCGAATTCGTTTTCGACGCCGCGCGGCCCTCCGCCGAGGACCAAAAGCCCGACGTTGACCTGCTACGAGCGAAAGGAAACATTGAGCTACACCGACTTAAGATTATTGCAGACGAATCGGAAATCACAATTGTATGGCCAATCCTGGCAGTGGCCGTCACGCTGACTGGACTCACACTCTCAATACCAGGGGTCCTTAGTCGCCTGGCGCTGTCTGATTATTTTCTCTTCCTCGGTCCAGTCATTTTCATTGCCGGCTCATTGATAACCATCTACGTCATTCGACGTTACACTCATGGCCGTAGATTAAAGACGGTTGCCACTTTGCTCATTGAAGAACTGTCATCAGTATTGAAACAACTTGAGCCAATCCGCAGATCTAAAGAACCCTTATCGGGAACTCAAGATTCTGTCATACCCACATAATCCGACCATGGCCGCACAACCAGCACCAAACGCCGCAGCTTCCCGAACACTACAAATACGTCTCTCTACACTTCTGGATGAAGCTCGTACACTGAGTGATTCTTTGGACCCTCTCGTTTCTAGATATGAACTGAAAACCAGCGAGTTTCTTTTCGGCTTTATCGGTGCGCTGTTCTTACTACTCATTTGCGTAATCCTGTTTCCACAAATCAGTTCTCGACTCGGACGAGAAGCGATACCGCTTATCGTTGGCACATCCGTTCTTCTCGGGATCGCGTTTGGGTTGACAGTATTCCGCGGTCCATCACGATGGCGCATGGAACGAAACCTGAGAAAGCTCGGCCTCCAACTCGAAGCATTAAGAACTGAGGTTAGAACTCTCGAGGGGGTCGACGGCAGGCCTGGAAACGTTACAAGTCAGTTATGGTCCGCCTATGAGGAGTGCATTGCTGCTTATAGACAGGTAGAACAGTTTTCTTATCGTGCTTCAAAATATCCGTTTGTCCTACTGAATAAAAAGACTTGACTAACCGTGTGTAAAGTCAGGGGTTTCGCCTCTTCAATCAACTAAACGATCTATTACTGCATCTTCCCAGTCGAAATAAATCGCCACTTCTTCACATTCCTACAACTTGATTCGTAATTGTCCTGTCGCAACTTCGGAATCTGGCCAAATGGCACCGGCGCAATCCAAATCACTGAGCCCTTTGCCGTGCTGCCGGGAAAACCCGATGCGCAGGAGTCTTCAGTGACTGTGCCAAAATCTTCGAGCATCTTTACGCGTCCGTTCTCGAAACTCAACAGGGAAGCCATCTCGATCAGTGTTCCCTGCGCCATGTCGCCACTCGTCATCAGCAACTCATCAATCCCATCGACGTTCAGATCCAGTTTCTTCACGATACTGTTTCTGAAATCAACATCAACGTCGGCAACTAACTGCTGCCCGTTGAAGATGGCGACTCGCTTTGTGCCAAAGTTGTCGGCGTGAGATGCATTGCACTCGCTGACAGAAATTACGTATAGCGTTTGCGCTTGACCGGCGGCGGTGAAGCTGCCAGTTACCGAATCCACAATCGCAGGAACGATCTGACCGGCATTCCGCGCCGCCTTCAAGTAATCGTTTACACCATTGCCGGCAAAGTTCGGGTTGCATTTGTTCTCGTCGGTTAAGTACCTACGAAAAACTTTCGAAAGGACGAACTTTTGAGTTGCGGGAGTGATCTTCGGAGGAGTGGTGATCCTGTTCTGTCGAAAATCGACGAGAACTTGCTTTTGAGTAACAGGCCTTTGGGCGAGGGCTGTGAACGGAAGAAGAAGCAATAGGGGAACAAGAGCGCGCATTGGGGACCAATCCTTTCAAGAGGTCAAGTAAGCAGATAATAACTATAGGACCTATTCGGCGTATAGGACCTATCCTACTCGTTCCTCCCTGCTCCTGCTCGTGGCGATTAGCTACCAAAAAAATCGTGCGGGCACTGTCCACCTTGGCAACAACCTTCGCCCTAAGTTATTGCTTCGGCTTTCAGCGCCCGCACGGTCTGGGCAGCGGATAGAGCCGAAGAACGGCCTATCTTCGTTTCCTGCCGCTGCGTCTACGAATTCAAATCAATAGCTTCCGAAAAACTTACAACCGGGTGGTTGAGGAAAACTTGAGGAGCTAAAACTGCCCATTTTTCTGCAGTTTTCGGTGCCGCAGTAGTTCGAAAGTTACAGTCCACAAAAACCCGAATCACTTGAAGGCACCGCAGAGACGCAGTAAACGCTGAGGATGCGCAGAGAATAATCTAAGAGAACTCTGATCTCGAACAGGCAGACGAGGAAGCATTTAATCGCGGGCAGCGGTCACCGATTCCCTAATCCTTCCTTCTAATCTACACTCCGTGAACATCCCACAACGCAAGTGAGGACAACATGAAGGCATCACTTCCAAGCGAGTCGTTGCGTGATCTCACTGAACGACTTCGCAAAGCGAACGAAGGCTTCTCTCAACATTACGCAGGTGAATCGGGAAGACGCCAACCCGTTCACACAGTCTACGGCGGAGCACATCTATTTAGATCAGATTCAGCAAATCGACTTGGATCGTTAGCGCGTCGTTCGCTCGATCAATTTGCTCCGGACTTCGTCGCGTTCGCTCGGGCGCTGGAACTTCCTGGCGCGAGTCAGTTGGCGGATACGTTGCCCGATCAATTGCGACACGACAACAAACCCGCATGGCTCGCTCATACCATCTACGAACGAGTGAAAGAAAAACTCCGACGCGAACCCGTCGAAGACTTTCGAATTGATTTCGAAGACGGCTACGGCAACCGACCCGACGCTGAGGAAGACGGTCATGCGGAATCCGCCGCCGGGGAGGTGGCCCTTGGTCAGGTAAATGGAACTTTGCCGCCGTTCATCGGAATACGTATAAAACCTTTCAACGAGGAACTCCGAGCGCGAAGTTTTCGGACGCTCGACATCTTCGTCTCTACTCTCGCGGAGAAGACAGAAGGACGGCTTCCTAACAACTTCGTCATCACCTTGCCGAAGATAACAATCGCGGAACAAGTAGCGGCTTTGGCGAATTTGCTGGGACGCCTGGAAGGCCAGAACGGTCTCGCTGAAGGCAGCTTGAAGTTTGAGATGATGATCGAAACTACTCAATCGATCATCAATCATCGCGGCGAGATCAATCTTCCACTTCTACTTAGTGCGGCTGAAGGACGTTGTGTTGCAGCACACTTCGGTACCTACGACTACACTGCGGGTTGCAATATCACTGCTGCACACCAGCACATGCTTCATCCAGCCTGCGACTTCGCCAAAAACATGATGCAAGTCTCATTTGCCGGAACGGGAATATGGCTCTCTGACGGCGCAACGAACATCATGCCAGTCGCACCACATCGTCAGGTTGAAGGCGAACCGCAGCTAACAGCTGAACAGGTTGATGAGAATCGTCAAGTTGTTCACCGCGCGTGGAAATTACACTTCGATCACGTTCAACATTCGCTCATCACAGGTTTCTACCAGGGTTGGGATCTCCACCCGGCTCAACTTCCAACGCGTTATGCGGCCGTGTATTCATTCTTTCTCGAGAGTTTGGAAGCAGCTTCGGAGCGCCTGAAGAACTTTGTCGAGAAGGCGGCCAAAGCAACCCTCGTCGGGGATGTCTTTGATGATGCCGCCACGGGACAAGGATTACTCAACTACTTCCTGCGTGCTATTAACTGTGGCGCAGTAACTGAAGACGAAGCTTTGAAACTTTCGGGACTGACGCTTGACGAGCTTCGCTCAGCATCGTTCGTGAAGATTTTAAAGAACCGTTCTTAATGTCCGATAAACTTTAAGTTTGTCGGGTGTGGCCAACCAGACCCTTGGTTCTTGGCAAACCCCGGCGAGAGGGCTGTTTCCCGGCGTGCTTTATTGGAAACCAACGACAAACTAAAGTTTACGGACATCAAAAGGAAATATATGACAACACTACGACAACCCATTTCGCTTCTAACTG
The DNA here is from genome assembly GCA_036522415.1 of Pyrinomonadaceae bacterium. Lineage (GTDB taxonomy): Bacteria > Acidobacteriota > Blastocatellia > Pyrinomonadales > Pyrinomonadaceae > PSRF01. Next base: position 51,171 of record DATDFV010000100.1, on the reverse strand, counting down.
TTCTTCTGTTCGCAGTATCACCAATGTTTAGCCAAACGAAGTCGCCAACCAGCGGTGATCCAGACTTGGCAAAGAAGATTGCCCGGTTTGCTCCCACCGAATTAACTGCAAATACAGGCAACCTGACTGCTAAAGACAAACTCGCGCTCACCAGGATTATTCAAGCTGCAAAACTGCTCGACCCGCTTTTCCTTCGACAGGTATGGAGTGGCAACGACGCTCTGGAGAAGAAACTGCTGGCCGACACAACACCTGCTGGGCGACAACGGCTGCATTACTTTTACATTAACGATGGGCCGTGGTCTCGATTAGACAACAACGAGCCGTTCATAGAAGGCGTGCCTAAAGAGAAACCACCTCAGGCTGCCGCCTATCCTGATGACATGTCGAAAGATGAATTCAATTCGTGGGTCCAGGGATTGTCGGAATCAGAAAAGCAAAAAGCTACCGGTTTCTTTTGGGTTATTCGAAGAGGTTCCGATGGAAAGCTGATGACTGTTCCGTACAGCCAGGCTTATCGTGAATATCTTGAACCAGCCGTGAAACTCTTGCGCGAAGCCGCGGCCCTTACAACAAATGCGACTCTGAAAACCTTCCTGAGCAAGCGAGCAGACGCGTTAGGCACTGACGATTACTACGAAAGCGACGTCGCGTGGATGGATCTCGATGCGCCAATCGATGTGACCTTTGGTCCGTATGAGACTTACGAAGATGAATTGTTTAGTTACAAAGCTTCATTCGAAGCCTACGTGACTCTTCGCGACGATGCCGAAAGTGCAAAGCTGGCGAAGTTCAGCCGTTATCTGCAGGAGCTGGAAAACAATCTACCGATGGATCCTTCGTACCGTAATCCGAAGCTTGGTGCCGCATCCCCGATTCGCGTCGTAAATGAGGTGTTCAGTTCCGGTGAAGGTAATGATGGCGTTCAAACCGCGGCTTACAACTTGCCCAACGACGAACGCGTGGTGAAGGAAAAGGGATCCAAGCGGGTGATGCTGAAGAACGTTCAGGACGCAAAGTTTAACAAGACGCTGATACCAATCTCTCGAGTCGTTTTGGAACCTGCTGAACGCACGTCGCTCTCGTTTGATTCCTTCTTCACGCATATTCTTTGTCACGAGTTGATGCATGGACTCGGACCACACAACATCACCGTCGGTGGCGAACAGACTACCGTCCGTAAACAACTCAAAGACCTTTACTCGGCAATCGAAGAGGCGAAAGCTGATGTGACGGGTTTGTGGGCCCTGCAATACATGATCGATCACAACATCATCGATAAGAGTATGGAGAAGACCCTTTACATAACGTATCTAGCGAGTATGTTTCGCTCAGTGAGATTTGGAATTACTGAAGCTCATGGTAAAGGTGTCGCAATGCAGTTCAACTATCTGACGGACGAGGACGCCATTAAATACAATAAAGGGTCAGGGACGTTCAGTGTCGATCATGAAAAGTTCAAAGCGGGCGTGACAAAGCTAACGCACGATCTTCTGACGCTTGAGGCCGAAGGTTCCTATGAAAAGGCCAAGGCGATTCTGGATAAGTTTGCGGTCATTCGACCGCCGATGCAGCAGGCACTGGATAAATTGAAGGATGTGCCGGTGGATATTGAACCTGTGTTCCCGCTGGCGAAGTGAATCTGGTGATTAGTGCTTTGTCCTTGGTGCTTTGTGCTTAGTGACGCCGAACAAAGTACAAAGTACAAAGAACAAAGCACGAAGTTCAATCTTTAAACACTCTCCTGAAAAACGTCGCGATCTTCCACGCGTCAAGCGCTTTCCACGGAAGTTCGCCTGTCGTGTAATGACCACAAGGCAACCAAACAATATCCAAAGGCAGATTTAATCGTCGCGCCTCTGCAATCGCATCGCGAGAAAGATCGATCGGAAAGGTGAGATCGTAACGCGCTATGATGAAACGCATCGGCCTTTCACCCATTCGTTGTAATCGGGACATGAACGGCAATGGGCTTATTGGCTTCCAGAAATTCCGAAGCTCATCCAAGCTGAGGTGCTCGGCAAATCCCTCACGCACGTGTTCGGTAGACAACCCATGCCACACAACATCAGCAACATATCCCGAGACGTGATTGAAAGCGCCTGCCGCAAGATTCGGCTCGTGTGCGAATGCCAGGAACGAAATGCATGAACCAACGCTTGTTCCGAGTATTCCAACTTTCTCGTACCCTTCATTCTTCAACCACCTGACAGCCGCGCGCGTATCAAGTACTGCCTGACGCATCGACTGAATCGTACGACCGACACTAGTGCTGACAAGGTGATCAGCGCGTTCCAGATCTCCGGGCTTTCGTTGTTGATGGTAAGGAAGTGTCAGTCGTAACGCAGACATGCCAATCATGTTGAAGATCCGACAAGCTTCGACGTGGCTTTCAGGTTGAGCGTTCCATTGAGGCAATACAACGACTGCCTTTGTCGGACGTTTGCCGTTGCGAGGCTTCGCAGGAAAGAACCGGCCACGAGCGAGATTGTTTTCGCTGGAGGGCGTTTCGATGGCACTTGTCCAGGTCAGCTGGTCACCAGTTAAGTTGTAGTCGCGAATTTCGGGCAACGCATAGAAGTCATCGCTCGACTGCATTACGCGTTCAGTATGTTTTTGTAGTACGACGCGTGGGTCGTCACCGTTGACGTGATCGAGGATGTGCGGGAGTCCCCACTCGAAGGGGAGCACCCGACGGTTGTTATCGCGCTGGTGATACCAGCGTTCCCGCCGGTACATGTAGTTTTGCCAAAGGCCCATCACTCTAACCTAACAGGCGAAATGCAAGATGGAATTCGAGTCGCAAATCCTAAGATACAACATGCCCAAAAGTAAAAAGGGCCTTTAGCGAGAATCGAACCCGGCCAGAATTCGAACCCGGCCAGCATTCAACAAGCCAGAATCGAACAAGCCAGAATCGAACAAGTAGGGAAGGGGCGGTTTACCCCCGCTGTTTACCAACCATCTAGATCGGACAAAAGCGGGGGTAACCCGCCCTTCATTACTTGTTCGATTCTGCCCGGGTTCGATCTGGCCGCGGATTTCAATTCTTAACGATCAAGGCTGACGTCGCTCAAACAGTCGTTTGATCATCTGCGGCAGGATTAGCGAGGACTGGAGCAGCGAACCTTTAGTGAAATGCTTTGCCAAACTTCGAAACAAACGTCGCGCGGTCTGTGAATATCTAAACCACCAGACATCCGGAACGCTCGGCAACGAATTCACGTGAACGTGTTGAGGCGTTACTAATTCCAATAATCCCAGACGTCCATGGGTTCGACCATACCCGCTTTGCTTCACTCCACCCCACGGCGTCGGAGCGAGAGCGTGAGTATAAACAACTTCATTAACCATCACTGTGCCTGCTTCAATTTGTTCTGCCAGTTCACGACCGCGAGCGATATCTGTCGTGAATATTGAAGCAGTCAAACCGTAGATACTATCGTTGGCCAAACTCACTGCCTCTTCATTGGTCTTGAACGTCATAATGGGCAACACAGGACCGAAGGTTTCATCCCGCATTAGCTTCATAGTGTGGTCCACATTCGTGACAACTGTTGGCTCATGAAACCAGCCTCGCTCCTGGCGTCCTCTCTTGCCTCCGATAACAATGCGTGCTCCATTCTGCACGGCGTCGCTGATATGGTCTTCGACGATTTGAAGTTGCCGTTCGTTAGTCATGGCGCCGACATCGATGTCATCGGATGAAGTCTGCCCTTGCTTTAGGCTGCCAGTTTCACTGACTACAAGCTCGATAAAACGTTGAGCAATTGACTCGTGCACATAACAACGCTCGACGGAGGCACACGCCTGTCCTGCGTTGCAAAACGCACCCCACACTGCTGCTCGCGCGGCGTTCGTCAGATTCGCATCCTTAAGAACAATCATCGGGTCTTTGCCACCGAGTTCAAGCACGACCGGAATTAAATGTTGAGCTGCAGACGCAGCCACGCGTTTCCCGGTCGCAACGCTTCCGGTGAACATGATCTTGTCAACACCCGATTCAACGAGCGCCGCGCCTGTTGAGCTGTCGCCGGTCAGGATCTGAAGCAGTCCGGCTGGTAGTTGTGCCTCGTTAAAAACTTCGACGATCTTCAGCGCAGAAAATGGAGTGAGCTCGCTTGGCTTAACAACTACTGCGTTGCCGGCCATCAAGGCCATAACCACTTCGTCGAGTGGTGTGGCCCAGGGAAAATTCCAGGGTGAGATGATCCCCACGACACCCAGGGGCTTATAAATGATCTTCGACGAGCGGCGCATCAAGCCGTATTGGCCGAGGTCGATTCGATTTGGTTTAAGGATTTTCGCGGTGTTGACAGCAAAGTAGTGCATCAAATCCAGCGTGGGAACGACCTCCATGGAGATCGCCTCTGCCTTTGGCTTTCCGGTTTCCTGGGAAATTAACTTTGCGATCGACTCGAGATCCCGGAGGACTATCTCCCTGGCTCGAGAGATCACTTGTCCACGCTGTCGATATGAAAGACTGGCCCACGATGGTTGTGCTGCACGTGCTCGGTTGACTGCATCGAGGACTTGAACTGAGCCTAAGAGAGGAACCCGACCGATTTCCTCGCCGTTAGCGGGATCTCGCTTAATAATCTGTGACTGATCGATAGTGTCTAATTCTGCTCTCATTGTGGACCGGTACGAAGGTAGACAGAATTCACGGGATTTACAAGACTCGGCGAGCACGCATTTCAGGGCTGCAAATCGGTCGGTTACAATGTCTCTCTGTATTTTTCAGTCTCTGCGCCTCCTCTGCGTTCTCTGCGGTTCAGAGTGGGCTTCATGGCACCGCTGAGACGCAGAGAACGCAGAAGAGGCGCAGAGAGTTCCTATTAACAGGAGAATTTCATGATCAGAACACAACTTCGAGAGTTCATACGTCGCATGGCTGCAAACTCGGTCGCGATTATTCCTGCTGCACGTGAAGCCACACGTTCCAACGACACTCATTATCGCTTTCGACAAGATTCGGATTTCTTTTATCTAACCGGCTTTGAAGAACCCGATGCGATTGCCGTAATCAAACCGAATCAGTACACGCTATTTGTCCGCCCTCGCGATCCTGAACGAGAGATCTGGGATGGTCGTCGCGCCGGTGTAGAAGGCGCAAAGAAAGAGTTTGGTGCTGATGAGTCCTTTCCCGTCGCCGAATTTGATTCCAAACTCCAGGAACTGTTGGATGGGGCTGAGACACTTTACTACCGCCTCGGTGTTAATCGTGCTTTGGATCAAACGATAGTCGACGAAATTGCGCACATGCGTGCCCTCAATCGCAAACCCATTCATCCACCACAGACCATTATCGATCCCGGAACAATTGTTCATGAGCTGCGCGTGCTCAAGAGTGCGGAGGAACTCGAGCTGATGCAACGGTCAGCCGATATCGCTGCCGAGGCACATTGCGCAGCTATGAAAGCGGCCCGACCTGGGATGCAGGAATATGAACTCGAGGCCTTGATTGAACGAATCTTCCGCGAACGTGGCGCGGCTGGACCAGCCTACACCTCGATTGTCGGAGCCGGCTCGAACGCGACGGTGCTGCATTACATCAACAACGACGGCGTGCTCGGTGAAGACGAGTTGCTGTTAATAGATGCCGGTGCGGAATACAAAGGCTACGCATCTGATATCACGCGCACTTTTCCGGTTAACGGCCGATTCTCTAAACCTCAACGCGAGATCTATGACCTCGTGTTGAAAGCTCAGATGGCCTGTGTGGAAATGGTGCGACCGGGAACGACGCACGATCAGTTGAAGCAACGTTCGATTGAGATATTAACCGAGGGAATGGTTGAGTTAGGTCTGTTACAAGGCAAGCCCGAGGAACTGATCAAAGACAAGAAATACGAGAAGTTTTACATGCATGGACTTGGCCACATGCTTGGGATCGACGTGCATGATGTTGGACGTTACTACTTTGGACAGGAGTCGCGGGCGCTGGAACCCGGCGTCGTGATGACGGTGGAGCCGGGAATTTACGTAGCTCCAGACTCGACAGACGTTCCTCAACAATATTTGGGAATTGGAGTTCGCATTGAAGACGACGTGGTTTGCACCACGAATGGTCCGCGCGTGTTGACGAGTAAGGTACCAAAAGCGCCGGAGGAAATTGAGGCATTGATGGCCAGCTAGTCAGTTGTTGGCTATCTCGACCACGGACGCAAAAACACCTTGAACGACCAGCGCCATTTTTGTGTAGTCTAGTTTTTCTGCAGTGTCGTTTTCCGTGTGGTAATTCCGATTACGATAGAATGCAGTGTCGGTGATCATTACGGCGTTGTAACCAACATCCCAGTAGTTCACTTGATCCGAGAAATCGATTCCTGGAATAAAACTCGGCGCACTGATCGAGTAGACGGGCAGTGACGATGCTTCACGCATTGCTCGCTTTACGCGTCTCACCAACAGCCCTTCGCTGGTCCTACCGACAACCGCGATGAAATTACCGCGCGATGGGTAAAATAGCCTCAGTATTGCTGCCGGAAAGTCCTGACTGTCTGAGGCATCACTGAAGTAACCAATCATTTCAAGACTGAACATCACTCGAACCTTCACACCGGCTTTCTTCAGCGACTGTGCATGAACCGCGCTTCCCATTCCCGTAGTGCGAAAGAAAGGCGGCTCCTCCAGTGTGAAAGCAACGAGCTCAACGCGGGTTTTCAACTCCTGTTTACTCAAGAGCCGGCCCAGTTCAATCAAGCCTGCAACGCCGCTGGCGTTGTCGTCAGCGCCGGGATATGGGCCAGCAACGTCATAATGCGCACCGACTACTATTCGTTCGGCAGTCTCAGGACCGAACGCAGCTATCACATTGCGAAACAATCGTCCCTCTTCTCGAAATGGTTGTTCTGAAACAGCAACACCAAAACTTCGGAATTCAACTTTGATGTAGTCGGCTGTTCGATCAAGGTTCTCCATATGACGTTCATCCCGAGGACTAAGATCAATTGAGAGTTTCTGGACGTGCGCCTTTAGTAGCGACGGATCTACTGATGATTGGGGCTTTGATGTTATCCGCAAGAGCAAAGGCTGAGTGAGCCAGAACCAAACTACGACTAGCACCAAAAGGATTAGTGCGACGATCACGAACATGATTCGGATGATACGTCGTTGACGGTCTTTTTGTGACTGCCACTGGAGTTGCGTGAAGAGTCCATTCATCGGCTCAAAATCCAGTAGCAAAGAGTCCACGTGCACTTCTTAGTCCACAATGTTGATACTTATCGTACGCTCGGGCTGCTCGCTCCTGAATTTGCTCGCCGGTTTCCTTTGCAATCCATCCTTCGACTGCTGCAGACAGAACGTATGCTTCGGGAGCCATCAGGTTTGTGGTCCACAGAAGCGGATGAGCTCCAGTTGGTTTCAAAGGTTGTGAGAAGAATTGTTTGCTGGCACACGCGAGGATAATTGCCTGTCGTTGTCGTGTGTCTCGTTGTCGAAAGGTACTTGTGAGTTGAAAGTCCATCAGACCATCGTGGCCGATGTACGCGAGTAAGTCTGCGCTCCCTTGCAGGTTGAACTCACTTTCACCTGCCGTAATCTTCTCACCTGGTTGTCCAGCCAGCGACTGCAGGAACTCACTTGTAGCGTGTTTGATCTCTTTTCCCTGGTATGCATCAGCGACCAGAAACAACGTGCGGTTGCGATGTTTGAAGATACAACGTTCCAACACTGACGCCTTTGGGTTCTGCACAACTGAAACGAGCTGCCAGTCTCGATTCTTCGACAAGAATGTCTTCACGCCGAACGCAGCACCCCAGTAAAGATTTGTCTTCGGGTCGTCTCCGTCGCCAAGTGAAGGCGAGACGGGAACTATTCCCTGGTTCACGTTGTCGGCGAGTGCGACAAAGACGTGGATAACCGGAACAGTGTTGACGGGAGCTTGTGCGACCTGTTGCTTTCTTGAGGGAGGAGCTTGAGTCTCTGTAGCTGAATTACGACTGGCACATGATGAGCTTGACAAGAGTGATAGCAAAGCACAAAGCCAGCTTACGTATCGGATCATGATGTCTTCTAGACACCGGGCAGGAGAAACAGTTCCAGGAATGCTTTGGCTCAAAAGGTGATTGTCTAATTCTCACCGGCTTAGGGTCATCGTAGTTGGCTCATCGAACAGAAGTTCCGTGACCGGAGACACGAAAGCTCTGCTGTCGGAGCGCGGCCGTCCCCGGCCGCCCCCGTCGAGTTTGAACGGTACTTAGCAAACTTTCTCGAACCGGCTAGTTCTCAATTGAAGATGAAGCGCCGGGAAGCTTCCGTGTATTTAGTCAAGAGCCTCTGATCGATGGGGCCGCCGGAGACGGCCGCGCTCCGACAGCAGAGCTTTCGTGTCTCCGGTCACGGAACTTCTGTTTGATGAGCCAACTACGATGACCCTAAGCCCGGTGAGAATGGAATGACCTATTAGACCTATTCTTATCTAGCTCGAAAGCTCGGCCACGATCTCTCGAACCGCGGCCCGCGCCTCTTCAACTTCCTCCGGCTTGAACGACACCGCGCCTACAACAGCATGCCCGCCGCCGCCGTAACGCTCGCAAATCTTCGCAATGTTATGAGTACGCGGCTTAGGCGCCCAGGGGTTGGAACCTACGGAGATCTTCGTTCGCTGAGCTCCACGTGTCAGAGCGACTGAATATGTCGTTTCAGGGTGAAGGTAGTAAGGAATGAACTTATTGAAACCTTCGTAACCTTCATCGACGAGATCAAACTGGATTACACCGTTTGCGGCCATCGCTTTACGACGAATTGCTTCCAGCGTTTCAAGATGCTGCTGCAGAATCGGCTTGAAACGCGTCTGAACTTCTTCGCTCAGTGCAACTTCTTCCAGCGATTTAACCGTCAACTCACGAATTATCCGATCTATGAACTGATCATCGGGATCTGATTCGATCACCTGCATCAGCTGCAGCGCTGGTTCCTTCAACTCAACGCACTGAGCAGGTGAAGTGTAAAGCGCACCATCGATAATGTGCGCCCAATGAACGAGTGACTCGATCGGACTTGCATCAAACCCAAAACGTTCGCTTGCGACGTAGGCAATGAACTCAGTACACGACTTCCTTGTTGGATCCAAAAATTTCTTGCCAGACTTATCAGCTCGAAAGTGTGCTTCATCCTCTGGCGTCAGAAAGGCCGACTCGTGATGATCGAACCACCAGGTCAATCTGTCAGAGGCCGCATACTTGAAATCCACAATCGCGTTCTCATCAGAATCAAGCAGGTTCTGATCAAACAAATTGCCCGGGCGATGCAGCAACCCTGTGTAATTCACTTCAGCTTCCGGGTGAATTCGCTGCTTGTAGAACCGGGTGAAAGTGGCAGCCGAGGCCACGCCGTCGAAGCAATGGCCATGATAAAGAAGGCGAAGTTTCATATAGGTTCCCAAAAAGAGCGCGACATATTAGCAACCGAACGACGGAGGGGCAAAGGGAGGATTGGATCCCAGATCTCAGATCTCAGATCACAGATTCAGAATGTGACTTGGTTTTGATCTGGCATCTGGAATCTGGGATCTGAGATCTATTGCCCCTTCCGGTGCGTATCCAGAAGAATTGAGAGGTGGCGACGAATATCAGATTCGTGCAGAACGTTACGCGGGTATTTCTTAATGGAAGACAACCAGGTCGGCGCGCCAGTATTCGTCTTTGCAAGGAGTAACTCTTCATTAGCAGACGTCAAACCGAGATGACGAATATTCGCGCACGCTAGTCCACCGCCTCGAACAATGCCATCACGTGGAGTTCTCGGCCAGCCCGCTTCAACAAACAACTTTCGCACTCCATTTGAGAACGTTAATAAACGACCAACCATTGTCGAATTGCCGATACGAAATCTGTGTGGATCCAGGCTTGCGACCTGCAGACTCGCGCCTGCTCGATTCGCTTCACCGGCCAGGACCGTAAACGTCGAGACCAGCCATTCTATGCCGGACGTCCTCAGCAAATCGTTCGAGTTCTTTAACGATAAATATTCAGCTAATTCCGAATGGCCAGCCGCGCGGGCACGGCTCTCCGCTTCTGCCAGTGCCAGTGCCCAAGCTTCATCGAGTTCACTCACCGCGTTTCCCCACTTCGACTACATCCAAGCTGCAACTCCGGTCGCGCCGCATGTGCTCGCCGCGAATCGGTGGCGATGGTATCATGAGCCCCGAATCGTTCCCCCCAATTAATTTGATATTGCCCGTGCTCATTGGAAGCACTCCCCGACTAATGATTAAACCACTCACAATGTTGATGAGAATAATATTTAGCCGGTGTTGGTATGTGCGTACTCTCGTCGTGGCGTGCGCAATTTGCACAATGGTGTCGGTACTTCGCGCACAGACCGCGAACCAGTTCCCAATTCCGACAACTCATATAAATGACTTCGCGGGAGTAATCGACATTCCCGTAAAGAACCACCTCGAGACTCTACTTGTCGGCCTCAAGGAACGAACGAAGATCGATTTTTACGTGGCTACTGTCGATGCGACCGGTGGTCAAGATATCGCGGTGTTCTCCCGACAACTAGCTACCGATTGGAAGATTGGCACGCGGACCAGTGCCACTAAGAGCTTGCTTCTTGTGGTAGCAGTAGCGTCCAAAACTTCCGTCACTCAATTCAGCCGTCTCGTTCAATCTGTGTTGCCTGAAGGAATCCTCGGCGATATGGGACAGCGGATGAGAGATCAATTGACTGACGGCCGTTTCACCGAAGCAATCGAGCAAGGCGTACTCCTATTTCTGAATTCGATCGCGCCTAAGCTCGGCTTTGCAGTTGAAGATTTCGAAAAGTCCGGGCCGGCCAATGCGAGTGTCGCAGAAAAAACTCCTGACGCAGCGCAACAGCCGGCAAGTGAACCTGCTCAAACGCGGCCGCGCGTTGTTGGCGAAGCTTCAAAAACAGAAGCTTCAAAAACAAGAGAAGAGACAACGAATACTTCACCAGCGCCAACTGAGGACAAACCAGTAGTTACCGAGACGCCAACAGTTGCCACTGAAGTAAAGCGACCTGAAAAGAAAACCACGAGTACTCCACTGCCGAAGGCTTCAGCAAAAACAAACAAAGCAGCATCCAAGCAGAGCGTCGAGCCCGTGGACGATGAAGCAGAAGCTGAAGAAGTTGAACTAACCCTGACACTGCCGCTCGCAAAGCGCGCCGAGAAGCTGAAGAGTTTTCTGGACACACATCCGGATTCAAAGGCGCGTCCTCGCGCGGTGGAGTTACTCATCAGTACCCACGCAGGACTCGGCGATCAATTCCTGAAAGCCGATGATGTAGCCAATGGTGTTCAGCAACTAATGCTGGCAATCGACGAGGCAGACGCCGGCATTTCCGAGAAACTCTACTCGGGTGTAATCGGGCAAATACCTGCGAACCTTTTTCTTCGCGGCCAGTCAGACGCCGCGTTCGAGGCCGCAACAAAGATTGAGAAGAAATTTGGTACCGATCCCAAGCGTTTAATCGGTCTGGCTGGTTTTTACGTCACCATCGAGCGCGGTGATGAAGCGATTCGCATAGCTGAAGAAGCGGTGAAGCTGACGCCGGATAGCGCTGAGGCACATCGTGTGTTGGCTGTCAGCCATCACATCAACCTGCAACTCGACGAGGCTGCTGCAGAATATAAAAAGACGGTCGATCTCGATCCGACCTCAAAGGCGTCGCTGAACACTTTGGCGGATCTCACTCGCGCAAACGGAAAGTTTGAGCAAGCCTTAGCGCTCTACGATCAGCTGCTGAAACTGGATCCAAAAGACGGAGCAGCAACCGCTGGAAGAGTCATTTGTCTTTTTGAACTCGGACGCACAGACGAAGCGACGACTGCTCTCGATGCGGCACTCGCAGACGAACCAAAGAACCTCGCCTTGCTCAGTGGCACAGCCTACTGGTTTGCCTCACATGAGAATTACCAGAAAGCATTTGACCTCGCACAACAGGCCATCAGAATTGAACCAAGATACACGTGGGCACAGATTGCTTTGGTTCGATCGTTGCTTGGCCTGAATAGAAATATCGGTGCGGAGCGTGCGATGCGCTACGCACGACAGTTCGGCAAGTTTCCAACTTTGAACTACGAACTTGCGAATGTAGTGGCGTCGATGGGCTTTTTTGACGAAGCAGTGGAGATCCTGCGCGAGTCGTTTTCGTTTAAAGACGGACAAGTGGAAACTCTCCTGGCCGGTAGAATTCCTGCTCGCGACAAAGACTTGATGACGTTGCTTGGTCCCGAGCGCCGGGCAAGCCTTTACCAACCAACCGCCGCAGATTCCGCTGCGAACAGCAAAATGCTTACGACTCTTTTGGCCTTCGATACCGCCTTGAGTCAAAAGGACGGTGAGAAGATCGATGAAACTGGTGCTTCCAGTGCGGCTCGCGAATTTGCGTCGGGCGAAGATGGCATGAAGTCTTATCGACAGCTGTACGCCGCAAGCAGGCTGGTGAAATCAGGTGTCGCGCTAACAACGGCACTCGAACTTGTTGACGCTTCGAAACAGGGTCTGGAAGTGGCCCTACACGCACCCGTCGCAACCACAGCAGCACAAGCTGACGAGTTTCGGGGCCTTCGTGCACAGGCAATTGCCGCAGGTACGATTCCGGATATCGCTGAAGCGCCTCGCAGCGCGTTGTCGAACATAATGCGCGGACGAATGGAAGATCTGACTGGTTGGATTCTCTTTAACCAGGACAAATATCCGGAAGCTATTGAACACTTAAAGCAGGCCTCAACCGTTCTGCCGAATGGCACTCCAGCCTGGCGAAATACTTTGTGGCATCTGGGAGTAGTTCTCGAGCAGACCGGTCGCAACGATGAAGCCCTGGAAAGTTATATTCAGAGTTACAACGCCGGCGAACGTGATGCTGTTCGGCGATCCGTAATTGAAAGGCTGTATCGGAAAGTTAAGGGATCTGCGGATGGGTTGGAAGACAGAGTTGGACCAGCGATTTCTTCAAGCAAGAATCAAGCAACCGAGAACACTTCAGCGACGGTAACCTCCCCTGGTGGTGGTGTTTCGGAAACCACAAATTCAAGCGCGTCGTTGGCGCCCGCCGAAAAGGCCAGCACGACAGCCACAACAGAGGCTCCTAAGCCCGAGCCTGCAATTCCAACGGCGTCGCCTGAAACTACACCGGCCTCCACACCTGAACCGACGCCCGCACCCTCGAGTGAATCGTCGCCGACTCCGACACCATCACCCGAAACATCATCCACAACAACAACTGATGCGCCGGCTACTCCACCAGCTCCAATCACTGATGACGCGCTTCGAGCAGCTGCATCTCGTGTGCGGTCTAACATCAAGATCAGCGGGCGTATCCTGGATTCAACCCGGACGGGGATTTCGAATGTTGTGGTTGTTCTTATCAGTCCGTCCGGTTCGGTCCTGGCATCAACTACGGACAATGACGGTTATTACTCATTCAACGTAGTACCGTCACAAAAGACGTATCGACTCATTCCTTCAAAGGACGGTTATTCTTTTTCGCCTATTGATAAAGTGTTTGCCGGACTCATCAACGATCAAACAGGCGTGGACTTTGCTGGCTCGATAAATCGTTCGCCGTAATATGAGAGCTCGCATAATCGAGCCCCTCGTTATTAGAACGGTGGTTGAATCTCGAATCCCCGAGACACTGCGGTGTCGGGATTGTTCTGGTTCTCTTCTACAAACAGCACCATTCACACGGCAGAGCCTGTGTCGAAAACTCCTATTTCCCGACTGTTCTTCTTCGTGTGAGTTCGTGTGATTTCGTGGATCGTATTTTCTGGGGGCAAAAACGATCGTCCACGAAATCACACGAACTCACACGAACGAAGATTCAAAGCAAATCGGAGTTTTGACACAGGCTCGGCAGTGTGGGGATCGTTCAGGCTCTTTCTACAAACAGCATCATTGCATGTCGTCGCGTTTCTTTACATGACCCAACCCAAAACTCCTTCTCGCTTCACCAACGGCTTTGGGTTGTTTCTAGTAAGCGTCTTAATCCTCTTTCTCGAGCTTGCATGTATTCGCTGGTTTCCAGCTCATGTTCTCTATTTGACCTTTTTTACAAACGTTGTACTCCTCGCCTCGTTCCTGGGAATGTCTGTCGGATGTTTGGCTGCTCGCGATCGCATTAACTACCTGACCTGGACTCCGCTTTTCCTCGTCATTGCACTAGCTGCTGCACACGGCATCGAGATCAGCAGCGGATCATTTATCAAGTTTGTCGATGTAGGCAATCAAGCGTCGCCACAACAAGTCTACTTCGGCACTGAGTATCACACGCAGGATCTTTCTCGTTTTGCTATTCCAATCGAAGTGTTATGCGGGTTCTTTTTCATAGTGATCGCGCTCGCATTCATTGGACCTGGTCAGGAATTGGGACGCGCACTTCAACGTTGGCCTAATCGAGTTCAGGCTTACACCTTGAATATCACCGGTAGCCTTATCGGTATCGTTCTGTTTGCCGCATGTTCGCGACTCGAGTTGTCAGCGGTATGGTGGTTTCTATGGGTCGCGCTTGGAATTGGTTACTTCTATTTCACTCGTCTTCAAAGACCAATCATCGCCGTGACTAACGCTTTGCTGCTTTTCTTAGTAGTAATGCTCGCTGGACTCGTTCCCGCTCAAAATGGCAAGCAAAACCAACAGTTCTGGTCACCTTACTACCGGATAGATTTCAACAAACCTGATCTATCGCTCTCCGTGAACTTGATCTATCACCAGCAGATGGTCTCGCGTAATGAAACGTTTCCAGCCTATGCCCTGCCTCATTTATTGAATAGAGATGCAGGCAGACCGGCGTTTGCGGATGTTTTAATTATTGGCGCCGGTTCTGGAAACGACGTCAGTCGCGCATTGCAGTGGGGTGCTCAACATGTTGATGCAGTTGAAATCGATCCAGCCATCAACAGGCTCGGACGACAATATCATCCAGATCACCCGTATCAGGATCCACGCGTTGAGATTCACCTTGATGACGGACGAAACTTCCTGCGTTCAACAAGTCGAAAGTATGACTTGATCGTTTATGCATTAGTTGATTCGCTGGTGTTGCATAGCGGCTACAGCAACATTCGTCTTGAGAGTTTTCTATTTACACGCCAGGCATTTGAAGACGTGCGAAGGCACCTGAAGCCGACTGGGAATTTTGTTATCTACAATTATTTTCGACAGGGCTGGCTTGCAGCTCGTTTGCAACAGGGTTTGGAAGAGGTCTTCGGTGCCGGCAATCCGTTAGTGCTAACTCTTCCCTACCGGAAGGTCATCGAACCGGAGCAATCAACCTTTGGAGACTTCACAATATTTTTTGCCGGCGCAACCGATGATTTACGAAAGGCATTTGCTACACGACCCGATTACAGTTTGCGCGCTAATGTGTCGCCAGGTCCCGACTCACCAAATGGCTTTGAACTGGCGCCGTTATCTTTGCCGGCCAACGATTATCTCCACTTCGGGTTGGCTACCGTCTCACCGCCTAAGGAGGGACTGCGCACCGCAACTGACGATTGGCCTTTCTTGTATCTGCGTAAGCCGATGATACCGACGTTAAGTTTGCGCGGCATGTTGATTATGGGTGGGACTGGAGTGTTACTGATCTTTCTGTTCATGCGCCGGATCAAATCAACGCAAAGTGTGAATGGTAAAGAAAGCATGTCGCTGAATCTTCGACTTTTTTTCCTGGGTGCGGGTTTTATGCTCATCGAGACGAAGGCTGTGGTCACGATGGCTTTGTTGTTTGGTAGTACGTGGATAGTGAATTCAGTGGTGTTCTTTGCGTTGTTGTTGATGATTTTGTTTGCCAACTATTGGACGATCAAATTCAAGCCGAGCCGTTTGTGGCCGTATTATGCTGGCCTCCTGATCGCGCTCACGCTCAATACAATTGCACCAATCGACTTCTTTCTCGGAATGAACCGAAGCATTCAAATCATTGGTTCATGTCTTCTGGTTTTCGCGCCAATCTTATTTGCGGGAATCATCTTTGCCGATTCGTTCAGGCGCACTGTCAACCCTGAACGCGCGTTTGGTATTAACATCGCCGGTGCGATCGTCGGAGGATTGGCTGAATATAGCTCGATGTTGTTGGGCTTCCAGTATGTCGCGCTCATTGCGATTGTCTTTTACGTGCTTTCAGCGATCGGTATCGGTAAATCCGAAGGCGTGCGACTCGTCTTGAGTCCGGATGCGTCTCGTTGATAAGCAGTCGGTGGTACTGACTGCTTGCTCCAGAGGAGCCCTGCTTTTGCACAAGCAGATAACTTAATGAAACGCAATGATTCTCTGCGCTACCTCTGCGTTCTCTGCGTCTCTGCGGTTGTAGAATGTGCGCGCCCAATTTTTACCGCAGAGACGCAGAGAACGCAGAGGTAGCGCAGGAGTTTCTAGTGAGGGGTGTGATCTTCCATCGCAGACAGGCAACCAAAAAGCGACTCTGAAATTCAAACCCGGTGGCTAACGGATATGGCGCTCCTAAAGGTGTGCCTAGTTCGGAACTCTCACGATCTGTAAACATCGCACTCCTCTGGAGTGAAAAACCGATTCAGCTGAATGAGGTAGTTGTAACTTGAGAATCACATCACGGCGAGAACTAATAGCCATCGCCATCCTCCTAACCTGCGGGCTATTTACCGTATCGTCTGGCCAAAACATCACGAACTACGACCGCGATGCGGGACGTCAAATGTTGAAGATGATTCGTCTTGACATCGAAAAGACTTATTACGATCCGAACTATCGCGGCATTGACCTCGAAGGACGGTTCAGCCAGGCAGACGAGAGGATCAAGAACGCTAAATCAAACGGCGAGATCTTTGGAGTGATCGCGCAAGCGTTGCTCGACTTCGACGATTCACATCTTTTCTTCATTCCGCCCAGTCGAGTTGCAAAGGTCGAATACGGTTGGCAAATGCAGGCAGTTGGAGACAAGTGCTATGTGTTCGCGGTTAAGCCAGGTACCGATGCAGAAGCCAAAGGATTGAAAAGGGGTGACCAGATTCTTTCAATTGATGGCTTCACGCCCACGAGAGAGGCTTTGTGGAAGATGCAGTATTACTACTACACTTTAAGACCAAAACCCGGAATGCGCCTGGTAGTTCAAAGTCCGGAGAGTACGCCCCGGCAGTTAGATGTCCTTGCAAAGATTCAACAAGGCAAGAAGCAACTCGACCTGACGAGTTGGGCCGGTGATGTTCCGAATCTCGAAGTCGAGGCGGAAAACCGGGCACATCTCAACCGAGATCGCTTTTACGAAACCGACGACGTCATTGTTTGGAAGATGCCGGGCTTTGATATTTACGACGAACGCGAGCTGGATAACATCATGGAGCGCGTCAAGAAGCACCACGCGTTAATACTCGATTTACGAGGCAATGGTGGTGGTCTTGTCGTCATGCTAAAACGTTTGATCGGGTACTTCTTTGAACAGGATCTCAAGGTTTCCGATTTGAAGTACCGTAAAGAAGTAAAAACAGAAATCGCGGAATCGAAGGGAAACAGAGGATTCAAGGGAAAGCTGGTCGTACTGATCGACGGTAGATCTGCGTCCGCTTCCGAAATATTCGCGCGTGTTGTGCAACTGGAAAAGCGTGGCGTCGTTGTTGGGGACGTTTCTGCGGGTGCAGTTATGCAGAGCCAACAATATGGCCACCAGGTCGGATTGGAAACAGTTAGTATTTATGGCGCGAGCATTACCAATGCCGACGTAATAATGAAGGACGGCAAAAGTCTTGAACACGTTGGCGTGGTTCCAGACGAATTGTTGCTGCCGAGTGCCAGCGATCTCGCAGCAAATCGAGACCCGGTCCTGGCCCGTGCCGCGGAACTCGTCGGTCTTAAGCTGGATTCCGGTGCCGCTGGAAAACTCTTTCCGATCGAATGGAAAAAGTGATCACTTCTAGCGACATCGATGTTTGCAATCGTTCTTCGCTTCCTTTGCTCTTCGTTCACAGATCTTACGTTCAGTCTTGAACGGTATCATGCGGCAAGCATCCTTCTTCACGTGGTAAGTGTCCGCGCACCTGTCGGTGCAACGACCCTTGCGACTGCGTGCCGCATCTGTGGTTATCGGCAGTCCTGTCAGGAGAACCAACAAGAAACTCGAGCCCACAATTAGTCTGATCTGATTCATCACACCTCTCCTTCATCATTACCATTGACGGAGTAAATTGTCCTGGGGGTTAAAAACCAAGAGGAGAGGGCTATAGGATACTACGGACGCTGAATGATTCAGAAAGGTAAAGGCAGCCGTGCGACACATGCCGGAATCGAGACAGCTCTCCCTCTGGACCGTCACCAAATCAAACGCTCACCAACGGCAACGTGCGGTAACGTTTTCCTGTCAACTTCGCCAGCGCGTTCACCACCGCCGGTGAAATCACCGGGACGGGAGGTTCGCCACAACCCGTTGGTGGCTCCGTGCTAGGCACGATATGAACGTCAACTGCCGAAGGAGCATCGATTATGTACGCCGGTGTGTAACCATCGAAGTTTCTCTGCTCAACCCGACCATCCTTTAACGTGATCGCGCCCTGCGCCATTAACTGTAGTACGCCGAAACCAAGCCCGCCTTGAAACTGGCTTTCGACCGAAAGAGGATTAACTGCCAAACCACAATTTACCGCGACGGTGGCTCGGTGAATTTTCGGGCGCTTGTTTTCAATCGAGACTTCCACGGCGCAAGCGACCGCAGTTTCAAATGACTCGTGGCAAGAGATTCCGACCGCTCGCCCGGCCGCTGGATCTTTTCGCCACGCAGTCTTCTGGTCTAACAGATCAAGTACCGAGTGAAGCTTCTTTGCATCAGCTTTGAGAAGCTTCTTTCGATAAGCGATCGGATCGACGCGCGCTCGCGCAGCCAGTTCATCAATCAAAGTCTCCATTACAAACGCGTTGTGAGTATGTCCAACCGATCGCCACCAAAGCACGGGCACATTTACGGTGGGATGATGCACGGACACGTGAAAATTCGGGATGTTATAACTCGTGTCCGCCGTTCCTTCGACGGCAGTTTCATCAACGCCGTTCTTAACCATCATGGCGAAAGGAGTTCCAGCCAGCAATGATTGTCCGACTATTACGTGACGCCATGCCGAAGGCAGACCGTCCGGCCCGATGCCAATTTCAATGCGGTGGGCATGCATCGGACGATAGTAGCCACCACGAACATCATCCTCTCGTGTCCAGATCAGTTTGATCGGAGTATCACGGAAGCGTTTGGCAATCACTGCAGCTTCCTTCGGCACATGTGAATCGGTCGTTGCTCGTCGTCCGAAACCACCACCAGCGAACTCTGTATGGAAGGTAACCTGATCAGGTTTCAGACCGAGGGTCTGCGCGATAATCATTTGATCCATTGTCTGAAACTGAGAAGGAACCCAGGCTTCAGCTTTATCGCCTTGAAAGTTAACGGTGGCGTTTAGTGGTTCCATGGGAGCATGAGCGAGGTAAGGAAACTCGTACTCGGCAACGATGCGGTTCGTCTGTGGAATGCGATCCAGTGCCTTTTCATCGCCGCGTGTGGCGGCCACGTTTCCGGTTGTGGTTGCCAGCTGTTTGTACTTCGCCCGGAGCTCAGCGGTGTCAGGACGTTCAACGCCCGAGAGGTCCCAATCTATTTTGAGTAAGTCGCGAGCCTGCTTTGCCGTCCAGAAACGATCGGCGACGACGGCAACACCCGTCCCCTTTTCAAGAGGTATCTCGAACACATCACGCACTCCTGCAAGCGCACGTGCCTGCCCGTCATCGACAGTCTTAACCCTGGCACCAAACACCGGTGGATGAGCAACAACCGCAATCTTCATCCCGGGAAGATCTAAATCCAAACCAAACTTTTGCGAGCCGTCACACTTAGCCGGACTGTCAAGTCTTTTTACGGGTTTACCGATGAGGCGAAACTCGGAAGCGTTCTTGAGAGCGACCTTGTCTGGTACTGATTTACGTGTAGCATCGTTGGCGAGCTCAGCGTAGCGGGCGGAACGATTGTTTGGGCCATACACCACACTGTTTTCAGTTCGACACTGATTTGCAGCCACCTGCCAGCGATCCGCTGCCGCGGCCACTAACATCGCGCGAGTCTTTGCGCCAAGTTCACGGTACTGCTGAAAGGAGTGCGCAATAGAACCGGAGCCACCAACCATTTGCATGCCAAACAAGGGATCCTTGTAAACATCCGCGGCCGGCGCGAGCTCGGCAGTAACTTGTGACCAATCGGCATCGAGCTCATCAGCAAGAACCATCGGTAACGAAGTTTGTACTCCCTGCCCAAACTCCAGCCGGTTAACTGTGACGTTGATTTTGCCGTCAGTTGCGATGTGTATGAACGCATCTGGCGGATAAACCTTTGGGGCTGGTGGTTGTTGGGCTGAAGTTATCCTGGGCAGATAGAGTGAAACCAGTAATCCTCCGGCCGCTGCCGTGGTCACCTGAATGAAGCTTCGTCGATTCAGAGTAAGATCGTTTTCGCGCTTGAGTGCCGGTTGCATGAATCGCCTCCTTACCCGAGTTGTTGTGATGCGCGTTTGATCGCTTCACGAATGCGCACATATGTTGCGCAACGACAGAGATTTCCGCCCATTGATTCTTCGATGTTCTTGTCAGTGGGTTTCTTTGTATCTTTCAAAAGGGCGACGGCGCTCATAATCTGACCACTCTGACAGTATCCACATTGCACGACGTCCGTTTCGATCCATGCATTCTGCACTACCCGACCAACCGGATCCTTACCAATCGCTTCTATCGTCACGATCGGACGGTCGCCGACGAGTTCCACAGGGACCACGCATGAACGCGTTGCGATACCCGCAACGTGCACAGTACACGCGCCGCAGGCACTAATGCCGCAACCGTATTTTGTACCGGTTAATTTGAGCTCTTCTCGTAATACCCATAGAAGTGGAGTTGAAGGATCGACGTCCACTGTTTTCTCTGAACCGTTTATATTGAGATGAAAGGTTGCCATGGCTTCATCTTCCTTTCGGACACGGTGTGCCCGCTTCGACCCACGTACGAGTTGCTGCTACGAACTCCTGATGAGAAATCGGCGGCGGGGAACGCAACGAGCCGTCTGGACGGCGTCCGGGATTCCAGGCCCAGAGCACTAGTTGCTCCTCAGTGTGATGTTTCAACAGAGCTGCGCCGTCCATGTTGTTGTTCCGGGAACGATCTGTTACCGCTCGGCAGACAGCAGAGCTGGATAGTGTTCGATCGTTCAAGTCCTGCCACTGCATTGAAAGCGGAGCGAGATGCCAATTATGTCCACCAGGAACTCCGGTACTGTCGGCGTTGCGCTCCTGGTGGCAACTGACACAATTAAGACCCGCCACTCCTTTTCCTTCCGGACCACGAATCACGTTTGCAAAGTGTCTATGTCGATCGTCACCTTGTTGCGGGTAATTCGTTGCCGTATGACAGTTGATGCAACGCGGAGAGGTAAGCACGGAGTAAATGCTTTCCCAGGCAGCTAACCCCACAGCTTGATTCTCACGTGTGGACTTTGCTGCTTCTGATATTGAGAACGAAATCCAGACCGTGAGAATGATCAGGACGACGAAAATGTAACGGCCCAGTAAGCGGAAATGCATCATTTCCTCCTGTCGCGACAGAAGTTGTTTGAAGACTCTTATTATCGGGTTGAGGATCAAGTTATCATGCATCCTCAAAAGTGACCAGTTTGAACTTCATGCTCGTCCATGACAGAAGGCGTGTTGTTTGGTGTGATTTCGTAGATCGCTTTTTTGGAACTCAACACACGATCCACGAAATCACACGGAATGACACGAATAAACAAACGCCCATCCAATCGGCATAAAGGAGCCTAATGGTCAATCGCAAATTAAAGGGGTCTTTATTAGCTAGCGTTGGTTTGATTCTTATTGCTGCTTCTCTTAGTGCGCAGACACCGAAGAATGAACCTCTTCCCAAACTACTCTCGGTACGCGAACAACAACTCGTTCGAGAGAGCTGGTTAAAGCAGCGACTCGACACAATGCTGCTTCCGATGATGCGCCAGCAGAAGATCGACATGTGGATTGTGGTGAATGAAGAGTT
This sequence comes from Pyrinomonadaceae bacterium, assembly GCA_036522415.1. Classification (GTDB taxonomy): domain Bacteria; phylum Acidobacteriota; class Blastocatellia; order Pyrinomonadales; family Pyrinomonadaceae; genus PSRF01. The sequence goes on along the minus strand of DATDFV010000100.1, from coordinate 29,158 downwards.
TCATGCTGATCCGGTAACGGCCTATATCGCGCCTCCTCTTCCGTATGTCGGAAGACGCGAGTTTTTTATCTTTTCAGATCGTGGAGGCGACAAACTCGATCGAGTGGCGTTGGTGCGTTACGGAGAAGAACATCTAAAGTATTTCTTCGAAGTCCTGACTCCTCCTGGCGCAGAGATCGCTTCGACTTTGCGACGAATTGTCGAAGAACGAAAGCCCAAAACAATCGCACTCAACATGGGAGGAACGCGAGGCGCGACAAATGGTTTGACGCATGACTCCTTCAAGTATCTTACTGAGACGTTGGGCCAGGACTATGCGTCGCGTTTTGTGCCGGCAGCACCGTTGATCGTCGAGTACATGGATACGCGCTTACCTGAGGAACTCGAACATTACCGAACAGCAGTTGCACTTACTGACTTGTTGACGCAGCGAGCTTTCTCAAACGAGGTCATTACACCCGGCAAGACTACAGCCGGAGATGTTCGTTTTTGGTTTTTGCAGCAGATCAACAATTTCGGATTGGATACGTGGTTTCAAGCTGATCTTCGAATCCAGCGACATAATCAACAGACTGGCAAGACACTCCAGTTTTTGGACGTCGCAGATGAATCAGCAGTGATCCAGCGTGGTGATGTGATCCATATTGATTGTGGATTGAACTACCTCGGGCTTAGTACCGATTGGCAGAAGATGGGTTATGTATTGCAACCCGGTGAAAAGGATGCGCCCGAAGGATTGAAGAAAGCTTTAGCGAATACGAACCGTCTTCAGGACGCGCTCTTCACTCACATCAAGCCGGGCGCGAAAGGCTTTGAAGTTTACGATGCAACGATGTCAGACATGAAGACAGCGGGTATTGAAGCGATGATCTATTCTCACTCCGTAGGCACACAGGGACATGCACTTGGTGCGAGTGTAGATTTTCGTCGGCCCGTAGCTGGTGCTCCACTCGAACCGCCGTTTCGTGAAGGTTCATATACTTCGATCGAACTAAATACGAGCACACAAGTTCCGGAGTGGGGTGGACAGAAGGTGACGATAATGATGGAAGACGATGCATATCTGACGAAGGATGGAATGAAGTGGTTCCGTCCGCGCCAGACTGCGTTTTATTTGATCCGTTAAGGCGCGAACGTCGTAGTATAGGTCCTATACGTCAAATAGGTCCTATACGCCGACACTGGTACTGACTGCATCCAAGTTCGGTTAGCGCTGAATAAGAACAAGATTAATAGGAGGCGAACATGAAACGATCTGTTCAACTTATTTTTGTTTGTGCTGTAGCCATCGCGTTGGGTCTCGCCATCAGTTGTTCCTCTTCTCCTCCTACTAAAACGCAAAAACCAGTAAAGATGGTTGCGTTTATCACGAACAGCACTTCTGACTTCTGGAAGATAGCGCGTAAGGGCACAGAGAAAGCTGACACCGAACTGACTGATATCGCTGTGGCATTCAAAACAACCAATACCGGGGCAGTCGACGAACAGAACGGACTCGTTCGCCATGCGTTGGATGTTGAGGAAGCCGATGCCATCGCTATCAGTCCAATCGATCCAACTGCTCAAAAGACAGTAATCAACAATGCAGCGAAGCGGGCCCTGGTAATAACTCAAGACAGTGATGCTCCTGACACTGACCGTGCGCTTTACATCGGCGCCGATAACCGTGCGGCTGGTCGTCAGGCCGGAGACTTGATCAAGAAAGCACTTCCTCAAGGCGGAAAGATCATGGTCTTTGTCGGCAAACGCGAAGTGCAGAATGCAAAGGATCGCTTTGAAGGATTGAAGGAAGCGTTGCAGGGTTCGAACGTTGTCGTAATTGATCTTATGACGGACGATGCTGACGCCGGCAATGCTCGAAACAACGCGTATGAAGCGTTAAAGAAGAATCCGGACATCGCAGGCATGGTTGGACTGTGGTCATACAACGGTCCCGCCATAGTGCAAGCACTCCGACCAGAAGGAAAACTCGGGAAGATCCAGATCGTTTGTTTTGACGACGACCGTGAGACCCTGGCAGCAATCAAAGACGGATCAATCTTCGGCACGGTGGCGCAGCAGCCTTTTGAGTACGGCTACCAAACTGTCAAAGCCGCTGAACAGATACTCAAAGGCGATCGCTCTGTCATTCCGGCTAACAAAACAATCTTCATTCCCACGGTTGTGATTCAGAAGAACAATGTTGATGACTACAGCAAGAAACTGGATCAGCTGTTAGGGAAGTGAAGAGAGAGTTGTCTGCAGATTACACAGATTATTTCTTAAGAGGGCGGAAGGTTCGGCCTTCCTTAAAAAAATCTGCGTAATCTGCGGATAGGTTCTAAGCACGGAATTGATACATAGCCAGCATGAATCCGTAACAAACCCCCAAAGAATTCCCGCGACCACCGAGACTTTTTCACGGAATGTCGTTTGCCAACTCTCGGTGGACATCCGATACGTATGAAAAGGCTCAGCTATTTATTGAGGCCTCATTGGCCGCAGTTGGCTCTGGCATTCGTCGCCGTACTCGGAGAAAGCGTCACAGATCTTCTTGAGCCGTGGCCGTTAAAAATTGTCTTTGATAACGTGCTCGGTTCCAAGAAGCTGCCTGACTGGCTTGCCTCCATAGTCCAATCAGTCGCCGGCACCAACAAAATTTCGATTCTGTCATTTGTAGTGGTGATGGTGCTGGTGATTGCCGCAGTTGGCGCGGTCAGCACTTATTTTGAGAAGTACCTAACCACCTCCGTGGCTCAATGGGTCTCCCACGACTTACGGCGCACTCTTTACAACCACATCCAGAAGCTGTCGCTTTCATTCCACGACAAAAAGCGAACTGGTGATCTGATCAGTCGCATCACCAGTGACATCGACACAATTCAAGATTTCATTTCGCAAGTGCTATTGGGTTTCCTGGTGAATGTGCTGACGTTGATCGGAATGCTCCTTGTCATGTTCTATCTGAACTGGCAGTTCACACTCATCGCCCTGTCAGTAGCGCCTCTGTTATTCATCGTCGTCTACAGTTTCACTTCGCGCATCAAAATAGCGTCGAGAGATGTGCGGAAGAAGGAGGGCGAGATTGCTTCGATTGCCAGTGAGGTACTTTCATCGATTCACGTGGTCAAGGCATTCACACGAGAGGAATACGAGCAGCAACGATTCGAAAAGCAGAGTCTGGAAACAGTCGAAAGTGCACTCGCTGCAAGAAGTCTCAAGGCGAAGTTGACACCGATCGTGGAAGTAATCGTCGCTGCTGGAACTTGTCTCGTGCTCTGGTACGGTGTCAGGTTGGTACTCGCCGGCACGATCACTTCAGGCTCGTTGCTCGTCTTCCTTCTTTACCTCGGCAAGATGTACAAGCCAATGCGCGACCTCTCGAAGATGACGGATACGATTTCAAAGACACAGGTTGGTTACGAACGTATCCGCGAAGTAGCGGAAACGGATCGCGAGGTTCGGAACCTTCCCGGAGCTCGACGAGCTCCGCGACTCAAAGGTGAGATTGAATTTCGTCATGTTGATTTCAACTATGCGGATCGGCCGCTGACGCTGAAAGATGTCAACTTCAAACTTGAGCCAGGTCAGGTCGGTGCACTGGTCGGGCCGACGGGTGCAGGCAAAACAACAATTGCCAGTTTGATCGCTCGTTTCTATGAACCCACTGGGGGACAGGTTCTGATTGATGGGAAAGATGTACGAGGCTACAAAATAAAATCGTTGCGGCGGCAAATTAGCTTTGTTTTGCAGGAGAGCCTTTTGTTTCGTGCACCTATCTGGCAAAACATCGCGTACGGCCGGCCGGAAGCCTCACGCGACGAAATCATCGAGGCTGCGAAACTTGCGAATGCCGATGAGTTTATTGTGAAGCTGCCGGAAGCGTACGACACGATGGTTGGTGAACGTGGCGTAACTCTTTCAGGTGGTCAACGCCAAAGGATCGCGATTGCGCGAGCGATTGTAAGGAACAGCCCAATCCTGATTCTCGATGAGCCGACCTCGGGTTTGGATGCCGCTTCGGAAGAGTTGGTCTTCGATGCGTTGCAACGTTTGATGGAGGGAAGGACCTCAATCGTAATCGCTCACCGTCTTGCGACGATTCAAAGTGCAAATACGATCTTCGTTATTGACGAGGGCACGATTGTCCAGCAAGGCACTCATGACGAGTTGATTAGGCGCGGCGGGTTGTACGCACACCTCTACCAAACACAATTTCGACAGCAGGAAGTTGAAGTGTTGAAGTAAAACCGTATCCCCAGATTGCATTGCGCAGCCACTCTAATCCTGGAGCTCCTAGAATAGAACAAGTCTAGAATGGAACAAGTAAGGAAGGGCGGTTTACCCCGCTGATGACCAATCCGAACCATCGTGAAGCTGGCAATCAGCGCGGGTAAACCGCCCTTCCTTACCTTGGGCAGCACGCTGGCGAAGGAAGACCAGCCGATGTTCGTTCGATACGAGCAAATGCTCAAAGCGATAAAGATGTTCACGTTAGGATGACCATACTCTCGTCAATCCTGCCATGGCGACGGAAAGACGTCGTGTTTCTCGCGTTCGACCGTCTTCTTAACGACCCAGACAGTGACGTGCGTAAACTTGCAGGCCGAGGCTTAGGAACTGTCGCAGAACGTCGCGTTCTCACCGTCGACGATCTTGCAACTATATTGCCGGCGATGTTGAGAACAAATGATTCATCTGTTCGCTTAAGTTCGGCTACGCAGCTGCACGACTGACTACAGACCGATCTCTTTTTATTCGATCAGACATCTTCACTGATCAGCTTCTCTATAACTTTATCCAGATGGTGCGAGAGAAGGGCACAAGAATGCACTCGGCACTCAGCGATGTTGAACTTGCGAAAGAGTGGCTGGCATGGTGGACGCCGCTAATCCCCGAATACACCGGGCGGATACAGCTCGTTCATTAGGCTTCTGGGCTGCCATGGAATTAATAATGACGAAGACTATCGACGGGTAACTCGGGTACGTTTCGGCATCGCCCGGAACGTGCCGAAGGCCAGGTCAAACAAGGGAGAGGTGACACCGAAGCGCAGTTCCGGAGTCTTGTAGTGGTGCAGCAGGTGATACTTGCGAAGGTACTTCAAAAACCTGAGTCGACTCGTTCGATGATGGCATTGAAAGTGGAGCCACTCATAATAGAAGTAACCCCCCGCCATGCCGATAAACAGGTAGGAAGCAGCCGCCCAGGAACCAGTTACAGCCCACGCCAGTAGCCAGTAAGTCGAGGCGATTGGCGTACTCAGGAGTAGGCTCGCGAAAAGCCTGTTAATTGCTTCAGGATCTTCATGATGCGACAGATGCACCTGGTAAAGAAGCTTTACTCCTAAACGAGAGCGCGCGTGGTAGTGGAAAATGAAACGGTGCAGGCCATATTCAATCAATCCCCAGCTCAATAGACCGACCGCAAGTAGAATGATGATGTTCGTTCGGGAAAGTTTGGCACGAGCGGCAAGGAATCCAAGACAGAGAGCAACGCTCGTGTAAAAGTATAAGGGAGTGAACTGCCTCCAACCCTTGATCGTCACTTACTAATAGTCTCCCGCACAAATTCCAAACAAGGAAGACATAGCTAGGATTGACTCAGTCGCAAATTCGTTGCCATGAAATTTCGAAGAAGCAACCGCTTCCTCTCGCTAATGATGCGCGGAAGATTTACAGAGACACTGACCTCGCGCTCTGTTTCCGCCAAATACGAACGAGTGCCGAGCAAGCGATCAGTAACCAGACGACGTTTACCACGGTGGATGGGTAAGCTCGAAAGTATGCAGTATTAATGGCTAGTCCGACACTTCCTATGAGGTTCAACCATTGGTAGACCTTTGAGTCGCTTCGCAGTTTCTGTAGTGAGATGAGGGAGTAAGCTGCGACCACCGCAACTGAGCCAGACCAACCAACTATATTGATGAGAATCGCAAGTGTCATTTGTCCTCTTACTTAGCTTCGATTCGGCATCGCCGAGGCGGAAATTTCAGCGAATCTTTTTTGGGCGGAGTTAGCCGCTCCGATGAACACAGATTACACAGCGCTGCTAAAGCCGCAACCAAGCTTCCATACAGTTTGGACTCTGTGGTGAATAAGATGCCCAAGTGGTGAATAAGACGCCTAAATTACCACAGAGACACGGAGGCACAGAGGAGCGCAGAGAATCAATTCGCTTGAATAAAAAGTTGCCAAGTTGTTCGTTTGTTACACAGATTATGAGAAGGAGCTATACAGAAAAGCAGAAAGGCTTCGTTGATCTGTGGCTAATTCCCAATCGCAATAGCTACATTACACCCACAGCTACGGGATGGAAATTTGGGAACACTTGATTCACGTTTCGATGGCCCAGAAACTTCGTTAACACTTCCGCCAGCACTGATCGGTAGTCGAGCACAATTTTCAATCCACTCGGTCCCACAGGATTCAGCGAATCTGTTGGTGAAGACGATTCTTCGACAAGGCCCGGCCACTGGCCGTGAACTATTCCTCCTTTGACAGAACCACCCAACGCAAACATTGCGAAGCCCCGACCGTGATCCGTGCCGAGCGAGCTATTCTCGTAAGTGCGTCTTCCAAATTCGGTCATGACGAGAGTCACTACACGATCACGCTGTGCGGCAAGATCCTTGTCAAAAGCAGCGAGGCCACCGGCCAGCTGACGGATCAAATCTGCTTGCAAACCAGAAGTGTTGCCTTGAAAGAAATGTGTGTCCCAACCACCAAGGTCAACGCAAGCAACTTCCAAACCGACTCGTGCCTTGATTAATCGAGCGACCTCTTTAAGTCCCTGCGAAAAGTTATCGTCGAGATAGTTGGCGCCATTTTCTGGTGTGTATGCTGCGCCGCGCACCGACTCCACGCGTTGCAAAAGATCCAAAGTTGCCTTTCCTGCTTGTCCAATCATTCCAACTTCGGCGCCATACAACGACGACAATGCCGATGACACCGCGCCTGTATTGCCGCTCGGTATTTTTATTTGAAGTTCCTCTATGGTTTCGATCGCGCTTGCTGTTGGAGCCCCACGTAGCGATTCAGGAATCGAAGATCCGATTGTTACGGCGGAAAGAGGCGTCAGATCAACGGCTCTCGTGCGGAGATAACGACCAAGCCACCCTCCGCCGATCACATGCCCATAGGATTCACCGTGCTCCATTTGGTCCTGTGCTTCGAAATGAGAGCCGGTGGGATTGTCGGTACCCACTGCTTGCACGATGCCTAATCGATGTTCATTGAATGCCGGTAACAACGGCGCAAGATTCGGGTGGAAAGCATAAAAATCATCAAGTCTCAATTCCGGTTGCGGATGGATTCCAATCGTCGGACGCAACCTGTAATACTCGTCGTCCCCTTGAGGAATAACCATGTTTAGCGTGTCGGCAGCTCCACGTAGGAAGACGCAAACCAGTGTGCGTTCACCAACCGACGGCAAAGCGGTTTCGGGTGCGAGCAGCAGTTTGCGAACAAAAGAGCGGCGTGATGTATTACTCAAAGTCTTTATCTCATTCTCACCGGGCTTTAGCCCGGTGCTAACGTTCAGCGCACGTCGTGAACCGTTTTTAACGGTTTTCGCTTGCGGGTACGTGCGAACTGTCTGCTTCCAAAGCTTAATCTGCCCTCCCAAGGAAACCGTTAAAACGGTTAACCGATGTTCCAGTCCCCCTTAACACCGGGCTAAAGCCCGGTGAGAATGAGAGGAAGAGTTTTGACGCAAAGCTCATAACTCAACACCTCTGAAATGCGGGTGACGCGAGTGCCAGTGCAACCAACTCTGCATCGTCAAGATTGGCTGTCTGATACTCCGCAATGGCCTTCAGCTCAGCATCCGATCCTTTGCGGCCGACGAAATACGGCATTAACTTCCCGGAACGAAATCCGCCGACAGCTTGCGCCAGTTGATCCAGCGGAACGGCGACGGTTGGAAGTCGATTTGAAGCTGCACCGAATGCAAAATTCCATCGCCACAGCATAGTGCCCAACCATGGAGCCGTTCGATCAGGGTAGCCATCCGGAGTTGGATATTGAAATGGACCCTGGCCCATGCGCTGCAGGTATTCGATCAAAGGTTGATGTGCATGCGTGTCTGCCCCAAGCGCGCGTAGGCAGCTGACGATGTATTGAAATGGACGCTTGAACTTAAGACCTTTAGATAATTTAAATTCGTCTGATGTAAAAACAACTCGTAGCAGCGATTTGATGTCGCCGTCCGTTGCACTGAAGACGCTAGCTAATCGTTTTACCAGTGAGGCTGGAGGATCTTCCGAAACAAACCTCCGCGCGAGTTTGGTGGCGATGTGATGTGCTGTCGAAGGATGGTTGCACGCAATCTCGACAAGTTCATCTACATCTGTGATTCCGCCGCCCGCCGGAATCGATTGGCCAAGCACACATTTCTCTCCATCATCGTGCATGCCTGGATCGAAATAGACAGTTCCTTTCCTCCAACCTGTTTGTAGCCTCCAACCGGTTAAGCTGCGCGCCGCTTCATAAACATCCGTCTGCGTGTAACCACCATCTACTCCCAGTGTGTGTAGTTCCAGTAACTCGCGCGCGTAGTTTTCGTTCGGCACGTCGGACGGTTCTTTCTTTTGATTCTCTTTGCCATCGAGATAGACGAGCATCGCGGGCGACGTTGCAGAAGCTCGAATCAACTCCTTGAAGTTTCCCAGCGCGTGAGCGCGAATCACCAAACGATCGTCTGAAGGCTTGAGATAGATACAGTCGCCTTTCTCGAGATTTATGTTTAGATGATCGGTCCAGAATCCAACCATCACCTCGAGCAACTGTCGTTTGCTGTAGAGCGCGCGCAACAAAGTATGTCGGGTGATCTCTTCCCGCAACACAGGTTTTTTGTACTCGTAACATGTTCCCGGTTCATGCCAGATTGTTTCGAAGCGTCGAGCGCGCAGATCGCACGCAGTGTCGTCGATGGTTTCAGGGCTTAGTTGTTCCTCAATCCATCTTTCAGAGCCTATCGCTTGCACCCGGTCGAGATCGCCGGGCCACGGACCATAAGCAGCACGTGACAAGAGATGAAATGAAGGATCGATTTCGGAGGTGTCGGCAAGACTCAAGCTGTCAGGAATAGACTGTCCTAACTGCTGGGTAACGCTGCTGATCAAACGCTCGCAACCAGTGAAGGGCAGCGTCGCACCCAACAAACCAAGTGTCTTCAGCAATGCTCGGCGTCGTGAGTCCATGACCAGGAGTCAGCTTCAATCGGTTGTTTGGTGCACAGGGTTCTGAACAAGTGAAGTTTGGTTATTTGTTTGAATTCGTAATCTGGAGAGTAGAGCGACATTAATCGCGCCTGTGCCGACAATGATCGAAGCAGGAAGAACCACAAACCAACCCAGAATCGGAAGTAAATAAGTCAATTCCAAAGCAATTCCGCCGCGGAGAGTGGCGCGCCACGGGCTGTGCTCATCCAGCGGCGAAGGAAGTCTTCGGCCGATCGCGGTTACTAAACCTGAGACACCGGTCTGTGCCTGAAGCATATAAACGCAGACCACACCGACACCGGCGATCTTTCCAACGGGTCCAAGAGCAAAAAGCACTTTGGTCAAAACAATCATGACGAGTGTCAACGGAAATCCAGCAAGGAAGTAGGGCCAGATGTGCTTGGCGCAACGTTGAGCCGCGGTTTCAACAGTACGTGGCCAAAGACCGCAACACATTAACCAGAGTCCTGAGAAAGCCAGGAGCATTCCCAGGATCACAAAAAAGATCGACATCGTATCCGCCATCAACATGACATAGTCCTCCCTCGAAACGGTCGCATATATGACGCGCCGACTCGACAACTGAGATCGGTTAGGTGGCACCTGTTGGTTAAACGATTTGACGGGCAGGCAGGTTTCAGATCGAGGCACGTCGTACTTGGATGCATCCAGGTAACCGCCTGGAACTGCGAGTAATGAACCTCTAGTGACGCTCGCGTGCCGAGGCCTTTATAATGCGATACGCCAACGGATTTCCCAGGACAAACAAAGATAGTTCCTCACTTCAACCACGATGGAACTGGTCGAACGCGACGAATTCTTAAATGAATTGACGACCGTATTCACTGAGGCGGGGTTCGCGCCCCAGGCTCTAAGCTGACGCCTGCTGTGCAGGCTAAGGCAAGCTCGGTACCGGTATTTTGTAGTAAAACTCGGACAATATTTCTTTTGGCGAGGCGTTAGAGTCGGCTAACGAAAGTTGCAACTCCGAATTCGTCGAGTCATCTCAGGCTCGAGGGATTATGGGAGGAGAAAGGCACAGTAATTACGTCGGCCTTACTGGAATGCAGAACCAGAAAGACGGAACCTGGGATCGCAATGAACACCACGAAAGTTCTAATTTTGTTTGAACGCATATTTAACCCTTCACTCCAAAGTGCCAAAGGAAATTGTGAAAGGTACAGTAGTAATGTTAGTAATCAGAACTGCGTCGTTGGTGTACTTAATTGAGAAAGGTAGCCTGCCTACAAGTTTTCTTCAGTTCTCAGAGACAACTCCACCAATCTTTCCAACAGCTGATCCGGGGGTAGACCGACGAAGTTCTTCAGCACGAGCTCCTTTGCATACAACCGAATTAGGTAACGAAGTTTGAGTGCCTTGCTCCGCGCGGCATATACAAAATCGCGGTGGCCGTTGTTCACCACAATCACATTGCGAGTCGAATCGAATCTCGATCGCCATGATTCACCTGGAGCACTTTCAAAAGTGTAACCTGGCAGCCCCTGCGATTCGGACATGGTCGCGGCGACCTGTGGCAACAAATCGCGCGTAACCGTAATCAGTGCCTCCGCAGTGCGTTCGACTTCATTCTGCCGAACTGTTACTCGCAGATGCACAAGACCAGGTTCCGCTGGAGCAATGAAGTTCGTTACTTGATCGTGCAGACGATCCACAGCGCCGCCACCGGCGACAATTTCCCACGAGAATGTCAGATCAGTATCAACGCGTCGCCGAGCCCGATCGGAGGGTAGCGCGCGTAATGATCGTTGTTCACCTACCCGTACTACGCTCGAGGCTGGAGAGATTGATACGCTAAACAATGGTCCAGCAAACTCGAAAAACTGTCGTTGTCTGCCATTAGTGACTTCGGGTTCAGGTGCACCGGCAATCATCTTTTCACTGGTGCCAGACTCACGAGCCGCCGCCGTGGTACCCCGTGCAGCACGGGAATGAATGTCAAACCAATCGTATTCTTCAGCCGGCAAAGCTAGAAACGCCTCTCGGAACGCGCGCTGAATCGCCTGCAACAATTCGCGACTGGCCTTCTCTTCCTCGGCACGCCGCTGCTCGTCGAGTAGTTCGATTAGTTTTTTCTCTAATGGAACAACCGCTAATAGCAATGTGGCATAAGCCTCGTCGTGAATGAGTCCGGTTCGAGTGCCAGGCGTTAGATTTATGAATGCCGCATCGATGTGGCCCTGAAGATGGCGAGTGGTCCATGGAGCTTTGGCCAGCTCCTCAATGGCAGAGATGTCTTCAAACACGCGAGTGCCATTGCGAAACAGTGCCACTCGATTCGAATCCTTCGGCTCATTTATGTAAAGCTCGACATACACATCACCAAATGAACAACGAACCGGTGGTAACTGATGCAGCAGTCTACCTTCGTACTGACGTGGTTCAACGGCGTACTGCTTGCGCGAGATTTTGTCTACAACAGTTATGCGCACTCCCGTACTTCGGATACGATCGCGGAGTTCGGCGGCGAGATACCACTGAATCTTCTCGCCTGATAACGACCTGATGCCGTCCAACAGTCTGGAAACTCGCAGCTGAGTTCCAGGTTCCGAGAAAAGGGATCGTCTTGGTTTGACTGAATAACCGGGATCGCCTTTGCGCATTAGCATTTGCCACGCACGTTCGTCAGCTGCAGTTGATGTGAGACTAAGTTGTTCTCCAAGTGTCCAGAACGAAAGGAGTCCGATCCCAAATTCACCCTGCAGTCCAGCCGCGCCTTCAGCTTTGAGTCGTCGTTTCACGGAATCGCAGATGTGTGTCGCCACATAACGGAAGTCGGGTCGTCCTTCGTTGTCTCGGGGAATGCCCTGGCCGTTATCCCGAATCTCCAGATAATGATTTCCTTCGGCGCGTCCACGAACAATGGTGATGTTTGTGGCGCGCGCATCGATGGAATTCTCGACCAACTCTGCCACTGCTTTCAACGGATTTGATTGTGAAAGTGCAATGATGGTGATCGCATTCCAGTCGTTGCCGATTCGGAGTTTGCCACGCTGATTTGATTGTTCTGCTTTTGGGGACATGAAACGCTCGGATCGCACGCACAAGTTATCCGAGAGGTGCATGCAGCTTCAAGCGGTGGCGAGTTACCGTTGAAGATTTGGCCATTAAGCCGCTCGAATTCTGTGACCAAATCTTATCAGATTCAGGCGAGGGCATTCGATGCGGCGGGCAACTCCGCGACAGCCTCGGTCCAGGTCACATCTCGATGAACTTGAGTGGATAACTCTTCTGAACGGTTCGTGTTCATATAGGCGGAATCGTAGAGACTGAATCTAAGGAATTCGCGCCTTGATGATGTCAGCCCAGCGTGGATCTGAGCGCAGTGTTTTCAGAGTAAATAGGCGATCAAGAAAGCCATCCTCCGAGACATGCAAATCAACCGGTGAAGAAATGCCCGGCGCGTTCGTGTGCCAGAGTAACCAAAGCCCATAGTCGTCGCTGTCGGGAATAAAAGGTCGTCACTCTGAGTATTAGCGTGGATTGACTCAACGGCATTGAGCCCATGACTCGCGTGAAAACTTTGAGACCAGGAGAAAAGACTATGAAAAGAGTTTACTTGTACACGGTTGTTCTACTCTTATCAGCACTTATTACTTTGCCCGTCGCTCAGGTGTCGTCAGCTGCAGCGTCACAGGTTGAGATACGACACACAATCATTGCGGCCTCGGGCGGCGCAGCTCCTAACGGCGGCACCTACACTCCGTTTTTTTTCAATGCAACGGTGAACGCAAGCCATGAAGTCGCCTTCGATGACTTCCTTAGCGGAGCATCGGCCACGTCCGGTGTGTTTGTGGGAGACGGCGCGACAACCTCCACGATTGCTCTCGGAGGCAATCCGGATCCCAAGAGCTTCGCGACTGTCTTCAACCCGTTTATCACGGCGAATGGCGACGTCGTGTTTGATGTTAACGATACGGACACCTTCAAGAGCAATGGGAAAGCGATCGTTCCACTCGTGAGGGATGGAGATCCAGCGCCCGGCGGCGGCACGTTATCTCCATTAGCCGGAACGCGCGCCATGAACGATCACGGCGTGATCTCTTACGACGCATTCTTAAGCGGAACGACCGCGACCCAGGCAATCTTCCGTACCGACGGAACGGAAACGGTCGCCATCGCGCGCGATGATATCGCCCCACCGACGGGGGGCACGTTCACGGCCCTCTTCAACCCAGTCATGAACGATCACGGACAGGTGGCATTCAAGTCTGAGATGACGGGCGGGTCCGCCGATAACGGCATTTTCCGAGGCGAGGGTGGTGAGCTCACGCCGGTGTTCGTCACTAATCAAAAGGTACCTGGAGGAGCCATAATCCAGGACGTCGGCACTCCAGCAATCAACTCCCATGGTCAGGTCACCGCACTCTGTTTGTTGACGAACAGCACGAGCCACATTGGTTTATTCGTAGGCGATGGGACGGACGTTGTACCGATCGCAGTCGAGGGACAACCAGCCCCGAGAGGCGGTAACTATGGGACCTTTTTTCCTGGAATCGCCAGAATCAACGACCGGGGTGAGGTCGCCTTCCAGGCACAATTTCCAGGCCTCAAATTCGGCATCTTCCGTCACAGCGATGGTGGGACCGCCACGCTTGCTTTCACTGGGATGAATGCGCCGGGGACGACAGGCACGTTCGCGTCGTTTGCCGCCGACATCAGGCTCCTAAACGACGGCCGCGTAGCTTTTATGGCAAGGTTGACAAACGGTGTGGGTGGCGTTGACTCCTCTAATAACATGGGGATCTGGGTCGGCACGTCTGAAGAGGATTTGCAGTTGGTGGTGCGAACCGGTGACGTCATCGGTGGGAACGTGTTAAAGAGCCTTCCGTTTCAATCGGGAGTGATCAGTGAGCAGTTCGGGATGAACGAAAACGGTGTGCTCTGGATCGGCAGTTTTCAGTCAGCAGCGAAGGCGATTATATTTTCACGCATTGTTGGGAGAAACGAAGACTGAATTTAGTAACTTGGTTCCGTGGGCTTCGTCCCGATAAATCGGGGCTTGCCCACGGCTATTAACTTTCATCCTTTCAGGATGGCCGTTATGAGCGTGAAGCGAACCGGGATAATCGCAATCGGATTGGTGGCACTGGCGACCGTTTCAGTCATCGTTCTGCAACGCCGCCGTTCTACAACGACGCCGCCGCCCGCAGCCGTAAGCAAACCCCAGGCTGTTGCCAGCGTATTTGGATACGAGATTGTTCGCGAGTATCCACACGATACTGAGGCTTACACACAGGGCCTGATCTATATTGACGGGTTCCTTTATGAAAGCACCGGCATCACCGGACGATCGTCACTGCGAAAGGTTCGGCTGGAGACCGGTGAGATCATTCAACAGCGCGCAGTGAATCCCGCGGACTTCGCCGAAGGTTTAACCGAGTGGCACGGCAGCCTGCTCCAGTTAACTCCTAGAAGGCGAGGGAATGCGCCCCCCTGGCACCTGCGTAAATTCTTCGAGGACCTCAAACGACACTTCGGAAACCAAATCGGCGTGATCTACGACATTGTATCATTCGAACCTAAGTCGATTTTCTACTATCCAGGTGACGGATGGGGCCTCACTCATGACGAAAACCGGCTCATCATGAGCGACGGCTCCGCGGAACTGCGATTTTTGGATCCTGAAACTTTCGCGGAGTTGGGCCGCCTCAAAGTTTTCGACGGAAGCGCGCCTGTCGAAAGTCTGAATGAGCTGGAGTTCGTCGACGGCAAGATCTACGCGAACATTCAGAGGCAAGATCGAATCGCGATTATTCAACCGGATTCCGGCCAAGTCACCGGTTGGATCGATCTGGCAGGACTGAAACCCGTCATGCCGCAGTCATCGTCAGAGCCTCTGCATCCGGCATTGAATGGGATTGCCTACGACGCTGCTGGCCGCAGATTGTTTGTGACCGGCAAACTCTGGCCAAAGCTCTTTCAAATTCGTCTGAAACCGCAGCCACCTGAAACTCAGTAGCGGAGAGCGCTTGATTGGTAAAAAGGACCTGAATGATCCCCAAACTGCCGAGACTGTGTCACAACGCGACTGGGCCTGGGCTCTTTGTTCGTGTTATTTCGTGTGGTGCGCGTGGATCGTTTTTCTAGTCTAAGGCTAGCGTTCTGCCGATCGTGACTATCGTGGTTTAACTGCCTTGAGTATCGCTGGACGATCAACCAGGCCGCCGTTGTGCACCACCTGCCAGATCCGCCGCGTGTTGCGAATGTCTGCGAGCGGATCGGCGTCGAGAATGATCAGATCGGCCCACTTCCCCACCTCTATCGTCCCAAGATCTTTGTCGGCGCCGAGGATGCGCGCAGCGCTACCGGTGCTGGAGTGAATCGCCTGCAGCGGAGCTAATCCAGCCGCCACCATCTGCTCCAGTTCCATGTGTACTCCGATTGGGATCTGCCAGATGTCGGTACCAGTGCCGAGAGTTATTCCGGCACGCCACAATTTGGCTGTGGTTTCACGCGCGCGCGCCGCCTCCTTGGCCCACCATTGCCGGTTCTCGACACTTAGCTTGAACATCCAGTCGAAGTTGTTACGTGCCGGGAGGAACGGCGCCAGCTCCGCATCCTCATCAAGAAGCGTCGGACGCTCATTGAGCCGGACCGCAAAGTCAAAATATGTGACAGTGGGTACCACGCCGATATCGGCTGCCCGGAACAACTGGATCAAGTCATCATACATATAGCTGTCGCCGCGCGGTTCGCAGGAGCCAATATGCTCCTTCGCATCCATGCCCGCGGCCACCAACGGCAGCAAGTGCGAGCAATGCCCCGTCGCTCGCATACCTCGTCGATGGGCCTCTGCGATCATGCGGGCATTGATGTCCCACCGCCGGAACGTCCGCGTTTTAATGTGCTGCGCGCCGAAGGCTTCCGCCAGATCGACGGCTCGCTTGATGTGCTCCGGATCTGATTCAGGCTCGATGCCTTGCCATTGCTCGCTATCGAAGGAGTAATCACTGTAGAACTGAAAGCCGCCATAACCGACTCGCGGCCCGGGAAGCACGCCGGCGGCTATGTCGTCCGCATATGCGACCAGTGGCGCCATCGAAGATCCTTGATCTCGCACGGTGGTGACGCCGAAATAGAGGAAGCCAGGAAGCAGGTCAGGACGATAGGTGTGAGCATGCAGATCCATGAGGCCGGGCATGACGATGCGACCTTCGGCCTCGATAACCCGGGCGTTGTCGGCAGGAAGGCTGCGCGCGGGAGCGATCCTGGCTATTCGTCCGCGCTCGATCAGAATGTCGCGAGCCGGCGTTATCGGTCCGCCCGTCCCATCGATGATCCGAACGTTACGGATCAACATCGGCTCCGCGACCGACGGCGTATAAGAGATGGGCCACCCCAAACTTCGCTCTTCACCTTTCGCTGAGCGCAACCGCAATCCTCCCGTGGAGACGAAGAGCAGAGTGCCGTCGCGCGAAGCAGAGGCGTAGAGCGCCGCGTCTTTTCCAAGCGGCTCCGGATCGGCAAGCATTCCGGTGTGATCGAAAGCTGCTTGCCACAGGCGGTTATGTCGTACAAAAAGAATCGTATGCTGTTGGGACCACTGTAGAAAGAGTGGTCCATCTGGGAAACGTTTCATGGTCTGCGGCGTGCCGGATAGCGGGACAAAAGTAGCTTGCTGGTTTGGAGCTGCCGCGCCCGACACCAACAGCCCGTCCGATTCCGGACTCCATTGCGGCGGACTCGAGGAATCCGGGTTTATCGATCCAAGGTTTCTAGTCTGTGTTGCATCGGTTACGTTGCCGGTGCGGGCCTCGACTACACGCAAAGTCGCTTCGTCCTGGTTCACGTATACAAACGCGAGGTGACGGCCGTCCGGGGAATAGGCGGGATTCGCTTCGCGACCTGGCAGCGCGGTTACTTGCCGCGTGACGCCCGTGGCCAGATTAGTTGCAAACAGATCCGCCTGCTCCGGCACTCCGGCGCTCCACGCGACTTCCGCGCCATCTGGCGACCACACAATTGAATTCGCATCGAACGGAACAGTCGCAATCGCGTGTGAACTTCCGCCGACAGTGATGATCCAGAGCTTGCCTAGCATAAGCGCTGCGATTTGGTGTGAGTCGGGCGAGAGAGCTAATCCCATGAAGCCTCTGGCCGGCGATTGAGTACCTGGTTCAGGAAATCGAGCCGGCGGCAACGAACGCAGCGAACGTGTAATTGAAAGTTCAGCGCTGAATCGTATTTCTGTGGGTTCACCTCCGGAAGCAGCAACTTTCCATAAGCGGCCGTCTGCCGAATACAACAACGCGTCGCCATCTCTATACCAACGGATGCGAGTCGCAGTGACGTCCTTATGATTAGTCACCATGATCGGAGACCCTTGCACGTTGCCATTGCCATCGAGCCCCTGCACCCACACCTGAGTTCGGGCTTTTGAGTCCGGTGCAAAGTAAGCCATCCGGTGACCATCGCTCGTGAAGGTGGGAGCTTTCGCTTGCACCGACTCCACAGTTACAGGTTTCGCAACACCACCGGCAGCATCGACTATCCAAATCCTGCCACCACCCTCGCCGCCTGGTTTCATTCGCGATATGAATGCGATCTGTCGCCCACCTTGCACCCAAACCGGGTCGCTTAGACGTGGATTCGGAACATCCGTGACGGACAGCTCATGCACACTGCCGGAAGCTACATCAAGCAACATGATGGCGGTGCGCAATCTGCTTCCATTCGCATCGGGGGGCACTTCGTGTACGAACGCGATGAGACGACCATCCGGGGACCATGCAGCCGATCCATCGAATCCATCCGGATTTTGCAGTTGTGTTAGTTGTCGAGGTGGACCAGTGTCAAGACTTAGCAGCCACAGGCCGGTGCGTCCGTTGCGCTCACCACGAAACACAACTGCGCGTCCATCGGGTGCAAACGAAGGGTCCAGGTCTTCGGCCGCATCGCGTACTGCGTCGGTGATGGGCCGGGCTTTGCCGCCGTGCGCTGGAAGCAGCCAGAGCTGACCGAGCAAGTCAAACACGATGGACCGTCCGTCCTGAGAAAGATCAAAGCCGAGTTCCGTACCCTCACTTGTGCGGACGGCGATCGTTTTGCGTAATGGTTGATTAAGTGTTTGAGCGACCGAGTGCGAGGCATATATCAAGGTCACCAGGGACAACATGCGAGTGAACCGCGAATGAGGGAGCATAATTCTCAGCGTTGTACCTCATGTGCAGGGATGTGGTGATTTCGGTGCGGAAGGTACGAGTATCCGTAAGAAAAGTAAAGGTGTGGGCGCTACGCCAAACTGAACACCTTGACCTTGTAGATTTTTCGAGACTACTAGACTACCAGAGGTTTCTACTGCTCTTCGTCTGGTAAAAATTAGTTTCGATTTTCGCCCGCGTCCGTCAACTCCAGTTCCCATGACCCGAGGAGTTTGACTCCCTAGACAATCTAAGTAGTCCATGCTATCCTCAGGCCCTAGAACGTCTAGGAGGTACGCGCGGTGAGTAAATCAAAGACGGGTTTACTTCAGGGGACGCTGGACATGTTGATTCTGAAAGCGCTTTCGCTCGGCGCTTTGCATGGCTACGGAATCGGTCAACGAATTGCACAAATCTCAGACGACACGCTCAAGATCGAGGAGGGTTCGCTGTATCCGGGACTTTACCGGCTTGAACGGCGCGGGTGGATCGAATCGGAATGGGACGTCTCAGACAACAATCAGCGCGCGAAGTTCTACAAGCTGACTCGGTCGGGTCGGAAACAATTAGTTCTCGAAGAGGAGAATTGGGAGCGACTGGCGGGTGCAACCATGAAGGCCCTGCGCGCGAATTAAAGGAGGATGCAACATTATGTCCCGGATTAAAGCCACTGTCCGATTTCTTCACGCCTGGCAATGCCCTGATCAGATCGCGCGCGATGTTGAGGAGGAGCTGCGGTTCCATATAGCAAAGCGCACCCGCGCCAACATTGAGAGTGGAATGACGCCAAACGAAGCACAACGTGCCGCCCTGAATAGTTTTGGAGACTTCCAGCGATTCAAAACCGAGTGTTGCGACATTAGCCGAAGCCTTCCGTTCGATTCCACGCCCTTTAAAATGGGGCTGCACATTACCCTCGCAATTCTGGCAGGGCTCGCCGCGCTGTGGGCGGTCAACGTCCCGCATCACAACTTCACTGGTCTCATGCGCCAGTTAATCGCCATCGCTGTCTTGGCTTATCTATTCATCGTCGTTCGCCGCGCCAAGTCACAACGGCGCTTCGACAGCGAACATCTGAGCGACGCGCTCGCCGCCCCCAGTGAGAAGTTCCGCCCCAATCAGAGTTTGACGAGTGATACGTCGGAAGCGTCCTCCGGAAAAATCACAGCTTATGATGAACAGGGGCGCTCACCGGTTGAGCGAATGTTCAAGACTTGATTGATTCGATTGACCGGCTCTCGAACAACCGATACCCAAAAGAAAAGACAACTTCATCGCTAACTAGTTACTGAAAGGGGCCGACTATGCAAGTTCTCAGTGCATCTCGGATCGTTACACGTGTGTTTACGTTATTTGTTATGACTGCGAGTCTGACAACAAACGTATGCGTATCTGCAACATTGCGGACCTTATGTCAGGAAAAGACCGGAACGGTCAACGACCAGCTATCGAGCCCGCGTTTGCTCGCTCTACGGGATCGACTTACTTCAGGTGATCCGACTGCGCTTGATAAATTCTGGAAGGAAATTAGCGATCAGGGCGCGCCGATCATTGAGCCGGCAGCAGGAAGCGACCACGACATGCTCGTCACAATGCTTTGGCGGGGCAGGGAACAGACGAAAAACGTTTTCGTCTTTCGTCTCGGGGACGTCAGTAAGCCGATGACGCGGCTACTCGACACTGACTTGTGGTACAAAACATTTCGGCTTCAGAAGGGTGCGCGCTTCATTTATCAATTCGCGGCGAACCTCCCGGATCCGAAAGAGTGGCGAGGCATCACCCGGTTTGAGGGCGCACTCCGAAACGACTCTCTCAATCCGTTTCAGTTCACCGAGCACTATAACGAGTTCAACCCGTATGAAGGGAACTCCTTTTCGGCGGTCGAACTGCCTTCCGCTGAGCCGCAAAGTTGGAACGTCCTCCGTCCGAACGTGCCAACCGGACGAGTGCAGCGTGACAAATTCCGGAGCAAACTCCTCGGCAACGAAAGACCAATTTGGATCTACACTCCGCACGGCTACGCCGCCGGTAAGAAGCCTTACGCTTTGTTGGTACTTACTGACGGCGGTGGATTTGTAAACACGGCGCGCGTAGCAACCATTTTCGATAACTTGATCGCAGCAGGTTTGATCCCTCCGCTGGTCGCCGTCATGGTAGACAACCCTGATCGCTGGCGCGAGTTGTCCTGCAATTCAAGTTATGCCGATTTTTTGGCGCAGGAGATTGTGCCCTGGGCGCGAGCTAACTTCCACGCGACCGACCGACCCGAACAGACGATCATCGGCGGCACGAGCCTGGGCGGTTTGCAGGCGGCTTTCGTAGGGCTCAAGCACTCGGAGGTTTTCGGGAACGTGCTTTCCCAATCGGGTGCTTTCGGGTGGAAGCCCGACGGCGAAAAGGAGCCGGAGTGGCTGAACCGCCAGTTTGCAGCCAGCCCGCGTCTGCCGTTGCACTTCTCGTTCGAAGCCGGACTGATGGAAGGGACCTGGTGGTGGCGTGATCTGATGGCAAAGCTACCCAACGCGCCGCCTGCTAATTTGATAGACCCTACACTGCTCGCGGCCAACCGTGATTTGAGAGACACGCTGCAGAGTAAAGGATACTCAGTTCACTACACTGAGTTTAATGGGAACCATGGAATGTTGAATTGGCGTGGGACGCTGGCAAATCACTTGATCGCGCTCATCGGTTTGAAACCCGCGCCTAAGATTTCTCAGCGAGACAAAACGCCTACAGTGCTAACCTCGATTCCGAAAAAAGTGATAGTCAAAATTGCTCCGTCTGTCCTGCGACAATATGTTGGCAGATATGAAATCGATCCAAAGTTCGCGCATGATTTCGTCCTCTATATAAGCGTTAAGGATGATTCTCTATGGGTCAGGCCTTCATACCTGATGCCGCGTCAGCTTGCAGCCGAATCCGACTCCAGTTTCTATGACAGCGAGATTCCAGACCTGCATCTCGCCTTCATCAAAGACGAAAGAGGCGACGTCACTGGTGTCAATTTGAAAACTGGACAGGGAGACATGCTGGTGAAAAAGATGCCACCGCCAGTGCCCAGTCTCACCGGTAATACAACGTTTACTTTGCCAGGACACACCGACGCGGAAGCCGTGGCCATCTACGGATCATTCAACAACTGGATCCAAACTAAGAACTACTGCGGGAGGCAGGGCGACGTGTGGATCTGTCGACTTGATTTAGCGCCAGGTAAGTACACCTACAGGTTTCTCGTCGATGGTGTCGGACTTAACGATCCGGCCAACTCCGCCACCGAAGATGACGGAAACGGCCGCGTCGATTCGGTAATCGTCGTCAAGCCAAGATAAAGGTTACGATTAGTATTTGGAAGGAAGTGGTTGAGTCTTCTCGGATACAGATAGCTGATCAAGACCAATCTGTGAGATCAACTGTTCAAAGCGTGGATCGGAACGCAGCGTGTCGCTCAATGGCAGAACGTTTAGCCAACAAAGGAACGCATCACGATTTTTCGCAGCGGTTTGCAAATGCGTGAAAGCAGCTTCCTTGTCTTGCAAAGCCATGTAGACGATCGCTCGACAAGCCGAAGGCACATATTGTGTCGCGGACAATTCATCAAACCGCGAGAGAATGGTTAAAGCTTTCTCGTGTTCTCCAGCTGTCGCATACGCCGACCCCAGAAACGCGTTTACGAGTGGATGTTTTCCGTAAATGGCAGCTGCCTTCTCTGCATAGGCAATGCTGTCTTTGAATAGACCTAATTGTTCATATGCGGCGCCGAGCGCTACCCAAAGTTCCGGGTACATGCCATCGATCGTCAAAGCCTGCTCAAGCTTTTCAACGGCTACGCGCGGACGCTTTGCGTAATATTCCAACCAGCCGGCTGACGTCTGATAAATCATATTAAATGGATCGAGCAATAATGCATTTTCAAGAGCATCTCGGCCCTCATCGAACCGACCTGTTTGCACTAAACACAGCATCAACGAGTAAAGCGCCTTTGCGCTGCTGGGATTTAGCTCCACCGCGCGACGTAGAAAGAACTCTGCAGCTCGACAATCCCAATCGTGGTACAGCTTGACGTAACCCATTGAAATGTTCGCATCGGGAAGTCGCGGATCCAACTCTAAAGCCCTGGCTGCCGCCGCTCTTGCTTTAGAGAAGATCTCCAACGAAGGCGCGAGTCCATGGAAACCAAGAAACGTATAGGCGTCGGCGAGTCCCGCATGAGCTGCGCCATACGAAGGATCGATTTGCGTTGCTTTCTCAAAACAAACGATCGCCTTATGAAACCCTTCCTCAGTCTGTCGATTCCAGTTGTACTTCCCTTCCAGATACGCATCGTGGGCTTGAAATCGGGCCGTGGAGGTTACCTCAGGATGGGTGCTGCGAGCAGGGGTAAGTTTAACTTTGAGCTTCTCTACGATTCCAAGTGTGATCTCATCCTGTAGTTCGAAAATGTCCTTGAGTTCACGGTCGAATCGCTCGGACCACATGTTGAATCCGTCCGCTACGTTTGTAAGTTGAACCGTCACGCGCAAACGGTTACCGACGCTACGGACACTACCTTCGAGAATAGTCGGCACTTTTAACTGCTCGCCAATCGTCTTGATGCTCACCGACTGTCCTTTAAAGGCAAAAGCAGAACTACGTGAAACAACTCGCAAACCTTCGAACTGTGCAAGTGCGTTAATCAACTCATCCGTTAAGCCATCGCTGAAGTACTCTGTCTTCTCCTCGCGGTTGAGATTGACGAATGGCAACACCGCAATGCACGACTGATCCATCAAAGTTGCGGTCGCAGTGGATACCGGACTGCTCAACGCCTTGAGATCGGATAGCACTTCATCAGCAGATGAATAACGCCGGTCTCGATCTTTAGTCATCAGCCGGCGGAGAACCGGTTCCAGCCGCGACACCGCATTACACTTTCGAGCCTGACCCCAATCGATCTCATCAAAAAGAATTGCTCGAAGTAATAGCGGGATGGATTGCGTGCTGAATGGCAACGTGCCTGAAGCTGCTTCGTAAAGCGTCACTCCCAGTGACCAGAGATCGGATCGTGCATCAACCCCCTGTCCGCCGACTTGTTCCGGCGACATATACGCAGGCGTGCCGATGGATCGATTCTCGCGAGTAACTTTCTCATCTGTGGGTAGCAGCGCCAGACCAAAATCAACAATCTTGACCACGCCCCCGCGGCCTACCAGGATGTTCGAAGGTTTGATGTCGCGGTGGACAATGGCCTTCGAATGCGCTTCACGAAGACCTAATGCTACTTGTATCCCAATCTCGACCACTTCTTCGAAGGGTAACGGACTCTTTTCAATTCTTTGTTTCAAACTCTGGCCTTCAATGAACGCCATAGCAATGTACAATTCGTCGCCAACCGATCCGATGTCGTAGACGGTACAGACGTTCGGATGATCCAAAGCGGCAGCTGCGCGCGCCTCATTTAGAAATCTCGTCTCACTGTCAGGATCTAGTGTTGTCGGTTTATGCAGGAACTTCAGGGCTATCGATCTTTTGAGCTTCGGATCAAAGGCCTTGTAGAGGACACCCATGCCACCTTCGCCGATTCGTGTAAGGTCTGTGAAACGACCAACGGTGGGCACCGCGAGAACCTGTGTTTTGTCATCGTTCGATTCAACCATAAGCCGCAGCCAGGTTTGCGAAGCGTTTTTACCGGCTGAAAAAAATGCTAACACAGGTGGGAGCTATTGACGTCCAACAACACGGTCTTTAGATACTTGATCGTTTCCAATGCGGACAATCCAATCAAAGCATGATGGTGTTCGTTTAACGAAAGATCGTCAAGCAGGGCGTCGAGATCGGCGCGATGACGGGGATCGACTTTGGCGTGCAAGAGGAAGCTACTGAACGCGTCCAGTGGTAGTCGCGTACGACGAGCGACAGCTTCGATGAATTCAGTTTTCGGTGGAGTACCCTCCATCACGGCGATGTAACCCAGCATCGCTACTGGATGGTAATGATGAATCCAGTAGTACTGCGATCCTACCATCTGCTTAGCGCTGTCTTTCGGTATTCGTTCCAGAATCAACCGCCGAGGTATGCCAATGGCTTCGGCATCGTTCAGGATCCATTCGTCATGCCCGGTTTCCTCAACTATGTGATGCGCGAGATAGTCGGCGAATCTCTGAAGGACGGGTTCAGTGGAGTGCGGTTTTGAACGACACACCTGAAGTGTAGCCTGCATCAGCGGTACGCTCGCCCGAATGATTGAATGACTCTGATAGAGATATTCGGGGTACACTACCCCGAATTCCGGATGCATCCAGAACTCATCGGCGGCCTTATCGAGGCCGGCGCTGAACAGGGAAATCTTTGTGCGGATAAGATGGCTGTTCGTGAACTGCTTTGCCAGCGGTACCATCAAGCTACGGTCTAAAACATCATCCCATGAGGGACATGTTTTTTAATGAAATCCTCTCCGAGCTTTTCTTTGCTGGAGATCAGTGCGTCAACTTCTTGATGGCTTAGCGATTCGATGGCTTCCTTTTCCTCTTCCGTAAATCTTTGGCCAGCAGTGCAAACACCAGCGTCAGTAAGTCTTTCAATATTTGTCATATTGTCGTTCTCCGGGGGTTTTTTGGATGCCGCGTATCATGAACGCTGAATTGATTGAAGTCAAGATTAGCACCGGAATGCTGTGGGTTCTCCTATACTAAGGTCGTGGATAAAAGTCGCCTCCCTTTACACGGAACTCGACGGGTTGTTACGGAACATCGCAACCGGATTGGGCCGCTTCGCAAACACAAGCTGGTATGTGTAACGCTTTCACTGCGCAGGAAAGTGAATCCCGAAAACACCCTGCGGCATTTCGCCCCTCTTAAAAAGAAGAGATATCTCTCAGTTGCCCAGGCAATTCAACGATTCTCGCACCGGCCGAAGGATGAGGCTGCTGTTCGTCGATTTGCACGTGAATACGATCTGGAATGCAAAGATGTGCAGCCGGGTCTAATTCAAGTATGCGGGAGTGTAGCCAATATCAATCGCGCCTTCGACGTTACACTTTCTCTTTACGCTGAGGAGAGATTCGACGCGCCGTATCGCGACCTCGACAAGGAACCAACGTTACCCGCTTATCTGGCCGGAGTTGTTACGGGTGTGTTTGGTCTTGATAGTCATCCAGCCGGACGGAGACGGGGTCTCGCTAAGAAGATCACCGCAGGCGTTGTATCGCCACCGCCTGTCACAGCCAGGACACGGCGCCCTGGCGAGTTCGCCGACCTGTATGGCTTTCCACCAGGTGAAACGGGCCGCGGTCAATCGATCGGTCTATTGGAATTTGGAGGTGGTTTTCGCTCGCATTCACTAAAGTCGTACTTCGCATCAGTCGCGATACCACTTCCCAGAATCGTTGTGCGACAAATTCCTCCGGGAGTAAACCGACCGCGGGGCAAAAGAGGAACACTGAATCCGGATACCGAGGTCTACCTCGATATCGAAGTCGCTGGAAGTTTGGCGCGAGACGCGGCCATCGTTGTTTATTTCGGCGAGAACACCGAACAAGGTTGGTTGCGCACATTACAAGCTGCGATTCTCGACAAACGTCACGATTTATCCGTTATCTCGATCAGCTGGGGACAGTCCGAACAAAATTGGAGTCCGGGCGCATTGAAGGAAATTGATCGGTTGTTCCAAATCGCTGCCCATCGTGGGATAACGGTCTGCTGCTCATCCGGTGACAACGGTGTCCGTGAGGAACCAAGCCAACCTTTTTCAGTAGTTTTTCCGGCGACGAGTCCTCATGTTCTGGCATGCGGTGGTACACAGCTCGAAGTCAAACGAAGTGGCAAGAGAAAAGAGACTGTATGGAACCAGTGGCGTCAATATAAATTGGCTTCGGGTGGTGGATTCAGCCAGGCGTTTACGAGACCTTCATATCAAAAAAATCCGAAGATTGTTCACAAGTCGAACCAACACAAAGGACGTGGTATTCCCGACGTGGCAGCGAATGCATCGTCTTATACCGGATATCTGATCGAAGCAGACAACACTCGCATGTCAATGGGTGGCACGAGCGCAGCCGCGCCTCTCTGGGCCGCACTTACCGCTCGATTAAACGAAGCACTTGGAACCAAGCTCGGTTTATTGACGCCAACGGTGTATGAGATGGCAGCCAAGAGGACCGATGCTCTTTGTGATATCGTCGAGGGATTTAATGGACCAACTCGTAATACTGGCTATCAGGCGAGACGAGGTTGGGACGCCTGCACCGGACTCGGTAGTCCACGCGGTGAAAGAATCCTTGAATGGCTGAAATTAAAACAAAGCAAGAGGTGATCTCTCAAATGAATGAAATTGAAGAATCGAATTCTCTGTTCCACGATGTCTGGAGTATGTATGCCCGAGGAGCCGGTGGTGAAGTTGTCGACCAGCCGGGTTTTGTAGCGACCTGGGCAGGTGTTCAATGGCCGATTGTCAACGTAGTCTTTCTCAATAAACCACTCGCGACCGTGGATGACTTGGAAGATACGTTGAAGCGAATAAATGATTTTGTAGCGACGAAGCAGCAGCCGGGAATGTTGATCGCATGCGACGACTGGTTACCTGACGGGAACGAGCAATTCGCAGAGCACGGCTGGATTCAGATCTCTCAAGCGTTCGGAATGGTGGCGGAAAACGGCGCCGCTGATGCCTCTGACGGAGATCTTGAATACCGGCAGGTTGATTCTCAGGAGTTGCGTTGTGCTGTAGCAGACCTCAATGCCACAGGCTATGAAATACCATCCGAAATGGCACGTGAAGCCCTCGATCATAAAGCTCTGTGGGACGAACGCAGTTTCGGATATGTTGGTTTTTTGAACGATACCCCCGTCGCTACATCTACGACTTACGTTCGCCCTAATTGTCTGTATGTAGCGCTCGTAGCCACGCGACCCGACTTTCGCAAACGTGGATTGGCCAAAGCGATTACAAGTTATTCAGTACAGCAAGCGCAAAGCGCATCGGGGCTAAAGCGGACGTTGTTGCACTCAACTCCCATGGCTCGTTCGATATATGAGTCACTAGGGTTTCGCACGGTGACTACGTTTCCGATGTTCTTGCCCGCTGCGCTACTCGCCGCGGCCCCTCAATAACCCGCAGATTCCGGAAGCTTCGGCAACTACGTGGGGTGTGATACTAAAACCAGGGACGCAACGCGCAGAACCTCACCGAGCTGCTTGTCCCAATAAGGCCAGTTATGGTTTCCGGGGAGCTGACGGAATTCAACAGGGATCTTTCGCTCACGCAGGATTTCGGCAAAGCGTTGGTTAGTGTTGAGCCATGGATCGTCGCGGCCACAATCAATATAGAAGTAAGGCAATAGTGGGATTCGTTCGGAAGGAAACTCTTCAGCAAGTCGCATGACGTCATTGCTCTTGCGTTCAATGCTATCGGTTTCTCCAAAGGCTTGCATGATCGACGGATCATCGGTGCGGGATGTGGCGTCGAGCGCGCCACTCATAGAACCTACAAAAGCAAATAACTCAGGATGCTTGAATCCGAATTTCACTGCACCGTACCCACCCATTGAAAAACCGGCGATCGCGCGACCGCGTCTTTCAGCAATTGTTCTTAGACGTTTGTCCACGTCAGGAATCAACTCCTGCACTATATAACTCTCATACTTGTTGGCGGCTGTTGTCGCACTGTCGGTGTACCAACCATTATTACCTTCGGGTGTGATGATGATTAGTTGATGTTCAGCGGCGTATTGGGCCAACGCTGTTCTTGAGAGCCACGCATCATAATGGCTGTTCCATCCATGAAGAAGATAGATTACAGGGTAGCGATTTCGCCAAGCTGAAAACAGACCATATCCTGGAGGCAGCACAATGTTATATGGCAGAGACTTGCCGGCGAGTTGGCTATTGAACTGGATCGTCTCAATACGGACCTTGCTCTCGCGATGATAGTAAAATGCCACCAACAACCCGAGCAGCAGCAAAGTAAGGATAAGAAGTCGAAGTCGTTTCACGAATTTTGCGGTTACCAATTTTTGAGTTTAGTCAGATCCTGATAACCTCACGTCAGCCCTTCCAGCAAACTGGCAGTTTCAGAAATTTGACACACCAGCCGAAGCGAAGACATCTCGATTGTGTAAGTAGGATATTGATTCCATTGGTGCCCCCGCAGGGATTCGAACCCCGAATCAACGGATTATGAGACCTGTTGACGGGCACTGATGAAGTTGGACCAAGTGAGATGTAACAGTATTTACCGAATCGTCAGCCGTCAAAGTTCGTTACATCTGCCACATCTCACCACGTCAAATCAGTAGACATCATACGGACCAGTTATAAACCAACGATGGAAAAGAGTATCTTGCCAACCGGAGTATCTCGGTCGTGAGTTTGGACAAAAAGGAGCCGTTCTGCGACCGATTGCCTAACGCGTTCGACATCGGCTGGAAGAACAAACCGCTGACGACAGCGTTCGCGCCGCTAGTGTTTGTGACTCTCAGCTTTACATGGCCAGAGATGTTCCACAGCAAATACTGACCGTTGGAAAACCCGCTGACATTACGTGTGTCGAGTAAAGCATTTGACACTGCGTCGAAAACATCGACCCGCTGCGATCGAGTGGTGCTGTCCCAATCCACACAGTAGATGGCTACCTGATGTGTGAGTCCATCCGTCAGATTGATATCGATGTCAAAAAATCCGGTTGAATACCACGTAGCCGCGAGGCGATCGGAAGAGGCTGCTTTCTGCAGCGCTCGCGTATCACTGGTAGAGCCTGCCCAGGTGTAGTTACTTTGGTTTGTGACCGTCACCTGCGCATAGCTGGGATAGCTCGTAGCATCGTT
>DATDFV010000099.1:0-6220 GCA_036522415.1 Pyrinomonadaceae bacterium | reverse complement strand
AGCACAACCATCCGATTAATCAATGCGCATAGTGTTTATGGGTACACCCGCAGCGTCTGTCCCGACGCTGCGTCGTTGTTTGGACGATGGCTACCAGGTGGTTGCCGTTTGGACTCAACCCGATCGTCCGTCGGGTCGCGGAAATAAAATTGTCTACTCGCCGGTTAAAGAGTTTGCCTTGGAAAGAGGGTTAACCATTCACCAGCCGGCTCGCCTTAAATCAGAAGAATCCAAGTCTCTTTTTCGCTCACATGACGCCGACGCAGGTGTCGTTGTTGCTTACGGTCGAATACTTCCCGACGAATATTTGGCAGCACCGCGTCGAGGTTGTATCAACGTTCACTTTTCTCTGTTGCCACTCTATCGCGGCGCTTCCCCTGTGAACTGGGCTATTGTCAACGGTGAGACTGAAACAGGTGTAACGACGATGTTCATCGAACCAACACTCGACACCGGTCCGATTCTTCTCCAGCGCAAAACCGGAATTCACGATGCTGAAACTGCGGAGAAATTGATGGAGAGACTTTCATTAATCGGAGCAGATTTGCTTGGTGAGACACTCGCTCAGCTAGACAACATTGTGCCGCGCGAACAGGACGACAGTCGCGCCACGTTTGCTCCGGTTCTGAAAAAAGAGGATGGACTGATCGACTGGACTAAAACTGCTGCTGAGATTGAACGTCACGTGCGCGGATTTCAACCCTGGCCCAACGCCCATACAACTCTGCGCTCGCGTGGACTCACCATCTGGCGTTCGGAAACGACCCTCTTTGATCACGCGGCAAATCCGGGTGAAGTGGTTTCAGCACACGGCGACGATCTGGTTGTGCAGTGTGGTGATAACACATTTCTCCGCTTGCTTGAGGTTCAGCCCGAAGCAAAGCGTCGAATGTCCGCTCGCGATTTTCTCAACGGGTCACACTTAAAGATCGGTACTCATCTTGGCTAAGCCCGGCATTTCACCGGCGCGTTGGACTGCGTTTGAAGTTCTTCGCAAAGTTGGTGTTGGGAGCTTCTCTTCGACATTACTAGCCTCTGAAGAACCAAAACTGGAACCAGCGGATCGTGCTCTGTGTCACGAGCTGGTGCTTGGAGTTCTGCGTTGGCAACTAAATCTTGATAAGCGGATCGAATATTTTTCAGACCGTAAAATCACGAGTTTGGACGCTCCGGTATTAATCACCCTACGACTAGGCCTCTATCAATTACAATTCTTAACAAGAGTTCCGGCTTCGGCAGCAGTCAACGAGTCCGTAAAGTTGGTCCAGGCGGCACGTTTGAGTTCAGCTCGAGCCTTTGTGAATGCTGTGTTGAGACGTGCTGCCCGCGAGTCTGACTACGACCCCGTCGCCTCAGGAGCGGACGTGGTTTCGAAGATCTCGATCGAGGCTTCTCACCCGCCCTGGCTAATTAACCGTTGGATCAATTCGTTCGGACTTGAAGAAGCACGAGCACTGGCAAGAGCCAACAATGAAACACCACCTGTAGGTTTTCGCGTTGTGCGAACTCGGGCGAATGAAGACGAGCTATTGGCGAGATTTCGCGAAGCTGAAATCGCACCGGAAAACTCAAAGATTGCGGATGGCGCATGGCGCGTAGCAAGGAGTACACCTGTGTTGAGGGCCCTTGCTGAGGAAGGAAGGGTCTATTTTCAGGATGAAGCTTCCCAGCTCGTTGCGGAATTGGTTGGAGCTCAACCTGGCGACACTGTGCTTGATCTCTGTGCCGCGCCTGGAGGGAAGACCACGCTAATCGCTGATCGAATACCTGATTCGCTGGTGATCGCCAGCGATGTGTCAGCGCGACGACTAGCGACGGTTGATGCAGCAGTTAAGAATCAACAATTGAAAAACGTCTCTTTGACGGTTGTCGATGGTTCGCAATCGTTACCTTTCAAGCCTGGCTCTTTCGATCGAATCCTGGTTGATGCGCCGTGTTCCGGCACCGGTACTTTGCGTCACAATCCTGAAATTCGATGGCGTCTTAGCGAAGAAGACATCCCTCGTCTTGCGGTACAGCAGGGTCTGCTCTTGCAGAATGCTGTTGGAGCCTTGAAACAGGGCGGCCGTCTGATCTACTCGACATGTTCGATCGAGCGCGAAGAGAACGAAGATGTAGTTGAGGAGTTTCTCAAAAGGAACAAGACAATGCGCCAGATTTCCTTGAAGCACGGTAGTCGCCTGACAAATGGCAACGGGGATTTTCTCCGAACCTGGCCGCAGCACGAAGGAACCGATGGCTTTTTTGCAGCTGCGTTCGAAAAAATTGAATAGGACGTATTTGACGATACGAAGTATTGACTAGCCGCAAATCTTAAATCTGAAATCCCCGGAGAAACACTCGCTTGCGGCTCAACAGAGCGGGTGCTAGACTCGCGAACCGGTCTTGACCTTTCTCGTTGTTAGCAAAAAGGTGAGACATTAAATTCTTGAATTTAGTAACCAATTTGCTCTCTGTTGTTAGACGAATCGCGATCGTAATCGTGATTGCGATGGCGTTTCTTTTTGGGGTAGCCACTACTGTCTATCTCTCACTTCGCAGTCCTGAAGTAAAGGTCCCTGACGTCGTCGGCAAAGATCGGTTTGAAGCGGAAAAAATACTCGCTGACGCCGATCTAAATTTCCGCATTCGCGCAACACGTCCCAGCAATCAAGTTAAACCTGACACGGTACTCTTTCAGCTGCCTCGAGGCGGTGAAGTTGTAAAGGCCGGACAAACTGTTGCGATGGACGTTAGCCGTGCAACTAAGGCAGGCGAAGCATCGGAAACAGTCAAGCCTGTTGAATCTGAGACCCCCAACACCAACACGAACGCTAATATTAATGAGAACAGACCTCGCCGGCCGAAGAATACGAACGAGAACGCTAATGGCAACGCCAATGCTAATGGGAACCGCAATGCGAATGTGAATCGGCCCATCAATGCGAATCGGCCTAATGCGAATTCATTAACACCAAACGCTAATCTAACGCCGCGAACTAACAGTAATCAGTCCTTAAAACCGCCGTCAGCAAATGGTAATGAGAATCGGCGTCCCGTGACCCCGAAGCCGGCGCCGACTGTTCCGAACCCAAATCGAAATTAGAATGCCGAGCGTTAACCACATCGAAATCGCGCCGTCCATCCTGGCCGCCGACTTCTCTCGACTTGGTGAGCAAATCGAGGCTGTTGAGCGTGGTGGCGCCGACATACTTCACTTCGATGTTATGGACGGACACTTTGTACCTAACATAACGGTTGGCCTCCCCGTTCTAAAGTCTCTCGCCCGCAAAACACGTCTACCTATCGACGCACATCTGATGATTACTGATCCAGGGCACTACGCTGAGCGGTTTGTAGAGGCAGGCGCAAAGATGGTATCGGTACACGTTGAAGCCGATCCGCACTTACATCGTACGTTGACGTCGATCAAATCTGCTGGGGCTAAAGCTGGAGTTGTGCTGAATCCAGCGACACCAGTTTCGGCGGTTGAGGAAGCCTTGTATTTCGCTGACTATGTGTTGGTTATGTCGGTGAACCCCGGTTTCGGCGGTCAAGCGTTCATCGATGAATCATTGTCAAAAGTTCGCCGGCTTCGCCAAATGATTAACGATCATCAACTACCGGTCAGGATTGAGATCGATGGTGGTATTGAGCGCTCGAATATTGAAACTGTCGTCGAAGCAGGGGTGCAAATAATTGTTGCTGGGACAGCAATTTTTGGGGCGCCCGATCCGGAAAATGCTGTAAAAGAGCTTCGGAACGCCACAATTCAGTGGGTTTAAGTCTTTTTATTTCTCGGCCGGGCGAACCGAGCGAGCGGAAATTGAATCCGATAGCTGTAAATTCCCTTACTCGCCAAACAAGTTTTATTCGGAGGTCTAATTTATGAACTGTCGCCTTCTTAGTTTGCTGGCCTTTTGTGCCCTGATGGTTTCATTTAATCAGGTCGCAATTGCGCAGCGTTCAGGCGGTCAAACAGAGCTTTCCGTAGCTCAGCGCCTGGACGTTATGAGTTCGAAGCTTGATTTAATGCGACGCTCTTTGACTAGTGCGATCTCTTCGATGACCCCGGCAGCCAAGACTGACGACAAATCCAAACCCAATGCTGACGATCCGGCTGTGCGATTAAAAGGATTGGAAAAAGAAGTCAGCTCTTTACAATCTGAAGTAAGCGACATTCGGCAGAAGAATGATCGGGCTGAGAAATTTGATGCAACGGCCATCGATCGGCTCGAACAGTCAGTAGCGGAATTGAGTACGCGAGTGGAGCAGGCTCTGCAGGAAACGGCGGGTGCCCGTGGCACTGCTGCTTCGACGGCATCCTCGAAGTCAAAGAAGAAGAAAAAAGGAAAGCTTTTCGGTTTGTTTGGCGGAGGCGATGACGACAAGTATGCGGAACTAACGGGTGCTGCTGTTGCCGGTCGCGATCGTGTACTGTTTGAAGAAGGCGCCAAGGAAGTTAGAAAAAGTCACTTTGATACCGGTAGACTTCTTTTTTCCACCATTATCAATACCTATCCCGATTCTGCTTTTTTACCCCTTGCAAAACTCGCCATCGCTGATTCCTTCTTCCTGGAAGGAACAACGAGCGCTCTAATTCAAGCCGCGCAGGCGTATCAGGATTGGCTGACGTTTTTCCCAACGGATCCGTTGGCGGACGACGCCATGTTGAAAGTTGCGGAAGCGGAGATGCGCCAGATGGGCCTGTCCGATCGTGACATTTCACACGCGCGCAAGGCCGAGCAAAGATTGAAGGCACTCCTGCAGCAATATCCGAAGAGCTCGCTTCGACCAGTCGTCGAGGATAGGTTGCGTGAAGTCCAGGAAAATCTGGCTATGCACAACTTGTCAATCGCGAGGTTCTACGGAAATAAATTTGAACAACAAAAAGGCGGATTAAAAGGTGCTCAGTCACGATTGAAGGAAATCGTCGATAAGTATCCGTGCTTTTCTTACAACGATGAAGTTCTCTTTCGTCTCGCTTCAACTTATCAGGCCGAGGAAGAACCCGATGAAGCCGCCAAGTACTATCAACAACTAATTCAGGGTTATCCCGATAGTGAGTTCAATGAAAAAGCGCGGGAACAATTGAACATTATTGGTGCTCCGATACCTGAAAAGGGGACTCCCAATGCTTGCGCCAAGAAACAGCCCCAAAGTTTCATGGGCAATCTCATGCAACAGGTATCCGGAAGAGCGGACGTAACGACCGACAAAGATGGCGTACTGATCAGCAAGGACGGGAAGGAAGGCACCGACTTAATCGATGAAGCTCTGAAGTACAACGGGCAACTACCTGAGAAGCTGACGCCCGATGCGCCAACCCAACGTGGCACTACTCGTCCGCAGCCGACGTCGGCTCAACCCAAGACAACCAGCGGAAATGCGGTTGTCCCTGGTTCAACCCCAACACCCTCGCCGGCAGTCATCAAGCCTTGACGCGTTTGTAAGTCAGTGTGAAGTACGGCCCGAGAGATCTCGGGCCGTTTTCACTTAGCGACCTTCATGCTGGGACAGCAGTCGGAATGAGGAATTTCAAATTTAAGTTTGTGCTTTGTCCGTTCGCTTTTGTGCAAAGCCATGTACGTGGTTAACATAGGACTAAGAGGGACATATTGGACCCATTTGTTACTCAACGCTGACTTCTCACCACGGAACAAGCGCAAATCTTAAATCTGAAATTCGTCCATTCCGCCTGCGCTCCCAGCATGAAGGTCTTTGATTATTTTCGCAGCACTGGTATTTTGTAGCCACTTTTAGCTGCCAACCCTAATAACGTGAGCGCTCAATCATTGGACATTCAGGCGGAACTGAACCGCAGGCACAAGGGTGCAGCAACTACCATTGCTGGTCTCATAATCGCCGCAATACTGTTGTCAATCGTTGCGTTTCTCGGAAAGGGCTATTTCAGGCAACAGAGTAATGCGCCGTTGGAGATGGCGTTGAAGCTTGCCATATTGTTTTTGGGATTGGGTTCGATCGTCTGGCGACGGACGAAGTTTGCTTCGATGCGGCTGCAGGATATCGGTGGTCTGCAGGGACCATTAGGGTTGCTAAGTACCCTCGAGAAAACGACAATCCAATTGGCTTTTTTCGGTGCAACAATAGCCGCCATCGGCTTTATCGCTACCCTGATTACCGGCAACGAGGTGAACACCTACCAAGGTACCGCAATTTCCCTTGTGGTATTGCTCTATTCCTATCCGACAAAGACCTCCTGGTCCCGAGTCATTAATTA
>DATDFV010000098.1:0-20381 GCA_036522415.1 Pyrinomonadaceae bacterium | reverse complement strand
AGTCTTACCCGTAATCAATTCCGTTAGAACTGATCCGGTAACAAGCGTCGGTGGGCAGCCGTAAGCGAGATACCTCGCCATTTCAATTCGTCGGTCGCTAATCAACAACGATAATCGCAATCGATCCCCGCACACTGGATTGACTTCCTCAGCGACAACTGAGGCGTTTGGGATTTCGCCTACATTCCGTGGATGTGCCAGGTGATCTTTGAATGTTGGTGAATAGGTCAAAGTGGAATGACTCTAGCCTACCAAAATTGAATAAGCCAGAATCTAACAAGTAAGGAGAATCTCTCTGCGCTATCTCCGCGTTCTCTGCGTCTCTGCGGTTATAAAAGTGTGGCCCGATCTTTACCGCAGAGACGCAGAGAACGCGGAGATAGCGCAGTGAGATTCTCCTTACTTGTTAGATTCTGGTAGATGGTTGCAATCTCGCGACACAAACCTGTGGATACCAACTACGACATCTGAACCTCAACTGTCTTCCCAAGCGGAGAAAGCTCACGAAGCCGTTCAACTACCTCAGTCAAAACTTCGACGACATAATCAACATCTTCTTCCGAGTTGTCTTTGCCAAAACTAAACCGAATCGATCCGCGCGCCAGCTCATCGTTTCGACCCAGCGCTCTGATTACTGGCGATGGTTCGAGAGTCCCTGAAGAACACGCCGAGCCGGTTGATACGGCGATACCATTCATATCCAGATTGATCAGCAAACCTTCACCTTCAATAAATCGAAAGGAAATGTTTGTCAGGTGCGGGAGACGTTGATGACGGTCGCCGTTCGTAACGATCTCGCTAATCCTGGTCTCGACAGCAGCTTCAAACCGATCACGCAAAGACTTCAGATGATCGTTTCGCTGTTGGAATTCCTCTCGCGCGATCCTTGCAGCTTCCCCGAGTGCAACAATCCCTGGAACGTTTTCAGTACCTGCTCGGCGCTCACGTTCCTGATGTCCACCAACATTTTGCTCTACGAGTCTGACTCCTTTTCTGACGTAAAGAGCTCCGACACCTTTCGGTGCGTATAGTTTGTGACCAGACAACGACAACAAATCACAGCCGAGTTCATCAACGTCAATCTGGAGTCTGCCTGCAGCCTGGACCGCGTCCGTATGGAACCAGAGACTTCTACGGCCAGAATTTCGAAGCTCTCTAATCAGGCAGCCGATTTCTTTGGCTGGTTGAATCGTGCCAATTTCATTGTTTGCCAGCATCACGGTAATGAGGACCGTATCCGCACGAAGAGCATGACGAACATCTTCAATCTTCACGATTCCATTGTCATAGACCGGCAAGCGTGTTACGTCCCAACCTTCTTTCTCCAATCGATCACACACACCGCGGACGGAGGGGTGTTCGATAGCGGAAGTAACAAGATGCCGGCCATATTGCGCTGCGGCTTCGCAGAGACCCCGGATGGCAAGATTATTTGCCTCAGTTCCGCCCGAGACAAAGACAACTTCGTTTGGGCGGGCGCCGATGAGAGCAGCCACTTCCCTACGTGCGCGGTCAACTGCCAAGCGAGCCTTCTGACCAAAAGTGTGAACACTTGAGGCGTTGCCAAACGTCTCCGTGAGGCTACGAGTCATCGCGGCGGCGACTCGCTCGTCGACGGGCGTGGTCGCGCTATGGTCTAGATAAACTTGTCGTTTTGCCATCAAAATCTCGTCTTTCGCGCAAACTCAGCGTCAAAACCTTGCATCTGAGTTGCAGTTCGAAATGGCCTCAACCGGTGCTACGAGTCTAGGTTCGGCACCCCAGAGCGTCAAGCAGATATAGATTGATGACTCAATGCACGAGTGGTAGCATCAGCCCTGCTACGAGGTTGGCTCTCCCAGGACGCTACGATCGTGATAAATGGTCGTAAATTCTCGGAAGGACTGTATAGATGAACTACATCAAGATTCCCCTTATAAGTGTACTTAGTGTTGTTCTAGCCGGATTTGTAGGCATTCCGGTCGCGAAGGCTCACTTTGCAGTTAGCCAGGCGCAATCAACCGCGCTGGAGCGAGGTTACCGGACCGGATACTCGGATGGTTATACCGCTGGATATAAGGATTCCGGTGATCACGCTGCGCGCGATTACAAAAGCAAAGAGGAGTATCAGCGAGCTGACCGCTCATTTAACGACGCCTGGGGTCCGATCGAGGACTATCGGGATGGTTATCAGCAGGGCTTTGAATTGGGTTACGCGGGTGGCTATGACCATCAGCAATTTGATTCGTCTATTCCCAGTGGTTTGCGAAGGCGGCAATCCGGTGCGCCCGCACCGGCAGACACCGGAGTTACGGTTCGGACCGACAATGGAACACAACCAGCCGATAATCCTGATAGTAGCGTCACAGCTAACGCCTCGCTAGGAATTCCAAGAAACACAATTCTATCGCTGGAACTCTTGACGGGCATTTCAACCGACGCCTCGCAGCGTAACGACCCATTCAAAGCACGGGTTGTTCAGCCGGCACAGTTTGCCGGGTACATCGTTGAGGGTCATCTATCTCAGGTTAAGCGGCCCGGCAAAGTAAAAGGAGTCGCCGAACTCCAGTTGTCGTTTGATCAAATTCGCACTCCTGACAACCGCACGGCTACTCTTCATGCGGAGCTGATGGAAGTAGTGCCGCTAAACTCTGATAGCCGTACCGATGTTGATCCGGAAGGCGGAGTTCGCGGACAGGATTCCACTAAGGACGACGCCACCAAAATTGGAGCTGCCTCAGGTGTAGGTGCGATCATCGGTGCCATTGCAGGTGGAGGAAAAGGAGCTGCGATCGGTGCCATCATCGGTGGTGGTGCCGGAGCTGCTGGAACCATGACTCAGAGAGGAAAAGATATCCGACTTGAGCAAGGTCAGCAGTTGAAAATTCGCACTTCGACCGACACAGGCGCTCTGTGAACGATCCAAAGGAATCTTCAAGGGGAATTAAACAGGGAGCACGGTCTGGCCGTCTCCCTGTTTCTACTTCTGGACAGATCACCCTGCTTACTGACTTCGGAACGTCTGACTACTACGTCGGAGCAGTTAGAGGCGTGATCCTTTCGATCAATCCCACCGCCCAGATCATCGACATCAGCCATCAGATTTCGCCACATGATATCGAGGAGGCTGCGTTTACGCTGCTTGCCTGTTATCGGTCCTTTCAGAACGGAACGATTCACCTTGCAGTCGTTGATCCGGGCGTTGGTTCATCTCGTCGCCCGATCTTAGCGAAAGCAGGGAACTACTATTTTGTTGGACCAGATAATGGAATCTTCAGCTACATTTTTGATCAGGAGACCAATCGTCGAATTATCCACATAACCGCCGAAGAATACTTTCGACATCCAGTCAGTAAGACATTTCATGGACGTGACGTCTTTGCCCCGGTTGCTGCTGAGCTGTCCCGCGGAGCTTCGCTCGAGTCGTTTGGGCAGGAGATTCGAGATGAAGTTCGGCTCAGAGCCTTGACACCTGAGGTCAGCAAAAAAGGGAAGTTAAAAGGACGGATTATTCACATCGATCATTTCGGGAACTGCGTCACGAATTTTGATCGCCAATCTTTCAACGGACTAGAAGAACAGAGAGTGGTGTTGGTGGTAAATGGAAGGAAAACTCAATCAGTGCAGAGTTCCTATTCAGAGGGACGCGGTCACAAGCTATTTGCGCTTTGGGGAAGTGCCGGTTTCCTCGAGATCTCAGCACGTAATCGGTCTGCGGCGAAGATCGTAAAGGCCAAGCGCGGTGATTCAGTCGCAGTTGAATTTGAGAGTTGAATTGCTACCCGAATCTATCCAGTCCGGAATCTATCGAGTCCAGAATTCAACAAGTAAGGAAGGGCGGTTTACCCCCGCTGCTTCCCGACAGATTTTATGGGTGACAGCGGGGGTAAACCGCCCTTCCTTACTTGTTAGATTCTGGTGGCTCATAGATTCCGGTAGCTTGTTAGTTCTGGTAATTGCTGAAACAGAGTGGTAACACTTGGCAAGGCGTGCTCGCTTGTCTCTCTCGTACCCGTTTGTTATCTTCGCCTCACACCAAACTTTATGCCAGATACTGTGAAAGACACTCCCAGTGCTACTGCAACA
Source organism: Pyrinomonadaceae bacterium (assembly GCA_036522415.1). GTDB lineage: Bacteria > Acidobacteriota > Blastocatellia > Pyrinomonadales > Pyrinomonadaceae > PSRF01. The sequence continues at coordinate 16,316 of DATDFV010000098.1, read as the reverse complement.
GCGACCGGTCTCCGTGGAGTTGTAGTCGGAGCCTCAACCGTTTCCGACGTCGTTGGTGATAAAGGCGAGCTGATATACCAGGGTTACAACATTCACGATTTAGCCGCGCACTCAACGTTTGAAGAAGTAGCTTTTCTCTTGTGGAACAAACGGCTACCGAATCGCACTGAACTGGATCAGCTGAAGCAACGGCTCGGCGAAACCTACGCAGTACCTCGCGAAGTGTTCGATGTGATCAAACAGATTCCGCGTGATTCAGATCCAATTGACACGCTGCGCACGGCTGTGTCCGCGCTTGAGTCGTACGACAAAACCGCGCGCGACATCTCGAGCGCTAACAGTCGAGAGATTGCGACCAAACTCACCGGTCAATTCGCAACGCTTGTGGCTGCAGTTGATCGTATTCGGAATGGGAAGGATCCCGTTGATCCTTTGCGGAACGCCAATATCGCAACCAACTTTCTTTATATGCTCAAGGGGGAAATACCCTCTGAACACGACGCAAAACTGTTCGACGTCTGCCTGATTCTGCACGCAGATCACGAGCTAAACGCTTCGACGTTTACGGCTCGCGTGGTTGCTGGGACATTGGCCACAGTTTATGCCTCCGTAGTTGCGGCAATCGGTGCCTTATCAGGTCCATTACATGGTGGCGCTAATACGGCCGTAATGAAGACGTTGCTCGAAATTGGTGAGTTGGACAAAGTTGAGACCTTTGTGAAGCGAGCGCTGGCAGAGAAGCGAAAGATGATGGGCTTTGGACATGCCGTTTACAAGACGGAGGATCCGCGGGCTACGCATCTGCGAAAGTTTTCGCAGGAAATGGGGGAGCGAGCGGGAAACACAAAGTGGTACGAAATGTCGCGCAAAGTAGAAGAGGTGATGATGCGCGAGAAGGGCCTCTATCCAAACGTCGATTTCTTTTCCGCATCAACGTACTACATGATGGACATCCCGCTGGATCTCTTTACCCCGATCTTCGCAGTCAGCCGCATCACGGGTTGGACTGCACACATCCTCGAGCAGTATGCCGACAATAAGTTGATCCGACCTCGTGCTGAATACGTTGGCCCACGCAGCGTGAAGTACGTTCCGATTGATCAAAGGTAAGTGTCCGATATGCTTTAGCTTGTCGTGGCTCCCCAAAAACTTATCCGCAGATTACACAGATTACGCAGATTTCATCGGAGCTAATGCTGCCTCGCTGATCAGAATCTGCGTAATCTGTGTAATCTGCGGATAAGTTTTTGGGGAGTCGCGACAAGCTAAAAGCATATCGGACATTATTGCGCCTTTGCTGCGGTATCCTTCGGGGCAACGCTCGACATGTAATATCCCTGTCGTGAACTCACCAGCAGTTTTCGGTTCTTTCCTTTTTCGTCTTTCGCTTTCACCCGCACTTCCAGCGAGTGCATTTTGCCATCGTCCATTTCATCTTCTGCCAGGGCGAAACCGAGACTGTATCTTGCCGTCAGATTGCCGATGATGCGTGCCAGTCCAGTGCCGTAGTCTTTCGGACTACCTACCTTGACCGCTTCGCCGCCGGATTGTTGAGCGAGATACTTCGCACTGCCGTAAAGACTAATCCCCATCCAACCAGCAATCGGTTTGCCAATCGGCATCAAAAACTTGAACAGCGTGCGCAATTCAACAGTCAGTGAGTTGAAAATGACATTGCTCCGAATCAATGCCTGTTCGCTTGCTTCACGGTCCTCGAAAAAGATTGGAGCGATCCCATCCGATATCCAGACGATGGATAGCTGGGAGTTCGGGCGCATCGCTTGCGCCTGCTGAGAGGCATCTTGTATCGCAGATGCCATATCGTAAATACCCTCCATCTCGATCGTTACGTTACCTTTCTTGTTTGTTCGTGTTACATCACTACTGCCGTCGCGTCTGATTCTACGCGTCAACGTTCCGTTCTTTCCTTTGATAACTTCGGTTGAAACGATCGCCTTCGGATCTGTCGAAGGATCTTTCGAAGCAGCAGCTTCCTTGATCTCTTTTACTGCTTGTTCCTTCTCCGCAGATGTTTGGCTTTCTTGAGCAGTGTGTTCACCTTGGTTCTCCGCATGTGAGGCACACATCGATTGTATTTTCGCGAGCGCCTCGGCAATCTTGCTTCGTTCGTTCGTGAATTGTGTCACCCAAATTCGCTTCTCATCTTCACTAAAGTCCATTGCCATAATCGCTACTTCATCTCCGGCAGGAAGTTTGGCCAGTTGCTCTTCCATCGCCTTAGTGATTTCGGGTCTCTTCAGAAATCGACCGGCACCGTCGTCGCGCAAATCCAGGATGAGGATTAAAGCCAGTGGTTTTCGTGCTTGTCCTTCGCGTGTGAAGTAGGAGATGGATCGTGTTTTGCCGTTGTCCAATACTTCGAAATTATCCTGCGCGAGAGTCGAAATCGGCAGATTTGATTTTTTGTCTTTGACGAGAGCGTCCAGAAAAACGACTCGCGTCTTGATGCGAATCGTGTCTTCAACTTCCTGTCCGATAGCCGAGGCGCATGACAAGCCGACCAGAAGGATCGTCAGACAAAGACGCAAAGGCGCAGAGCCACGAAACAACGGTTGTGATGGACTTGACCCCTTATTGAGAGAGCGGTGTAGTCGAGTTGTCTCCGTGGTTTTACGCCCTTGCGTCGATGTCTGCATCGAGTTGAGTTGTTGAGATTCCATTTGCATCACCTTATTCCTGATCAATGATCGTTGCTTCCTGAGTTATTGCTTTTGCACCTTCTTCAGGATCCTTCATCAGTAAGGCCAGATTCTTTGGCGAAACGGTTGCCTGAACAACGGTGGCATCGTGTGGTTCGATCGTCACAACCAGCACCCTGAATTTGTCACCGTTCTCTCTGACAAAGATGTAACACTGTTCGTGATCCGGAGCTGTCAGAGTCTGAACCAACGGCATCCATGTCTGAGTTAGAGAATCGTTTAGCACCTGACGAAACCTCATGAAGTCGCCTTTGAACTCTTGATTCTCAAATGTGGCTAACTTAATGCTGCCGGCCTCTGCAAATCGTTTGGCATCGCCACCCTTGATCTTTGCTCCAATGCCGACCGCCTTCATTCCTGCCTTTGCAAGGAAGGGAAGACCTTCATGCTTGACGTTGTAAAAATCCTCGATCATTTTCACGACGGAGTTGAAGTCGTCGCCTTTCGCGAACGAGATGGTCGACCATATCGTTGCGGCAAGCAGTGCGGTTACGAGCTTTCCGGTTGCAGAGCGTTTCATTGGCAAACCTCACTGCTCGTTCTTTGTCTTTGTTTTGGTTGGTTCAATCCCCAGGTCGGGAATGTTTAAATTGCCCTGAAGCTTGGCCAGTTTTTCCAAATCAACTGGGCCAACGATGTTCACTATGGTCAGCTCTTTTGGCTCTGCGCTTAGAACTGCGAGTCCAAGAACGTCTGGTCCATTCAACGCGATGTAAACTTCAACGATTCCTTCTCGTTTGCTCGTTACATTCACGAGTCGACTCCAGGCTGGCTCGCGTAATTGTGACCGGATTGAATCTACATCAGCTGTCGAGTAAGCGTTCTCATCGTCGAACTCGAAGCTCTTGACGTAGATCCCCTTAAGACCATTCACCAGCTTCTTGATTTTCGCCTCATCTACATCTTTGTCGTTGAAGAGTTTTGCAGCTAGTTGAATCAAGCGCTCGTCGATATTTACGTCGACTGTTTCAGACGCTTTCGTCGCAAGGTGGTCGAGAGCAGCCAGGCGGATCCTCGGATCCTGAGCGTGGACTGTGATCGTTGTTGTGATCACAAACAACGCGGATATGAGTAAGGCTCTCGATATTCTGTGGAAGAGTAATTTCATACTTGCTCCATTCATCCTACTTTATGTTGATTGCGAATTTGGTTTGGTGATGCACTCTGGGCTTTTCGGTGCGCGAGATTCAGTTTTTCACTGGTAAGGCGCAGCGCAATCATCAGTTGTTCTTTTGCTTCCAATGCTTGCTGGCGTTCGCTTGCGGTCATGTTGGACACTTCCAGAGTTCGGGGGTGTTTGACTTCCTTTACTTTTGGTCGTGGCTCACGACTCGATTTACCAGGAATAGTTGCAAGGATATCGTTTGTCTTCTGGTGCTCGATCTTTGGAATCACTTGCTGACGCTTCGGCGACTCAATCCCCGCGTTATTCAGTTGCGGGACTGTCTTGCTTCTTACCCGCAACCAAAGCGCACCGGCGATCAATGCAATAAGCAACGTCGCAGCGATCGCGATCAGCGGCAGATAACGATTGCGAGAACGCGGTTGAACTTCATCACCCAGATCCAAAGGTTTTGGTTGATAACGCAACACTCCCAGGATCTGCTCCAGTTCTTGTATCTCTGGATCCGGCTCACCGCTCTTGTCCCACAAATACTCTTCGTTCATAACGCCTCCGCATAACCGAGCTTTTTCCGTAATTGTTTCATTCCCCTATGAAGATTCACTCGTACCGAAGCAGGAGTTAATCCTGTTCGGGCCGCTATCTCCGGGCCCGTCATGCCTTCGACAAGTCGCAAAATCAAAGTCTCTTGATACGCTTCGGGCAAAGCACGGATTAACTCAAGAATTTCATTTGCCCTCGACGTCTGCATATCCGTACTTCGCAGATCTTCCGTAACCTCGACCGTCTCTTTGGTACGCCGGTAGAAGTCCATCGCCCTATTACGGGCAATCATCGCTATCCAGGGCCCAAAAGCTGCCCAATCGCGCAACGTGTGAAGCTTTCTAAAAGCGTGAAGAAAGATGTCCTGGACGAGATCGTCCACTTCACTGCGCGGAATACGAGCCAGCAAGATGCCGTGAACCATGGGAGCGTACAGTTCGTAAAGCCGGCCGAAAGAGTCACGATCTCCGGCGAGCACAGCTTTTACCAGTACTACTTCGATCCTGGTCTCGGGCGTATCAGTCGATGCTTTCGCTTGCGGGGTCGGTAAAAGCATGTCTGCTGTTGCTTCAAGCTCGAACATTCGTCGCCTCAATGCGGTTCATGGTGCCGGCTGAACTCCTTGAAACGTCAAAAACGCCGCAGGAAGTTCGGTTGACGCTCGTTTTCGATCAGCGTTTTGACACTGATTAAGACGGGAGAGGGACGGAGATTGTTAACTTGTCCGACGAACTTTAGTTTGTCGCGCGTAGGATTCAGGCACGTCGAATTTCAAGTGGCCACTTAACAACAACCCGCGACAAACTAAAGTTCGTCGGACAAAGCTCCTCGGACAGGGTTTTCCTGGGAAGTTAGCTTCAACAATTCCGGATCTGCCGAAATGATTTTCGTTCGCCATAGAAACAGTATCGACGCGACAATTGCCACGGTTCCTGCAACGCCACCTTCGATCCCGTAATTTCCGCCGGTCAACCATTTCGGTCCGAAGTCTTTTCCGGACATCAATGGGTGAGAGAGCAAGGTAAGACCACTGACGGGCAGACCAAAAATCGAACCCAGTGCCCAATTCCAGCCCCAATGAACGCCCAGCGGAAACCAAAGATTGCGCGTTCGAAGGTAGGCAACGGCGAGCCAGACACCAGCCAGAGCTGTATTAGCAAAAGTCACACCGCGCACAATGTTTGGATTCCAGAAGTGTGCCAAAGCAAAGGGCACTGACGTAAGCAAAATTCCGAGCCACGCTAATCTTGCTCGCGAGAGAGTTTGTAGTGGATAACCCCTGAATATCGCCTCTTCAGCAAGCGCGGCAATCATGAAGACCACGGCGGTGCCAACCACAGCTCGGACTGTTGGCCAAAACACATCCTCGGTGGTGAAGGTAAACCTTAGACCACCCGCTGCGGCGGCAATGGCGACGGCCAGAGAGAGGGAAAGGAAACCTATGATCGAGCCGATCACCAGGTCGTAAAACCACCGCGCCGTGAATGCTAGACCAAGCGATCGCCAGGGAAGATCTTCGATGAGGCGTGTGCACAAATACCCGGCGACTAATGATGACAGCAAAAGAAAAATACGTGCGAAAAGGTCTAACAGTTGATAGCCATGAGGAATGCTACCCCAGTTGATCCGTAACACCAGCAGATCCGAAATCTTGATACCGCTCAGAAATACAAAGATGAAAATTACGATCCGCCAGCCGCTTCGCAGTCGGCCCGCGTCGTTAATGAAAGGGGTGCGGAGATCCATAGTCAGGGGCAGTGGTCAGCAGTCAGTCAGCGGTGAGTAGTATAGGACTTATAGGACCTATATGACGTATTCAACTGACGATTGACTACTGGCCACCGACCTCTATGCTAAACTTTCCACACATTTCATGAGTTTCGACCCAGAAAACGTTAGTCCTGAATTCGAGCAACGCCGACGTCGCCGGCGACGTTTACTGCTTTGGGCTCTCGGCATCACGGTCGCTCTTCTCCTATCAATCATTGTTTCGCAGCAACTATGGCTCTGGACGGTTGTAACGCCCGACGCGCCGTCTGACGCGATCCTTCTTTACGCCTTATCGACGCTGAACTTCGTCGGCTTCGTAGTCTTCTCCTTTATATTCGTTCGCAACATCCTGAAGTTGCGACGCGAACGGGCCGAGCGTCAGCTCGGTTCAAAGCTGAAGACTCGTTTGCTGGTCTATTTCATCTCGATCAGCTTTCTTCCCATCACAGCGATGGCCGTCTTCTCATACCTGTTTCTTAATCGATCACTTGAGAAGTGGTTTTATCCGGAGGTGATTGTTCAGCAGGCAACTTCAGTTCGTCGTCAGACTATCGACATTCAAGCGCGAAACCTGCAGGACATCTCGTCATTGCTGGTAACTTTACTAGGTCACAAGTCCGCCATCGAGCAACAAGCTGCCGTAGATCAGCTGGTGTCTTCAGGCGAATTAGCCGGCGTAGAAATCGTGTCGAGGGACGGCACGATTCAACTCAAGCGACGCGCGAATCTCCCTTTGACTGAGCTCGAGCGACTTGACGAATTATTTGCCGAAGCGCGTAAAGCGAGTGCTCCCACAGGCAACACTTTTGCTGACGGCAAGGACTTCGACGCTGTCGCAGTTCCTTTAAACGAATCGCAGACGCTAATCGTCGCGCCCCCCAAACGCGTCGATAACGATTTGGATCAAATGATGTCAGCTTCGGAACAGGGATATCGCGATCTGGTTCGTAAGCAGCGCCGTATTCGAATGTTGGGTCTTTCAACGTTGGGCTTGATGACGTTGATTCTATTTTTCGTTTCGAGCTGGGTAGCTATTTACCTCGCGCGCGGTATCGCCACTCCGATCAAGGCACTCGCGGAAGCGTCAAAGGAGATCGCCAGGGGTCATTTATCGCATCGGGTTCACACCGTCGCTGATGACGAACTGGGTATGCTTGCTGAGTCCTTTAATCAAATGACGAGCGAACTCGAGGAGAATCGAAAAAGCATAGAAGCAGGCGCCGAAGAGCTACGCGAGAAAAACCTGGCTTTGCTGGAGCGGCGAAACTATATCGAAACGGTCTTGCAATCACTTTCAACCGGTGTGGTCTCAATCGATGATGCCGATCGCATAACAACTCTAAACGCATCCGCCGCTCGAATGCTTGGTTTGGAGAATCGACCAGATAGCGGCAGATTATTGAGTGAAGTGATCGGCGCCGAGGATTGGTCAGTGATTAGTCGTTTATTGAGACGCGCCAGACGTGCCGGACATGCGGCTGAGCAGACACAACTGGAAAGTGGCGGTAACGGGGACGGACCGTTACCAGTGGCGATGACAGCTACCGCGTTAACCAATTCCTTATTTTCAGGCCGGGGGGCGGTTCTCGTCATCGAGGACTTGTCCGAGTTGCTTGCAGCGCAGCGAGTAGCAGCCTGGAGCGAAGTTGCGCGGCGCATGGCCCACGAGATTAAAAATCCTTTGACCCCGATTCAACTTTCGGCGGAACGGATTGCCAAAAACTATAAACGAGTTGCGTCCGCGAATGGTCAGAACGGAAACCATCTGCAAGAGGAGTCGGTTGAAGTCGATAAGGTGGGCGCTGTCATCGCTGAATGTACGGAAACAATCAGCAGGGAAGTCGCCGGCCTGAAAGCGATGGTTGATGAGTTTTCGCGTTTTGCGCGACTACCAGCGATTCAACTCGAAAGTTCGAATCTCAACGACGTGGTAACCCAGGCCATCGGACTCTACGAGGAACGGCTCGACAACGCTACTATCTCTGCACACCTGTCACCGGAATTACCTGCCGCGATGCTCGATGTGGAGCAAATCAAGCGAGTGTTTGTGAACCTGATTGATAACGCGCTCGATGCCCTGGTTCGTACGGAAAACGAGAAGCGGATCACGATCGTTACTTACCACGATACGCAGCAGGGTTTGCTTGTCGCAGAAGTTGCGGACACCGGACACGGAATAGCGCCTAACGATTTCAGGCGACTCTTTCAGCCATACTTCTCGCGCAGAGACAGCGGAACAGGTTTAGGGCTGGCCATCGTTCAACGAATAATCCTGGAACACCACGGGCGAATTCGCGCCGAGAAAAATCATCCAGCTGGCGCTAAGTTTATTATCGAGCTCCCTGCGACGACCTAAATCTGAAATCTGAAATCTTCAATGTGAAATAGCTAGATGGATTCGATTCTCATAGTTGATGACGAACGTGGCATTCGCGATACGTTGCGCGCGGTCATGGAAGACGAAGGCTTCGTCGCCGATGCCGTCCCTTCAGGCGAGGATTGTTTGAAGGCGCTGGGCCGAAGAGCATATGGCTGTATTTTGCTCGACGTCTGGTTGCCGGGGATCGATGGGTTGGAAACGTTGAAACAACTTCGAGCTCTTGGATCGGAAGCCGCCGTGGTCATTATTTCGGGACATGGAAACGTCGAGACCGCTGTCAGAGCCACGAAGCTTGGCGCTTTCGATTTCATCGAGAAGCCTCTGTCAATTGAGAAAACAATACTCACGGTTCGCAATGCTTTACGACAACAACGACTCGAACGAATCAATGCGGACATGGCTGCGGCGCTCGCTCGGGAGTACACGATGGTCGGCGAGTCAGTGGCGATGCGTGCATTGCGAAAGCAGATCTCAATTGTCGCGCCAACGGATGGACGAATCCTGATTTACGGAGAGTCGGGTACCGGAAAAGAACTTGTGGCCCATGCGATTCATTCGGAATCAAGGCGCGCAGCTGCGCCGTTTGTTGAAGTCAACTCCGCGGCGATTCCTGAAGAGTTAATCGAGTCGGAGCTCTTTGGTCATGTTAAGGGTGCGTTCACCGGCGCGACTGCGGCAAAGAAAGGGAAGTTCGAATTGGCAGACGGCGCGACGATCTTTTTGGACGAAGTGGGAGACATGAGTCCAAAGGTCCAGGCGAAAGTCCTGCGAGTTCTCGAAGAGCAACGCTTTGAACCTGTAGGCAGTGGCACCTCGATTACTGTGGATGTCAGATTGATCGCCGCTACAAATAAACGACTCGATGTGGAAATTGAGCAGGGAAATTTTCGCGCGGACCTTTTCTATAGATTGAATGTCATTCCTTTCGAACTGCCACCGTTGCGTGAACGCCTGGAAGATGTGCCTGCGCTGGTTGCTTACTTCAATGAACATTTCTCGAAGGCGTACGGAAAACGGCAAAAAGAGTTCGTGCCAGAAGCGCTTGAAGAATTACAAAACTATTCGTGGCCCGGTAACGTGCGTGAATTGCGAAACACCATCGAGCGCGTCGTAATCATGCACCCGGGGACGAAAGTTGATGCGTCAGATCTACCACCGCGCGGAAAGGAAGAACCGCCTGCCATTTCTTTTCGTTTTCCTTCCTTTAAAGAAGCGACCGACGCCTATCACCGCGAGTTCATTCAGCGGAAGTTGGAAGAAGCTGACGGCAACGTTTCGCGCGCCGCTGAATTGATGGGTGTGGACCGAAGCCACTTGTATCGTCGGATGCGCGCCTTGGGCATCCACAACCGCGAACGTGTGTGAGTAAGTAAATCTCCCAAACAAGAAGCGATGAAAATAATCAGAGACCTTGGTCCTGGGACCGCAGGCGTCCCCGCCTGCCCGCGTCGCGCGCTACCATGAACAGGGCACAACTGTTCGCTAAGCAAGGTCGTAGAGGTAACTCACTTGGTTAGGTTCGACGCGGGCAGGCGGGGACGCCTGCGGTCCCACGACCAAGGCCTCTGATTATTTTCACGTCTCACTCATTGACAAAACTTTACACAACCTTGAACAACTCTCTACACAGTCTCCGTAAACTCGCCCGACTTTTTTAGTCTGCCAAACGTCCTAAGGTTCTTCGGTACGCAAGACAATTCAGCGCCGCCAAGGAGCGAATTATGAATCTGCTCACCCCGGAGCAGCCCGTTAGCCGATCAAGTATCCCAGCCGAGAGAACACTTCGTTTGGTTTCCGCAAGTCCTGCCGCACTCCAGCGGTCTTCATCCAAATGGCTCATTGGTGTCGGAATAGTCGGCGCATTTCTCGGCGGCTTTGGTGTTTCTTCATATTGGCGGCCTGGTCCTGTCGTTATCGAGCCCAAGATCCAGGTAGCAGATTTTCGAGTTCAGGTACCGGAAGGTGAAACGACCGTCGTGGTTACGTCGCGGGAAGGCAATCCTGCGGAACTGGCTCGCTTACAGATCCATCGACAGGGCGAGGAGATCGATGGCTTGCCCAGGAACATGCGTCGGATAGAACCGCGCGAGAAGTTGAGCCCCGAAGACGCGGCCTTCCTTCGATCCGAATTGAACGGAGTTGTTTCCTCAACAGATTCAGCATGGGACAAGGCAAACAAGATTCGAGCGTGGCTTGGCCGCCAGACACGTCACCTCGCAATGCCTGGTCTTGCGACACGTCATCCACGAGAAGCGTACCAACAAATGAAGGCCGGCCAGCCCGTACTCTGCGGAAATCTTGCCGATATTTATGTCGCACTATGTGAATCTGTTGGCCTCGTCGCGCGAACAGTTGGATTGAGCGTAGCTGTCCAACGGGGTGGTTTTGGCGTTGATACACACGTCGGTGCTGAAGTTTGGATCGTTGATCGGGGCGGTTGGATCTATCAGGATCCAACATTCAACTGCTATTGGAGCGTCGAGGACAAACCAGTAGGCGCTCTTGCCCTGCACGAAGCCGTGATGTCAGGCAAGCAACTCGCATTTGCACCTCACGAACCGCAAACTGAACGTGGTCTCAGTAACTACTACATGGATCCACGACTTTACTTCAGGCACATCTCCTACGAATACAAGCCCGGAGGTGCAGTACTTTATTTTGCTGACAAGAGATTGGAGCCGCTGAGTTTGAGTGACAAGAACTGGATTCATACCAGCGATCCTTCAGACATTCAGCGACTGGATACAGGCGGCAATCTGATTGTTGAGCGGCGGTCGGAGATCGCTCCCGGCATATTCGTTCAATTGCTTGATGGAGATCTGTTTATTAGAGATCGTCGCGAACGTTCACAGGGAATCCGGGTGCGATCTTCGAGTGGCACCGTCGAAGGTTGCGCTTATTTGCATCAACGGGCCGAAGACTTAGGACTGTTCACAGCGGATAACCTCGCAGTCAATCCGTCGTTCCGGCTCACGAGTAGATCGAATCAGTTGGCGGATGGTTGGAGTGTGACTGGCCCCGTTGAGGCGATGACGGTATCTGGGGGGCAGGCGATGGCGGCCCTTGCCGGCGGCCGCTTGTGGCAAAGAGTCCAGGCCCAAGCTCACCGTCGGTATTTGCTTTATGCGCGTGTTAGTGTTTCGAGAGGATTGGTCAACTGGCGAATCGGTGACTCCGCACGAGGCTCGATGTCGATGGGGACAATCGAGCCAGAGCGGATCAGCGAATTAGTTTCGGATGTGGTCGAGAGCGAGAGTGGCTATCTGGACATCCAGTTTGAAGTTCCGTCAGGGGGAGCCTTTCGAGTCATGGACGTAATCGTAGCTGAAGCCCCACGCTTCTCGGGGAGCACAACACGAGCCACAACCGATGCCCGCCGGCAAGTGGTCGGTGGTCAGTAGTCAGGGTTGATAGGACCTATATGACCTATAGGACCTGTGATTCACCACCGACCACTGACATCTCTTTCCTCTTTCCCGCATCAAAACATCACGTTGACAATGCTCAGTTAAATAGCTTATCTGTAAGACTCTCGCGCTTTTGTGCGCGCGAGCCAAGAGGTTAAGGAAGAAATGGATTTCACCACGAAAGAATTGCTGAAGCGTTACGCGAAGCTGGCAATTGGCCAACCGTTCTCGCCAGTGCTGCTCAACATACTCGTCACATCGGTTTGTGACATGCGGTGCACCCACTGCTTCTTTACGGACGAGCTGGATGATCGTCCGCGAAAGAAGCTGCAGATGAAGACCCATGAGATCGAGCGCATATCTGAAACATTAGGTGGCAACCTTGGTGTCCTGATTTTGGCTGGCGGCGAACCGTTTACGCGCAAAGACCTTCCCGAAATCGCGAGCGCCTTCTACCGTAATAATCAACTCGAATCTATTTACATAATGTCCAATGGACAGATTCAGAAACGAATCTTTCCTGACGTAACTCGAGTCCTTCAGGAATGTCCAAATCTGAATGTGACGATCGCTCTTGGTATTGATGGTCCGAAGCGCGAGCACGAAAAGATTCGTCAGAAGCCCGGTTCGTGGGACATCGCAATCGACACGGCGCGCCAACTGCAGGCGATAAAGAAGGAGTTTCCACGATTGGATGTGCAAACTTGCACCTGTTTCATGAATTCAAACCAGGACACGATCTTCGAGTGGTACGACTTTCTGAAATACGACTTGAAGCCTGACAAAGTCAACTTCAACTACATCCGGCCACCATCAGCAGATCCAAAAGAATTGGAAATAGATCACTCTCGTTATGCGAAGCTGGCACAAATGATCGACGACGATTCCCGTCATGCAGCCATCAAGAACAACTACGGGGGCAAGGCAGGTTTCTTCAAGGCGGCGATCGATATCTACATGCACGGTTTGATTGCTAAGACCCAGGAAACTCAAACCGCGCAGATGAAGTGTTACGCAGGAACGGCTGGTGGCGTTATATACGACGAGGGCACTGTCTCCTCATGCGAGAACCTGGCGCCCATTGGCAATCTGCGTGAGTTCGATTGGAATTTTCAAAAGCTTTGGCTGTCCCCAGCAATGAAAGAACGACGCAAGAAAGCAGCCTCCGGTTGTTTCTGCACGCATGAATCAAATAGTTATTATCCGTCGCTGCCATTCAATCCCGGTCACTTGATCCAAATCAAGAAACTTGAAAGAGAAATGAAGAAAGCTCGGAAGGGCATCGATCGACTTGATCCAGAGCCCGACGGTGTTCGAGTGGCCGGGTTCTAAATGAGTACATCGGAGCAACAACAAGCGCCAGTCCTGGGACCGCAGGCGTCCCCGCCTGCCGGCTTACCAACTGAGAACATCGTTGGCACGCTGGCAGTCCCGACGCCTCCGGACTGCGGTCCGAGCACGAAGGTTCACCGCAACCCGAAGATCCTGATCATCTCGTCAGACACGGGTGGTGGTCATAGATCCGCGGCGGCTGCAATTGTTGCCGGCGTGCAGAAGTTTTTCGAAGGTGAGTCAGTCGCGGTCAGGGTTGTAAGAGCCGTCGAAGAATCACATCACCTCACCGCGAAACTAGTTCGCCTTTACAATTGGATCCTGACCAACCGGCAGCACTGGATGAAGTACTTCTACTGGTGCGTCAATCACGTTCGTCCTGAAACACGGGAGTTCTTTCATAGGCGATGCATTGGTTATGTGGCGGGATTGTTTGAACGGTGGTGTCCTCACGTCGTAGTCAGCGTGCATCCGCTAACACAACATCTTTTTGGGCGTGTGCTTAAGGAATTGAACCTTGCCGATCGAGTTCCGCTAATCTCGGTTGTAACCGATCCTTGCTACGGATTCTGGAAGGGCTGGGCTTGTGACGCTGTCTCGCTGTATTTGGTGGCGAGTGATGAAGCGCGTCGTCAGTTGATCGATTATGGCGTCGCTCCTGAACGTATCAAGATTTCAGGTATGCCTGTTCATCCCAAGTTTGCCTATCCGGGAGAAGATGCTGCGAAGGCGGCACGTTCCGCTCTTGGGTTGGATCCGGAAAAGTTCACTGTGTTCGTGAACGCCGGCTGGGCGGGAGGCGGCAACATCCCGCAGATATTCAAGGAACTCATCCGAGGCGAATTGGATGTCCAGGCAATTTTCCTGGCTGGTCGAAATGAAGATTTACGCGCCGCGGCTGAGTCGTTGGCTCTTGATGCTCCGTTCCCGATAAAGGTGATCGGCTATTCGGATGAAATCGAAAAACTGATGAGCGCCGCAAACGTTATGATCTCCAAACTTGGCGGGTTGACGACCTTTGAAGCGCTGGCGTGTCGCGTTCCGATTATCGCCGATGTGACAACTGAACCAATGCCGCAAGAAGCTGGTACGGCAAATCTTATTGCCGAGCGTGGCGCTGGGGTGATGCTGAGGCGAACCTCAGATGTCGTTCCTGCCGTGAGGAGAATGCTGGAAGACGAAGTGCATTATTCCGGGTTAAGAGCGGCAACTGTCGGGCTCGCGATACCAAACTCCACGCGACAAATCGCTGAAGAGATTGCAGCGCTGATTCCCCAGCCTGAAAACGCCGCGTTTGGCGAAGTCTCCGCCTGACCCCTGAATTGACTGCCGGCTCTTTTCACGGTTTAATCTCCCGGCACAAAAACTAATCCCTGGTAGCTCCCGCGTTTCTCTGCTCAGATTATTTAAGTCTGTTACGGTTCGAGGATGCCTGTCCTACTGGAGTCTTAGGAGAAAACATAACTAAGTGAGCCTTTTGCTGGAAGGAAAGCGAGCGTTCATCACGGGTGGAACGCGGGGTATCGGTGCGGCACTGTGCGACGTGTTTGCTCGTGAGGGTGCAGATGTCGCGTTTAATTACAACAGTCGTGATGACCTCGCGGATGAAACCCGAAACAAGGTTGAGAGCCATGGCCGACGTGCCTTCAGCGCGAAGATTTCGGTGACTGATCGAGTCGGGATGAAGAGACTCACGCGAGAGTTAGTGGAGAAATGGGGCGGTATAGATATCCTGGTAAACAATGCCGCCATCAATCGGGGAGACAATTTCGCCACTACTACTGACCGAGCGTGGGACGATGTTATTCACACGAATGTTGACAGTCTTTTCGCGGTAACTAAGCCAATCTACAAACAGATGATCCGGCAGCGTAAAGGGTCGATCCTTAACATCACTTCAATCGGCGCCATGCGTGCGCTGCCTACGGCCGTTCACTATGCAACCTCGAAAGCCGCAATGATTGGCTTCACGAAATGTTTGTCGAGAGAGGCAGGAACGTTTGGTATTAGTGTCAACGCGATTGCGGCAGGAATATTCGATACCGATCTGGCCCAGTCTTTACCGGAACGTTTACTGCAAATGCATGACTTCTGGGTGTCTGCCGGCCGCCTGGGTCGTCCTGAGGAACTCGCTGAGTATGCGGCGTTCATGGTGAGCGATCGAAACAGTTTTATGAACGGTGAGATCGTGATCGTGGATGGTGGTGGAATAACTTAAGAGGCACATCCAAAATACCACCAACGAAGTTGGTGGTTGCTTCATACTCTACCTACCCAGCTCAGCCCAAATAGCTTCGAAAATCCCATCGACGAAGTCGGTGGATGGTTCATACCTAGCCTAATGTAGGTGGAATGCAGGGTATGAACAATCCACTTCGTTGGTGGATTTGAC
Source organism: Pyrinomonadaceae bacterium (assembly GCA_036522415.1). Lineage (GTDB taxonomy): Bacteria > Acidobacteriota > Blastocatellia > Pyrinomonadales > Pyrinomonadaceae > PSRF01. The sequence continues at coordinate 649 of DATDFV010000098.1, read as the reverse complement.
GAACCAGCTTGGTGCGTCATTGGTAGGCTGTATATGAACAATCCACCAACTTCGTTGATGGGAGTTGAATGAACCATCACATCTTGCCGGTCATTGTTAGGCTGTGTATGAAAGGACCACCAACTTCGTTGGTGGAATTAAACGCAAAGAGCTACTAGGTTGTTCTTTCCTCCAACTCTTTTATCCGCTTCTCAAGTTCCCTGACAGTTCGTTGCATTTCTCCAAGACGCCGAAAGGCTGCCACCGATCGTAACCAATCGCGGTTGTCGAATGCAGGGATTCCCGAAATAACCTTCCCTGGCGGTATGTCATGACTGGTCGCGCTCTTCGCAGTCAACACCACATCGTCACCAATCGTGAGGTGTCCAGCAACACCCGCCTGTCCAGCCAGGATCACCCGACTACCAATATGTGAACTGCCGGCGAGTCCAACCTGCGCGCAGAGAAGTGAATCCTCTCCAACCGTGCACGAGTGACCAATCTGCACAAGGTTATCCAGCTTCGACCCGCGGCCTATTCGACTTTCACCAGTGGATGCCCGATCGATCGTCGTTCCAGCGCCCACCTCGACGTCATCTTCCAGTACTACGCGACCAGCTTGCGGAATCTTCAACCAGTGTCGTTCTTCGTCTTTCGCGTAACCAAATCC
>DATDFV010000097.1:0-6555 GCA_036522415.1 Pyrinomonadaceae bacterium | reverse complement strand
ATTATTGAAGCTTGCTTCAGAGTATAAGCTTCCGGTGATCAGCGACGAGGTTTACCGCGAGCTATGTTTCACGACGGCACCGGCATCAGCATCGTGTATGGCGCCAGCTATTTCGACGCCGGTGATAACGTTGGAAAGTTTGTCGAAGACTCACCTGGTACCAGGCTGGCGAGTTGGCTGGATGCGCTTCACCAATGCAGAAAAGATGCCGGCGGTGGTTAACGCGATAAGCAAGCTTGCTAGTGGAAGGTTGTGTTCGCCGACACCAACACAATATGCAATTCGTCCGGCTTTGGATGGCAGCAAGGATTTTCTTAACGACTTCGTGCAGGAGATCAGAAAGCGACGCGACTACGCTACGGAGCGAATTAAAGCAGTCAGAGGTTTGAGTAGCGATATTCCGGCGGCCGCGTTCTATCTCATGATGAAAGTTGCGGACCTGAGAAATAAAACTGACGAAAGGTTTGCGTTGGAACTGCTCGAGAAAACCGGAGTATTGGTGGTGCAGGGTTCCGGTTTTGGACTGGATCCGTTCGACGGCTATTTTCGCTTGGTTTATCTGGCAAGCGAAGAAATGCTCGAAGAGACATTTGACGCCATTGAGAAGTTTCTTAAGTGAAGAAGGGTCTTTTTGGCGTCTATACGTCCTGAAGACCTGTGGCCAACGTTTCGCCAAAACGCATATCAACACATGTTACTGCTCAATCGAACTGAAATATCAAATCTACTTACTTTGGGAGATTACATCAAAGTAGTCGAGGATGCGTTCAGACTCTATGCAGAAGGCAAGACGCCCCGCACGGCATTACTGCATGTCGATGGCAAGGAGGGAGAGTTTCACGTCAAGGCGGGTGGACTCGGGTCAGATAGGATCTATTTTGGTTTGAAGGTGAATGGCGGTTTTTTTCAGAACCAGACTCGATTTGGATTGCCAAATATTCAAGGGGCGATCTACCTGGCCGATGCGACCAATGGAACGCCGCTGGCGTTGATGGATTCGAAAGAGATCACGATTAAGAGGACAGGCGCGGCGACGGCTGTGGCTGCGAAATACCTGGCGCGACGGAATTCGAAGGTTGTGACCATTTGCGGCTGTGGAAATCAGGGACGTATCCAGCTCGAAGCTTTAATGGAAATATTGCCGATTAGTCGAGTGCATGCATTCAGCAGAAACAGAAGAACCGCCGAGCTTTTCGCGCAAGAGACGGCTGACTCATTGCACGTTGCCGTAGACGTTGTGACCAATTTGAACGACGCTATACGGTTCAGTGATGTTTGCGTCACCTGTACGCCGGCAAAGTCGTTCTTTGTAAGTAAGGAGAGCGTTTCACCGGGAACATTCATTGCGGCGGTGGGAGCAGATAGTCCTGATAAGCAGGAGCTGGATCCTGAACTGCTGGCATCAAGTAAAGTGGTGGTCGATATTCTGGAACAATGTGCCCATGTTGGTGAACTTCATCACGCGCTCGAGGCCGGCTTACTGCCGCGAGAATACGTGCATGCTGAGGTTGGTGAAATCATTGCTGGCAGAAAACAGGGGCGCACGTCGGACCAGGAGATTACGATATTTGACTCTACCGGTACTGCATTACAAGACGTGGCGGCGGCAGCGGCGATTTATGAACGAGCTATTGAAAGAGGTATTGGACAGGACTTCAAGATCGCAGGGTAGCCAGAGCCTTCAGACTACGCATTTCAGATAACTCATCTTTACTAAGACTAAGCTCACCAGGTCACGTACTTCTGGTTGGTAATAAGACCCGAAGCGTTCGAAAGAAATTGGCCAATGCCGCTACTGAGCCGTCCCATGCCCCGGATGATGATTCGGATTGAGAGGAATATTTGCCGAAAATCGGTTGCGTCTCGGCTGCCTAATTCCGGGAAGGTTCACCGGAATAGTCTAATGCTCATGTGTTGAGACGAAGAGGAAGTTGCTGCGATGCGACTGTCCTGGGTGCCTCAACGTCGTCGGGGGAAGTCGTTTGTTATAAAAAGCATCGGTTGCTGCATGTATTTCAAAACACGAAAGGAGTTGTTGATTGCCAACACAGAAGACTGATCCGGCCTTCCGGGTGAGAAACGCGAGGGTTGCAACGAGAATCACAAGACTAACATCAGCGCTGAATTTCCCTACAAACTAATCATCCTTAGAACCTTAGAACAGACAGTTTGAAGCTGTTCACGACAACCGTGGAGCGCTAAGCATCTGGTCCGGAATCAACGCTCGCTCGGTGGCACGCAGATTGAACTAGCCTTTGGACATCGCAGTTCTTTAAAGCGGAGAAGGAAAGGCTGCCATCGCCTTCCTCATTCCAGGTAGAAAAGGAACGAGCATTAGGGGGAAAAAATGAAACGCTTTCAGATCATCGTAGCGGCGATAACGCTGAGTCTTTCGCTTTCAATGATTGGCTTTGCGCAAACTACTCAAGGTTCAAGAACGAGCACCGTCGGAACCAATACCACTTCAAGTGTTGGAACCATCACTGGATCCAAAGTTGGTACGATCACAGAATCCCAAACTGGAAACATTGGGGGGTTGGGTATGCGGGCTGGAAATATTTCAGGTTTACGAGGCGTCAGTATCGAGCACGCTTGGCTTCTTACGCGGCTCCTGATTGTAATCGTGAGCTTTCGGCCGGTTTCCTAATGGCTGCTCGCAAGACTCCCTCATTTCTCGAGTACTCACCATTTCAGATAACTCATCTTTCAACCACTCATGTTCAGGGAGCGAATTGCGGGCGGCACCTGGGGGTGTAATTCCAGGCTTACTCCAGAAACGTGTTGGGATTACATCCGCCGCCCGCATTCCAATTTCCGATTGTTTTCCTGACTTATGAATGTGACGCTGTGGGACCAGACGAATTTTTATCAAGTAGTGCGTCCGACGACAATTATTGAGTCAGTTCGCCTGCGCTCACAGTTTGCTTGCGATGTTGCGTTAGCAAGCGAAACTTTTCAGCATACTGGTAGTTTCAAGTTCCGCGCTGCCTACCATCTGGCGAACAATGTTCCCAATCGACAATTGATCGCGGCCTCCTCTGGCAACTTCGGGCAGGCGCTGGCCTATGCCTGCTCCTTATTAGGCAAGACATGCACGATCGTGATGCCTGACACGTCAGCGCAAGTGAAGGTCGACGCGGTACGGGAACACGGTGGCGAGGTGGACTTCGTTGACGTGCGGCTGAAGAGTCGGGCCGAACGCGTCGCTGAATTGGCAGCTTCCCATGCAGATGCGTACACCACAAATGCTTACGACGATCCGCTAATCATCAATGGCAATTCAAGTCTGGGATGGGAATTGGCGACTCTTAATCGCAATTTCGATTATGTGATCGTGCCGATTGGGGGTGGCGGTTTGAGTTCCGGGGTCATTTCCGGAATCCGGAGCGCAGGAAAACGAGTGAAAGTCATTGGCGCTGAGCCGGCAATTGCAAATCGTACGGCCCGTTCACTGCGAGCTGGACAAATCGTTGAACTTGAGAGCGAGCCGCAAACGATCGCTGATGGGGCGCGCACGCTCAGTGTCGGTCAACACAACTGGTCCATTCTCAAGGAAGGGTTATTCGACGTAATAGAGGTAAGTGAGCAAAGAATTGCGGCGGCCGTGAGGTTGCTTTATGCAAAGTCTAACTTAAAAGCCGAAGCCACGGGTGCGCTCAGTGTCGGAGCGCTGTTGACTCAAGTCGAAAGATTTCGGGGTATGTCGGTATGCTGCGTTATTTCGGGCGGCAATGTGGACGCTGAAGTTTATTCGAGTCTTCTCAAGCACTCAGCGGAAAACGATTATCAGGGTTGATATGCAAACAGCAATCATGCGTGGTGTGAGTGAAAAGATTGTCGACTGTGAGCTCACCTTTCTGTCGCGGCAAACGATCGATGTGAACAAGGCAATTCGTCAGCATTGCGCTTACCAGAAATGCCTCGTGGATTCTGGCTTTCGCGTGATTTCCCTTCTTATCGATCATTACCTTCCGGATGCGGTGTTCGTCGAGGATGCGGCGATCGTGCTCGATGAAATCGCGATTGCCAGTCGCATGGGGATGGAGGGTCGCAGACAAGAGGTCGACAGCGTAGCAAATGTTCTTGCTCAATTTCGCAAGATCGAGTTTCTGCGACCTCCGGCGACTCTCGACGGCGGTGACGTAATGAGAATCGATCGAACGTTATATGTGGGGCTATCTCGGAGAACGAATCGGGCGGCAATTGATCAGGTGCGTGAGATCGTTAAGCCGTACGGGTATGCAGTGTCCGAGATGAAGGTAGATGGATGTCTTCATCTCAAGACCGGTTGTTCCTATCTGGGTCGCAAGACTGTTTTAGCGAACACTCGTTGGGTGGATACATCGGAGCTTAGAGATCTTACGGTGATACGAGTACCACCCTCGGAATGTTGGGCCGCGAATACTTTGACGGTGAACAGCAAAATATTCTTGCCGGCGTCTTTTCCTGTGACGAGAGAGCTATTGGCGGACAGGGGATTTCGGTGTGAGGCGATTGACATTTCTGAGCTGCAAAAGGCGGAAGCTGGACTTACCTGCCTCAGTCTAATTTTCGAAGACAAACCAGGACTCAGAACTGAGTGATCAAAATGATACTGGTGGTGCTCACTATTTCAATGACCTTAGTGTTGGGTGCACAGGCGTCCTGGCCTGCTCATGGTAAACAATACATCCAGGCGCGGACGGTTGCGCCGGCACTAGTAACCGTTGCAACCTCAGCCAAAGCCGATGTAGCAGTGTTGAATAGTAGATGGTATGGCAGACCAGCTGACATAGAACTGTCTGTTCCGTGTTTCCGTGCCATGAATGATACACCTGATGAAATCGATCGTTATCAAATGCATTGTCGGAAAAGAGCTGAGCGGGCAAATGAATCCCCTTCTTATGGCGACGGTGTTGGGCACCATGAAGATTCAGGAAATAACCGAAATTCAGAAGTTAATGAATATGCCTATGAGATTCGTGTTCAGAACAATGGTGCCAAGACGATCAAGGGAATAGCATGGGACTATATCTTTGCTGATCCGCAGACCAACGAGGATCTGGCACGCCACACTTTTTTTAACGAGACACAGATCCGGCCTGGTGAGGCGAGAACACTAACCGCAACGTCAATAAAGCCCCCCTCGAGAGTTATCACTGTTCAGATGCTGCTTAATAATTCGAGTGGGAGCTATAAAGAAGAGATCAAAGTGAAGCGAATCATTTACGCGGACGGTTCTACGTGGCAGTTGGAGCTCAATTAATGCCGATTCGAAGCTTGAGGGCAAAATCGTTGCCCTCGTTCCTTGTACTGCGTCCTGATTTCTCGAACAAGTCGCTCGAACAGGTTTCTCGAACAATTTTCTCGGCAGCCCCTAATATTTCGACGTAAGAAGTCCAACAAATCCGGAATGCTAAAACTGAACGGTCAGCAGCTAACGCTGGAAGATATTGATCGCGTTGCTTCATCCAGGGAGCAGGTAATCCTCAGTGAAGAAGCCTATCGGCGCATGCATGCTTCTCGGGCGACGGTGGAAAAGATCATATCCACTGATCGCGTGGTTTATGGTGTGAATACCGGTTTCGGCAAACTTTCAGATGTCAGGATTCCAGCAGCAGATTTAGCCACCCTACAAATCAATCTGGTTCGCAGTCACGCATGTGGTGTTGGTCCACACCTTTCAGAGGCAGAAGTGCGAGTAATGATGTTGCTGCGTGCCAACGTGCTGGCGCTTGGTTTCAGTGGAGCACGACCAATCGTCGCAGAGACATTAGTGTCGATGGTCAACCGCGGTGTTGTACCACTGATTCCTGAAAAAGGCTCCGTAGGAGCAAGCGGAGATCTTGCGCCTCTGGCCCACCTGGCACTGGCGGCTATAGGCGAGGGTGAAGTTCTTTACGGCGGTACACGGATGCGAAGTGTCGAGGCCCTGCTTAAGGCTGACGTTGAGCCTTTGAAATTGGAAGCCAAAGAGGGTCTGGCGCTATTGAACGGCACTCAGGCGATGGCAGCTGTTGGTGGATTGGCACTTCGACGGGCTCAGCGTTGCGCGAGAGCGGTGAACATCGCCGGGGCAATGACGCTGGAAGCTTTACGTGGAACTCCAGTAGCCTTTGATGAACGAATCCACGCCGCGCGTCCGCATCGAGGTCAGATAGAAGTTGCAACTCAATTACGCGCGTTATTGCGTGACAGCGAAATACGCAATTCACATCTCGAGAATGACCCACGAGTGCAGGATGCGTACTGCCTTAGATGCATGCCTCAGGTGCACGGCGCAGTGCACGATGCCGTGGCCGAGGCGCGCAAAATAGTCGAAGTAGAAAGCGGTTCAGCGACTGATAATCCGCTCGTCTTTGTTGAGTCTGGTGAAGTGCTATCGGGAGGTAACTTTCACGGCGCACCTCTTGCGCTTTGTTTTGATCATGCAGCGATGGCGCTAACCGATCTTGCAAATATTAGCGAACGCAGAATTGATCGGCTGGTTAATCCTGATGTCAACGAAGGATTGCCGCCATTTCTTTCGACGAAGGCTGGAATAGCGTGCGGGTTCATGATTCCCCAGGTGGTTGC
>DATDFV010000096.1:0-43003 GCA_036522415.1 Pyrinomonadaceae bacterium | reverse complement strand
GGATCTTTGCGCAGGCCTTGTCGGTGGACTCGGCTTAGTTCCGGGCGCAAACATCGGAGAGAAAGGCGCCGTGTTTGAAGCAGTGCATGGCTCTGCCCCAGACATCGCAGGTCAGGGAATTGCTAACCCGACCGCTCTGCTGCAGTCAGGCATCCTGATGCTACGTCACATTGGTGAGCGCGAAGCGGCAGACAAAGTTGAAAGCGCACTGCTGACAGTATTCAAAGAAGGTAAGGTGCGCACTCGAGATATCGGCGGCTCAGCACGAACGGCCGAGTTTGCGGATGCGATTATTCAGAAGATGAATGCCTAACGTCCGACGAACTTTAGTTTGTCGATCGCGTTGCCGAGTGGCCTTTGAATCCAATGTGGCTTGACAGTCACGATCGACAAACTAAAGTTCGTGGGACAGTCGTTCAGCGATCTATGACAAAGAGAATTCTTACATTAGCAGTCGTTTTGTTGTTCTCGATCTTGCGGACAACAGCACAGGACTCCACACCCTCTTTCGCCAGTTTCAAACAGGAACTAATGCCTCAAGTGGGAAAGACCATCACCGTCCAGGGTGTTCTGCAATCGGGCAAACTCGGCTGGTTCGTCGCGTTCAATGACTGGGGAATCTACCTTTACTCGACAGATGACAAGCACCCCAGAGCCATGGATGCGCTGAATCGTTTCAGCGGAATGAACGTGCGCGTGACTGGTACCCTTCAATACTTCCCTAAACCACCTACGCCATCCGGTGCTGTGGCTTATGCTGTTCCACCGGAGCATTTCTTCTTCGACGTTGCCGATGCGAAGGTGACATTGGCCACGTTGGTACAGCCGTCAATCAAAGAAGTTCCTGGCAAGCCGTTGACCGTTTCTGTGGCACCGAATGAATGTCTTGCCACATTTCGGCAATTCTTCACGTACGTGCAACAGGAAAAGCCAAGCATCATTACTGATGAGCGAGCGCAGAACCGTTGGCTGACGAAAGATCTAAGAGACGCTCTAAAACAGAAGCTCGCCACCTTCAAGGATCAACCGGATGATCCGGATTATCCAAGCAACGGCACCTTCGTTGGCACGTGGGACAAGCCAAGCACTTTTACAATCATTGGCTCCCGGCGATACGGCAATCGCGCGGTGCTTGATGTTTGGTATGCATGGGGTAAAGGAACGAATTATCCGGGCGACACGCGTTTGAGCTATTTCATCTTTAGACTTGAAGATGGACAATGGAAACTCGACGACGTGTACACCTTCCGCGGGGAGTTTGCGAGCGCCGAGAGCTTAAACGCGTATTTGAGATCGAAGTGACTTTGGAGTGCGACGGCCTGCCGTCGCTTTGTTACAGCGCAGGTGACCTCTTCAGTCGACAGCACCCTTTAACAAAGCGACGGCAGGCCGTCGCACTCCAAAGTTAATTAATTTCGGTCTACCCCAATTTTCCTCTGCACCAATCGTTCAACGTCTAACTGTACGCCATCAGCTTTTGCTCGGCGGATGTAGTCGGCGTCGATTTTGAAGATGCGCAACTTCACAATATCCTCAACTGAAATATCCGTTAAACCCTCATTTCGGATTTCAGCTACGAACTCAGGGGTGACTTTGAAGATCTGCATCTTCACAAGGCTTTCGAATGGTTCTTTCCCGAAACCCATCTGCGTCACCCGGGTCACGAACTCCGCGTCGATTTTGAAGATGCGCGCCTTAACGAGATCTTCCATCGTGAGATTTGGGAAACCGCTGGCTTTCATCTCCCGCATGAACTTTGAATCGACCTTGAAGATCGCGGCCTTGAAAAGATCGTCTACAGTCAAATTTCCGAAGCCAGAGGAGGTCAGATCATCTGCTAACGCGGTTGTGACGTTCAGGGCAGTGGCTGCGAAGAGTCGATCTTCCGAAACGTCACCATCGTCATCCGACCGTGACGAGTTCTTTTCAAAGTCGAACCCGCGCGATTTCATCGCCGCGACAAACGCCTGGTTCGGCGAAAACTGAAACGTGCCCGATCCTTTACCGCCTTGAAAACTGCCTTCGCAATCGATCCTTCCCGCTTCGCGCACAAGGCTAAACCTGACGGGCCCGCCGTTAGTCGCTTGATCCCGGCTCAGGCCCTGAAGTTCACTAAAGTCATAGGTCTGCCCCATTTGGTTGTGGTGACCGCGTTCGGAACGTTCGAGGTTTAGATTTATCTTATTTTCATCGTTCTTAACGGTAGCTTTCCAGTCTCCGCTTACGGAACGTTGGGCCCGCGTTATCGTCGCAGTTGCAAGGAACCCGACGAGCGCGATTCCAACCAAGAAACACAGTGCAGTTTCAATATTTTTTGACATATTGGTATTTCCTGGGGTTAGATTTCGGCCTACATAAGAGAAACACCCGCGATAACTTATTTGTGGCAGAAACTTCGGAAGCCACGGATGAACACGGATTGCACATAGTGACGGAGTCGAAGGCAGTCAATACCAGCTCGAGGCTGCTTGGAAGCAGTCAGTACCACCTCGCGGTAGCAGGTGGGTACGAAGTCATAAATGTACCCTAAACTAATCTGCCGCGGTTGACTTCGTACCCATCCGCTACCGCGAGGTGGTACTGACTGCTTTCCAACTCCGATAACACTCCTCGAAAGGACTAAACCTGTGATCGGTAAAATCATTTTGATTCTTGGGATTCTCGGTACCTTGCTCGGTGGCGCAGTGCTCCTCGTTTCGCTACTGCTGCCCGTGATTACGGATGGGCGCACCGGGTGGGATGAAGCGATGTTTGGCGTTATTCCCGGCGCTATCGTCTGTGCAGGCTCGCTGATGCTAGCCATCGTTGGGTTGATCATTGTGCTGATGAAACGAAAGAAAACCGTCGCTGCCTGATCTCACAGCTCCGATGTCCGACGAACTTTAGTTTGTCGATTGTCGGATTAGGAAGGTCCGTTATTACATCTGCGTAAGTGGTTATCCAGCGCGACAAACTAAAAAGTTCGTCGGACATTTGAGATCATGATCGATTGTGTCATCTGTGACGTGTTATCCGGTGCGCTTGAAGTCAGTCTGGTTTATCGAGACGAACTGTGCGCGGCGTTCATGGACATCCAGCCAATCAACCGGGGACATATGCTAATAGTCCCCGTTCGTCATTCTTCCACTTTGGCTGAGCTTCGCTCGGAAGAAAGTTCGCAGATGTTTCGCGTAGCTCAAGCCCTCGGTGCGGCATTGCGGAAGTCGTCGCTGAAGTGTGAAGGCGTGAATCTCTTCCTGGCCGATGGTGAAGCCGCAGGCCAGGAAATTTTTCATACGCATCTGCACGTAGTCCCGCGTTATGCAGGTGATGGGTTTGGTTTCAACTTTCCATCTGGGTATAACAACAAACCTGCAAGAAGTGAGTTGAATTTACTAGCCGGCAAGATCCGGGCACTCCTGCAATTCGAGACCAATAGTTGATGCCGCGTCGCACATTTCATCGCTGGTTGTTCGTCTTGGCGGGCATCTACAACATTTCCTGGGGTTTGTATTCGGTTTACGATCCGCAGTGGTTGTTTCGTTTCAGTGGTCTGCCTCTGCTAAACCATCCGCAGATCTTTGCGTGCCTCGCAATGGTGGTTGGTCTTTACGGAATTATCTATTTCGAAGTAGCTCGCGTTCCCGAGCGTGGGTTTCTGTTGGCAGCGGTGGGACTTATTGGAAAGGTTCTCGGACCCATCGGCCTGGCTCAATTGATTTGGAGTGGAGCATGGCCCGTAAAAACGAGCGTATTGTGTCTGACGAATGACCTGATTTGGTGGATACCGTTCTCAGTCTACTTGATTGATTCATGGTCGTGGTATCGGGAAGACGTAAGGCATTTTTGAACATCAGGCACAAAGACATTAATTTCGAAATCAGATTAAGTTTTCGATCCTGCTTTCTGTTAAAACTCTCTGCGCTTCCTCTGCGTTCTCTGCGTCTCTGCGGTGGGAAATTTGCAGGCGCCGATGAACCGCAGAGACGCAGAGAACGCAGAGGAAGCGCAGAGAAGAACTAAGTATTTATCAGTTTCGAAACCCGCGGCATCAGATTCCAGATCTCAGATCCCAGATCACGGGATAGAATCGATCCGGTAACCTGAGATCTGGGATCTGGCATCTGAGATCTGGGATCCGAGATGGTAAAGATGATGGACGATCTTAACGAATTACTCGAAAAGAACAGACAATGGGCCGAAGAAATTAAGGCCTCCGATCCGCAGTTCTTCAACTCGCTGGCACAGCAACAAACTCCGCGATATCTGTGGATTGGTTGTTCAGATAGTCGGGTGCCGGCAACGCAACTTGTTGGACTAAAGCCTGGTGACATGTTTGTTCACCGCAACGTCGCGAACGTTGTTGTGCATACTGACTTTAATTGTTTATCGGTTCTACAATTCGCGGTGGATGTGTTGAATGTCAGCCATGTGATTGTTTGCGGTCACTACGGCTGCGGTGGCGTAAAGGCGGCGATGGATAATTTACAACTCGGTTTGATCGACAACTGGCTGCGACATGTGCAAGACGTAATGCACAATCACAACGAAGAGCTGGCCACGATCGTTGACGACGGACGCCGCTTAGATCGACTTTGCGAGTTGAATGTTAGCGAACAAGTGTTGAATGTTAGCAAAACGACCATCGTGCAAAACGCGTGGAATCGTGGTCAGGAGTTGGCCATTCATGGTTGGATTTATGGAATCAGCGATGGTTTGCTCAGGGATCTGAATATAAGCATTGGACACTAATGCGAAACCTCTACCGCACCTGGCAGGTCACGCTTCATGAACGTTCTTTTCGATTTGGACGGCACGCTTACTGATCCCGCGCAAGGAATCGTGCGCTGCATTCAATATTCGCTTGCCAGGTTACAGGTTTCGTGTCCACCAGAAGATGAATTAAAGAGCTATATCGGACCGCCACTTCGACAAACCTTCATTTCACTATGCAACTCTGCTGATCATGTTCTTATTGAACATGCGATCGCTATATTTCGCGAGAGGTTCTCAACTGTCGGGCTATACGAAAACATCCCTTACTCTGACGTGCCGACGATGTTGCAACAACTGAATTCAGACTCATATAGATTATTCGTTGCGACCTCAAAACCTAAGGTGTTTGCCGAACGAATACTTCAACACTTTGAACTTGCGGATCACTTCGAAGAGATTTGTGGAAACGACCTGGAGGGTAGTCTTGACGATAAGGCGGAGCTCCTCAGACAATTACTCGTCAACAGATCCCTGGATCCCAAAGAGACTGTCATGGTGGGTGACCGAAAACATGATGTCATTGCCGCCAAGAGCAACGGTCTTATTTCAATCGGCGTGACCTACGGCTATGGATCACCGAGTGAACTGACAGACGCTGGAGTTGATTATCTGTGTGATAGTCCAAACGAGGTCGCTTCCTTAATCTTCAGCGCCAACCCGTCTCATCGAACAGAAGCCCCCTGACTAGATACAGGCAAGCTCTTCTGTCGGAGCGCGGCCGAACCCGGCCGCCCCCATCGAACAGGACCGTCTGACCAAAAACCGAAATAAAGTTCCCAAACATGTTGAAGGTGAACCAGGGCGTCGGTGTTTTTAGTCAGACGGTCCTGTTCGTTGGGGGCGGCCGAGGACGGCCGCGCTCCGACAGAAGAGCTTTTGTGTGTCCGATCAACGGGCTTCTGTTCGGGGAGATGACCTCGCGCGTTCTTATGGTTAGCAATCAATTGGTGGTACTTTAATCGTCAACACGTGCGAGCATAGTTTATGAGAACCCAACTCAGCGTAGCTCGTAATGCGTAAGGACAAATTATGCAAGTCAGTTCTACACCAGTCGCAAAAGCAGAGATGCAAATCCGCAAGCCGGTTGCCGAAGTTTTCGAAGCGTTCGTCGATCCCTCGGTCACGTCCAACTTCTGGTTCACGAGTGGTAGCGATAGACTGGAAGTCGGCAAAGCGATCACGTGGCAATGGGAGATGTACAACTTTTCAGTTGAAGTGATGGTTAAGGAACTCGAACTCAACAAGCGAATCCGCGTCGATTGGGGTGCCTACGACAGTCCTTCTGAAATCGAATGGATCTTTACTTCACTTCCGGACGGTACCACGTTCGTGAGTGTTACAAACCGCGGGTTTACGGGCGATGGAGATCAAGTCGTAAAGCAAGCTATCGAGTCGACCGAAGGTTTCGCTTTTGTGCTCGCGGGCGCAAAGGCGTGGTTGGAGTATGGCATTGCCCTGAACCTGGTGCGTGATCGCTTCCCGAAATTTGGAGACCAGTGAACATTCAGTTTGTTAAAGGAAGCGTTCGTCCTGGGACCGCAGGCGTCCCCGCGTGCCCGCAGCGAACACAGGCCATGATAGGTAACACGGGCAGGCAAGGACGCCTGCGGTCCCAGGACGCCAGTGCGTGTGCCCTCGTTGCATGCCTGGTGCTTCAGTTAGCTTGTAGTCGATCAAACAACCTGTTGCTCGGCCGAGTCGAATCGACAGTTGCAGGACACAAAATCGAGGTGACTGACTGTTATCGCACGAGTGTTCCCGCGCCTCGTCAGCTGGCAGACCTGCCTGACGGCACCAAAGTCTACGAGTTCATGCCTTGTCGAGATGCTGACGTACTTATCCGGGGCGACGAGTTGATCGTTAATGGCACATCCTACGGCACGTTGAAACAAGAAGACGTCATTACCGTCGATCATGGCAAAGTCCTAATCAACGAGCAGGCTGCGCTCGCGAAAGGTCAAAAGTAGAAGGTAAACATGCGTACTTCACCAGATAACAAACGAGAGTTGCTGCGTCATACAGTAGCAACGGTTGCTTATCGCGGAGGCAAAGCGGTTAAAGCGGCGCCCGCCGGCTTCAATTCATTTAGCGCAAACGAAACCACTAGAACCCCCGAGCAAATTCTTGCTCACATTGGAGACCTTTACGACTGGGCGCTCTCGCTGGCTCGAGGAAAACAGACCTGGCACAACTCTACACCGCAAGCCTGGGACGCTGAGGTCGAACGCTTCTTCGCAACCGTCAAGGCTTTTGATGACTACCTGGCTTCCGAAGAGCAACTGCATTGTCCTGCTGAGAAGTTGTTTCAGGGTCCTGTTGCTGATTCACTAACACACATTGGACAAATCGCTATGCTTCGTCGAATGGCCGGCGCACCAGTCAAAGGTGAGAATTACTATGTGGCAGAAATCGAAATGGGGAAAGTAGGCCCGGAGCAGTCGAGTAAGAGGCGGGAGTTTGATTGAGAGCATTTAAGATTGAAGATTTCAGATTGAAGATTGTCATTAATCAGCGGTAAATCTTACTCTGAAACCTTAAATCTTAAATACTGGGGTAGCCATGGCTGAGCACGCATCTGGAACATTTGAAGTAAAGTTAACTCCGGAGGAAGACAAAACTGGAGAGGCGATCGTTGGTCGTATGACCATCGACAAACAATTCGAGGGTGACATTCAAGGAACGAGCAAAGGTCTGATGGTTATGACCGGTACGCGGGTCTCGGGTTCGGCTGGTTATGTCGCGCTCGAGAAAGTTACCGCCTCAATCAAAGGACGGAGTGGGAGTTTCTATCTGCAACACAATGGCATCATGAATCGTGGAGTGGGTGAACTTAAAGTAATCGTCATTCCGGATTCGGGAACTGGTGATTTGACTGGGTTGTCAGGCTCTTTCTCGATCAAGATTGAAGGCGGCAAACATTTTTACGACTTTGAATACTCGCTCGCGGACGAGGCACGAGCTAGTACGACAAGCTGTTAGCCTGTCGTTTCCAGCAACGGACCGCGACAGGCTAACAGCCTGTCGTACAGTCACGAACTAAGGGGTTGATTTATGAGCACTCCCATCCGCATCCTTTTGCAAACAACTATTCCCTATGAGGAAGACAATTGGCACATAGGTAGGTTCTCCTTGCTTAAGGAGCATCTGAGCTCCGCCCGAACAGCAGAAGGCGCACCCCTGTTTGCGGTCACCACCCGCGACCGTCAGCAAAATGCGTCGGGTGACGACAGTGTCTTATGTAATCTTTTCGAATCAGACTTCGACGAATTGTGGCTCTTCGCGGTCGATCTTGGAGAGGGTTTAAGCGTCAACGACTGTAGTGGCATCACCCGCTTCCGGCAAAACGGCGGCGGGATCATGGCGACGCGCGATCACCAGGATCTCGGACTGTCTTTGTGTACTCTTGGTGGCGTAGGTCGCGCCCACTTCTTTCACACGAAACAGATGGAGCCAGATCCAGCAAGGCACGTGCGTGATGATCAAGACAATCGTGAGCTGTCGTGGCCCAATTATCATTCAGGCGCAAACGGTAATTATCAGCACGTTACTGCAGCCGATCCGGTTCATGAATTAATGCGCAGTAAGGATAATCCATCGGGTTTAATCGAGTGGTTTCCCGCTCATCCACATGAAGGAGCTGTTGGCGTGCCCGAAGGCGACAACTCGGCAAGGATTGTTGCGAAGAGTAAGAGCCAGGTAACTAATCGCTCGTTCAATCTCGCCGTCGCTTTCGAGAGGTCCACTGATCGACACGGCAACGAACTTGGTCGCGCCGTTGCCGAATCAAGTTTCCATCATTTCGTCGACTACAACTGGGACATATCGATGGGTTGTCCGAGTTTTTTGACTGAGCCTCCGGGAGATGAAATACAACGCGACCCGCAGCGGCTTGAAGATGTGAAGACCTACGTGCGGAATATGGCAGGCTGGTTGGCTGGTTAGTCAGTGGTCGGTGACGCATAGGTCCAATAGGTCATATAGGTCCTATATTGATCAGGTGATGTAATGAAGCGAAATCCCCCACTCATCCTCATCTGGCTCCTAATCATCATTGCACCGGCATTCGGAAAGGACGCCTGGACAAAAGTACAGTCCAAAAACTTCACACTCGTTGGAAATGCGAGCGAAAGCGATATGCGTAAAATCGCTTTCAAGTTGGAGCAGTTTCGTCAAACTCTTTCCTTGATTCTGCCGAAGGCGTCGATCTCTACTCCAATTCCCACCACCGTAGTGTTGTTTAAGTCAGATGAATCCTTTCGTCAGTTCAAACCGCGCTACCAGGGAAAAATCAGAGACAACGTAGGCGGCTACTTTCTTTCCGGACCACACAGAAACTACATCGCTCTGTCGCTAAACAGAGTAGGGATTAATCCTTACGAAGTGATCTTTCATGAGTATGAACATTTCGTATTGCATAACAGTCTTGTTCGCTTGCCGCTGTGGCTTGATGAAGGTTTGGCTGAGTTCTATAGCACGTTTGACACAGAAGGTGAGTTAAAGGTGAACCTTGGTATTCCGGTAGCGCTGCACATTCTTCGCTTGCGCAATGACCTTATGCTGCCGTTCAAGACGCTTCTGGCGGTCGATCGAAAGTCGCCGCATTACAACGAGACAAACAAAGCCGGGATGTTTTATGCCGAGTCGTGGGCGCTCGTTCACTATTTGATGAATGGGAACGATCAGAAGCGACAACCACAGTTAGTCAGCTTCATTCAGCTTTTAAACTCAGGAATGCAAAATGAAGAAGCTTTTCAAAAGGCATTTGGAGTTGACTTAAACAGCTTTCAAAACGAATTAGATAATTATGTTCGTCGCTTTTTGTTTCCGGTTCTGACGGTTACCTTTAAGAAACAACTAACCTTCGAGAAGGACATGACGTCTGAAGTGCTTTCCGATGCTCAATCACAGTACTACGAGGGAGATTTACTGTTTCGTCTTGGTCAGTTATCTGAGGCCAAAGTGTTCCTGGAAAAGTCGATCGCGTTAGACTCCAAGCTCAGCGAGAGCCAGGTCTCACTCGGCGTTGTTCGAATGGCGGAGAGACAGGAAGCCGAGGCGGAGAAGCTGTTCAAGTCAGCGATTGAAGTCGACAACAACAATTATCTTGCACACTTTTACTACGCTGGAATGCTCGCCGCTAATGAGAAGTACGACGACGCCATCACGCACTACAAGCAAGCAATCAATTTGAATCCTGAAATGGGATCGTTCTATTCAGATCTCGGCATTGCGTATTTGCGAACCGGGAATGAAGAGGAAGCCCTCCGAACGTTTGAAAAGGGTGGCAACGTCGATCGAAAGCAATCGTCGCTATATCGCTCCGCGGCTTACCTACATTTTCGACGCGGCAACGCGGAAGCGGCGGCAGGCGATGCCTATAACTACATTCGAGTTGAAGGCTGGCGAGACGAACATTCTCAATATATGTTCCTGCTCTGGTATTTCAGCCTGCGACAGGTAAAGAAAGACGATTTCGCAAAAACGAAGTTGGTCGATGCAGTCGCGCAGTCTGATCCAACAGACTGGCCATACCCCGTTCTGCAATATCTGAATGCAAGTCTCAGTCTTACGGACCTGATAGCTCAGGCTAAGACGAATGATGAACAGACAGAGGCTCATGCGTACGCAGGCCTGGATTTGTCCCTGAAGGGTGATCGCGACGCAGCGCTCGAGCATTTACGTTGGGTGCGCGATAACGGAAATCGAAGATTTGTCGAATACGAGATGTCGCTGGCGGAGATTGCCAGGCTTGGGGGTAGTAAGTAATCAGTGCTGTAGTTAATAGGACCGATATGACCTATTCGACCTATATGCTCCTGACCACTGACCACTAAATTTCAATCCCATGGCCACTTTCTTAAAACCTTTCTTACTTCTTCTTTTGCTTTCTTGCTTTGCAACCTTCAACGCGCAGGTCAGTCCGCAGCCCACCCGAGCCAACATCCTGCGCGGCGAGTATGGTCGTTATCGTTCAAACAACGACCTTCTCTACTACCATCTCGATGTTCGCGTCGATCCGGATCAGAAGTTTTTAAAGGGTCACACTGAAATTCGTTTCAAGATGCTGAATGACGACAATCGCATTCAACTCGATCTTCACGAGGCCCTTAACATCGATTCAATTGAATGGATTAAGGAATCGAAAACCAAAAGCCCAGGTTCAAAAACCGCATTGAAATTCACCCGTGATTCCGGCGCTGTGTTCGTAGATTTTCCCGAAACGTTGAAAGCAGGTCAGGTGGACACGATCAATGTCTACTACTCAGGTCATCCACTCGAAACTGGGCGCTTCGGCGGTATCGCTTTCAGAAAAGACCCACACGGTCGTCCCTGGATTAATACGGCGTGCGAAGGTGAAGGCGCGAGCATTTGGTGGCCCAATAAAGATCAGTGGCGCGACGAAGTCGAAAGGATGAATATCAGCGTCTCAATACCGAATGATCTGGTTGATGTTTCGAACGGCAAGTTCCTGGGAAAGACCGACCTGGGGGATGGATACACGCGGTGGGACTGGCAGGTCAGTTATCCAATCAACAACTACAGCGTCTCACTAAACATTGGTCACTATGAACACTGGTCAGATCGACTCGGTGATCTACCACTCGATTTCTACGCCTTACCTGAAAACCTGGACAAGGCGAAGAAACAGTTTGCGCAAGCCAAGGGGATGTTACAAGCATTTCAGCATTACTTTGGCGAGTATCCATTCAAGAGAGATGGTTACAAATTGATTGAAGTGCCTTATTCAGGCATGGAACATCAAAGCGCTGTGACTTACGGAAATCATTTTGCAAACGGTTATCTCGAACGAGATTGGACTGGCGTTGGGATCAGTCCACGTTTCGACTTCATCATCATTCACGAGAGCGGTCATGAGTGGTTTGGCAATAGCGTGTCGGCAGCTGACACATCCGACATGTGGATTCACGAAGGATGGACCACGTATCTCGAGTGTCTCTATGTCGAGTACACGTATGGCAAAGCTGACGGGTTGAAATACACCAACGGCTACAAATCCAAGGTTCGAAATCGTCAGCCTATTATTCCGCCGCATGGGATTAATGCTGAGCCGCCGCAGGACATGTACTTCAAAGGCGCGCTGTTTTTGAACACCCTGCGAAGTGTTATCGATGACGACAAGCGTTGGTTTGCACTAATTCATGATTTGTATCAACACTTCAAGTACCAGAACATTATGACCGAAGATATCGTCGAGTTTTTCAACCGGCGCACGGGAAAGAACTTCACGCCTATCTTCAATCAATATCTTCGCCACACAGCTCTGCCGGTTTTGGAGTTGAAGTTTGCGGACGGGAATGTGTCTTATCGCTGGAAGACAGACGAGGCTGGCTTTGCGATGCCTATTCGTGTTGGCACGAAAGACAACTGGCAACTTATTCAACCGACGAATGAATGGCAGACGATGAAAACGGTCCTAAAGAAAGATGAGTTCCAGGTCGCCACGGATCTGTATTTCGTGGATGTAGTGAAGCTCGAATAGGTCTTATACGTCCTCTAGTTCTTGCTAGGCCCTGCGACAACTCCCGTTGAACCTGGCGCCTTCTTCGACCACGAGTGCGGGCGCGGCAACCTTGCCTTTGACGTTCGCTGTCCGTCCAAGAACCAGTTCCTTGCTGACGTGAATATCACCTTCGACGGTGCCGTTAATTTTAGCGACCGCCACGTTGATTACCGCTTTAGTCACTTCGGCGCCAGTGCTGACGATTAACGTCCCCTCAGGAGATGTAACGTTGCCGGAAAAGTGACCGTCGATTCGTAACATCGACTTGAAGCGCACCTCGCCGCTAAAGTTGACAACATCGCCAACAAAGCCAAGCCAGTTATCTTTGTTGACATTTGGACGTTGACGCTCGCCATTGCTCGAAACTGGTCGCGTGCTCACTGCTGCCGTTCCTTCCGACATGTTGTGCCTGTAACCTGAAAGTTGAGGTAGGTGGAGAAGCTTGCGCCGGGATTTGCCGCTGCCCCTATGTTTGAAGAACGATTCTGCTAAGTCACTATAACATCGCGAGACACGGGCCGAATGTTACGATTAGATTGTCGTTGTGAGACGTGAGCGTGAGAGGGCGAGGGGCGAGTGGGAGAAGCGGCGACACGGAGCCGCGGCGACAGCACTCTCCGTGTCCCTCCGTGTCACCGCGTCTTCCACTCACCCACTCGCCCTCTCGCCCCTCGATCCAACCCGGTGTATTCTTTGCAGAACTTTACGGAGGTTTTCGAAATGATTCCCAGAAAACTATTACTTGGCGTGTGCGTTTTCATTTTCCTCGCGACGTCAGCGAAGAGTGCAGACATTCAAAGTCGCTTTGCAAAGTTTGGCGACATAAAGATTCATTACCTCGACCGCGGTAAAGGTGATCAAGCCCTGGTCTTTGTTCATGGCTGGACGTGTTCCGCCGAGTTCTGGAAACCACAATTGAACGATTTTCCGGAAATGAGAGTTATTGCTGTCGATCTCGCCGGCCATGGCCAAAGCGACAAGCCGCATGTGTCGTACACGATGGACTATCTGGCACGTTCAATCGAAGCGGTTCTTCAAGACGCGAAGGTGAAGCGCGGTGTGTTGGTCGGGCATAGTATGGGTACGCCGGTAGTTCGCCAGTTCTATCGATTGTTCCCAGACCAGACAGCTGGACTTGTGATCGTTGATGGCTCGCTTCGTATGTTGTTTCCCAAAGAGCAGATGGAACAGTTCATGGCTCCGCTTAAGGCAAATTACAAGGAAACTTCCGTACGAATAGTTGACGGAATCGTGGCGCAGATGAAAGACGACAAGCTCAAAAGCGAGGTCCGAAACGCAATGTTGGCCACTCCGGATTACGTGGGGATGAGCGCGATGGAAGGAATGGCAGACGAAACGATTTATGCGCCTGACAAGATCAACGTCCCCGTTTTGGCGGTATTGGCCAAATCCCCATTTTGGACACCCGACACGGAAACGTTTCTGCGGTCGTTGGCACCTAATCTGGAGTTTGTAATGTGGGACGGAGTCAGTCACTTCCTGATGATGGAAAAACCTCAGGAGTTTGACCAAACTGTTCAAGCTTTCCTGACAAAGAATAAGCTTCTCGTTAAATAAAGAGGAGAATAGTCATGACTGCAGCTGTGAAGGTTTCGCTGGTTCTCTTTGTTTTGGGTCTACTCGTGACGATTGCGGTATCGTCAAGTAAACCAGCTAACTCCGAGGTGCGAGTCCGAAATGATGAGTTTGCACCGAACAAAGTCATTGCGGGCTACAAGGATTGGACCCTGGTTAACAGGGAGCCGCATCGAGTTAGTTCACAGCTATCATTTCAATGCGCGCCGCCCTCTGCACGTCAATTGAGTATGGAAAAGCAGAACCCGCATCTTAATAGGTCTGTGCTGGTCTATGTCAACGACATCGGCAAGGCGGCAATGCTCGAGCAGAAGGTTCCGATGTTTCCTGAAGGTTCAGTGATCGTGAAGGAAAAGTGGGCTATTAGCTTCCGATCTGACGCTACGTCACCGGAACTCTTGACAGTCATGAGAAAGCGCGATGATGGTTACGATCCTGATAAAGGGAACTGGGAATACATGGTGTTTGACGGAACCGGTCAGACGTTACAGGCGGACGGGAAACTCGAGAATTGCCAGGGCTGCCACATGCAACATCGTGCGACTGATTACGTCACACGCGTTTACTTACCAGTGAGCGTGTCGGAGAAGTTGCGGTGAGTTCCTACCGTACCGCGTTCCTTTACGCCTTGGTCATCGCACTTCTCGTGATTGTTGCATTCAGGAGTGTTCGATTCGTAAAACCCACTGAGCGCGCGGTGGTATTTCGTCTGGGTAAGTTTGTTGGGGTTCAATCCGGGCCGGTCGTCATCATATTTCCCTATCTCGATCACGTCGTAAGAGTTCGACTTCAACAGATCGAAGGATCGCAACGGATGTCTGAGGAGGAGTTGCTGGAACGGATTGCGAAGATCTACCAGTGAGATCAAATCATTGTCCATATATGATTTGACGTTTTTAGTTGCCACTCATCACGCACTTTCAGCGCATTAAAAGCTGCAACCATTCGATCAAATGGGAACTGAAAAATGTCAAATGATATATGGAAAATGATTGGGTAAATGGAATTGAACAGGCGGCATGGATGAAGTTTGAAGCGTGGGGTGGCGTGGCTCGATTGACGGCGTGTGCAAGGGAGTATAGGGCAAATTAAAGTCTGGAAATTTATAGGACCGATAGGACCTATGGGACTTATTCGCGACTCACCCAACGCCTATTTTTCGGGTTTGGCTTCCCCTTCATGAACCTGCGAACGCATTTCAAACCTGGCGACATCGGTTACATCACATATCTCCACGGCACCCTGTACGCCGCTGAGTATGGATTGGATCACACCTTCGAAGGCTATGTTGCTGCGGGCCTCGGACAGTTTGCGAACACGTACAACTCAGAACACGATTACTTTGCCGTTGCTGAGCTTGATGGAACGATTGTTGGCTCGGTAGCAATCGTGGGCCAGCCTGATCAAACGGCGCAGTTACGTTGGTTTCTCGTGGATCCTGACGCTCGTGGTCAAGGACTTGGCAAAAGGCTGCTGAGGGATGCGGTTGATTTTTGCCGTCAGCGAAATTACAAATCCGTATTCCTGTGGACCATCAGCGAACTAAAAACAGCAGCACATCTTTATCGAGACGCCGGATTTCAACTTACCGAACAAAACACGCACGCGATCTGGGGAGCAGTTCGAACGGAAGAGAAATATGAGCTTGGTCTTTGACCTTTGGCCTTTGGTGTTCGTTGTCATAGTCAGGCAGACCTAAGATCAAAGACCAAAGGCCACACAAAACTATGACTCTGAAATTAATTGCCAGCCTATTGTTACTCAGCTGCGGTTCACTGGCCGCCATTCCCAATCGTCAAGCCGTAGCGCCGTACAAGATCACCGCCGTGAAAGCGATGTTGTTTTACGATAACAAAGGCACCTTTTCCCCTGAGGTTGCTGAGCCGGAGTCTGACAGGTATGAAGTTCCATCGATTCTCTGGAACACGCCGCTGGAGGGCTCAACCCGTGAAGGTGCGGCAACATCGATGTTGGTTACCGTTGAAGTTGAGGGTGAATATGCTCTAGCCCCGCCGCGTCAGATCGAGTTGGTTGCGAGCTACAAGCCGATCAATTCGCGGCGCGAGCGAGTTGTGCGGGAAATCGAGTCCGTTAAGATTCGAGAAAGCGGAAAGTATATCGCTGGCTTTTGGCTGAAGGATGTTGGATGTTCCCGTCTACAACTGTCAGTGAGAATCCTGGGTCAACGCAATCAATCAAAAACGAAACGAATAGTCAGATTTGGCTGCGGCGAATAATTTTCAATGGCAAATCAGAAGCTCGATCTCCACACGCATTTCTACACTAACAGTTACTTTCAGGCGATACGCGAACTGCCGTCGGAGTTTTCGTTTGCTGAGAGTTCGACAGGTCAAACAATCATTACCTATCGTGGTGCTCGTTTCTTTGGTGTCACTCCCGCTATGACGGACGTAGCGCAACGAATCGAAGACATGGACCGGGTAGGAATCGATGTAGAAGTCGTTTCGCTGTCGACTCCGAACGTCTTCTTCGCGCCGCCGGAGCATCAGGTGAACGTCGCGCGAATGATTAATGATTCATACGCTGAGTTGATTGCGACGCACCCAACGAGATTCAAGGGCTTTGCCTCTATTCCCATGGACGCCGGCAAAGACGCTTTGAGAGAACTTCATCGAGCAATTGAAGAATTGAAACTTAACGGCGTCATTCTGCTTAGCAACATCGGAGGCAAGCCCTTAACGTCTCCGCAATACCGGGAGTTCTTTGCGGAAGCTAATCGGATGAGGCTTTGCATCTTCCTGCATCCGATGCTGCCGGCAAATGCCGACGCGTTTCGTGAATACGTGTTGGGGCCGATTATCGGTTTTCCGTTTGATACCAGTCTCGCCGTAGCCCGAATGTGCTATGACGGAATGTTTGAGGAGTTTCCTTCCATCCGTTGGATCATTGGACATCTCGGTGGCGCAGTGCCTTACCTGATGGAACGAATGGATAACGGTTTTCGAGATTTCGCGGATTGTCGAACAAAGATAGATAAGTTGCCCAGCTATTACTTGAAGCAACTCTACTACGACACCGTTTCGTTTAGCCCGCACACTTTGACGATGGTTCGTAACATGGTGGGCGCAGATCACATGGTTATGGGAAGTGATTATCCGCATCTGCTGGGATCAATCGATCGAGCGGTGAGTTCGATCGAGAGTTTGGAGATCAGCGCGGAAGAAAAGAATCAAATTTTCTCAAGCACCGCCATGTCGATCCTGAACAACGTTTGAGTCGTCGAAAACAAATAGGTCGAATACGTCCTATCGGTCCTATTCTGTTCGCGGCGTCAAGAAGAACGCGATCGATAGTGACAAAAACACCAGGCCCGACAACACAATTGGTGGCAGAAACGCGAACACAACTATCACGCCAAAAGCAATTCCAAACACAATTACTTGAATCATCAATAGCGCACGCAAAACCCGAGGCTCAACTCTCGTCTTCAGGCAATAGATGTTGTTTAGTGCCCCGAGCAAATAGAACAGCGGAAAACAGGCACTTAGAGCGGTAAAGAGTTGGTGTGTGGTGCGATGAAAGCCCGCGCCCATGTCCAGTTGGTAGTTCCCCATGAGCTCAAGAAGTTGTCGCTCGGTTTCATTTGTGGGAACTTGGGTAATGAAGAAGCTCAACGAATGACCAAGGGCGTTTACCAACTGGAACACAACGGCCAGCCACACCCAAAAAGTGTAACGTTTGAACATTTTAGGCTCCTAGTTGAAAGTTGATTACAACAACAGGGACCGCGGGATTCTATCTGAATCTGTGATCTCCGAGAAAAATAGACGAGACAGCTCTACACAAAGACCCTGCAAGAATTGAAGAACAGGTAAGGAAGGATGGTTTACCCCCGCTCTGCTACCAACAAAGGGCTTGAATTGACAAGATCGCGGGGGTAAACCGCTTGTTCTTTAACTCTTACTTGTTCTTAATTCCTGACTTGTTTCCTAGTCTTACTTCCCTTGGACATTCCTTGACCGCAGAACACAGCCGAAACCCAAAGTTCCAAGGCCAAAGACCAAAGTCCAAAAGACTTTTCTGTAACTTTTCTCGAACCCAGGTGTTTTAGGAGACGTAGCGCAGCATATGGCGAGCCAAGATGAAGAGTTCACCATGCTGTTTCAGGAGTTCTACCCTAGCTTATGCCGGTTTCTGGAGTGTTTATTGGGAGGTCGCGTCGAGCTGGCTCAGGATCTGGCACAGGAGAGTTTCCTGCAACTGCATCGGACGGCATGGGAGACTTTGCCCCATGAGCAGGCCCGCTTTTGGCTTTATCGGGTCGCCCGGAACTTCGCCATCAACGAGTTTCGCAAGTCGAACGCGCGTTACCGGCTCTTTGATCGAGTAATGGAAGTTATGACGCCCCGCAGCCGAAATCCCGAAGAGGAATATGAAACTGCTGAGCGCAAGCAACTGGTGTTATCGATGTTGAGAGCTCTACCGGAAGATCAGCGTGTTGCCTTGTTGCTGCGGGAACAGGAGCAGCTCAGCTACCGGGATATCAGTCAGGTGCTGAACGTATCGGAGAGCAAGGTTAAGGTCGATATTTTCCGGGCGCGCGCGGCACTGCGAGAACGTTGGACCAAGAAGGCGAAGAGTTATGAAGCCAGGGCGTGATTGTTCGACGGGGCTCATTCGCGAGACACGACAAACTGAAGTTTATCGGACATTAAGAAATGAACTGCGATTGCACTGAAAAGATTTCGTCACTCATAGACGGCGAACTGCCACCACAGGAAGCCAGGGAACTTGAACGTCACTTGTTAACCTGCAGTGAGTGTCAGGAAGCAAAGTCTGACTTTCTGAACTTGCGCGCACAGATCGCTGATTTTCCAGTCGCCTTCAAACCTGTGGCGCAACGCGAGGCCTTGGCGAGAATTCTCGGCAAGCAGAAATCACCAGCGAGGACAGTTTGGCGTTGGGCGTTTAATCCGGCTGTTGCTGCCTTAGCTTCCTTATTGATTATCGGAGTCGTTATTGGTTTGCTTGTTTATCCGAAGCTCAAGTCTAGTCCCGCAGCGAATCCAGAGATAGCTGGCGTCAACTCCAATCGAAACAATCAAACGCCGAAATCAGGTTCAACCGGGGGCAGCGGACAAGTAAGCGCACCAAAACCAACAGCGCCAAAGAAGTCACCGACACCTGCTAGTCCAGAGAAGAACAAGGTGGTCCCCAACAAGAAGCGGCCGCCACTCGCTTTCGAGCCACAACCAGACAACATTGCGTTGAACACGGCTGAACCTCCGGGCGATACAGAACGAGTTCGTTCGGCCGATGCTGAGACGATGACTGCGATCCATTTTCAGAAGTCAGAGTTGCTGCTTCGATCATTTAGAAACGTGCGTCCCGGTAAACCCGGTGCTGCTCCTGAACTCGAATACGAGAAGAAACTTGCGCAAAAACTTATCTATCAAAACATGATGCTTCGCCGTGAGGCAGACGCGTCCGGCGATGCGCAAGTGTCTTCACTGCTCGAGAGTCTCGAACCGATCCTTTTGGATATCGCCAATCTTCCAGCGAACGCTCGGGCCGCGGATGTCAAAACCATCAAAGATCGCGTGGAGCGGAAGAACATAGTTGCTCTGTTGCAAGTTAATTCGACTGCGCTTGCTCGTGCACTTGATTGATCTCAGATCTCAGATCTCAGATCTCAGAGATGACGTGCCACTAAAGAATAGATGATTTGATCTGGGATCTGGAATCTGTGATCTGGGATCTTCGATCCTCAGAGGCACAGGGAACATGGAGATGTCATGTGCGTTTTTGATCACCGCTCGATCTTCTGCGCTCGCTCTCGGGTTCTCTGTGCCTGTGCGGTGAACCGGCAAGACTAAAAGAATATCAACTATTAGAGGATTGACGACGATGAAACATCTTATTGCTTATTTTTCACGAACCAGAACCGCACTCGCGCTTTTGTGCTGCCTGACTTTTTTGGCGACCGCTCTGATTTACACGCAACGAACCCAGGCAGTCGATCAGGAGATACAGAAGCTCAATCGTTTTGTGCAGGCCAGCAAAATGAACGTAGCTGCTGCACAAATCTTCAAGGAGGGACGCGATTTTATCGAAGCACAGAATTGGCAGAAGGCTTCGGAGAAGTTCAGCGAGTTCATCAAAGGTTACCCAAAAGAAAAAGACGTTGATGCCGCACTCTACTGGTATGCGTATTCACTTCAAAAGCAGAACCTGAAAGAGCAAGCTGCAACTCCTCTCAAGAGATTGATCGAACGCTTTCCCGGCTCGAGCTGGCGCCGCGAAGCGGAGGCTTTGTTGGTCGTAATGGGCTATCAAAATGTCGTGGCTGATTTTAAGAATAATGAAGATTGCGAAATCAAAGTACTCGCACTTCAAAGTCTATTCGAGGCGGATAAGGAGCGCGCGATTACCATCGTTACGGATTCTTTGAAAGCAAGCCCAGCCACCTGTCCGGGGTTTCAATCGGCCGCTGTCTCGTTGCTGGGAGCTTACGGTGGCGAACGCGCAGTCCCCATTCTCCTCGATATCGCACGCGCAAACACTGCTCTCAAACCAGATCTGAAGCTGCGTTTGACGGCAATCAAGCGTCTGGGGGATCAGCACAACGAGCAGGTCGTGGACGAACTAATCAAACTCTACGATGCTGATCAAACGAAAGAGATTAGAGTGCAGGTCCTGCGGGCACTCGTGGATAGCCGGACTCAACGAGGTAACGCAAAACTGTTAGAGATTGCGCGCAGTGGACCCGATGTCGCTACGAGGCAATATGCGATTCGATACCTCGCGGATCTAAGAGATGCTGCTTCACTGGACGAGTTGATCCGTATCTACGACTCCGACAAGACCCCGGAGATTCGTATGCAAGTGCTACGGGCGCTGGCCGATCGTGACGATGCGCGTGCGCGAACCAAAATTCTTGAAGTTGCGAAATCGGGCGACACTCCGGAAATGCGATACGAAGCCATTCGCAGGCTGGCTGATCGCGGCCGCATCGGCATGGACGATTTGCTGCAGCTTTACACGTCGGAAACTGATCTGAAACTCAAGCAGGCGATGCTCCGCGCATTTGCCGATAACAAAGATCCGCGTGCGCGCGCGAAACTGTTTGAAATCGCCCGCAGCAACGATGCGCTCGACTTGCGCAAGTTTGCTATTCGCGTCCTGGGTGACAACGACGACGAACAGACTACTGATCAGCTCGTAGCAATGTACGACTCAGAACAAAACCCCGAGCTTCGAGTGGCCCTGATGCGAGGTTTTGGGAATTCAAAACAGAAGAGTGCAGTACACAAACTAATGACAATTGCTCGAAGCGATCCATCCGTTGAGCAAAGGAAACTTGCCGTCAGGTATCTCGGCGAGAGCAAAGATCCGGAAGCTTTGAAGTTTCTGGAAGAGCTTTTGAAGTAGCGCAGAATGTCCGACGAACTTTAGTTTGTCGATGCAACCATTCAAAGCACCAATGAATTCTACGAGCTCTAACCCGACGCGCGACAAACTAAAGTTCGTCGGACAAGGAGATTTCATCATGCAACGATCGAAGATCAGTCAAACATTCTTGTTGAGTCTTCTGCTTGGCGTTGTTGCCTGCGCCGCCGCAAAACCGATCGCGAGCGTAGAAGCTGCGACCTGCGATGTGCAAACGCAATCACCTACAGTCACGGTCCAAAGTTTCACTGCGGTCGAAGGTGCTGACCTGATGGCGAGACTCGACGCCGCAAGAGAAAAGGCCAGGGCCAGGCAATCACCTTACTGGTCAGCGTACGCGTTTGATGTTCGATCTGGTGTCGCGATCGATCCTGCAATTCGGGAGTTTCACGGTTCAATGAACACGATGGGAGACACCACCGTGTTTGTTGGCACAACGGCTGATGGTATGCCTGTTGAGACGCGGAATCTCGCGATCTTCCTGTTGCGCGATCCATCTGGAAATCAGATTACGCGCATGGAGGTTTATAACCTCGAACGCAAACGTGAATACAGTGGTTATCCTGTTTATTGGTTAGGCCGCGCGAATAACGAAGAAAGTTTGAATTACCTGCGTGCCTTAGCTGCTGCCGCTCCGCTCGACCAGTTGAGCGAACGAGCCGTTCTGGGGATTGCGCTGCACGATGACTTGCGTGTAGCTGGAATGTTGAAGTCTTTTGTTACCAATTCAGCCAATCAGCGAATTCGATCGTCGTCTGTTTACTGGCTTGGTCAGGTCGGAGGCGAACAAACTTTCCTGGCCGGCCTCGTTCGCAATGAAACGGAAGACAAAAAGATTCGACGTCAGGCGGCATACGCAATCGGGCAAGGTCACGACCGGGGCTCGATGCCGATCATCCAAAGCCTTTATGAAGCTGTAAAAGACGTTGAAATCCGGCAGGGAATAATTTCTGCAGCGGGCAACACG
The DNA here is from genome assembly GCA_036522415.1 of Pyrinomonadaceae bacterium. Lineage (GTDB taxonomy): Bacteria > Acidobacteriota > Blastocatellia > Pyrinomonadales > Pyrinomonadaceae > PSRF01. The sequence continues at coordinate 20,753 of DATDFV010000096.1, read as the reverse complement.
TCTGACCAGCAACCTGCTTTTACGTTTCTGATTGAGGTTGCGAAGAACGACGGTGATTGGGAATCGCGCAGGTCTGCCGTACGGCAGTTGGGTCATTTCAAGCGAGATGACATAGTCGATGAATTAATTAAGATCTATTCAAGCGATCCTCAGCTGGACGTAAAACGAGCCGCGCTTCGATCGCTCTCGGAAACAAACAGTCCACGTGCTCACAGCCGATTGCTGGAGATTGCGAAGAGTGAAAACAATTCGGAATTGAGGAAACAAGCGATTCGCGTGTTGAGCGAACGCGGCGATGCGGCGGTCGATGATCTTCTGAAGTTCTTTGATTCGGAACCGTCGGCTGAAGTACGTCGCACGATCTTGCAGGCACTGTCAGATATCAAAAGTCCGCGCGTTGAAGAGAAGCTATTTGCGGTTGCAAGCGGCACTGACAACCTGGACGTTCGTAAGCAGGCAATCAGGTTGTTGGGTGAACGCGCAGGCAAAAAGAGTTTTGAGTTTCTCAGCGCTACGGCTCAGAGCGCAGACGGAAATACTGAAGTGCAAGTTCAAGCAGTGCGTGCCATAAGTGAACGGCACTCGGAGGAATCAGTACCGATCCTGATAAAGATTGCACGGTCACACCCGAATCAACTGGTGCGAAAGCAGGCGATGAGGTCGTTGGGAGAGTCGGGAGATCCGCGGGCGGTCGAATTCTTTCGTGAAGTGCTGGCTAAGGAATAGTGCTTTGTGCTTTGTGATGCTGTGTTCACTTCTCCGGGTGCAGGCAACTTCCAAGCACAAAGAACAAAGTAGATGATTTTCACCGCAGCTTTGTGAAAGCCTGAGTCGCAATTGAACTGCGCTACAGCTCAGGCCTTCGCAACTGCGGTGAATCTTTTGAGAGACACTTGGATGCGGTCAGTACCACCTCGCGGTAGCGGGTGGGTGCGAAGCTCAATCATCCATCTCGAACAAGCTGCGCACTCACCCGCTACCGCGAGGTGGTACTGACCGCATCGTCTTCAGCGCTGGGGATTCTCCACACGGTAATGCAGCCGCACAACCCCATCGCTATAGGCGTGAGTTGATAAAAGCGATAATTCAACACTGCGGTGACGCGGCGCGATGAGCGGGATTCCTTCGCCAATGAAAGTTGGGATGACGTGAATGATGAACTCGTCCAATTCTCCCGCATCCAGGAAAGATCCAATAAGTCCGCCTCCACCCATCATCCAAATATTCTTACCGGGTGTAGCCCTCAAACGGCTCGCAAAGTCTTTTACGGGCTCGTTCACGAAGGCTACATTTAATTTGGACTTCGGTGGTTTGTGCGTGAAGACGTAGTTTTTCGTCTTCGACAGATTGCTTTCCACACTCTTCTGGTCGAACTTCAAACTCTGATCGTAAGTTTTCCGGCCAAACAATATCGTGTCGATTGTTTTAAAGAAATTCTTCATTCCGTAGTCGCCGGCCGTTCTAGGTCGATCCAGCCAGTCGACACTTCCATCTGTGCGAGCAATGTAGCCGTCGGCACTCGTTGCAATGTAGACGATGATTTTTCGTTTGGTCATCGGTTGATCTCAGATCTCAGATCCCAGATCCCAGATCGTAGAACCAAGTTGATGTTGGTGATCTGAGATCTGGGATCTGAGATCTGAGATCGTTAAATGCCCGCCAGAATCTTCTTCCATCTCGCCCACGCATCGTCGCGGGCTTTCTTGTTCGCTTTGTAAGCGGTCAATGCTTTGTCGTAATCAGCCTTGGCTTTGTCGTCTGCTTCCTTATTGCCGGTAGCGGTGGGTGCCGCTGGTTCAGGAGCATCGCCCGCGCGCATGAAACCGTGACCAGCTCCTTCGTAGGTTACCGGCTCATAGGTTTTCTTCAATTCATTCATCGCTTCAGTAGTAGGTGGAATAGTCTGATCGATTCGTGCATCATTCCCAGCATAGAAGCCGTAAACAGGTTCCGCTATTTTTGCGAGCGCTTCCTTATCGATTGTGCTGGATGAGCCGGATGTAGTTGGCGCAGATCCGTAGAAGACAAACGCGGCCTTCAGGCTTGGCCGATTTGTCGCGAATCGGAAAGATTGGCTTCCACCCCAGCAGTAACCTGTCACAACTACTTTGCCGTTCGCCGCCGGTAGCTTCGAAGCGTAATCAGCAACCGCGTTCAGATCGGCAGTGATCTGATCTGGTGGAAGGTCCCGAATCGCCTGACCAACTCCATTTCGATCCAGTGAGCTTGTTCCACCGCCGTTCGGGCCCATCCCCGACAGCAAATCCGGCGCAATTGCGATGTAGCCCGCTTCAGCTAACTGATCGGTAAGGCTCTGTACCCAATCACTCATTCCGAAGATCTCGTGAATCACAACCACGGCGGTGGCCTTGTTCTTCACTTCGGGGTAAACGACGAAGCTATTTACTTCACGATTGCCGTTTTTGACTTTGACCCACTCCTGGTGTCGGGGAGATTTCGCCAACCGCTGTTTGGCCCAGTCCTGTGACTCTACTGCCTCAGCAGAAGGGCCAGGTGTTGCGTGATTATGTCCGCTCATGTCTTGTCCACGAGCGCAACTTGAGAAGAGAAGCAGGCCAACGACCATGCTAATTACGTTTTTCATTAGCAGCACCCCCGCGATTGTTTTAATTGTGGAAAAGTAGGCTTATCGTATCGAAAGAATAGAAGATCGAACAAGGATAGGCAGCGGCCTTTGGTCTTGGGTCTTTGGTTTTTGTCTTCGCCTGATGCTTGTAGGCCGTGGAACTCCAAAGGCCAAAGACCAAAGGTCAAAGACCATTAACTCCGGACTGCTACCACGGATACCGCCCACCGAAATTCTATATATCCCTTCAGCTTTCTCGTGTATGATGCGCACGCTTTTTCATCTTTTGCCGATGGCCCAAAGGTTTACCTGAGTCATGAAAAACTATAAGTCGAAATTCTCTCTCCTACTGTTAGTGGCTATCTCAACCGTATTGATGATGAGCTGTGCGAAGTCTGAAACGACCACCAATCGCGCAGCGACTTCAACAGCTCCAGCAGCATCACCCGCTGCAACGACAACCACTGCTGCTGGTCAAGTCGGGGTCCCTGAGTGCGACGCATTCCTGAAAGCTTATGAAGCCTGCGTTCACGACAAAGTTCCAGCCGCAGCACGGCCAACGTTTGATACAACCTTGGCCAATTGGAAGAAAGCATGGCATGACCAGGCCGCCAATCCACAAACGAAGTCAGCATTAGCGGCGGCTTGTAAGACAGCGCACGACAACGCACGCACTACGATGAAGGCATACAACTGTACGCTCTGACAAATGGTTTTTGGCTTTCGGTCTTTGGCCTTTGAGTGTCCGTTCTACTCAACGACCAGAGACCGAAGGGCAAAGGACCTAAGACCGAAGGCCAAAGTCCTCATTTCATCATCATTATCGCCGCATATGTTTCGATCCCGTCCCACAAATTCTGCAGCCGCAGGTTCTCATTTTCGGCATGTTGATTATTGTCGTAGTTTGCGATTGGGACAGACAACGTCACAGTCTTCAGGTTCTCAGTGATCACCGACAAGGGCAAACTTCCTCCGGAGGTTGGCAGTAGTACCACCTTCTCCTTAGTGGTGCTTTGCACCGCCGCAATCAACGCCAGTGAAATCGGATGATCCATGCGAGTCCGCTCGGCGTTGTAACCCCCGACCCTCGCATTTACTTTTGCCAACAAAGGATATTGCCTGCGTTCAGCATCGGTTGGATCGTGATCGATCACGAAGTACCCTTGCTTGCGGATGTGTTCGATGAGTCGTTGCACCTGGCGATCGTGATCGTTTCCTCTGACAAGTCTCAGGTCCAGAACCGCAGATGCGGTGGTGGGGATAACGTTGCGCGCAAGTGCACCGACATCGCCACTACTGAAACCGTTGATGTTGAGTGACGGAATATTGATGAGCTCCATCAAAGTCTTGCCCGCGCCTTCAGTACGACGGAGTCCCAATTGCGATTTGAGTTGATCATCATATTGCGGGGCTTCACTAATGGCTTTGCGCTCTGCATTACCCAAAGGTTCCGCATCAGAATACCAGCCATCGATTGTTACCCGGCCGTCATCATCCTTCATCGTGGCGAGTAAACGCGCCAACAGAAGTGCGGGATTCGGTGCCCAGTTGCCGTAATGTCCGCTGTGCAATGGACGCTTCGCGCCGTAAACAGTCAGGTCAACATTGACGTCGCCACGTGCGCCAAAGACAACCTGCTTGACTCCTGACTGATGCACTGGTCCATCGCAAATGATCCACGCATCACTCTCGAGTAGCTCTTTATTGAGTCTGATGATTTCGCCGAGGTGAGAGGATCCTGCTTCTTCTTCGCCTTCAAAGACAAACTTGATGTTTGCACTCGGACTGAGTCCTGCTGCCTTTAGCGCATCGAAGGCGGTGAGGATTGCCATTACACCTGCTTTGTCGTCTGAAGCTGAGCGAGCGTAGATGCGCCATTCCGGGTTTATTGCTTCATTGGCCGCCGGAACCGAAATTAGTTTACCGCCAGACTCAAATGCTGCGCTGCGAAATACGGGTTGCCAGGGCAGTGTTCCGTTCCACTGTTTTGGGTCCGTTGGTTGACCATCGTAATGAGCGTAAAGAATCAACGTTCGAGAAGCACCCGGAGTCTTCCATTCACCGTAGACCAGTGGTGGCACATTTGGAGTTTGCCCTTCAAGCAATCGTGGGTTCAAACCACGTTGTTTCATCATTTCAACGATGAGTTCGGCATTCTTGCGGACATTTGGAGTGTCAGCAGCGACGTTCGGAATCGAAAGCAGGGAAATAAACTCGCGAAGGATCTTGTGCTCGTTAGCGCGTCGGTATTCGCGAATTTTGTCTTGAGTAGTTTGCGCGAACGCCACAGAAGGAAATAGAAGAATTAGGAGCAGGAGGGCTCGGCGCATGTTGTATTCTCAACTTTGATCAGGGGCTGCGCAGGATTATGAGGCAAGGCAAGTCAGAACCGAAGCCGTTTTACGAGCACCCTCGTCCTGGGACCGAAGGCGTCCCTCGCCTGCCCGCGTCCACATGAAACCGGATGAGCTAGCTGATGAAATGGAGTTGGTTCGGCTCGAGGCGGGCAGGCGAGGACGCCTGCGGTCCCAGGACGAGGGGGTTTTTATTAACCCAGCTAATTACTCTTCACCACTCCGCTGTTGTCGATCGCGGTATACGCGTCAGGCATTAACAGACCCAGCCATGGATCTGTTTTTGGCGTAAAGAACAACTCAGCGTAGACCTTGTTGTTAAACTTCTCCACGTCTGAGCGCAAGGAGTTGTTCATTAACCATGCGAGCAGACGGGTATGCATCCTGTACTCGTTGCGGACTGTATCGAGCGCGACTGAATTCTGAAACTTGTTTAGCAGATTCGTCAGCTCCTCGTTCGACAGATTCGGGTTCTGCTTCCTGATTAGAGAAACACTTTGGTCATCGAGAACGGCATCAGCCCGGTGCATTTCAGCGATCTTGTTCCATGTCTCCTCGTCTGTAATTCGTCCCAAGCTTTCTGAACCTGCTGTCATCGAGCGCAGCACGGAAGCCTCGGTAATCGCTTTTGACACGGCGAGCGGCATAATACTCAAGGCTTCACCTTTGTCGTTTACCAGAACAGTGACTCCCTCCGGTTTCCTGCCTCCGAGTTTCGTTACATCGGCAAGCCAGGCAAGCGAAATCTTGTTGTTCAGAGAAGAGTAGTGATCCATCAACAACCGGCGCTTTTCGTTGTCAGTCTTTCCTTTCAAACTGGCAAACAAGATCTCCGTGGCTGAGAGCCTTCGCGTAAACGCTGCTGGACCATACACACCTGGAATCGCATCAATTACCTGTCCGTCAGAATCGAGAACATAATGGATACTGTTGCCGGTAATCGTCCGCTGCAGTTTACGACCGTCGCCAAAGTCGATCGTAATCAGCGGCACCGGACGAACTGTTTGCCAGTGAAGAATGAATTCGTTGCGCAGAGTTGCGGATAGGGCCGCGTTTGAATACAGAACCGTGCGGAAGAAACGACTGTTTGCGCAACTCAATTCATCCGTAAGTTTCCCCAAAAGTCTCAACGAAAGAATCGGTTTGCCGGTTTGCGCGGAAACCCTTCGTGCTTCGGATATATCTGTATACCAGTAGAGACCGGAGAGGTAACTGTTTCGTTGTTGACTGACCGCATCGAGCGCGGCGGAGATTCGTTGCCATTCCGGTGATGCCGGGCCTGTTGGATTGGAAATATGACGAGCAATTTCTTCCGCATACTGATTCATCAACATTCGCATCCCCGCAGGGCCAGCGATGCGCAATTCCGCAATCGCAGTGTTGGCAACGGCGGCATTTGACGAGGCAGCATTGAGTGCAAGCACTTCGGCGGAATCTTTGGCTTTGGCAGCGTGAATGGAAACGAACAGTAAGAAGAGGAGCGAAAGCAAGCGGAACCTGACTCTCATCGGGACCTCCGAGTGGATGGGAATGCTTTGAGAACGGGGAAAGTTATTGTTTGAATGAGGGGGGATGGAAAGGGTTGTCTCCGGTTAGATCATTTTCCATATATCATTTGACATTTTTCAGTTGGTCATTTTGTACGACAGGCTGTCAGCCTGTCGTTGCGTGGAGCATCACTTGCTAACCCGCAAGCTCAAGCGAACCGACGACAGGCTAACAGCCTGTCGTACAAAAATGACCAACTGAAAAATATCAAATGATATCTGGAAAATGACTTGGCAAAACCTATTTCCCTAACCCGTCTCGGATCTTCTTAGGCAGCTTATCGTGCACAAGTTGGTAGGCAGTTTGCAGGAGTGCTTTCAATTCCTTTTGCGGTAAGGCATTCAAGTCTTCAAGTGCAACCCAATGGTATCGCGCAACATAAGGAGCGGGAATGATTCCTTTCTGTTCCACTAGTTCAGCAAACTTTTCAGGCGTGCATTTGAAGGAGAGCTTGGTTGGATACTTCGCATCAAGTCCAGCAACGGCAAACATCTTTCCGCCGATGCTAAACAGCAGATCGTTACCCCATTGCACCCGCTCAGTGACGTGGGGGAGGGATAGACAGTATTGGCGAATTTTTTCTAGATCCATTGACTCATTGATAATAGGTCCTATTGGTCAAATAGATCCTATTCTTATTTCATCAAATCCATCACCGCTGCGGTCATCGCTTTCACACCCGTTCGCAGCGTAGGCTCCGGCACAGGCGCAAAGAGTGGCGAGTGCAGAGAGGGCAGAGCGATGCCTCGTTCCTGACTCTCCTTCACCTTAACTGGATCTACGGCACCTAACCAGAAAATCACCGCAGGAATTTTTTGATCGAGGCTCAGGTAACCAAAGTCTTCACTCCCCATCACGGGAGAAGTCTTCACCACATTTTCCGGACCAAGGGCTGTTTTGAATACACCAGCAAGCCTCTCCATCAATTGCGGGTCATTGTAAGTGGCCGCAGTTATTTCCGTTTCACTCACCTTCACAAGCGGCGCTCGATCCTCGGGAATTCCGGCCGCGGCCGCCACGCCTTTCGTGATTCGTTCGATCGAAGCGAGGATTCGTTTCCTGACATCTTCCTTGTAAGTGCGAACTGTCAGCTGCAAATTAACTTCGTCGGGAATGATGTTGTAGCGAGTGCCACCGTGAATCGAACCCACGGTTACAACCGCCGGGTCGAGTGGAGAGTTTTCCCTGCTGATTATGGTTTGCAGTGCCATCACGACCTGAGCAGCCACGACAATCGGATCCTTTGTCGCTTCCGGCTTTGAACCGTGTCCACCGAGACCACGAATCTTGATATCGATGCCAGTTGCGCTCGCCATTGCATAACCAGGTACATAGCCAACTTTTCCAGTTTCAATGTCGGCGGAATCGTGCAGTGCGATCACGAAGTCGGGCTGCGGAACTTTTGAATAGAGCCCGTCGCGCAACACGGCGCGTGCACCATCGATCGTTTCCTCCGCTGGTTGGCCCAGGATGATCAATGTGCCGTGCCACTCGCCTTTTCGTTCGGCCAACACCTTTGCAGTTCCGATCATGCTCGTCATGTGAATGTCGTGACCGCAAGCATGCATCACACTAACTTCCACACCCGCATCGTTCTTCGTTTTTACTTTGCTGGCGTAAGGCACTCCAGTCTTTTCATCAACCGGAAGGGCGTCGAGTTCCGTGCGAATCAGAACAGTCGGTCCCGCGCCGTTTTTCAAGATGCCAACGACGCCGTAGCCGGTCCACTCAGGCTTCTCATATTTGCCGATATGTTCGGTGACCGTATACCCGAGCTTCCGTAGTTCTCCTGCGAAAAATGCTGCAGTCTTTTCTTCGTGGTGGGAGAGTTCCGGTGCCGCGTGCAGCATCTTGTAAGTCGAAAGCAACCATTCGATAGTCTGCTGATCGATTAGCGTGTCGTAATCGGTTTTGTCCGGCGTATCAAGAGTTGGATGTGACATGTGGTTGGCATTCTGAGTCGGCTTTGACCCTGCAATCACGAGGAAGATTGAAAGAAGAACGGGGGCTAGGAATTTCATCTTGGCTCCTTTGCCAGCAACAAACGTCGCAGTTCACTAATGCGTGTTAAGTGATAATCATCGTGCTCCGCCTGGAAGTAAAGCATGTCAACCAGACGCATGTTTACCTTGAGTCTTGGGTGCAGTGCTACTCGACCGAACATCTCGGAATCAAGACTGGAAAGTTGTTCGATCGTGATCATGCGTTCGTGTCGGAATTTGCTAAGGATCGTTTGAATAGCACCATCGTTGTGACTGGCTTCGTACGTCTTGCGGTTCGACATGTCGGCGGCATGAAGTGCTTCCGCGCCCGACATATATTCACCAATTCGTTGTTGAACGAGGGATTCCAGGTCCAGCAAGTGACCGGCGTTCTCCTGCATAGACCAACGACCGTCCTGCTGAAGAGTTAACACGTCTACAGGGACGTCGCGGCAGTGCTCCTCCAACCTGACAGGAGCACCGCGCAGACGTTCGATTATTTCCGGATACAGCCCGGTTGGGAAGTTGAAATCAAATGTGCGGTCGGTCCACTTAACTCGAGTGGCCATGATTCTGAAAATAGGACCTACAGGGCGTATTGAACCTATAGAACGCTATTCTCCAGCTTCGATTCCTTTCTTCGTTTCGTCGATTGCCTGATCGACGAGCTTGATTGCGTTAACCCGATGCCCACCTTTGTCACTGGTTGCCCGTTCGAGATCGCTCCTGGCGTTTCTAAGAAACTCCAGTGCAGCTTGCATGTGCGGCTGATCTGGCAGCGCGCTGAGAATCGCATGGTTGTGTCTACGGTCAAATGCAATTCCTCGATTTACCTCGCCAATGGCTTCGTTAACCAGGTTGATTGCTTTGGCGCGATGCCCGCCCTTGTTGGGGCTCGCTGCGATTAGGTTGGCTTTGGCGTTTTGGAGGTTTGTCCTGGCTGACTGCATGTTTGGCTGATCAGCACTTGAGCTCACCGAAACGACCAAGAGAATCATTGCCAACATTGAGAGAATGATCGTGTGTTTCATGGCCTGGGAAACTCCTAATTTAGATGTTGCGGCGAGAGAGCGCGGGTATCGTACAACCGAGGCAAGACGATTGCCAATTGCCAAATGTCCGACGAACTTTAGTTTGTCGTGTGCGACTTTCAGGAACACAGATGCAACAAGGCTCTCAATGATCTACCGTCGACAAACTAAAGTTCGTCGGACATTCAGCAATGCCTTTCACTCATTCGGCTGCGTGAGACTGAACCAGTTTCCCGAGTTATCTTTGAAAACAGCTTCTATTCCATACGGTCGCTCGGCAGGTTCTGACAGGAACTCGACGCCCTTTGCCTTCAGTTCCTCGTATGTTCCGCGGCAATCGTCTGTATTGAATGCACCGGCTCCGAGGACGCCCTTAGCCATGATCGCTCGCAATTGGGTAGCAGTCTCTTCGTCCATCAACATACCTGCATTAGGTTCCATCAAGATGATCTCAAAGTCCGGCTGATCGTTTGTGCACAGCGTCAACCAGCGAAAGTCATCGCCAACCATCGCGTCTGTATGCACCTTAAATCCAAGCTTGTCGCGATAGAACTCCAATGCATCGTTTTGATTGTTCACAAAGATAGTGGCGTGCGACATCTTTCGGATCATCGTGTGTCCTCCTCGATTTGATTTTACTTGAAAGGATAAGAGGAATCGCGAGCCAATTGCTTCTTGAAAATTGCGGGAGTGGTCTTTGGCCTTTGGACTTGGGTCTTTCGAAGGCCAAAGATCAAAAACCTAAGGCCAAAGTCCAGAGCAAAAAGCGTCACCCCTCCAACCGGTACATCATCAGAAAACAACCCGGCACTTTTCGCTTGGCCAATTCTCTTGCTCGCGCTCTTTCTCGATAAGTTGCAGGAGCGTGTCCCACCCACTTGTGAAAGAGACTGCTGAATGAGCCCAGACTCTGAAAACCAACTTCGAAACAAACGTCGGTAACACGTAGATCGTCAGCCGTCAGAAGTTCTTTGGCTTTTTCAATGCGACGTTCAATCAAATACTGGTGCGGCGTTTTTTTAAATGCCTGACGGAACAGTCGAAGAAAGTGGTAGCGTGAGAAACAGGCCTTCTCGGAAATTTGATCCAGGTTAAGCGGATGATCAAAACAGTGGTCGATAAATGCGCGGGCGCGACCGAGACGCTCAAGAGTTTCGAGGTCAGGGAGAGGGCTTAGCGTCTCAGGTTTTTGCGCCATCGGACTTATTCGACCTATAAGCCTATTAGAAAACTGGCCTACGGTTTTGGCGGCAATGGTTTTTGCATTGCCGCAGCAATGAATTCAGTCAAGCCGGCATCGTTTCCGTCATGTCGAAACTTGTAATAGCCAGTGAGCTGGGCAAGCCATTCTTTGCGATTTTGCTCGGTCTTTGGATCAGTTCCCGCGGCATTAATCGCACGCGCATAAGCATCGATGATCCGATCCATAATGACATTTAGCTTCTCTAACGCAGCTTTGCTTGCCGCTGTTTCCGGCTTGTTCTCATAGGTGGCCTTATAAGCGGTCGACTCCGTTTTGTAAGGCCCGGACTCGTAGGCAATAGCAAGGAAATAATAAGTAGACGGCGTCTTGCGTATGTCGCTGTCGTATTGCACCGCTTTAATTAGCGAATCGAGAGCCTGCTCTGGAGCCGTTTTCAAAGTCAGGAAACCCACGGCGTATTGAAGATAAGCCAAGGTGTCGTCCTTACCTTTGAAGGGCGCCCACTCCGTTGGTGTCTTACCACTTTCAATCGCTTGAATCGCTTTGCGAGCGTAGTTGAGCGCATCGGCATTGAATGTTTCGTTCTTTGCAGATGCCGCCAGGTAACCAGCGTAGCCCAGATCAATCTGCGCCCGCAGGTAATTGGGTTCAGTACTTAGTATTTGAGCGCCAGTACTGTATGCCTCTGAAAACTTCTTCTCGTTTATCAGGATTGGCAAATTCTGCTTACGTTCATCCTGTTCGTAAGCCTTCATCCACTTCTGTAAGTAATCGACGTACTGATCTTTGTCCTTGGTGTACTTCGCGACATAGTCCTGGGCAGCCTTGTATGCGACGGCCTTGTTGCCCTGGTAGTTGTCGTAGAATCGTTTGTAGATTTGAATCTTGACCGGGTCGTCCGTCTCCTGGCCGAAAGCGACCTGATAACTTGATCCGACGGCGAGTACGGACGTCGCCAGAATTCCACTCAACACAAACTTTTTGATTAATCCGTTCATCTCAAAACCATCCTTCGCTTCCATTCGCCGAACAGTGACGTCGGGTCATGGCTTAGACGCTATTTAGACCGCTAAGGGTTTTATCGGGCCGCGGTTATAATCAACTTGTTGGTTGAAAAATATCACAATGTTGCAGCGTACGACAGGCTGTTAGCCTGTCGGAGTGGCGATCAACGGAGGCATCGACAGGCTGCCAGCCTGTCGTACAAGAAACCAGGCATATTAAAATGACCAGTGAACGACGACCAGATCACATCAAATTCTCCGGACGTATTCTATTTCTGACCGAAGACACAAACCTTATCCGGCAGCAGCTCGAGGCAGATTCAGCCGCGTCTGAGCTGGAAGCCGCACTTGCCAAACGTCTTCAGAACGATGATTTGCCATTGATGAGCAATATCTCGACCGACGAAATAACCCCGGGATGGGTCTGTTTTTACTACGATGAAACGCTTGGTCAGTTTGTCTATGTAGGGATGCGGGAAGGCGCAGTACAAAAAGATGAAGTCAAAAACGGCGACTTCGCAGTGGTGGTCTCCGGTCTTTCAAAAGGCTGTGGCTCATCGAGAGAGACGGCACCTTACGCCGAAAAGGCCGCAGGCATACAGCTTGTAATCGCAAAGAGCATTGAAAAGATTTACGGTCAGAACTCCCAAAACATAGGCCTGTTAACTTCGACTGATTTCAATCTCATCGATCGCATTCGACGAGGCGAAGAGATACCGCTGGCCGAATTCACCAAGGGTCTCGACCCAATCTCGCAGGACATCGTCAGTTACGGCGGATTATTCAATTACAACAAAGCCAGGCTGTCCGGAAAGATCTTGCCGCCAGCCATAACCACGACGAAGCGGCCGATGACCATCGTTGAAAAGATCATTGCGCGTCATGCCTTCGTGACCGCCGGGAAGATTGGTGTTGAAGCAGTGAAACCCGGCGATGCTTTGTTTGCCGTTGCAGATGTTCGATTCTCACACGAATACGTCACGCCGATGGCCGAGTCGCTTTTCAAGCAAGCATTAGGAAACGATGCTCGAGTGTCGGAGCCTGAATCCGTGTTTGCGTTCCGCGACCACCTGACATTTCTCGGGAGAGTAATGTCGCCAAAACATCGCGAGATGGGTTTACTCGAAAAGGCGCAGGGCCTGGCTACGACGCAGGAAAGCTTCACGTCTTCTCAGAAGATAAAACTCTATGGAGAGAACCCTGAAGGTGGGTCTGAAGCCATTTGTCACAACGCAGTCGTTGAGGATCTCGCGCTTCCCGGTCAAATAGTAATCGGAACCGATTCTCACACTTGCATGGCCGGCGTGCTTGGATGTTTTGCCTTCGGTGTTGGATCAACTGACATGGCAAACGCCTGGTACACGAAGGATATTCGGATTCGCGTTCCTGAAACCGTTCGTTATGTGTTGAAGGGAAAGAAACGAAGCGACGTCGCGGCTAAAGATGTGATGCTTCACATACTCGCTTCGGAATACATGAAAACGAGCAAGGGCATCGGCAAGGTGTTGGAATTTACAGGCGAAGACTTGAAGAACTGGCCAATGGATGAACGCGCGACGTTGACCAACATGGCCGTCGAAGCGGGAGGCACTACAGGAATCATCGAGCCTGATGAAGTGGCGCTTGATTACATCGTTCGTACGCGTGGTCTCGATGCGGAAGAAATTCGGAAAGGATTCACCTTTAGCGACGAGGATGCTGAATACGCTGCCTCGTTTGAAATTGATTTGGATAAAATAACGCCGATGGTCGCAACGCCAGGCGATCCTCGCAACGGCATTCCAATTCATGACCTGACGGAAGAGGTGCGAATTAACGCCGCATACGGCGGCTCATGTACCGGTGGAAAAATGGCGGACATGGATATGTACGCCGAAGTGCTGAAAAATGCGCTGGCCGCTGGAAAGCGAGTCGCCGAGGGTGTTCATCTCTACATTCAATTTGGCTCCCAACGAATAAAACAGTACGCACGCGAGCGAGGTTACATCGAGATATTCGAGCGAGCGGGCGCGGAGCTGATCGACCCGTCGTGCGGCGCTTGTATCAATGCCGGACCGGGTGCGTCACCATCCGCCGAAACGGTTACAGTGAGCGCCCAGAATCGTAACTTCCCTGGACGCAGCGGGCCTGGCAAGTTATACCTTGCCTCACCGTATGTGGTTGCTGCTTCAGCCATCGAGGGTCGAATCATAGAACCCCTCGAATTTTTGAATCAGATCGACGAAGAATTGGTTACCGCGTAATTGTCCGACGAACTTTAGTTTGTCGTTCGTAACCTACCAAAGTCCTCCAAATTTGAAGAAGTCACAAAAAGTCGGCTCAATTCGGCGAAATTCGCGTCATCACCCACGACAAACTAGAAGTTCGCCGGACATTCCTCACCCAACTTTTTTGTGACTTTCGGCATTCCCAAACGTTTTATGGATGACGACCCGCGACAAACTAAAGTTCGTCGGACAGTTTTCTGAAACTTTTCCGTAGTTTCCCGCACTAACCTACCGAGACGATGAAACGGCTGGCGCTTGATGAACTAAATCTGGAAGCTCAGCCTGGTGCCTTTGCCGGAACTCTCATGAACAGTTCACGAGACCTGGTAATTCGCGTCTGCCAGGGTGACCAAGAGGCATTTCGTCTGATCTTTGATAGGTATTCGCGGCCAGTGATCGGCTTCATTTACGACATGGTCAGCGATCACGAGTTGGCCGAAGAGCTGACACAGGAGACCTTCGTTCGCGCGTTCCGGGCCATTCACCGGATGAAGCCTGAAACAAAGCTGTCAACGTGGTTGTTCGGTATTGCCAGAAACGTTGCACGCGAATCATTGAGAGCACGAACTCGCGCCAACATGCAGGTAACGCTGGAACATGAATCGGTGATGGATGTGAGCGACCAAAAGCCAGTTCCAGTCGATCGATTGTTGAGTAAAGAGTTGAACGAGCTGATTCGCAGTGCACTGGAAGCACTCGACGATGACAAGCGCCTCGTGTTCACGTTGAAGGTATTTCACCAATGCAGCTACGAGGAGATTGCAGAGATTACCGGGTTCTCGCTGGCGAAGCTAAAAACGGATTTGCATCGGGCGCGAGCGGAAATGCGACGGCGCATTCAGCCGTACGCAGGAGTTGGTTATGAAGTGTGAAAGTTGTCAGGAAGCTTTGGAAGAATATCTCGACGGCGAGTTGGGAGACCGCGAGGCGAGAGAAATTGCAGCACACCTCGCTGCGTGTTCGTCGTGTGCCGGGGAATCAGCGACCTTTGCGGCAGAGCAGGAACTGTTTTCGCGTTACGATCGTGACCTCGCGATTCCATCGTCGTTGTGGGACCAGATTGCAGATCGAACAGCCACGCAGGCAATACGTCCGGTTTCCGAAAACGGTTTTGCTGCGCGCCTGGTTGCCCTGTTTCGCGTTCCGTCGTTTGCGTTCTCTTTCGCCGCGGCGGCCGTTTTGGTTGTGTTTGCGTTGGTGATTTACGCAGCTTACTTGAAAACCGAGGAACCCAAAGCAGTCGTTGCTGAAACTGCGGCCCCACAAGAATCGCGCCCGAAAGAACAGCCCGCACCGGCGCCTTCTAGTTCAGCTGAACCTCAGAAGCACATTGCACTTGCTAATCAGAATCCTGTGCGACGCAAGTTACACGCTGTTAAAGCTCTCAACATCGAGCAGTCTGATGTTTTGTCATCTGATTTTGGTGTTCAGGATATTGAGGATCAAGAGACGGCGAAACATATCGAACAAACTCAGAACCTGCTGCAGTCGATACGTAACGTGAAGCTGAATGATAACGACGTCGAGATAGATGTTTCGTACGACAAGGCGCTCTCGCGGCGACTCTTGAATGAAAACATTGTTCTGCGCCGTGATGCTGAAATGAAAGCGAAGTATCCCACCAAAATGCTTTTGAGTGACCTCGAACCACTCTTGATCGATATCGCCAATTTGCCGGACCAGGCAAAGCCAGAAGAGGTACGTGTGATCAAGGATCGGGTGCAGAAGACCGAAATTGTGGCTGCGTTGATCGGGTATTAGTGGACCTTGGCTAATGTGAGGAAGACGAAGATGAGTAAAAGAACTTTTGTTAACACAAATTTGCTGTTGGTGATGATCCTGCTGTTCGGGATTGCCGGCCCCACGATGGGTCAACGTGCCCGCAGCTCAAATCAGCTTACGCAGCAAACTAAAACCGACGCAGCTGACGTTATCTTTCGCAGTGGCCGCGATCTGATTACCGATCAGGAGTGGGCTAAAGCGCAGGAGAAGTTCAACCAACTCATCGCTACCTACCCAAACGACAAGAACGTGGATGCCGCGATGTACTGGATGGCATACGCGATGAATAAGCAGTCGAAAACGGATCAGTGCCGCCAGACACTCGCTCAATTGTTGGAAAAGTACCCAAATACAAGTTGGCGAGAAGATGCGCGTCTGCTGCTAGCGCAAACACTTGCGGGTCACTATGTGTATGAAGGCACTCCAGCCCCGAGCTTTTCCATTATTGAGGGTGTGGGGAGCGGAACAGGTTTAGGTGTCGGGCGAGCTCCAGTCGCCATCGCAGCACCGTCCGGTAACGCAACAATCTGGGCCCTTGAACCAGATGACGACGCAGCCGGCGACGATCCATGCGAGTTCAAGATCGTGGTCTTGCAGGCATTGTTTCAAACCGACGTTCAGCGCGGAGTGGTGGCCGCGACTGAATGGCTGAAACCTGGCTCTACACAAACAGTCCGCTGTAAAGGCGCTGCTCTGTCGTTGCTAGGTCGTTTCGGTGGTAAAGCCGTCACACCTGTAATCATCGGAGTTGCGCGCAACGAATCAGATCTCAAACTACGCGCTCGAGCGATTTCAGCTCTGGGTGCTACAAACGATGACAGCGTCATTGATGCGCTTCGCGAGTTTGCACTCAACGCAAAAGAGAACGACATCATTGAAGCCTCGTTGTACGCGCTGAGTAAACACACCGGCGAGAGAGCAATTCCAGTTCTCGTCGAACTAGCTTCGAGTAGTAACCGGCCAACAAATTTACGAAAGATCGCAATCGCCAGTATCGCGACCCGTCCTGGTGAACCGGCGGTTGATGCATTACTCAAAGTTTACGACGCAGACCAGACGACGGAGATTCGCAGGACCGTCATTGCTGGACTCGGCAACAGGAAGAGCGAGCGCGCCGGAGCAAAGCTGCTCGACATCGCTCGTAGCTCCGACGTAATCGAACTCAGGAAGGGGGCGATAGGCGCGCTGTCTCGTCGCAGCGGCGAAAGCGCCATCGACAATCTGTTGAGTCTGTACGACAGCGAGAAGAATGAAGAAGTGAAGGATCAGATCATGAACGCGTTTGGATCGGGTACCGTGATCTATGCGCAAGCAGGTACTCCCCTGGGCGCCACGACAATCGCCCCGGGAAGCTTTCCTTCTCGCAGCCGTTTGAATGATCAGCGTGTGGTTACAAAGCTCATCGAAATTGCCCGTAACCCACAAACTCCAATGGAACGTCGCAAACGCGCCATTGGCTGGTTGAGCAGAAGTAACGATCCGAAGGTTCTTCAATTCCTGGAAGAACTGCTGAAGTAGGTTCGTCTTAAATTGAGTTTGTCGGCCTCTGTGTTCTCCGCGTCTCTGCGGTGATAGGGCGAATGACGAGAAACACCACGGGGACGCAGAGCACACAGAGAAGTTTCAGAATTCTTTCGAACAGAAGCTCTTTGATTGCAAACACGGAAGCTCTTGTGTCGGAGCGCGGCAGTCCTCGGCCGCTCCCGTCGAACAGAAATCCCTTCCGATGCACGGAATCCTTCCTGGCGCTTCTCTTCGACGGGGGCGGTCGAGGACTGCCGCGCTCCGACAGAAGAGCTTCCGTGTTTGTGGGCAAGGAACTTCTGTTAGATGGAGATGACCGGAACGAGTTCTCATCAAGGCACGACGATGGTTAATGGAATCATACTTAGGATCGTCTTAATTGCAGGCATCGTAGTCGTGCTGTGTAACTCTGTCTTAAGTCAGACCAAGCCGTTTATCCCGGTAGAAGGTGCGACGCTCAAAGCAAAGATCGACAGTGCAGTGCTACAGGGTCGCAATAACTCTTCATCAAGTCGTTTCTGGGTTGGTTATCAGTTTGAAGTCAGACCAGGAGTAGCTACCGATTTCGAAGTCGTTGACAGCAACGGCGGCGTCTATATCTCAATGGATGGAACATCGATGATGTTCGATTCAAGATACGAGACGCGAGAGCTCGGCTTGTTCTTCCTTTTCGACACTCAACGGGAACAATTCATACGTGTCGAAGTCTATAACCTGAAACGCAAGCACGAATTCAGCAGCTATCCGGTGTACTGGGCGGGACAGATTAGCAACGAAGAGAGCCTGAACTATCTCAAATCGATCATTGATTCCGTGGCGCCGGAAGTAAATCGGCTTGCAGATCGGGCCACATTTGCAATCGCGCTCCATGACGATGCGCGGGTCGATCAGATGTTGATAGAGCTTATTCGCCGGCCCGTCAGCGAGCCCATCCGTTCCCGAGCAATTTACTGGCTGGGGAATACTCCGGAAAGCCTTACCAAGAACACTTTGTTCACTGAGATCGTACGTAACACACAAGAGGGCGACGAAGCACGTCAGAATGCCATGTCGGCGTTGGGAATGAGTCGCTCGCCGACGACTCTTCCGCTTCTTCAGAATCTTTATGAGACACAGACTTCGCGTGAACTCAGACGACGTGCTTTGACCGGCATTGCCCGGAATTACAACACAGACGCAGCGGCGACTTATCTGATTCGAATCGCTGAGTCGGAAAAGGATTTCGACTTACGGAAGTCCGCGATTTCGGGGCTTGGACGCATCGCAGGTCAGAAGAGCCTGGGTGCCCTGACAACAACGATTGAGAACGATGTGGAAACCGAAATTCAAAGGCAGGCAGTGATTGCGATCGGCCGGCGACAGAAGGATGAGGCCATTCCAATTCTAATTCGTGTAGCTCGAACTCATCCGAAGATGGCAATTCGCAAACAGGCAATTCAAGTGCTCGGACAAACGGGCGACGAACGAGCAGTCGCATTATTTCGGGAACTTCTTGAGAAATAGACGTGAATAGGATTAGGACATTGCCGATTTCCAATTGCCAATTGCCGATTTGCTTGAATGTCCGACGAACTTTAGTTTGTCGTGTGTGGATTCTCGAATGCCTTGTTGCATCGGCGTTCGCAGAAGGCGCACACGACAAACTAAAGTTCGTCGGACATTCAAGCAAAGCGGCAATTACGTAGTTCTGTGTTGCTCCCCACAATGACTACAACGAATAACAAACAACCAGGAGGTAAGTGATGAGCAGCACATGGATGCCCGAAAAAGACGTGCCCTCTGACGATGCTCCACCGAGACCGTCCGAGTTGGCTTTACAGAATCTGAACAGTGTCAGAGAAGCGGCATTGAGCCTGCTGCGCGAGGTCGATGCACTGCGCAAAACGAACCAGGCTACGTCAAACGGGAAGCTTGGACTTCACGAAGAAGTACAACGTTACGAGATAGAGTTGATCCGTCAGGCATTACATCGGACGCGTGGCAATCAGCGACGCGCGGCCAAACTCCTGGGCGTAAAAGTCACGACGTTGAATTGCAAGATCAAACGTTTCGGTATTTCACTGAGTGACTACGAAGCCGACTGGGGTGTGCTGGCTTAAGCGATGTCCGATATGCGTCTGTCTTGTCGGGACGTGACAAACAGTCCTTCTTCTTGGGTGAATATTCAAAACTGTTCATTCAAGCGGAGGGCCTCTTTGTCATGTCCCGACACATCTTTCGCCTTCGCTCCGGTTCTGATTCGGGGTAGCATTCTCAATCATGAAAAATTATCTGGACTTAACGGGCAAGGTCGCGATCGTTACGGGCGCGGGAAGCGGTATAGGTTACGCCACGGCTGCCGCGCTTTCAGCTTGTGGCGCAGCTGTAGCCATTAACTTTCATCGGAACGAAAGTGGCGCTGAGTCCTTACATAATGAGATTGTCACCGCCGGCGGTCGCGCCATTACGATTCGCGCCGATGTAACCCTACCAGGTGATGTAGAAAGTCTGGTTCGGAATACGGTCAATGCGTTTGGTGTAGTGGATATCCTGGTGAATAACGCAGGGTCATTGATTGAACGGCTGCGTATTCGGGAATTGACCGAAGAGCGTTGGGATGAAGTGATTGATCTGAATCTGAAGAGTGCCTTTCTTGGCAGCAAGGCCGTTGTCCCTTTGATGATCGAGAAGAAGAGCGGTTCTATTATCAACCTCACTTCGATTGCGGGTCGAACCGGCGGAGGTCTCGGCGCGATTCACTACGCAGCTGCAAAAGGCGGCATCATTAGTTTTACTAAAGGACTGGCGAAGGAATTGGCCCCATTCGGTATCCGCGTAAATGCGGTCTCGCCCGGAGTGATTGATACGCCCTACCACGAACAATTCTCAACCGCGGAAATGATGAGGGCTAACGTTAACGCAACTCCGCTGGGTCGGATTGGAACGGCTGAAGAAGTGGCAAAAGTGATCGCTTTCCTCGCCTCCGACGCGGCGAGTTATGTGGTGGGCGAGACGATTGAAGTGAATGGCGGAATGTTCATGGACTAGGCATTTTCCAGATATCATTTGACATCTTTCAGTTGGTCATTTTTCAGATGTCCGACGAACTTTAGTTTGTCGCTCCTGACATCTTGCGCCACCTGAAAAAACCGAGGCACATGAAATCGATGCACGACAAACTAAAAAGTTCGTCGGACATCTGAAAAATGTCAAATGATATATGGAAAATGATTTAGCAAAACCCTCCCAAACAAAATTCACCTTCCCGCCGCGTAGTACGATCTCCTTCCAATGATCGTGTACTCCGGATGCCCTTTAACCTCGATACTAATCTTTCTCCGCCGCCCATCGCGCGTTTTGTTGGACGGGTAGTAACCAACGATATAGCGGTCGTTGATGTCGGCAAAGATGCGTGAATAGATCATTTGCGCCTGCAAAGGACTCTCCAGAAACTCGGTCCAGCCCCCTGAAATGTTCGAGACTTCCATCAG
>DATDFV010000095.1:0-17654 GCA_036522415.1 Pyrinomonadaceae bacterium | reverse complement strand
GACAAACTTGTTGATCTTAGTTTGGCCGTTTTGCTAAGCTCGACGTGTTTTTCTGAGTCCTGTCGGCCCCGGCATGGCTCTTAGCTAACAGCCCTCCTCAAGGCACTCCGCTTCGTCAGTTTGAAGCAAGAAAGATCGAATGCACTTGTACCCGCGTCTTCAAGTTGTATTTGGTACGGTCGCGCTGGCCTGTGCGTTTTTTTTGGTGTCTCCTCATCATGTCCTCGCACAAAACAATGAACCATCGCGTCCGGTTGCAAGACTAATCACCGACAATCCTTCCTATAATCGCTCACGTCGGGCAGGCGAGACATCTGAAGAAGTTGCCGTCGCTGCCCCGGGACCAACCCTGGAACAAGCAAATCCGATCGAACGCAGAGCTTTCGATCAAACTAATGCCGAACGCGCGAAGAATGGTCTGCCTTCATTAAAGTGGGATCCAGATCTATGCCGGATGGCTCGATCACAATCAGAGAGAATGGCTAAGCGGGGTTACCTGGCTCACACACTCGATGGCCTGCGTTTGCGTGACCGGGCTCGTGCTGTTGGCATTGCTCATTACACGGTACTTGGTGAAAACATCGCTTATAATTTTGGCTACGACGATCCTGGCGGATTCGCCGTCGAACGCTGGATGTTATCGCCAGGACATCGCGCAAACATTCTTGAGGTTGGCTTTAAGGCGATGGCCGTTGGGATGTTCGTCGCTGCCGATGGTTCCGTCTTCCTAACCCAGACTTTCATAACGCGTTAGACTGTGAGCCGGCGATTGGGTGAGAGGGCGAGGGGGCGAAGTAAGATTCGCCTCGTCACTCACCCCGTCGCCCTCTCATACCAATCGGCGTCGCTTTCAATGAACGAAACAGTTCTGCATATCAAGTCCTTCGCCAAGATAAACTGGACCTTACAAATTCTAGGTAGACGAAGCGATAGTTATCACGAGATCGATTCTGTGCTGCAGACCGTCTCTCTTCACGACGAGCTCGTCTTTAAATGTCGTGAAGACAGTCAGGTAATCATTCACACGGACGCGCCGGATATTCCCCTGGACGACAAAAATCTAATAGTGAAAGCCGCAAACGGATTGCGGAGTTTTGCGAGGTTGAGTTTAGGCGTTGATGTTTATCTGCTGAAGAGAATACCGCCGCAGGGTGGGCTGGGTGGCGCCTCATCGAATGCCGCCGTAACTTTGTTGGCTCTTAATCAACTTTGGCAGAGTGGGCTCGATGTCGATGAACTCAAAAGCCTCGGAACGGTCCTCGGATCTGACGTGCCTTTTTTCTTTACTGGTGGGACAGCGCGCGCCACGGGCACCGGCTCAACGATCTTGCCTTTGGAAGATACGGTCAAAAGGCACCTGTTGATCGTCACCCCAAATTCTCGCGTCTCGACTGCGGACGCATACTCAGCCCTAAAGTCTCCTTCCTTGACAACAACAAGGTCGGACTCTATTCTCTCAAGTTCCTTCGCGGGGCCAAATTCAGGCGATTTGGATCAATGGGCTCTGACCAACGACTTTGAAGAAGTGATCTTTGAGATAGAACCTGAAATCAAGCGAGCGCAAAGGGCTCTGTTTGATGCAGGTGCGCAGGGCGGTTTATTGGCTGGAAGTGGCTCCAGCGTGTTTGGTATCTTTGACAGCAAAGAAGCGCGCGAGCGGGCTTTGGCAGATTTGAAACTTGAAGAGGGCTGGCAGGTTTTTTCTTGCGAAAATATTTCGCGAGCGGAGTATTTAGAGAGTTTGAGATCATCCGGGGTTCCCGCTATAACGTTCTCTTAAATTCCAAACAGATACTGGGGCGTAGCCAAGTGGTAAGGCACCGGTCTTTGGAACCGGCATTCGTTGGTTCGAATCCACCCGCCCCAGCCAATTAATGTCCGATATGCTTAAGCTTGTCGTGAGATTCCAAACACGAACGCTCATTCCTTGCGAACCTCGAAATATCAGAGTTCGTGTTTGGAATCTCACGACAAGCTAAAGCATATCGGACGCACTGAGACTATGGGCACAACGGGCGGAATCAAAATCTTTTCCGGAAATGCGAATCCTAAGTTGGCGGAAGAGATTTGTCGTCAACTGAGTTGTGACATGGGCAAAGCGTTCCCCGAACGTTTCTCTGATGGTGAGTTCAACTTTCAGATTGACGAGAACGTTCGCGGCGGCGACGTCTTCCTGGTACAGCCGACCTGCCCACCCACTGATGCGCACGTGATGGAACTCCTCGTGATGCTCGACGCATTCCGTCGTTCATCCGCCGAACGAATCACGGCCGTGATTCCATACTATGGTTATGGCCGTTCGGACAAGAAGGATCGACCGAGAGTTCCAATCTCGGCGAAGCTCGTTGCGAATTTGATCGCGGTCGCAGGAGCTGACCGGTTGTTAACGATGGATTTGCACGCCGCGCAGATTCAAGGGTTCTTTGATATTCCGGTTGACCACCTTTATGCAGCGCCAGTATTCATCGGTTATTACCAGGAATGTCCGTTGCCGAATCTAACCGTTGTCGCTCCGGACACTGGCGGTGCCGAACGCGCGCGGGCTTATGCGAAGCGTCTGGATGCAGAACTTGCTCTCTGCGATAAGCGGCGCGAGAAGGCGAATGTCGCCGAAGTAATGAACGTAGTCGGTGACGTCCGTGGACGAAATTGTCTCATTGTTGACGACATGTGCGACACGGGCGGTTCTTTAACAAAGGTGGCCAGAGCTTTAAAGGATGCAGGTGCTGAACGTATTCATGCGTGTTTCACCCATCCGGTTTTTTCGGGACGAGCTGTAGAACTGTTGGCGGATTCGGATATTGAAAAAGTGATCGTTACAAACACGATCCCGCTACGCGATCACGCGTGCGAGCTTGATAAGATAAAAGTACTTAGTATCGCGCCACTTCTGGCGAAAGCGATCAAGTCGATCCATGAGGAGACTTCGGTTTCCTCGCTCTTCGTATGAAGGGCAAACACTGATGGCTTAAAGAGAAGACCATCAGCGAACCAGGTCATTTCAGATTCAAGATTTCAAATTTAAGATTGGACGCTCATCGAAGGTTCAAATCTTAAATCGAAATCTTAAATCTGAAATCACCCGGTTCGCTGAAAGTTTGTGAGGAGAAATCATGGCGGAAAAGAAAGAGTTCAGGGTTCAGGCGAAACAAAGAGATGGACGCGGCAAGAATGACGCACGTCGAACGCGACGTGAAGGATTGGTTCCTATTACCGTTTATGGTGGAGGCGCCGAGACTGTTGCTGCTGTCGCACAATTGAGCGACCTCGCGGCGATTCTACGTTCAGAGTCTGGCCGTAACACGATTTTCACGATCGACGTCGAAGGCGTTGGAAGTAGTGAAGTGATGTTTCACGACCGCCAGATCGATCCGATCCGGGGCCGCTTGATACATGCCGACCTTACTCGACTTGTTAAAGGTCAAAAGATCGAAGTCACTGTTCCGCTGCATCTTGAAGGTGAGCCGATCGGCGTCAAGGAGAAGCAGGGAGTGCTTGAGCAGATGATACGCGAAATCGAAATACGATGTGAGCCGCGGTCCATTCCAGACGCAATCATCGCCGATGTGTCTCATCTTGATGTGCACGACCTGCTGCACGTTTCTGATCTTAAAGTCGGCGAGGGGATTGAGATACTTGACGATCCTGAAACAGCGGTAGCTACGGTTGGAATCATTAGGGAAGAAGAAGTTGCGCCAGCGCCGGCCGTTGAAGGTGAAGAGCCCGTCGAACCTGAAGTAATCGGTAAGGGCAAGAAGGAAGAAGAAGGCGAAGCTGCCGAATAACGGAAGAGATCAAAGTGCGCACCCTGATTTGTCTGATCGCCATCTGGTTTGCGGTTTCGGTCTCTTGGGCCCAGGACCATAGCCAATGGCACGAGTTCCGTTCGGAGGCGGACGGCTTTTCGATTGAGATGCCGGGGACTCCAAAGATTTCTTCCCGTGACTTGTCAGACGGTCAGACGCAAAACTCTTTCACGCTCGAAATCGGATCGGAGACTTACATGGCAAGCGTGGTTCAGCTTAACCCGGGCCGCGTCCCCGCAAATCCTGACCAGGCGTATTTTGAAAACTTAATGAAGGCCTACACGGAAGGGAGCAAGACAACTCTGCGATCGAGTCGCATGGTTACCTGGGCGGGGAGGACAGCCATGGAAGGAATTGCCGACGCCCAGTCCGCGACGCATATTATCGATCTGACAACTGCGGGCGATCGCATCTATCTGGTCGTCTACGCCGGAGCGAAAGCGGAGGGGCTATTACCCCCAGCGATGCGCCTGCGTGACTCTTTCAAGTTACTGGGCAAGTAGACGATGTATTTGATCGTCGGATTGGGAAACCCCGGCGCCGAGTATGCGGGAACCCGTCACAACCTGGGTTTTATGTTGATTGACAAACTGGCCGATGATGCGCAAGTCACAGTGGGACGGCGCGAGTGTAGTGCTTTCGTCGGCCGAGCACAGATCGAGAACGTTGCTGTGAAGCTCGCGAAGCCGCAGACGTACATGAACCTCAGTGGTCAAACGGTGAGTTGTTTGATTGCCAAACATCCTGCGGAACCACGAGGGAGTCAGTTGATCGTTATCAACGATGACCTGGCTTTACCACTTGGCACGATCAGAATTCGCGAGCGAGGTTCGGCGGGCGGACATAATGGATTGAAGTCAATCATCGCAGCTCTTGGAACGAACGATTTTGTGAGACTGCGAATCGGTATTCAACCCGATCATCCGTTATCGGATACAAAGAAGTTTGTGCTCGACTCATTTACCCGAACTGAACGAGCAGTGGTTAAAGAGGTATTAGATCGAAGCGCCGAGGCGATTAGAACGATTCTTAGAGATGGCGTGTTGAAGGCGATGAGCGAGTTTAATTGATTGCCGATTTCCAATTTCCGATTTGTTCAAATCAATCGGCAATTGGCAATCGGAAATGGTCAATGTTTAGGAGGTTGGTTTTGGAAACAAAAAGACAATACGAGGTGGTCTTCATAGTCGATCCAACGGTTGACGATGAAGTTGCGCGACTTACTGACAACTTCAAACAAGTTGTCGTCGATCAGGGCGGTTCTGTCACGAAGGCAGAAACCATGGGTAAGCGCCAACTCGCCTATGAGATCCTTCACAAGAAGGAAGGAACGTTCGTGCTAATGGAGATCGAAGGTTCAGGTCGCGAGATTGCTGAACTCGAGCGTCGTATGCGCGTTAACGACCGGGTTCTTCGTTATCTTACGGTAAGGGTCGATGAGGATCGCCGGCGAGCAGAGAAGCTGAAAGGACGACGACAGGCCAAAGCTTCAAAGCGAAGCGCAGCGGGTTCTCAACCGCGCCGCGGCCACGCAGTAGAGTTCGCTGATACTAACGGCGAATAGATTTTTCACGATTACGAGGACAACTATGTCAGCCAATTATGAAGACCGCCCGCGCGGCGGCGGTGGTGGTTACGATGCCGACGATGATCAAGATAGACGCTCAATGGGCGGCCGTGGAGGACGTCGCATTCATCGCCGGAGAGTCTGCCGGTTCTGTATAGACAAAGTAGATTTAATCGACTTCAAAGACGTTCGATTGCTGCTCAATTATCTTCCCGAACGCGGAAAGATTTTGCCGAGACGCATCTCCGGAAATTGCGCAACACATCAACGGATGCTTGCAGAAGCGATCAAGCGTGCGCGCAATATCGCGTTGCTGCCTTACACGACGGACTAGAAAGGAGAACGCGAATGGCACATACCAAGGTACTTCTACGCGAAGATGTTGATGACTTAGGCGCGCGGGGCGAAATCGTTCGGGTGCGAGCGGGCTATGCTCGAAACTACCTGCTGCCTCGCAATCTGGCGGTTGAAGCAACAGCCGGAAACGTTAAAGGAATTGAAGCCGAACGCGCGGCCTTATTGAAAAAGGAAGCGAAGGAACGTTCGACCGCAGAGGCACAGTCGCAGCAAATGGGATCACTGGTCCTGGAGTTCAAGCGAAAAGCGGGCGAACACGGTGCGTTGTACGGTTCAGTAACTTCAATGGACATTGCCGAGGCGCTGCAGGAACGTGGTTACGAGATTGACCGTCATCGCATTCACCTTCGCGAGCCGCTGAAGCGCTTAGGTGATTTCACAGTTCCGGTGCGCTTGCATCGTGAAGTGACAATTGATTTGCAGGTGAAAGTGACGCCGGAGGGCGAAGTGATTGTCGGTCACCTGACGCCGGAGCAGGAAGCGAGTTTGGCAAAACCAGCCGAAACCAACGAAGCAAACGCTGCCGAGTAGATTTAACGCTCTAGAACTGGACAGACGAAGATCGATATGAAATTTTAGCGTTGCAGGTTTATAAAACCTGCAACGCTTTTTTGATTTGGTTTTCCTCTGCGCTACCTCTGCGTCTCTGCGGTAGAGATCGAGCTTAGACTTCAGATGATCACCGCAGAGACGCAGAGCACGCAGAGGTAGCGCAGAGAAATCTTAAATCTGAAATCTTAAATCTGAAATGGCATCACCCGATCCAATTCGCGACCAAACCTTTGAGCGCTCGCTGCCGAACAGCTCTGAAGCGGAACGAGCTATTCTCGGTGCCGTGTTGCTCGACAACGGTCTAATCAGTCAGGCCATTGAACAACTGCGACCGGAAGATTTTTATATTCCGTCGCATCGCCGAATTTTCATCGCCATGATTGCTCTGTTCGAGCGTGGCGCTGAAATCAATCCGATTCTCATCGGTGAAGAACTAAAAAAGGAAAATGCCCTCGAATCCGTTGGCGGGTTCACATTCATTACCAATCTCACCTACGGACTACCTCACTCAACAAATATCATGCACTACGCGAAAGTCGTTCGCGGGAAGTCGATGCTGAGACAGTTGGTCAAAGCATCGAACAAGATTACACAGGAGGCACTCGAGGAAGAGGACGAGCCCGAAATCATTCTCGATCACGCTGAACACGCAATCTTTCAACTGGCGGATGAACGAATTCGCCAGGGGTTCATGCACGTAAAGCCAATAGCTGAACAGCTGTTGGAAAAAGTGCAGGAGATGGAAGGCCGCGCCGCTGTCTTGACTGGCCTGACGACTGGTTTCTCAGATCTCGACAAGATGACCTCGGGACTGCAAAGGTCAGACCTGATCATTCTCGCTGCTCGACCATCAATGGGCAAAACAAGCTTCGCGTTGATGCTTGCTGAAAACGCAGCGATTAATGCTGGGGCAGTTGTCGGAATGTTTTCGCTCGAGATGTCTAAAGAATCGTTGGTGATGCGTATGCTTTGTTCCCAGGGAAACATTGACGCACAGCGGTTCCGTAACGGTTTCTTGTCTCGATTGGAGTGGGCCCAAATCGCAAAATCGTTAGGAGTGCTTGCTGACACCAAGATCTTTCTCGACGACACACCCGGCCTCACGGTTCTCGAGATGCGTGCGAAGGCTCGACGTCTTGCAGCAGAACAAAAGAAGCTGGATTTGATTATCGTGGATTACCTGCAGTTGATGTCTGGCTCTGGAAAACGTGTCGAGTCGCGACAACAGGAAGTATCGCAGATTTCGCGGGAGTTGAAGGGCCTGGCTAAAGAATTAAATGTTCCGTTAGTTGCTTTGTCGCAGTTGTCTCGTGCACCTGAATCGCGATCGGATCATCGGCCTCAGTTGGCTGACCTGCGCGAGTCAGGAGCTCTTGAACAGGACGCTGATGTGGTTGCTTTCATCTTTCGCGAGGAACAGTACAAGACTCCGGAGGAACGCGACGCAATGCCCGATGATCAAAAGAACGTTGCTGAACTAATCATCGCCAAGCAGCGCAATGGCCCAACCGGAAGTGTCGACCTTCGCTTCACGCCCTCGAGTATGAGGTTTGATAATTTGTATCGAGAATAGAATTCAGTTGTATAGGATAGGACTTATTGGACCTATCCAACTGACCCTCAGCCCCCGACAGTAAACTCGATATCGTCCGCACTCTCCGACAACTTTCGATCGTCCGAATTGTAAGCCTCAACCTTCCAGCGATACGTCCCCTTCTGCAGCGGTTTGTCTACCGAGAAAGAAGTTCCGTCTATGCGCTTGTCAATGTAAGGTGATTCCACCAGGTGATCGTTAGCATGTACACTCAATTTGTAATAAGCAGCATCCGGATAGCTTTCCCATTTCAATTCCGGGGTTTCAGTGCTGATCTTTTCCGCGGCTTTCGGATTCAACAACTTCAGGTCGCTCTTGAATAGATGAGTCGCTCTTACGAACAACGTTTTGTCGGCAGTCACTTCATACTTTGCGGCGCTGATTCCGGCTATCCCTGTCGTTGCGAAAATCGAATTGTCAGTATCAAAAACCCTTGCAAGTAGCGTCTCGTAGGTACCCGGCGGCACATTAGTTATGACGTAGTCGCCGTCCTTATCGGTCTTTGCAGTAAACGTCTTACCGCTGCAACCCCCAAGAAACCGGTTGAACGACTCGCACAATTTCACCTCGATGTTTTCGACAGGTTTGCTGTTATAGAAGACCTTGCCTTGGACATTTCCAGTGCCTGGTGCGGGTTTGACTTTCTCAACTCCCGTTTCGGCCGTTGCTGTGTCGTTGTTGGAGTTCGTTGAATTTTTTGACGAGGACTTGTTACCTGATTTACAGCCAAGCACGGCTAAGATCGCGAGAATGGTCGCGAGAGCTAGCGCAGATTTCGGTGATTGCATTTGAGTCGGAACCCTTTCGCCCGGGTGTTCGAAGATCGAGTTGGATAAGTCTACCTAAAAACTTGAATTTTGTGTTTGGTACTTTGTGCTTTGTTCTTTGTTAGTTTTTCGTGGGCTCTGAGGACTAAATCCCAAAGCGCAGATAAAAAGCACATCAAAGAACAAAGCACAAGGAGTAAAGCTCAATCCTTAGGTTTCTTGTTAGCATGATTAATGGCGATATACGTAACGCTGTCCCAGGCGTTGTGAATGCCAACAAACAACAAGAGAAGTGCGACAGCAGCTACTATGAACAAGGCCTTTTGTGGGTATGCTCGGACCAGAATGCCTGCCAGCAGAAGCAGCGTGTAAGCCAGAAGCGGCAGTATTGAGTACCACAACCAGTCTTCCCATACAGGCTTGTAATTCATTTGCCGACGAGCTCGCATGATAATGATCACCGCATAAATCAATCCCACGACCGCGCAAGTAATAAGAACTAATTGCACGCTCGACAGTCCCTGCCAGGGTGCGCTCAGTATGGCTGAAATCAGCAGAACGGCACAGAAGTGAACAATCGTTGGCGTGCCGAAGGCCGCGATCTCTCGCATCGAACTGCGTGGCCGCACTTCGGCAATCAGCGCGATTACCACAAACTGCAAACCTGTCAGCGCAGCTCCGGACGATCCTACGATCACGTAGAAGCTTTCCCAGGCCGCGAGAGGTGCTTTGGCCGATTCTTCAAGCATTGTCGGTAGTTAGTGGTCAGTGATCAGTAGTCAGAAGTCAGTGGTCTTTGGTCTTAGGTTTTTGGTCTTTAGGTTTAGGAGTTCGACTGCTACTGATTTCTTACCAAGACCTAAGACCAAAAACCAAAGACCACTGACCACTGACTTCTGACCACTGACCACAGACTGATTCTCCTGTATCCTACCCCAAACTAAACACGCGGAGATAATTTTTATAAATGTCATCATTGAACGAGAGGCGCACGCTGAACGCGCAACGTCCAACCTGGGTCGAAATTGATTTAAATAGTTTGGCAGCGAACTTTCAGGTGGTGAAGGAACAAGTGGGTTCCGACGTCAAGGTAATGGCAGTCGTAAAAGCAAACGCCTATGGGCATGGAGCCGTTCAATGTGCTCGCCGGTTGGTCAAAGAAGGTGCCGAATGGTTTGGCGTGGCATTGCCAGAAGAAGCAATTGAGTTGCGGGCCGCTGGTATTGGTCAACCGATACTGTCGTTGGGTGGATTCTGGCACGGACAAGCATCTGCTTGCATACAGCAACGGATCACTCCGGTGGTCTATCGTCTTGATATGATCGCGGCCATGAATCAGGCGGCTCGTGATGCCGGAGTCACCGTAGACGTGCACGTGAAGATCGACACAGGAATGGGCCGGCTGGGAATACGTTTCGATCAGCTGAATGAGTTTGTTCCTGCGTTGAAAGAATTTGACAACGTGAGAATTGATGGGTTGATGACACACTTTGCTGCGGCTGACGATGCCGCATGCCGCCCGCTAACCCAGGACCAGATACGGCGCTTTGATGCGGCGGCCGCATTGTTCTCCGAGCGGGGATACCGACCTACTCATCTCCATCTGGCCAACTCGGCAGCGATTTATGGTCATCGCGAAGCAAGGGGAAGCATGGTTCGACCGGGAGGTGTGTTGTATGGACTGTGGCGGGACGTCTTGCCGGTTTCAGTTTCAAAGTCAGGTTTGGCGCCCGTGATGTCAGTTCACTCACGAATTAGCTTATTGAAGTGGGTTCCCTCCGGCGAGACAATTGGTTACGGTTGTACGTTCGAAGCGTCACGCAACAGTTTGATCGCCACTATCCCTGTGGGTTATGACGATGGATACATGCGCGGCCTTTCAAATCGGGCACATGTGATCGTGCGAGGCGAATACGCTCCGGTTGTTGGACGTGTATCGATGGATCTGACACTGATTGACGTGACAAACATTCCTGAAGTTGCTTTGGACGATCAAGTAACGTTGCTCGGCGGGCAAAGGAAGGATTCCGACGCCGTTGTCACTGCCGAGGAACTGGCACGAATTGCGGGCACATTGTCTTATGAGGTGACCTGTGGGATTGGGGGAAGAGTGCCGCGGGTTTATGTGTGAGGCGGGAAAGTATCAAGTCATTTTCCATATATCATTTGACATTTTTCAGTTGTCATTGCCCGAATGTCCGACGAACTTTAGTTTGTCGAGCGTTGTATTGCGAGTGCGTGGTTCCAGCAACATACACCTTGGCAACGACGACAAACTATAAAGTTCGTCGGACATTCGGGGAATGAACAACTGAAAAATGTCAAATGATATATGGAAAATGACTTGGTACTTCTCCGGAGCAAATTATGAGCGAACCTATCAACCTAACCGTCAAAGCCAATGCCCAGGACAACGTCACCGCGCTGCTCTATTTATCAGAGAAAAAGAATCGGTTAGGTGTGACGATTATTCTTGGACACGGAGCCGGCGCTGACCAGTCGAGCGGCTTCATGAGATTGTTCGCCAGAGGCTTGTCGGATCGTGGCCTGGATGTGATGACCTTTAACTTTGTGTACACCGAACAGAGGCGAGGAGTGCCCGATCAGAAGGCGAAGTTGGAGTCGTGCTTTCGAGCAGTTATCGAAGCCGCACTGAGTCAGAAGAAGCTCAAGGGAAATAAATTGGTGATTGGCGGTAAATCGATGGGTGGCAGAATTGCTTCTCAAGTTGTTGCGGCGGCCTGCGAACAGAATGATCCGTTAGCGAAAGAAATCGGCGGGCTGGTTTTTCTCGGTTATCCGCTCCATCCGCCGGGAAATCCCGCGAAGTTAAGAACTGAGCATCTGCCACAGATTAAGGTGCCAATGCTTTTCGTACAGGGAACGCGCGACTCATTGGGTTCCACAGACGAGATCGTGCCAATCGTCAAGGAACTGAAGCTGCCGGCAGAGATCCATGTGATTGAAGGTGGCGATCACTCATTCAAAGCGCCTAAGAAATTTGGTCTAACGCAGGAAGAGGTTTTCTCCGGGGCGATGGATGCGATCGTGGAGTGGGTTGGGAAGCACGTATAAGTCCTATCGGTCGAATAGGTCCTATGCTCGCTCAGGGTCTCGATTTCTCCACCGGCAATTCTGGGCGATTGCTCCAGTCTTCAAACGATCCATCGTAAACATGCGCGTCATAACCCAAGTATCGCGCCACGAAATACAACAGACTCGCCTGTTGGCCGATATGACAATAGGTTGCGACACTTGAAGTTGGTTTTACGTCAGCTGCGTCAAATAGCTGTTTCAAAGCAGCCGGACTCTTGAACTTGTTCGTTGGATCGTCAACCAGAGTTGAATAAGGAATACTCCGCGCGTTAGGGATGTGACCCCCACGAGGCATCCGACCCTGTTCGGCGCCTGAATAAAATTGTGGTGCCCGCGCGTCTAGTATCCTTACGTTTGGATTACTCAAGTTCTCTTTTACCCAGACAGCATCGACGACCAGTTTCGGATTTGGGTGAGGAGTAAGTTTTCCTTTCTTTGCCTCAACAATATCTGCCGTGACCGGTTTTCCTTCGCCACGCCACGCAGGAAATCCGCCGTCAAGGATTGACGTTTGATTGCCAAAACCGAGATAGTCGAGAGTCATGAATACTCGCGCGGTGGGCGTCACCCAATCTTTGCCGAAGTAGAGCACGATACGCGAATTGTCCGAGATACCCAGCTTCTCAAAAGCAGTTTTAAGTTGATCGACGGCCGGAAGCTCAAGCGTCAAACCTTGTCCACGTGGAGTGGAGATATCAGCGAGTTGGATGAACTGCGCGCGCGGAATGTGCGACGCCGCGTATTCGTTTTGTTCGCCGACTTGTAACAGTACCAGTGAATCATCATTGAGATGCTTCGCGAGCCAGTCGGTTGAGACGATGAGTGAATCGTTGACTTTGGGCGATTGTGCGTTCGCGGTTGTAACAAATAGGAGTATGGAGATCGCTATAGCTGGCCGGAATAGGTTCATCATGCCCTCGCAGGTAGGATTGTGGGCTAAGGATAAAGCCAAAACGATCCGGAGACAATCCTATAACCAGGCCCGATCGTGCTGGGACCGCAGGCGTTCCCGCCTGCCCGCGTCCAGCTCAACTAACAGCAATTATTTGAGCCACTCGTATAAAAGGGATGTTGGTTCTTTTCAACGCGGGCAGGCGGGGACGCCTGCGGTCCCAGCACGATCGGCTCTCATTAATCAAAGGTATCAACATGACGAGACAATCTGACCTTCAAACCACATTCGGAAAGCTACGCGAGATCCTGCAACCGTATCAATCCAAACTAATCGTCATCGCTGACACAAGCGATCATTACGCGCTCGAAACTCCATACGTAATGAAGAACAAGCACCGCATGTACTTTGGCGGCATCAAAATTGGCAAGAACTATGTAAGTTATCACCTCATGCCGGTCTATGCTTGCGAGGAGGTTCGCGATGCCATTTCACCAGAGTTGAAGAAGCGTATGCAGGGAAAATCATGCTTCAACTTTTCCGTTCCTGATGAGAAACTGTTCAAGCAGCTCGCCAAACTGACTAAGATTGGATTCCAGCGTTTTACCTCAAAAGAATTCTATTCAAAGTTCTAAGGAGTCAAACAAAACGTGCCAAGAACCTTCGATTGTCCTAAGTGCGGAGCTCCAGTGGAATTCAGCAATAATCCTCCGGGACAACCTGATCGTGTTACTTGCAACTACTGCAATAGCGTCCTTGCGGAACCGACTATGGGACGTCCCGCTCAAATCATTCAACTCAAGATTGATCCGATACGTGGAGGCACCAGGTTTCCAAAATGGATTCTCTTGACCCTTCTTATTCCAGTTCTCGCGGTGGGTACAGGCATCGTCGCGATGATTGCCGGATTGACTCCGTTGTTTCTATCGAAGCCTCGAGAGCCAGTTCGGATTGCAACGGTGCCAGGAGGAGGCACACGGCCCGAACCATCAATTGCCACTGTCACTTTGAAGTTTGGTAGTGAGGGCATTGGACCGGGCATGTTTACGGACGCACGCTCTATAGCGGTCGATGGCGCGGGGAATATCTACGTTGGGGAATACTCCGGCGGCCGGATTCAGGTGTTCGATTCAAATGGCAAATTCGTAACTCAGTGGATTGCAAATGCCGGGATGCCCTTACGAGGTCTGGCCGCGGATCGAACGGGTAACGTCTACCTCGTGCAGAGTGGAAACATTCAGAAGTTTGAAGGACGCAGTGGCAAGCCACTAGGCGAGATCTCGTATGGTGAAGGCTGGGGATTCGACGATATTGTGGCCACACCGGATGGCGGCTTGACTGCTGCGTGGTACAAAAACCGAGACGATATTGTTAGGTTCGATGCTACGGGCCATGCAGTTCGAACGATCAAAGCGGCAATCAGTTCAATCACTGATCATTCAGAGTTGGACACGCGAATCGCAGAGGATGGGCTGGGAAACGTTTACGCGCTCGGCAGATTCAATAATGCAGTGTTCAAATTTGGTCGGGATGGAAAATATATTAATAAGTTTGGAAGTGCGGGAGACAAAGCCGGGCAACTGCAAGCGCCGGTTGCGATTGCTGTTGATGGCAAGGGTCGAGTTTTCGTTGCCGATATGAAAGGTATCCAGATGTTCGACAACGACGGTCGCTACCTGGATACATTTAAGCCTGACAATGGCCATGCATCGGGAATGGTCTTTAACGACAAAGGTGAGCTTTATGTGGTTGATCGGACGAAAGTGGTGAAGATGACGGTGAAGGAGTGATGCTCGATAGGTCCTATAGCTCAACATGAAACCCGGCGACACACTCTCCTGGATTCGCACCTTTACCGAAGAGGACATCGCTTTGTTCGCGAAACTCTCTGGCGATCAAGGCGAACATCATCTGGTCCCAAACCAGCAAGGTCGACTGATGGCCCATGGGTTATTAACCGCGACGCTGCCCACCAAGATCGGTGGAGATCTCAACCTGATCGCACGTGAGATGGCCTTCCGATTTCATCGTCCGGTGTTTGCAGGTGACACAATCGAATGTGTTGTTACCCTGATGTCCGCTGAACAAGGTGATGGGTTCCTGAACATCGTGACCGAGTGGCGATGCACCAATCAACAGGGCAAAGAAGTTATGACCGGTGGCGGGAGCGGGATCATCAGGGGATAAACAATTATTGGTCATTTTCCATTTATCATTTCTCATTTTCCATTTGTTTGTTCGTGTTAATTCGTGTGAACTTCGTGGATCGTTCTGCTCGGCCACCCAAAATCCGATCCACGAAGTCACACGAATTAACACGAACAGTCAAATGAAAAATGAGAAATGTGCTTTATCTCGGCGAAGGGAGGGAGAGGTACGCTGCGACGTGCTGCGTACCTCTGCTGGGGTGGGAATTTAGGTTAGTTTGGTCTTTAGATCGAGCTTTATGGTCGGACCTCACACGACAAGCTGGAGCATATCGGACATCACTGCGGCATTTGGAAGTTGTAACTGATCATGCCTGACACCTTTACAGCTACACCGTTGAGCGTGGTTGGTGAGAATTTTGCCTGCATTGCTGCTCTCTGCGCTTCGGGGAGCAGCATCGGGTGACCAGACACAGGTCTTGCTGATAAGACTTTTCCGTTCTCATCGATCAACACCTGAATCACAACAGTTCCTTGTAGCCTAATCTGCTTCGCCAGCGGCGGGTACGGTGGTTTGGGCAGAACGAGAGCATGGCTGTTTATCAATTCAGTGAATTTCAAAATTTTTGGTGGGGCTTGTGCGGGTGGTGGCGGTGGTAGTTCATCTGGAATGTTCACTTGAACACCGCTTGTGCTGGGCCCGGCAACACCTTTAGTTCCGCCCGGCAAGATCGCATTTGAATCAGCCGAACCAATTTTGAACGGAACACTCCCACGCACTGGCAGATCTGGATTGGGTGCCGTAGATACTTTTTCAGGTGTGAGCGTCGGTTGATCGACAGCCGCGGTTGGATTGCGTCTCACGTCAAAAGCGTTGTTGTTATGAGCAGTTCGATCATTAGTGTTGTCGCGGACTGGTCGAGTGACCTCAGGTGGTTTTGGGGCGATGTCTTGCGGGGATATCAGCGTGACCATCTCGAGATTCTGCTCTTCAAGCCTTGCATCGTAAGCATAAATACTCACGACACCGGTTACCACAAACAGCAGGACGTAAGTTCCAGTCGTGAAGAGAACAAAAGATCCGCGTCGCTTGAACTCTTTCGCGTGAGAGCTCGATTCAATCAGGTTGGTAAACATGCAGGTCCTCC
The DNA here is from genome assembly GCA_036522415.1 of Pyrinomonadaceae bacterium. Lineage (GTDB taxonomy): Bacteria > Acidobacteriota > Blastocatellia > Pyrinomonadales > Pyrinomonadaceae > PSRF01. The sequence continues at coordinate 1,728 of DATDFV010000095.1, read as the reverse complement.
GGTCGATGTTTTGTTGAGCGCGAACTCGAGAATCTTGAGCAGTGGCAACAACACTGCTGCTGGTTTTGCGAGTCCGCAATTCGCCGGTGCCATGCAAGGTCGCGGATGTCAGTCGGAGGTTAGACACCACCGACTCGCAGAGGTTCCATAGCTGTGGTTTGAGCTCTGCATTTTGCCACGATGATGCCTTGGCCCGAAGCACCAAGTACAAAGTACAAAGAACAAATGCTACGATTACCCGCGCTCATAAAATCCCCCGTCTCAGGAGAAAACCAGGTGGCAACTAAACAAGCGTTTCAGGAAGAGCTCAATCCTTACGCAATCGCTAAACAACAGTTCAACCGTGCTGCTGACTATCTCGACCTCGATCCCTCAATGCGCCACGTTTTGGAGAATGCCAAGCGACAGCTCATTGTTTCCATACCCGTGAAGATGGATGGCGGCGATGTGCAGGTGTTCGAAGGTTATCGCGTACAACACAACATTGCTCGTGGCCCGGCGAAGGGAGGTATCCGTTATCACCCCAACGTGACGCTCGATGAAGTCAAAGCTCTTGCATCATGGATGACGTGGAAATGCGCGACGGTGGGGATTCCTTACGGTGGTGGCAAGGGTGGAGTCATTTGTGATCCGAAGAGCCTATCGAAAAGTGAACTGGAAAGACTCACGCGCCGTTACGCATTCGAGATTGCACCGATTATCGGACCGGATCGCGACATCCCTGCACCCGATGTTTACACAGACGAACAAACGATGGCTTGGATCATGGATACGATTTCCATGGTGCGTGGTCATACCGAGTTAGGAGTTGTCACTGGTAAACCGATCGCGCTTGGTGGTTCGCAGGGACGCGCCGAGGCAACCGCACGTGGATGTCTTTATGCGCTGCGCGAGGCTTGTCGTGTGAACGGCATCGACATGAAAGGTGCTCGCGTCGCCGTACATGGATTTGGAAATGCAGGTGCAAACATTGCACGATTGGTCGCGGAGGATGGAGCGAAAGTTGTGGCTGCCTGTGATTCAAAGGCAGGTGTATACAGCGAAAGCGGTATCGATGTTGCTGCGGCGCTCCGACATAAGGCCACGACCACTTCACTTGCCGGGCTGCCGGGCACCAAAGAGATCGCGCCCGAGGACATTATTGGAATCGATTGCGATATTCTGTTGCCATCGGCGCTCGAGAATGCAATCACGCTAAGCACAGTTGGCAACGTAAAAGCGAAGATAATAGCGGAGCTTGCAAATGGCCCAACAACGCCTGGCGCCGATCGCGTGCTTGCCGATGAAGGTGTGTTTCTTGTGCCTGATATTCTTGCCAATGCTGGCGGTGTGACGGTCAGTTACTATGAGTGGGTCCAGGATCAGTATTCGTTCTTCTGGACGGAGAGTCAGATTAACGAAACACTTGAACAAACGATTCGCACTGCTTTCAACTCCGTGCACAGCACCACGCAACGATACAACACGGACATGCGCACCGGTGCTTATATATTAGCGGTAGGGCGCGTGGTTGAGGCGACTAGTGTGAGAGGAATCTTTCCTTAAGAGAACGAGCTTTGAACTTTGAGCTTTGTGCTTTGTTGGTGGTTAGTGGTCACCCAATATAGGACCTATTCGACCTATAAGACCTATTCGACTCACGACTGCCCACTCTCAAAGCACGAAGCAAAAAGCACAAAGAGCAATAGAGATTATGTCTGATCAAATCACAGTCTACGAAAAACCAAC
>DATDFV010000094.1:0-32663 GCA_036522415.1 Pyrinomonadaceae bacterium | reverse complement strand
CCGCGACCCGACGGACGATCGGGTTGAGTCCAAACGGCAACCACCTGGTAGCCATCGTCCAAACAACGACGCAGCGTCGGGACAGACGCTGCGGGTGTACCCATAAACACTATGCGCATTGATTAATCGGATGGTTGTGCTATCTAGAATCAAACCATTTCTAGAATCGAACAAGTAAGGAAGGGCGGTTTACCCCCGCTGGTGCCAAGATCGACCGGCTTTATTCGCCACCAGCGAGGGTAAACCGCCCTTCCTTACTTGTTCGATTCTAGAGAGACACAAAGTTCAAAGCACAAAAATCAACTTTACACAGCGGTCCCTGCTTCCGCTCTTCGGGTGGTCGTCGCTCCCACCTTCTCCGACGCAACCTTTGCCTGCAGAAACAACAACAAATAGTCGCGGCCGCCAGCCTTCGAATCGGTCCCTGACATATTGAAACCACCGAATGGATGAACCCCAACCAACGCGCCGGTGCACTTGCGATTCAGATATAGATTGCCAACGTGAAACTCTCGACGCGCTCGCTCTAGTTTCGCTTCGTCGCTGCTATAAACCGCACCAGTCAAACCAAACTGAGTGTCGTTGGCAATTTCCAGCGCGTGGTCGTAATCGTCGGCTTTGATTACGGCGAGAACCGGTCCAAAGATTTCCTCCTGTTCGATGGTTGCGCCCGGTTTGACATCGGCAATAACGGTGGGCTCAATAAAAAAGCCCTGCTCGCCATCGGAGCCGCCGCCAATCAACACTCGACCACCTTCGCTCTTGCCTTTTTCGATGTAGCTGTTGATTGACTTGAATGCTTTCTCGTTAATCACCGCACCCATCGTTGTCGCGAAAGCGATTGGATCAGCCAACTTGATCTTTGAGGTCCGGTCAACGATCTTGTCTAACATCTCGTCGTAAACCGTGGCATCGATAATCGCTCTTGAACAAGCCGAACACTTCTGACCCTGGAAACCAAATGCGGATTGAACCACTCCTGTCGCTGCTTCATCCAGATTCGCATCGTCCGCAACAATGATCGCGTCTTTCCCTCCCATCTCGGCTACGACCCGTTTGATCCAGAGCTGTCCCTGGTTTACTTTCGCGGCACGCTCATTCACGCGTAGACCAACTTCTTTCGAGCCGGTAAAAGCAACAAATCGAGTCTTCGGATGATCGACAACTACGTCGCCAACCTCTGCGCCTGAACCCGTCATGAAGTTGACAACTCCTGGCGGCATACCAGCCTCTTCAAGAATTTCGAAAAACTTGAAGGCGATCGTCGGGGCATCAGATGACGGTTTCAGAACTACTGTGTTGCCAGTGACAACGGCGGCCACAGTCATTCCTGCCATGATGGCGAGCGGAAAGTTCCAGGGTGGGATTACGGCGCCGACGCCCAGTGGAACATACTCGAGGTGGTTATCTTCACCATGAATCTCCACGAGCGGTTGACCGCCGGCATATCTCAACATCTCACGCGCATAGAACTCACAAAAGTCTATTGCTTCAGCTGTATCGCCATCTGCCTCGGGCCAGGTTTTTGCAACTTCGTGGATCATCCATGCGGACATTTCGTGTTTACGCTCGCGCAGAATGGCCGCAAGCCGAAAGAGCAATTCCGATCGATCACGAGGAGACGTGCTTCTCCAGGTCTGGAACGTTTCATACGCACTTTCAACAGCACGTGCCGCTAATTCCTTCGTCGCTTTGTTGAAACGTCCCACAACCTGACTTCGATTCGCGGGATTGATACTGTCTAATTTGCTTTCGGTGGTTATGCGCTCACCACCAATAACGAGTGGATACTCGCGACCGAGTTCAGATTTGACTTTCTCGATCGCCTCACGCATAGCTTGCGCGTGCTCTTCCTTGGTGAAATCAGTAAAGGGTTCATTACGAAATTCTGCTGGCATAAGAAGCTCCAAATTGTTTTTGCGAGATAGTAGCGTTGCGGCGACGAACGAGCAAATCAGGTTGGCGCGAGGGGCGGAGGCGAGGGGGTGAGGGGGCGACGGGGCGAGGGGGGCGAAACGAATTATTGGCCATTTTCCATTTGACATTGCTCATTTGCCATTTCGATTTACGTACGATAGGCTGTTAGCCTGTCGTTGTGGTTGCACTATTACTTGAGAGACTGCGTACGACACAACGACAGGCAAACAGCCTGTCGTACGTAAAAACCGCAAATGAGCAATGTCAAATGGAAAATGGCCAATGATTTGTTTCGCCCCGTCGCCCCGTCGCCCCCTCGCCCCCTCTTCCACTCGCCCTGGCTCGTCACAAAAAAACACAGAGAGCTCACCGCTACTCCGCGCCTGCGTCCTGCTCCTGCCTACTGATCTACTCCCACTTCCCTGCTTTCTGAAGTTTCCTGATCTTTCGCTTCACTATCTCCCGCTTGATTGAACTCATCTTGTCAAGAAACACGATGCCATCGCAGTGATCGGTTTCGTGTAACATGCAACGCGCGGTCAGTTCCATTCCATCAAGTTCGAACCAGTCTCCTTTAACATCCTGGGCCCGCACGATCGCACGTAGGTTCCTTTCAACAGGCGTGAAAATTCCCGGGAACGATAAACAACCCTCTTCACCGTTTTGAGTTCCTTCAACGCGCAAGACTTCGGGATTCACCAGAGCCACACGCTGTGACGGATCCTTGCCACCGGAGCAATCCATCACAAACAGTCTCTTTGGAACGCCCACCTGTACAGCAGCCAAACCGACACCCGGAGCTGCATACATCGTTTCAAACATATTACGCACCAGCTTCGCGAGGTCCTCATCGAACTCGGTAACTGGATCAGCCGGCGCGTCTAAAACCGGAGCCGGCCACTTTACTATTTCCAACAAAGCCATACTCAATTCCCCAATCCATATAGGACCTATCCGACCTATATGACCTATTCGATGTTGATTCTACGATCCGGGCTGCTCAAATTGCTAATACCCTCTCAACTGCTCCCGATAACCATCAAAGTTTCTCTTCATCTCCCCCAAACTATCACCGCCAAACTTCTCGCGCATTGCCGACGCCAGCACAAGTGCAACCATCGATTCGCCGATAACTCCTGCAGCCGGGACTGCTGTTGTATCAGTACGTTCAAAGCCTGCTGATTGAGGCTCTTTCGTATCGATGTCAACTGACCGCAATGCTCGGCGCAACGTCGAGAGCGGTTTCAAGTGTCCGCGTACGCGAACCTCTTCGCCGTTTGTAATGCCACCCTCGAGACCACCGGCACGATTCGTTTCCCGGATGAACTCTTTGGTGTCGTTGTTATAAGCAATTTCATCGTGCACTTCTGAACCAGGCAAACTACTGATCTCAGCACCAGCGCCTATTGCTACAGCTTTGACGGCCGGAATAGACATCACGGCCTGCGCGAGACGACCGTCAAGTTTAAGATCCCAGGAGGTGTGGGATCCAAGACCGGGTACCACACCGCGCGCAACTACTTCGAAAACGCCTCCAAGCGTATCGCCCTTTGTTCTTGTTTCGTCGATAAGCGCGATCATCTTCTGTTCAGCGTTTGAATCTGCGCAATGCAAAGGACCGTCATCGGGAATGGCAGCGATTTGTGACCACGTTAGTTCGAGAGGGGTATCCGGAATACCGCCTAGTTGAATAACGTGACTTCGTATCTCGACTCCGAAAGCCCCGAGTAACTGTTTCGCTAACGCGCCGCACGCAACGCGAGCGGTTGTCTCGCGGGCTGAAGCGCGTTCGAGAATGTTGCGGAGATCGCGGACGTCGTATTTGAGGCCGCCGGCGAGATCTGCATGACCAGGACGCGGGCGGCTCAGGCGACGAGATTTTTCCGGAGCGAGGTCACGCAACTCGGCAGACATGACGTCGGTCCAGTTTGGCCAATCTTTGTTTTCGATCAGGAGAGTGACCGGTGAACCGAGCGTGAGGCCATGTCTGACGCCATTGAGAATCTCGGCGTGGTCCTTCTCAATCTTCATGCGACCGCCGCGGCCGTAACCCAACTGACGCCGCCTTAATTCAGTGTCAATGATTTCCTGGTTTACTGGGAGACCGGCGGGCAACCCTTCAACAATCGCAACCAACGCGCGCCCATGAGATTCTCCCGCTGTGGTGAAACGAAGCATCTTTTCTCTGCGTCTCTGCGTTCTCTGCGTCTCCGCGGTTTACCGGACCCAAGCTAACTCCAGAAGACACCCCGCACTTGAACCATCAGTATTTGAGTCACTCAGCAGATTATCTCATTCTTCGAGGTCGAGAACTCGCCGCCGAATGCCTTTCTTCAAAACAACTTCATTGAAATTTAATAGCAACCCAACCTTCCATCCACCTATTCGCATATATGTTAACAGCTGAGCCTCGTGGATTGGTGCCAGTTCAGCAATCGACTTAACTTCTACTACTACCCTATCGTCAACTAACAGATCAACGTTATAGGTCTTCTTAAGATGAAGACCTTTGTAATCCAGTGGTAGTGGCCACTTATATTTGTAGGGTATACCGTGTATCTGCAATTCCCTGGTGAGACATAAGTGATAAGCGGACTCTAGAAGTCCAGCTCCAAGGGTTCGATGTACTTCAATGGCGGCCCCAATAATTATTCTTGTGAGGTCGTTAACATGGGTGAGCATGTCAGAGTTCCTTTCTTAGTTTTAGCTTTTCTCTATATCACTTATGGGCTATTAACGGAAGTCCTTGAAACCTCCGAGACGCAGAGAACGCAGAGACGCAGAGGACTATGTAGACAACAGGTCTTCCGAGAAAATATTTCCACGACCCAATATCCCATTCGGATCGAACGCCTTCTTTATCGCAGCCATCTCACGCAGCTGCTCTTCCGTATAGAACAACTTCAAATACTCCCGCTTCAGTTTTCCCACGCCATGCTCAGCCGACAACGTGCCACCAACCGACGCAGCATGTTTCAGGAACCGCAAATACAACTCTCGTGCACGTGCACCTTCGTCGTCATCACGCGGCAGGATATTGACGTGAACATGATTGTCGCCAATATGACCGAATATCGTGTATCGCAAGCCACTCCTCTCTAACGTGCTCTCATACAACTTAAACATCCCCGGAAAGGCCTCATCAGGAACAGACATGTCCGTCGAAACTTTCCTTTGCTTGTACTTCGCAAACCATTCATTCATTAATACCGGCAACTGGTGACGAAACTCGCGCAGCTTTATCTGGTCCTGCTCACTAGTAGCAAACCATGAGTCCGAATCCGCGCGATGCCTCTCGAGCAGATCCATCCACTGAGTCATCAATGAGTCTTCTGTCTCCGTTGTTTTCTCCTGCTCAAAGAAGATTGCGCCCACAGCTCCTTCTGGTACATTTGGATATTTCTGTCTCAAAAACTGCAGCGACTCTTTATCAAAAAACTCAAGCGCCCTTGCATCCAGTTCCGCGACAGCCGTCCCGGAACGATGGGCCAGGGACAAGCTTCTCGCTTCATTCACGAAAGACAACACATCGCTTTCTGAAGCAAAGAACACAACTCCACTCAACAATCCAGAGGGCTTTGGTAACAACCGCACTTCAATCTCGACCACGACTCCCAACGTGCCCTCGCTGCCGATGAACAAATCGATCAGATCCATGTCAGGAGCCACGAAGTATCCGGCTGCGTTCTTTCTTGTGTGCGGCATTTCATAACCAGGGAGCAGCACATCAATCGTCCGCGAAGCCAGCGGAACATGAAGTTGTCTCCCGTTTGCGCGCACGTCGCCACGCCGAACGTCGATCACTTCGCCATCCGCCAGAACAATCTTTAATCGCTCGATGTATCTTCGCGTAGGACCATACTTGAAGGTTCGTGCGCCCGAGGCGTTGGTTGCGATGTTTCCGCCAAGGAAGCAACCTCTTTCTGTCGGATCGGGTGGATACAACAAACCTTCACGTTCAACTGAGCTTTGCAAATCCGAAAGAATCACGCCTGGCTGCGCCACAGCTCGAGAATCTTGAGCGTCGATACTTTTGATTTGGTCGAGTCTGTCAGTTGCGAGGACAATGCCACCAAATGCGACACGACCACCCACTGTTCCAGTTCCCGCACCGGAGACAGTGATGGGCGTACGATTCCGATTCGCACTTGCGAGAACTTCGCAGATCTCTTCTATCGTATCGGGTAGTACAACTCGGTCGGCGTGCCCCTCGCGGATGTAGCTCGCGTCTGAAAGGAATGATTGAATCTCGTCGGGAGCAGATTTGGTTTGCATTGTATTGTCCGACGAACTTTAGTTTGTCGTGGTGGCCATCATTGGCTCCGGAATAATCGGACGACTCCAAACCTCCATGGTGCCGAGTCACGACGCACGACAAACTAGAGTTCGTCGGACATTTAACTCACCTGAAGTTGACGCTCCCTTAGCACCCTTATCCGGTCGCGTAATTCCGCCGCCTTTTCAAATTCAAAACGTTTCGCAGCACCGCGCATCTCCGCGTCAAGCCGTGTCAGTGTCGCGTCGATCTTCTCTGGGGAGTAGTCTTCAATCTCCTCAATTTCGCTCGGCACTTTGAAGTAGTCAGCCTCTGACGCCGTGATCAATGTCGCTTCAATTGGTTTCACGATTGTCTGCGGCGTGATCCCATTCTCGCGATTAAACACTTCTTGAATTCCTCGGCGCCGATTGGTCTCGTCCATTGCCCGGTGCATCGATTCAGTGACGCGGTCGGCATAGAGAATTGCTTTCCCCTTCGCGTTACGAGCCGCGCGACCAATCGTCTGAATCAACGACTGTTCCGATCTCAGAAAACCTTCCTTGTCGGCATCCAGTATTGCGACCAGTGAAACCTCAGGCAGGTCTAATCCTTCGCGCAAGAGATTGATACCGACCAGCACATCAAACTCTCCGCGTCGCAGGTCACGCAAAATCCTTATGCGCTCCAGTGTTTCTATATCGGAGTGAAGATAACGAACTCGTACACCTACTTCCGTAAAGTATTCAGTCAGGTCTTCGGCCATCCGCTTCGTGAGTGTAGTAACAAGAACACGCTCGTGCCTCTCAGCTCTTTGCCGGCACTCCTCGAGAAGGTGATCAATCTGCCCCTTAACTGGATGAACTTCGACCTCCGGATCCATCAAACCGGTAGGCCTGATGATCTGCTCAACAACTTCGCCACTTGCTTTTGTTAACTCGTAAGGACCGGGAGTCGCCGACACGTAGATTGTTTGTCCGATTCGCGCTTCAAACTCAGCAAAGTTCAACGGACGATTATCGAGAGCCGAGGGCAAACGAAAACCATACTCCACCAGCGTCCGCTTGCGTGACTGATCGCCTTCGAACATACCTCGCACTTGCGGAACTGACTGGTGCGACTCATCAATTACCATCAAGGTGTCGCGCGGCAGATAATCGAGCAACGTGGGTGGCGGCTCGCCGGGTTTCTTGCCTGTGAGGTGTCTCGAATAGTTTTCAATGCCTCGACAAAAACCCATCTCCTTGATCATTTCCAGGTCAAACATCGTTCGCTGATGCAGCCGTTGCGCTTCAACGAGTTTGCCTTCGTTGATGAGTTTTGGTTCCCACCACTCGAGTTCCTCTTTAATGGTCTTTATTGCGCGTTTGATCGTGGGCCGCGACATCACGTAGTGGGTCTTCGGGTAGATTGGAACTCGAGATGTGTGCTTTTCGACGACTTCTCCCAGCAGCGGATCGATCGTCGAAATCGAATCAATCTCATCACCCCACAATTCAATCCGGTACGCCAGATCCTGATAACTCGGGTAGATTTCGACGACGTCGCCACGAACTCGAAAGCTGCCGCGTTGAAAATTAATGTCAGAACGTTCGTACTGAACTTCAACCAACTTTTGCAGCAACACTTCTCGCGACATCCGCGCGCCCGGTTCAATAAAGAACAGAAGACCGTAGTACGCATCCGGATCGCCAAGACCGTAAATGCACGAAACGCTCGCCACGACGATTACATCGCGTCGTTCGAACAAAGCGCGAGTAGCTGACATTCGCAGACGATCGATCTCCTCGTTAACGATCGCCTCCTTTTCGATATAGACATCTGCGGCAGGAACGTAAGCCTCAGGTTGATAGTAGTCGTAATACGACACGAAATACTCGACTGCATTTTCAGGGAAAAGGGTTCGAAACTCCTGGTAGAGCTGAGCGGCGAGTGTTTTGTTGTGTGCCAGGACGAGCGTTGAACGCTGAACCTTTTGAATAACACTGGCGATAGTGAATGTTTTGCCACTGCCGGTAATTCCGAGCAGCACCTGGTCCTTTGCGCCATCGTTCAGACCTTTAACCAGCGCATCGATTGCGGCGGGCTGATCACCCTTAGGGCGATAATCGGTTTTTAGTTTGAAATCCATTAGTGAATTCATAGTAAGAGGAAGTAGTGAGGATTTCCAATTGGGGCATAAGCACTCCCTGGCTGAAGAAGCTGTGCCGCAATCGCCGCCCCTGTCGATCAGAAGCCCCAACCCCTTAACACACGAAAGCTCTTCTGTCGGAGCGCGGCCGTCCTCGGCCGCCCCCATCGAACAGAAGCCCAACCCTGAACACGCGAAACCTCTTCTCTCGGAGCGCCGCCGTCCTCGGCCGCCCCCGTCGGACAGTACCTCGCAAGGATTGAGTTGTCGTTGCCCCGCTCAGCCGCGCTCCGACAGAAGAGCGTTCGGGTTTTCGGTTGGTCCGTCTGTTCGAACGCGTGAGGATTTAAATGCTTTATGCAGCCGAGCCGGTGATTTGGTTGATTGCTTTTACTGTCGCTGTGCGAAGTTCCGGTGGGAGCAGTTCATTATTTGCAATTCCTTGCAACGCTGACACAACCTGCATTTCCTTGCTTGAGGCGAGTAATCGGATGACCGCGAGCCGCAGCTCCATGTCGGGATGATTCTCTATCACGCTGAGAAGTGGATGCACAACTCCAGCCTTGGCCACGAGAAACAGCAGCGAGAAAGCTCCGTAGCAGCGTTCATGATTCTCCGCCATCAAATCGTCGATGGCTTCGAACAACAAACCCGAGTCGGCCAGGGCGGTGCCAATATTTCTTCGTTGTTCGGGCGACCCGTCCTTAAGCGCGTAATTCACCCGAGTAGCCGCAAGATCCGCGTCCAGCTCGTAAAGCTTTCGAACCGCCCACTGACGCGTAGCCGCGGATTCGTCTTCCAATAACGTCGAGATGTCTCGAAAAGAACCTTCGTCGGTGCGACGACGCAACGGGTGATTACTCCTACGCCGTGATAACTCTTCGGCCGCTTTGCGCAACACCATGATGTCTTGCTGCCATCGTTCATCGACTATGGCAATTGCAGTCGTTTCCTTTTTTACTCCGCCGTTCTTCGAATGCTTCCGAACGGGAGATAGACTCCTTCCAGTTCTTTTGGCGAGTGATAATGTTCGGGCCATCATTCAAAATTGCTCTAGAACTGCGGAATGTCCTGATGAGGTTCCGGATAGATCTCGTCCACCGGAACGATTATCTCGGGCTCAACAGCAACAACATCAGATGTAAATGATGCAGATGCTGCGGCGGCAAGCGATAGGGTGGCTGGAGCTGACGACCACTCCGCCGGCGACTCAACAATCGGTTCCACAGGTTGAGGCTTGTCGGACTTTCGCAATTGGAATTTACTTAACACCAGTTTAGTTGCAGATATACCGAGGCTGCTGTCGAGAACGCATAGTTGCTCGGCGATTATTCGCTGCGACACACGATCGAGAGCCCCGCGCAATTCGTGGCTTGCGCTTGCAACGTCATCGGCAAGGATCATCTCAAAGTCTTGACCGCTGCTTACCCGGCGGCGCGAATGATTTCTTAATAGCAGCCCCGCTTCTTTGTGAATCCGACCCGTTGCAATAATCACAAGATGCGAAGCCTCGGTCTCCACCTCAAGGTCGACACTCCATCTCGCGAATGGAGGCGTCAAGTCACCGTCCCTTGTAGTAATTAGAAAAGACTCGCCGGAAATATTGGCCATCATTTGGCCAAAGCCTGTTCCCTCCGATGGCCCAACTGCGATTTCACGTTCAGGTACACCGAGGTCGCGCAAAACAGAATGAACACGACTCAACAACCACGAGCCGTCCTCAAGCAGTGAGGTCGCCAACTGTGTTGGTGCAATCACTTCCTGCACGTTTTCGTCAGCTACCGACGACCCGCATTCGCTGCAAGTCGCGTCACTAACAGTGACGACAGCGAGCGCACCTGCGTTTGGTAACCTGAAGAGAGCGTGTCCGGTCTTTCGACAACTAACCTGCACCTCTCGTTCAACCAGGCCGACATCTTCAAGTCGCTGAATCGGCACGGTCTCAGGCTGTGTCTCACCGCTGAGAAGTTTGACAGCGCAACCTTCCTCGTGTGCGTTGCGGGCAGTTCTCAGAAACAGGCGAGCTCGTTCATCTTCGAGAGAAGACGCCGCGATAATTCGCCTGGCCATCATCTCCTTGCGCAAGTTTGTGAAGAGCGAATCGGAGTCTTGCTTTTCGACGAAAGATCTGAAGCCTTGTGGCATTGATCTGGTTTCGGCCTCCCAATCAGGGAAGTTGATAACGTTCATTCCCGAAGTCTCTTCCTGAGCAGTGATCAATAGAGACCGAACTTCGTGGCAAAAGCCATTGAGCTTTCGGAATGGCTCTGCTGTCTCCGTTTCGTAAACAATGCCGGCGGTGACGAACCCCTCATCTTCAAAGATCAGGTACAGAAGGTGGTCCTCGAAAGCGAAGAGATCACCAACTACGAAAGGTTCATCGGAGCTGGAAACTGTCCAACGCGCGATACTGGTTTCCACATCAGCAAGTTTATCGGCTTCGATTAGAAGCTCCTCGAAACAATGAATCCTTAACGACCGAATGACAGGCTTGAAATCACGCTTTTGCAAAGCATGTAGCAGCGTGATCCGAGCTTCTTCATTTACGGTGTGATTAAGAACCTTGCTATCCAGAAATAACATGTGGGTTACCTTTCGTGTTTTATGTCCGACGCATCAGTAGCATAGGACCTATAGGACTTATTCGACCTATTGGTACTTCACGCTGAAGCATCTCAGACATGATTATTTCTCCGGTTTGTTGACACTAATGGTCACTGTTTCATTTCCGTTCTTGCCAGTTGGGTAACGACGCTGCCTTGCAATTCGAAGGGCAAGGGCTTCGAAGTTGTCCATTCCTGCGGCGTGATTTGCAATCGATGCATTGAGCACACGTCCATTCTCAATCTGCATGACCACGCTTATTGACCGTGACTTCGTCTCCACGCTGTCGTTTGCGGACGACGCGGATGATTCAGCCTGATCCGGCACCTCAGCCGCTCGTTTGGCTGTCGCTTTATTGTTGCGACGCTGTTCGGCAAAGGCAGAATGAGATCTACCGGATCCTGTGATGCGACTCGAGACTTCATTTGGTTTTGCCTTGTTTGCTGAACTGTTCTCAACTGCTACTGCATTGCTGTCAACTACGGCGGTCGTATCACCTTCACGGCGGTTCAAATTTGCGGTAAGAGCAATTACGGTTGAAATCGCAATTACGATCATTATTGTTGCGGCAATTAAATAGATTGATTTTTGCCTGGTAACGCCAAGTAGTGCCGGAGGCAATGCAAGACGTTCAACCGGCGGTGGGATGGCTGCTACTTCGTGTGGAATATCTGATTGAAGTTCAAGTGGCCTCGTCGAGGGAGCGGCCTCTATCTGAACTGCTGTCTCGTCCCAACAGCCGAAGAGTTCCGACACCACTCTCTGCATTGAATGATCGATAGAACGCTGCGATGATCGGATTAGAGGATTGAAGTTGAACGACGCATCAGGCTGAGACAGCAGAACGCAGATGGCTTGTAGCCCTGATAACTCATTCATGTGCACATCGAGCAACTCACCATTCTCGAAGAACAGCGTGGCTGGGCCTTTGGGGTACTCGATCAACAATCTTCCAGACTTCTTCTGATGTCGAAGAATACCCACAAGATCGGGGAGCGAGTAATTGCTGAGGTGGCCGGTTAGAACGACAAATCTATTATTCTGCATGACTACTCCTTACTGGCAGGTACTAAAGCGACCGCAGTTGACCTGCGGGGAAGCCGCCGAAAGCTGTTTTGCCAACTTCTTATCCAGCTTTTCAAGTATTCGAACCTCGACGAGTTGCGCATCTGGTTGATTAAGTTCGAGGTAGGAGAGTCCTAGCCCAAGGTGGGCTTTTGCCATGTCGGGAGCCAGAGTGGTTGCTTTCTTGAAAGCATCACGAGCATTTGCAAATCGCTTAATACGAAATGAGGCTAAGCCCAAACCATATTGTGCCTCGGCGTTTTCAGAATTGAGTTTGACTGACTGCTCAAATGCTTTCTCAGCGTCGGTGTTTTTTTCCAGTTTCAGATAGACGTCGCCCAGGTTCAGATAGACCTCGGCTGATGGCGCCAGTTTCACTGAGGCTGCAAACGCACCGAGAGCATCTTTGAGATTTCCAGCAACTAGAAACGTCAGGCCCTTCTCATACAAACTAAAAGCTGCGGCAGTTGAAGAGTTCTCAACTCTTGCCGAGTTAACTGACTCGGTGGCGGAATTAACGGACACAGGCTTAGGCGCGGCCTTAGCGCTTGAATTCGTTTGCGCCGAGTTGTCTCTCGGGGTTTCCAACGGTTCTCGTTCAGCAGACCTCTTTAAATTCAACAACCGGCTTCGAGTGGTTGATTCGCCGCTCTCGTCGCTGGTCGACGACCTGGTGGTGGTTTCTGTTGCAGCCGTGCTCGTGTCGACGAACTTTGCGACGGGGGTCGAGGGATGTAATTGCAAGGGAGGAGCTTCGCCTACAACAGTTGATGATGACTTATCATTCTCCGTTGTGGGAAAGTTGATGTTTGGTTGTTCTACATTCTGCGGGAGGCTTCCGGCTGCTGCGGGCAGGTCAACATTCTTCACAGGAGGCTGGACAATCTTCGCCACTTCCTCTGTAAAGTAGTAACTAATCGTGCGATAAGTAGTTTCGACGGGCTCGCGCTTGAGTTTACCGTTCTCGAATAACATCAAACTCGTAACCATCTTGATCCAGTTACCCACTGTATCGAATTCATAGTCGTAGGCTTCCCTGCTTACGATGGAACCTTCATCGTTACGAACGGTCATCTCCGTGATGTTTCCACGATCGTCGTATTTGTATTCTTGCTTTCCAACGACAGGGTCAGAAGCCGGATATGAGACGTTCTCAATTCGGTTACCCTTGAGGCCATAAGTTGTCAGTTCGATCAACTCGCGTGGGCCTTCTGACGCGTCGTTCTCGATTTTTGCAGACTCCGTCTTGATTCGCCGCACAGCACCAACTAAACCGTCCTGCTCCTTATTACTATCGAGTACAGAAACGGGATGTCGTGGTTGAGCTAGAGCGATGGTGTTTTGAACTTGTGCCTGGGTAGCAGTTGTAAAAGCGAAGGTGAGAAGCAGGCAGGAAGAGTAAACGACTACGGACTTACGAAACATATTGCCCCTCCAGTCAAAATGCGGTGGACTTCGCATGACGCCGTTAAAGCGAAAAGGCGAAGCCCAGCAACCTGGGGGGCAGGCGTGCTGTTCTGTCTAACTTAGATTCGGAACAGAAAAAATGTCTAACGACAAGTTCCAGAACCAATATCTTGTACGAACCGCCGCGAAGAATACAATAAAAGCTCAGAGATTACTAGAGGTTTAGTCGATGTCTACTGCTCCTGCCGACTGCTCCGGTCGACTGCTCCGGCTTCCCCACCAATTACCGCCCCGCCGTCTCCCGTTGCTGTGAGGTTATTTGATAGATGGCTTCCATGACTGCCGATCGGACCTCCGCCGGCAAAGAACCACGCACTGCCAAGCGGCGGAACGGCGGGATAATCTCGGCGCGACCACTCAAAGCAAGTAAATTGATTACGGCCAGCCTGATCTCCACATTCTGACCATCTTCAATAGTGTTCATCAAAGGTTTAATCTCACCGGCTTTGGCCATCAGAAACAATAACGCCAACGCTTCAAGCGTTTTTTCTCGACTAGAACCGGTTAAACTCCTGAGTGCATCGCTAGCCAAACCCGACGCTGCCAATGATGCTCCAATCTGTCGGCTTCGCTGAGCGTTCGATTCGCGCAATGCTCGTGTGAATGTAGAGGCCGGATCCGACTCAAGACTATAGAGGGCTTTCGCTGCGGCATTTCGAACTTCGGGTGAAGGATCGTCAAACGCCTTACTGATAATTGGAAACGCCTGGTTGCGAACAATTCTTGTCAGATCGTTCAGAGCACTCGCTCGAGCATCGGGATTACTGCTGCTCAACCGTTCGAGTACATGGCCGACGAGATCGCCATCATCTGCTAAAGGCGCGATACTCTTTTCATTCGTAGCAACATCAATCTCTTTGACATTAAAGTCCGAATCACCGAGCGAAGGCATCCAGTTTTGTTCGTTCTCGAGCTGAGACCTCGCTGAACCGGCGGTCGTACTGCCCGGGTCCCGAGTCAACTCTTCAGCACGTCTCCGTTCCTTCGCAAGTAGCAACGCTTCTTCGAGCCGCTGACGTTGAGCCTCTACCTGTTTGCGAGTTGCAGCGTTTTCAGTTGCCTTCTCCGTCCGCTTCCTCGGATCTTCTTCATGAGTTGGCTGGGAGACAAGACTATTTGGTTCTATATCAATTCGATCGGCTCGTTCGGCTTTGAGCGAATCGTTCTCTAGACACTCTTCGTCCGTTCCTGCCTCCGTTTGAAATCGTTGAAGTTGTTCTTCCAACTCCGTACACGTTTCCTCGACGACGGCTTTTGGCTTTCGAGGTTCCGACTTTCGTCGTGACCCGCGCTTCTTAACGTCGACTTCTTTGTCTATTTTTTCAGAGGAACTCTCTTTACGCATTGGTTTTTGAACTCGCTGACTAAAACGTTGAGGTGCGGAAGTTGGCGGAACTACATTGACACTTCGCTCGCGTCTGTTTCAGTTCGCACAAACGCGATCTCCTCAGACACATTGACCGGCGACAGTTGAGCTTCATGCTGCCGTTCGTGCTCTCGTCGTGCTGCTTCTTGAATCGTGTACATTTCGTTGAGCGCCGCGATCTTTATTTCCTCGGCGAGCTCATCCTTGCCTGCAATCTGTTGCAATTGCTCAAACACAGAGTCATCGCCCGTGGAGGCGAGCAGATGGATCACGCTGAGACGAACGCCCATATTTTGATGGCTTTCAATCGCTTCCAATATGGGTGCGGTTGCTCCGGCCTTAGCAAGTAATGAAATGAGACAAAACGCTTCGTGCGCTTGCCGTCGATCGCGACTGGCAAGGCGATCGATGTTTTGGGAGACGATGCCGGCTTTAATACATGCCTGGGCAACAGCACGCAGAGTTTGATCGTCGGCCACTCGAATCAGGGTTCCATAGGCAGCCGTGCGATCAAAACTCAATCGACTCAGCGCGCGTGCCGCCGCGGCCCTGACGTCTCTGGACTCATCAGCCATACCGATTAGCACCGCCGGGAAAACCAATTCATGATCGATGAAGCCCAGACTCGATACGGCAAGTGAACGCACCATCGACTCCTGATCCTGTTGAGCCATTGACACGAGTCTCGCAATGGCACTCTTCACGGGAAACTGTGCAAGCGTCTTAACGGCTTCACTGCGCACCTCAGGACTGTCACTGGTTGCTTTCGTCAGCGCTTCGTTCAGGCTGTTGTCTTCAATGGTTTCAGGCAGCTCTTCAATTGGCGACTCAGTCTGTCCGAGTTGCGTAAAATCAAAAATGCGGGAATCACTTACAAGATCATTTGAAAACGAAGGCGCCACAGCATCCGCCAACTCGACTGGCTCAATGGAACAAGCAGCGAGTGCGCGACTCACTAAGCCTTTTGGCAGTTCACTTTGATTACGAGCTGCGTCAATGAGCGCACCAATGGCGGAGGGTAGCCTAAGTTCGCTGATAGTCGAGATGACCTGATTACGAACAATCGCTTCTGAATCGTGAAGGGCTTCTAACAACGAAGGCAGTGCTGCCGAAGATCCGATCTCGCCAAGAGTTCGTGCCGCCATTGTCCTATCAAACGGATCTGACGAGGACAATAAAACCGCACATTCTCTGGAAACAAAGCCATACCCTTCCAGAGCATTTCTGGCGCGAACACGTTCCTCTTCACTGGTTTCGGTCGCGGAAATGATCTTGATCAGGGAAGTTTGGATTGCCCGGCGATCTTCTGAGGCTCGAGATGACATTACTTCGGTTCTGTGAGGTTGGCCCAACGCGAGTTTCCGAACTTCCTGACCAATGCGATACGCGCTGTAAAGAGAGACTGGTGGAGGCGCCGGTGGTTTCACCTGTGTCTTCGTGTTGCGGCGATGGGCCTTCACGCTCTCCGCAATTGACTCTTTTGCTTTGCCAGGAACTGTTTCGGAGTCAGCCTTCTCATCAGAAGCCGTTGCTTCATCGGGTTCAATTTCCCCAGAGTCCTTGCGAGATCTGTACGTAAAGAAAAGCGCGATAGCGGCCAGTACGACAACAACCACTGCGCCCGTCCAGGAAAATATCGAATTGAAAATGCCGCCACTACCCTGTGGTTCGCCAACGGTAATTGTGCTGGGGGCTTCGCTGGTGCTTTGCGGTTGGCTGGAACCAGCAGGAGCCACCTCCCTGGCAGGTTCGCGAGTTTCGACAGCAGGTGATGAGTCGGTGACAGGGGGTGCATTTGTAGAATTACCGTAATTCGGTAGTGAATAACTTTGATTTGAATCAGACGTCGGAACCCCATCACGACTTTCTAATTCACCAGCAACACTAAGGTTGATGTGCTTAGCATCGGTGTTAACTTGAACTGAGGCGCCCGCCTTGGCGTACAGGAGGACTTCAACGGCACTGCCGCTTCTTCGGATTCGGTAGCCACGTCCCTCCTTGATTCTTTCTGATGGATGCCCACCCGGAATGACGACATGGTATCCCTCTTGATCCTGCCAGGTTTGAGCCTGATTCAGCGGACCATCGGCGGTAATCGTGACGAGTGTCGTGTTGGAAACTGGGCGAGCAGTTACGTCGAGCAGCGTTATTGAAGCTTCCGGTTGTTGACCCCGAGCGAGGAGAAAGGGCGTGAGAATGAGCAACAAAGCCACTAGCAAATGAAACGCAACTCTAAACCACATGTTTCTTGCAGACGCGGAATAGTCGTGAGTGGCGAACTTAGTCATGGGAGTAAACAGAGTAGTCTTTGAAAGGGCAATTTGTAGCCGGCCAGTTGTAGGCGTGATGTGCCGGGTCTGGCGAAGGTACGGCCGCGGCGGTTAAGGCAAGGCGACGAATTTATTGTTCGTCGCTAAATTTGTAACCGATACCCCAAACAGTTAGCACCATTTGAGGGTTCTCGGGATTCTCTTCGATCTTGGCTCGAAGTCGATTGATGTGAGAATCAATTGTTCTGTCGTAGCCTTCGTAGGAATAATCCCAGATTTTTTCCAGCAGGTACTTTCGAGGAAATACCCGCCCCGGGTTCGATGCGAAAAGCCGAAGGAGATCAAACTCTTTCGGCGTAAGTTCAACCTGACGCTCGCCAATCGTTACTTCTCGTTTGGCGGAGTCAATTCTTAGACGACCTCGAACGATTGGAGCCTCGTCACGAATGCCGTCTGGTGTGGGACCAGTTCGCGTACGACGAAGCACGGATTTGATACGCGCTTCGAGCTCACGCAGACTGAAGGGTTTGGTGATGTAATCATCCGCACCCATTTCGAGTCCCAACACCTTGTCAACAACATCATCTTTAGCGGTGAGCATGAGAATCGGCAAATAGCCAACCTTTTCTCTAAGCTCTTTACAGACCGCCAGTCCATCCATCTTAGGCAGCATAAGATCGAGAACGACAGCATCCGGAGGATCATCCAAAGCTGCCTTCACGCCATTCAGGCCGTCTTCGACGGTTTTTACGGAGTACCCAGCGCGAGAGAAATACTCGCTGATTGCGGTCGAAATGTTCTCGTCGTCTTCGACAACGAGTAATGTGACCTTTCGCTCGCCGGCATCAGGTACGGTAAAGTTTTCTTTTGCTGATTTCTGTCTGTCAGTAGCTGTAGCCATCAGAATTTAGTCGTCTGGACTGACAAGCAGGAGGCTCAAGAGGGCTGGCGCCATTTGGGGTCGGGGGCGCCAATCGGTCAAAAGGATAGTACAAGAGGATGCGAGTTTTGTTCAAGTCTAAAGTTAAACATTTGTCCGTTTCTGACATTTGTTTTACGACAGTCTGTCAACTCGAGAAAAACGGCCAACGATAGTAGTCAGTTTCCAGCCAGAGAATAATAGCGTGTTCGCAGATTAAAATAGGTCCTATAGATCAGATAGGTCCTATTTCACCCGTTCCTACATCCGCGACTTATCTCCGGCAACAGCCTTCTTCAGTCGCTCCTGATAGTGCCCCAACGAAGTTGCATACTGCGAATTTGGGGTCTCTTTCGTCAAACGATCGAGCAGTTCCACCCCTCGCGGATCCCCAATCGACACGATCGATTCCCCGGCTGCACTTAGCAAACCGAAATTAGATCGAGTAACAGCTTCTTCAAGTGCGCTGGAGAGTATTGAATATGCGCGCGGATCTGCCTTGCCAACAACTCCCAGCAGTTTTGTCGCAGCTAATCGCACCTGTGGATAGTCACCCGGTGCCGCAAACTTAATTGCAACGTCGACCGCCTTTTTGTCGCCGAGTGCCGCGAGTCCAGACAAGACTGAGACTCGAATCGTGTTATGCCACGAGGGTTCATCGATGAGTTGAATCAGAGAGGCGAAAGCACTCGCGTCTTTCGTTTGTCCGAGCGCAAGAGCAGCCGCCCTGATCACGGCGTAACTTTGATCGTTCAACAATTGCTGATAAACAGATGCAAGCTTGGGATCCTTCGAGGCGGCCAATGAAGTAATTGCTTTAGCTCTGACTCTCGAATCGCGATCCTTTGTTGCGGCTAACAGAGCGTTACGGCCGGGTTCACCTGCCGCTTCTGCAAGAGCTGCGACCGCCTCGAGCCGGGTGGCCCAAAACTTATCGGATGTGGCAGCCCTGGCGATGGTCTGCAAAATCGCATCATTGTCTGAGCTCGCCACATTTGCCTGCTTACGTTGAGAATTGAGTTCGTTCAAAGCCCAAATACGCCCAACTACGTCCTGATCGTGTTCGACTTGATAGGCGAGCTCTGCCTTCGATTTCTTGAAGTCGAGTTCTTTAATCAAGGTTCCCTGATAATCGAAATTCACTAACAATGGTTGTGAATCGACTTTGAACGTGAAGGTTTGTTCCGGCTTCGACTCGATCCGAACTCGTTCAATCCGCGTGTTGCCGGCAGTTCCGATCTCGATTTCCACTGGAGTCTGGAAAAGATCGACCTGAGGATATTGAGACTCCAGATCTTTCGTCTGTTTTTGACGAACGGTCAACGCCAACGACTTAGTTGATTCATCGTAACGCTGAGTAACCTCAAATATCGGATGGCCCATGCGATAAAGCCACTCATCAAAGAACCAATCCACCGACTGTCCCGTCGCTTCTTCGATCGCAATGCGAAACTGTTCAGTCTCGACCGGCTGATTCGCATACTTCTTCAGGTAATAATTGATCGCGCGCCACCAATTCTCTTCTCCCAGACTCTTGCGAAGCATGTGCAAGACTGCGCCACCTCGTGGATAGGCATAAGTGTCAAAAACTGCATCGGGGTCTCTATAATTCTTGGTGACTATTGGCCGTCGATTGCCCTGTTTCCAGGTGGCAAAATAGGAATCCTGATTTGCTTTGATATCAGAGTAGAGAAAATCGTCTCGTCCGAGTTTGTATTCATCCCACATCGCCTGGAAGTAGGTAGCGAAACTTTCATTCAGCCAAATGTCTGACCAATCTCTACAGGTAACGTAGTCGCCAAACCACTGATGAGCCAGTTCGTGAGCCTGCAAGCCGTCGCTTGTCTGATCGCGCTCAGTACGAGCATCGTGAATCATGTTGTCCGTTTGCGTTGTTGCACTAATGTTCTCCATACCGCCCCCAAAATCATGAGCCGTAGTTTGTGCATACTTTGCATATGGATATTTGAGACCCGTCTTCTCTGAAAAGAACTTCACCATCTCAGGTAAGCGAGCGACTGTAATCTTCGCTTCGGCGGCTTCTTTTGGATAGGCGTAAGTGGTTATCGGGATGCCGGCGTATTCGCCAGTGACTGCCGTGTATTCCCCGACAACAATAGAAGTGAGATAACTCGCGTGTGGTTGATCAATTTTCCAGTGGAACGTTCTGGTCCCATCCTGGTTCTCTTTTGTTTCCAGGAGCCTGCCGTTTGAAATAACTTGCAGCGGCTTTTCAACAGTTGCAGTTATCTCAGAAGTGAAGAAGTCGTTAGGATGGTCATAACAGAGGAACCAGTAATGGTTGTATTCGCTCTCGCCCTGCGACCAGATCTGTTTTGGTCGTGAAGGATCGTCTGGACCAGGCTTAAGAAACTTCAAACCAACTCCAACCAGCCCCTGACGACTCGGATCTTGCGGTCCGTTTGTGTGGTAATCAATTTGGAGACTCAACTCATCCGCAGGTTGATAGCCACGATCCAAGGTAACCGTTACCTTCTCCTTCGCGGCGTCAGTAACAAATTGCAAGTTAGCTGTTTCACTAGATGATTTGCCTATCAACTTGACTGCAGTTGGAGTGATATTGGCCGCATCGAGTTTGATTGTCTGAAGATTCGGAACCAGCGGAGCCAAAACCAACGTTTCACGGCCTAGTAGCTGCTCTTTGTTCCAGTCGAAATGTAAATCCAGCGCGATGTGACGGGTATCGAAATCATGGTCCGGAATGTATCTAGTCTGTGGGAAAGGCCTGGTTGTGCGGATTTGCTGATGAACGAGCGCATCTGGCGCCGATCGAGCAATGGATGTAAATGAGGAAAAGATCAGGACGACTGAAATTAGTCCAGCCATTATGTGATTGATGTAACCTCGACTACGCATCTTTTTAACTCCTTCGATTGCGATGTCCGATATGCTTTAGCTTGTCGTGTGATGCCAGCGCGAAGGATCGAATGCTCGCTGCGGTTCGAATCTTACGCGTCTGGCATCACACGACAAGACAGACGCATATCGGACATCGAATTCGGTGATATGTGATCTAATTTTTGTTATTGTTACACGGACCACCCCTGATACAAAGGAAGGACGCGATGAATACTGAAGAGAGAGCTGAACTAATTGCCAAATACTCTGCCGGTTACGATGAAGTCATGAAAGCGCTCGATGGATTCCCGGCAGACAGCCTCGGCGCTCATCCGATACCTGGTAAATGGAGCGCTCGAGAGATCGTACATCATCTGGGTGATAGTGAAAGCACATCTGCATTTCGTCTGCGCAAGCTGATTGTTGAAGACAATCCAACGATCGAGGGCTACGATGAGAATGCATTCGCTCAAAAGTTGAAATACAACGAGCGCGATATGGCACCAGCACTCGAAGCGTTTCGTTGGGCACGTGCAACAACTGCGCAGCTATTGGATTTGCTTGGCGAGGATGAATGGAAGCGCGAAGGCGTTCACACCGAGAGTGGACCTTACTCAGTGGAAAAGTGGCTACGTATTTACGCGGACCATGCCCACAATCATGCGTCGCAAATTCAACGGCTGAAGGATGCGCTGTAAGAAGTGTCCGATATGCTTTAGCTTGTGGTGTGATCCCGGACACGGAAGATCGAACTGCAGCGGAGCAAGCGACATTCGTGTCGGGAGCACACGACAAGCTAAAGCATATCGGACATCGATGACTTAAATCACAACGTGTCTTGACAAAGTTTTTTCACGCGAGCACAATCCGCACTGCCTCTAATCAAGAAAATTTTTCGATAGTTTATGATGAGTGCTGCCACTCTACTGCAAACTTCTCTTCCTGATCTAAAACTACTTCGACGTGGGAAAGTTCGTGATGTTTATGAAGTCGACGATGATCGCTTGCTCATCGTCGCAACCGATCGAATTTCCGCATTCGATTGTGTGCTGCCAACTCCAATCGAACGAAAAGGTGAAGTACTAACTGCACTCTCCGAGTTCTGGTTTGAGAAACTGGGACACGTCGTTGCGAACCATTTAATCACGAGCAACATCGATCAGATGCCTGAGCCTGTTCAGCGGGAGCGTCAAGCATTGACCGGTCGATCGATGCTTGTGCGAAGGGCAAAAGTTTTTCCTGTCGAATGCGTAGTCAGAGGTTATCTGGTTGGGTCAGGGTGGAAAGACTATCTGAGAACTGGCGAAGTGTGCGGTCACAAGTTGCCTGAAGGCTTACTCGAATCCGCTGAGTTGACGGAACCGCTGTTCACGCCTTCGACGAAGGCTGAGCAGGGTCATGATGAGAATATCAGTGAAGCACAGGTTCGTGACCTGATTGGCGCGGAAGCGACCGAGCGTCTCAGAGAAACTTCAGTCCAACTCTATTCCGAAGCACGCCGCTACGCTCGAGAGCGAGGCATCATTATCGCTGACACTAAATTTGAGTTTGGATTGGACAAGAACGGCACCTTGACGCTTGTCGACGAAGTGCTAACACCGGATTCGTCAAGATTCTGGCCCGCAGACTCGTATGAGCCAGGTCGTTCACAGCCATCGTTTGATAAGCAGTTTGTGCGCGACTATTTGGAGACGCTTAGCTGGGACAAGAAGCCGCCCGCGCCAGCAATTCCACCAGAGGTCGCTAAAGCAACCACGGAGCGCTACGTTGAGGCGTACCGGCTGTTGTCAGGGAAAGAGCTTTAGAACATTGTCGATTTCCGATTGCCAATTGTCGATTTTACTTCTCGGCACCGCACTCGATTCCGATAGACAGCAATCGACAATTGGCAATCGGAAATCGGCAACACCTAAACCAAGCGCTACTCGATTCCCATGATTCACAATCG
The DNA here is from genome assembly GCA_036522415.1 of Pyrinomonadaceae bacterium. Classification (GTDB taxonomy): domain Bacteria; phylum Acidobacteriota; class Blastocatellia; order Pyrinomonadales; family Pyrinomonadaceae; genus PSRF01. The sequence continues at coordinate 9,862 of DATDFV010000094.1, read as the reverse complement.
GCTTGAAACACTGATTGACGAAATGTTGGAGGGCCAAATCCTTCTGGACGAGGCCATGGCAGAGTTTGAGAAGCTCTATATCAAAAAAGCACTGGCTCGGCACAAACAACATCTGAGTAAAACTGCATCCGCAATTGGAATCCACCGCAACACCCTGTCAAAACGCGTCGCCAGCTATCAAAAGCAAGAACGTCACGACGGCAAAACCCTCAGAAAAGCAGCCCGACGGTAACGTAATTGCCGATTTACGATTGCCAATTGCCGATTTGGTCTTTGGCTTTTGGTCTTTGGTCTTGGATTGATCTCACTACTCCGCTCATTCAAAGGTCAAAGACCAAAAGCCAAAGACCAAATCGGCATTTGGCAATCGCAAATCGGGAATAAACAGCATTTGACAATCACCTCTCCCACCCCTATTCTTGGCACTCCGCTACTGAGAGTGCTAGAATTCGAGACCTCAGAGCTCGGTCTTAATACCAATACCAAATGAATTTTGAGGGAAAGTGAAAGGAGATTAAGTATGGCAACGAACATTCGACCTCTTCATGACCGCGTAATCGTGCGGAGAATAGAGGAGGGTGAGCAGGTCCGTGGAGGAATCATCATCCCCGACACTGCGAAAGAGAAGCCCCAGGAGGGCGAAGTGGTAGCTGTTGGTGAAGGTAAATATAAGGAGGATGGCACACGTCAATCATTGGACGTCAAAGCCGGCGATCGTGTGTTATTCGGCAAATACAGCGGTTCAGAAATCAAAATCGATGGTGAAGAGTTTCTGATCATGCGTGAGGACGAGATCCTCGGGATTCTGGAGCGAGCCGGCGCTGCAAGCGGCGGTAAGAAGGGTAAGTAGATCTTAATTGTTGATAAATAGGTCCAATAGGTCCTATTTCTTTCACTAACAAAAACATCCACCAAATATTCAGGAGAAGAAAGAGAAATGGCAAAGCAAGTAATTCACGGTGAGGACTCGCGAGCGGCGATTTTGAGAGGCATCAACCAACTCGCCGACGCTGTGAAGATCACCCTCGGCCCAAAAGGCCGAAACGTTGTGATCGACAAGAAGTTCGGCTCACCAACAATCACTAAAGACGGTGTAACCGTCGCAAAAGAGATCGAATTGAAAGATGCACTCGAGAACATGGGTGCGCAAATGGTACGCGAAGTTGCCTCCAAGACGTCTGATGTTGCCGGTGACGGCACAACGACCGCCACAGTGTTGGCTCAGGCGATCTTCCGCGAAGGCGTGAAGACGGTCGCTGCCGGTGCAAACCCAATGGCTCTCAAACGTGGAATCGACAAGGCTGTCGAAACAGCAACCGCGGAAATTAAGCGACTGTCGAAGCCCGTGAAAGGCGACGCAATCGCGCAGGTTGGAACCGTTTCTGCGAACGGCGATACAACTATCGGCAACATCATTGCTGAGGCGATGAACAAGGTCGGAAAAGACGGTGTCATCACCGTTGAAGAGTCGAGAACGATGGATACTTCGCTTGAAGTTGTCGAAGGAATGCAGTTCGACCGCGGTTACCTCAGCCCCTACTTTGTTACCGATCCCGAGCGAATGGAAGCAGTTCTCGACAATCCGCTGATTCTGATCAACGAAAAGAAGATCAGCTCAATGAAGGACCTCCTGCCGCTGCTCGAGCAGGTTGCAAAGATGGGCAAGCCGATGCTCATCATCGCTGAAGATGTCGAGGGTGAGGCGCTCGCAACTCTGGTTGTGAACAAACTGCGTGGCACCTTGAACATCGCAGCCGTTAAAGCGCCGGGTTTCGGTGATCGTCGTAAAGCAATGCTCGAGGACATCGCTATTCTGACGGGCGGCAAAGTGATCAGCGAAGATCTCGGCATCAAACTCGAGAACGTTAAGATCGAAGATCTCGGTCGCGCCAAGAAGATCACCATCGACAAAGACAACACCACGATCGTCGAAGGTGCCGGCAAACAGGCCGACATCGAAGGTCGCGTCAAAACACTTCGTGCTCAGATCGACGAGACTACTTCCGACTACGATCGTGAGAAACTTCAGGAGCGTCTGGCGAAACTCGTCGGAGGCGTTGCTGTAATTAAGGTTGGCGCCGCAACCGAAACCGAGATGAAAGAGAAGAAAGCTCGTGTTGAGGATGCAATGCACGCTACCCGCGCAGCCGTTGAGGAAGGAATTGTTCCGGGCGGTGGCGTGACGTTGATTCGTGCAGCCAAGGCACTCGAGAAAGTGCGAAAGGGTGAGGAAGACGGTGATCCAGATGAGCAGATTGGCGTGAACATCGTCCGTCGTGCTTTGGAGGAGCCACTGCGCCAGATCGTACAGAACGCAGGCAAGGAAGGCGCTGTGATCGTGGAGCGAGTTCGTGCTGAAAAGAACGAGAACGTCGGCTTTAACGCTCAGACGGAAGAGTTCGAGGATCTCGTAAAAGCTGGCGTGATCGATCCAGCAAAAGTCACTCGGACTGCTTTGCAGAACGCTGCTTCAATTGCCGGCTTGATGCTGACGACCGAAGCAATGGTTTCAGAGCTTCCGGAGGAGGATAAAGCCGGCCCAGCAATGCCCGGCGGTATGGGCGGCATGAGTGGAATGGGGATGTAATCGATCTCAGGTTCACACTCGAGACCACGGGCCCCGTCGTTAATCGGCGGGGCTTTTTTATTAATGCGAGGGGGCGAGGGGGAGGGGCGAAACAAATCATTGATTTATTTCGCCCCATCGCCCACTCGCCCATTCACCCCCTCGCCCCCTCTGCCTTCTGAAATCTCCCGCCGATTCGCACTATCCAACAAATAACAAACGAGGACTTGTGAATGCTCCTTTACAGGCTGTACATCGCCTTGCTGGTATTAGTGTTTCTTCTGCTGACTCTCATGCTTCGAGAAGTCGGCTTGGTTGAAGGAACCCTTGTGACGTGCGCGCTCCTGTTTTTGATCTTCGATACTCGAATCGACCTACTGCGTCGTAGAGAGATTGAAAAACAGATCGATTCGCTACTTGACAGCATTTGACACAGAAATGATTGCCCCAACCCTCAACTTCATAATCAGCTTCGCATTTGCACTAATCCTGCACGAACTTGGTCACCTGACGGCTGCGCGACTCTGCGACATTCCAGTTAATGAAGTCGGATTGGGGTGGGGGCCAAAGATTCTTCAACGACGATTTGAGGGTCTTAGTTGGCAGTTAAGACTATTTCCGATCGGCGCTTTCGTGCGAATGGACATGGGTGTTCTTCAACGTCGCAGTCTTCATCAGCAACTCTTTGTACTGGGTGCGGGTATCGGTGTGAACTTAATGCTGGCGATACTGGCGTGGGGAACTTTGTTTGGCGTTCTGAATCTTGGACTTGCAATCGGGAATTGTATTCCACTGTACCAACAAGATGGTTGGAAGGGCGCTATAGTGCTGTCACGGAAACTATTGGGAAGGCCGAATCGGCTGGTCGAGTGGACAGTTACGATCTTTGGTGGACTGTTCGCACTGGGTATCTTCACAAAAGCAGTATTGAATGCCTGGTGATGTCCAGAAAAATATCGGACCTATCCGTCATATAAGACCTATGACTGAAGATCTTGAACGACAATTAACGCGACTCTACGTTGCCCTGGCAATGACCCGCAACGTTGCGCAACGTGCTAAAGACACGGACGAAGCGTCGCGTTCAGTTGTTACGTTGGTGGATGTAGCATCTGGAATTGTAGAAGAAATACTTGACCCGCCGTTGTCATATTCAATAGAACCCAACACTTCGATTACCGAGATCGAACTACTCATGTGAAATTTCTTTCTGAAAACGGCGTCTAGATTCTAGACCGAAGTCCAGATCTCAGATGTCGCAAAATGGAAGATCAGACTTTTTGGCCCTTTTCTTTATGGTGCGGATCGTTTTATAGTGGCAACATAATTGCAATGGTTCTCGAACACGAAACTAGTTTCATGGGGATCAGCATTACCCACGATCCCTTAACCATCCAATGAGGCCAAAGAAACGTGCAGGTGAGCCGACACTTATTCAGCACGATTGGGTTTTCAATTAACTAGATGCAGATAGTTTTGCGAAGACCTGTTATATCCACGTCAGTCACATCAGGTAACTAGCTCTGATCATCTCTTAGCGGAAGGAGAATCCAAGCCGTATCTCTGAAGCCCCTTCGTTATCAGACTGCACCGGCTCAGATTTAGAAAGCGCTTAGGAAATCACAAAAGATTTATGCCCGTCGCAACTCCCACAGCCATCGACGGCTGGTCCGGCAATGAAATCTCCACCAGGGGACGTCGAAAACCGGATCTTGATGTAGCTGCGATCACAACGAAGAGTCGCCCAACTCTGATTGGTGATTCACCAGTCATGCAGAAACTCTTCGCGGTAATTGATCGCGTGGCCCCAAACGACAGTTCAGTTCTACTTGTTGGCGCGACTGGAACTGGAAAAGAACTTGTTGCTCGCGCAATCCACGATAAAAGCTCACGCCGCAACGGACCGTTTGTTGACATCAACTGCTCAGCAATCCCAGAAGGTCTCGTTGAAGCCGAACTCTTCGGACATCAGCGCGGAACATTCACGGGTGCACACGAAAGCCGATGCGGGCTTTTCGAAAAGGCATCAGGCGGTACTCTGTTTCTCGACGAAGTCGATGCGCTAAATCTTTCCGCGCAGGCGAAACTTCTACGAGTTCTTCAGGAAAAAACGGTTCGCCGGATTGGTGCTCGCGCAAATGTTGCCATCGATGTTCGAATCGTATCCGCAACAAACTGTGACTTGGCTCAAGCAGTTGCCGAAGGCCGGTTCCGACCCGACCTTTATTACCGGTTACGAGTTCTCCCGCTGCAGTTGCCGGAGTTGTGCACACGCACGGGGGACGTAGACCTGCTGATTGACCATTTCCTCGAAGAGAAAGGTTTAAAAGCGGGATTCGCTGCGAAGCGCTTTTCCGTCCAGGCACGACGTGCAATGCGCGAATACCCCTGGCCCGGTAACGTCCGCGAGTTGGAGAACGCAATCGAATACGCTCTTGCGATTAGTCTTGAGAACGAAATTGGTGTGGCAGATCTACCGATGGAGATCTCAAGTTACCGAACTGAGAACAGTAGCAACCAGTTCAAACAGGTTCTCGAGGCCTACATGAACGAAACTGTTCCTCTGGCAGAAATTGAGAAGCGATATATCCTTTCAGTTCTCCAGCAATTTGGTGGAAATCAAGTGCGGGCGGCAGCAGCTCTTGGGATTGATCGGAGTAAACTCTATCGTCGACTGAAGCAATATGGCGTTATGGCGGTGAGATTTCTCCAGGAGGAAGAGCTGGATGGTATGCAGCTGCTCTCGCGCGGTGAGCGGAACGAGTCGGTTATTGCAAGCAACGTAATAGCCACAGACCACTGAGTCCTGGGACCGCAGGCGTCCCCGCCTGCCCTCGTCCAGCCCAGCAAGAACATTTTGGTTGCGTGGCGTTGCCTAATCGAGTTGGTTCTTCTTGACGCGGGCAGGCGGGGACGCCTGCGCTCCCAGGACCGAGGCAACCTAATCGTTACTCGATCGCAGGCGTTTCCGCTGCACTCGGTTTTGATAGCTCGCTTCCAAATACTCTACGCCATCAACCGTCAGCGACATCATTGAATGATCGTCACGCGTGATGAAACGCTTCTGGATCAGAAACCAGAGTGTAAACTCCAGGTGTTCGCGAGGTCTGCCCACCATCCGTTCAAGATCCACCAGGTTAATGCCAGCGTCGTGAGGTTGTAAGCGACGCTTTGTATAGAGAGCCTCCATAACCGTCAACCGCGTCACCAACTCCGCATCAAAGTCGCCTTCGATCTCCTCTCCCGCAGTTACCAGGCGCCAACGTTCGTGACGTTGCTCGCTGTAATGAACATCGTACTGTGCTCTCTTTTCGGGATCGTTGAGAACTGAGTAGGCCTCGAGAATGGTCCGGAAACGCGCCTCGTCGCCGGTCTGCTGGTTATCAGGGTGGAACTTTTGCGCCAGCATGCGAAACACACGGTTGATGGTTTCCGGTTCCGCGCTCTGGCTTACCTGCAATAGATCGTAGTAATCAACTGCTGAGTTCTCTTCGCTCATGAGAAAGCCCCCACAGGGGATGCTAACCCGTAAGGAAAGCGGGCGTAAATAGGTTTTTACAGGCCCCATCCATTCAGAAGCCACTTCCTCTACACACGCAAGCTCTTCTGTCGGAGCGCGGCCGTCCTCGGCCGCCCCCCTCGGACACACATCTGGCCGGGGGACGTGTATCCTGCTCAGGAGCTTCTGTCCGGATTATTGAGTCTTGTGCGGGCAGCTAACGACGTGTATAAGACCTACCTATGAACATCAACTGGATGACCGTAGTCGCCATCGTAGTGATTGTGTTGGCAGTTGGTTACCTATTCGCGAGACGGCGCTCAAGCTAGTTTCATCTCTCTCATCGCGTGTCCACCCGACGGACAGTTTCTGGCCGCATGGGGCGAAGTGTCCGATATGCGTTAGCTTGTCGTCAGATCCGAACAGGCTACTCATCGAAAAATCAAGCCACACAACTTATCGATCGGATCTTTAACCCACGTCACGACAAGCTGAAGCATATCGGACATCCATGGCGTCTCTCCTATTTTCCGCTGCGCTCTTCATCAGCGCTCTTCTACTCTTTTCGGTTCAACCCCTGGTAGCAAAGATGCTGTTGCCTTATCTGGGTGGAAGCCCCTCAGTCTGGAATACCTGCGTCGTTTTCTTTCAGGTAATGCTACTTGGCGGGTACCTTTATTCACACACCCTGCCCGGCAAGATCGGGATCCGCAAACACGCCGTTTTACATTTGCTGTTGCTTGGTGTTGCAGCACTGCTCTTACCGATTGGGGTCTCGACAAAAGCAATCGAATCGCTCTCTGAAACTTCGAGCGCGCCATTGTGGTTGCTAGCCACATTGCTAACCACAGTGGGACTTCCCTTTTTCGTTCTCTCTACGACTGCTCCGCTACTCCAAAGTTGGTTCTCAAACACAGCACATCGTCGCGCGCACGATCCATACTTCCTTTATGCGGCGAGTAACTTCGGGAGTCTCCTCGCACTCTTAAGCTATCCATTGCTCGTGGAACCAAATCTCAAGGTGCGAACTCAGAGCCTGATTTGGTCAGTGGTCTACGCGCTCGCTTTTGCATTGATAGCTCTTTGTGCACTTGTGGCCATTAGAACTCGACCGAAAGCCGTTGAGGAAAGACTAACGAAAGACACTGGTTATGTCGTGACTTGGTCCAAACGGTTGAGGTGGGTTGTTCTTGCTCTCGTTCCCTCGAGTCTAATGCTCGGCGTGACAACCTATATCTCGACGGATCTCGCTCCGGTGCCCTTGTTCTGGGTGGTCCCATTATCGCTGTACTTGCTGACTTTTATTATTCAGTTCTCCGGCCGGCAGCCGATTCTAAGACTGCCTGGACGTTTTCTTTTGCCGATCTTCGCGCTGCCAGTGGTTTTCTCGCTTGCAACTGGCGCAACGCGGCCCCTCCCATTCTTCTTTCCTGCGCATCTTCTCTTCTTCTTCCTTGCTTGTCTCGTTTGTCATGGGCAATTGGCCAGTGATCGACCACCCGCGAATCACCTGACTGAATTCTATTTGTGGATATCGATTGGCGGCGCTTTAGGCGGACTCTTCAACGCATTAGTGGCGCCGGTGATTTTCCGCAAGATAGTCGAATATCCATTGATGGTGGCTGTCGCATGTTTTCTGAGGCCAACGGAAAAACAAGGCACGCGAAAAGATATCGTGGCACCACTGTTAATCCTCCTTTGCCTCAGTTTGACCTTGATAGTTCTCCAATGGATGGATGCGCGATCGCATGTGTTTCTCGTTGCCCTTGTTGCATCGCTTATTGCTGCCTACTTTCTGGTCGAGCGACCAGTCAGGTTTGGGTCCGCAATCGTTTCAGTATTCATAGCGGCTGCACTCTTCCTTCCGGAATTTGGAAGGACAATTATTACCGAGCGAAATTTCTTTGGACGATTAGAGGTGATAAGCGACCGACCCGGCACCGTTCATTACCTAATGCACGGCACAACCCAGCACGGCCGGCAGTTTACCGATTCGGCGCAGCGATGCGAACCTCAGAGCTACTACCATAAATCGGGTCCATTCGGGTCGATAGCTTCGTTTGTAAGCAAACAGCAATCGGCGCGCGTGGCTATTGTCGGTATGGGTGCTGGTACGACGGCGTGCTACGCGCTTGCGGGACAACAGTGGACGTTTTACGAAATAGATCCCGCCGTTGTAAAAATCGCTCATGACCCCTCACTGTTCACCTACATCGACAACTGTGCTCACGGACAAGTCAATTACATTCTCGGTGATGGACGTTTGCGTTTGAGACAAGCACCCGCAAATTACTATTCCCTTATTGCTCTTGACGCGTTCAGTTCCGATGCGATTCCGGTTCACTTATTGACGCAGGAAGCGGTGGCGCTTTATTTATCAAAACTAGCCGACCGAGGAATTGTGGCGTTTCACATTTCGAACCGGCACCTTGACCTCTCGAAGGTCCTGGGAAGCGTTGCACAGACAAGTAATTTGGCGGCGTTGATAATGCGCGACGGAGAGATAACTCCAGATCAGCCAGGAAAAGATGCGTCTATTTGGGTTGTGATGGCCCGGAGCCCGAACGATCTGGCAGAGCTGAGTTCAGACAATCGCTGGCAGAAGCTGGATGCCGTGCCGGGATTCCGCGTTTGGACAGACGATTTCTCGAATATCTTTAGCGTCCTGAAGCGATAAAAAGATCGCAGCTCCCAGATCCCAGAGAAAGCCCGTAGTAGGAGGGGTCCGAGATCTGGGATCTGGAATCTGAGATCTGAGATCACTCTTACTGCTCGCTAGCGAGCACTTGTGTCAAACAACTCAAACTAAGAGCGTAAGATATCGATTTTTGTTGGGATTTCTCTCGGCACAACCGTTGCAGTTGACGACGTCTAATCGGTATTTTTCCGTGGAGGAACCCTATGAGTTACGGGCAAAGACTGCTGATCACAGTCATTGTCGTCGTCGGATGCGCCGCTGCATCGGCGCAAACGCCTTCAACACTGCTTCGCATTCTGAAAAACAATGATGTCATTCAGATGGTTGAGAAGGGGCAGAAATCGGATGACATCATCGCCATAATTTTTACCTCGAACTGCCACTTTGACACGTTTCCTCCGGTCTTGCGCGATCTGAGGCGCCGCGGTGTTCCGGAGACTGTGCTTGCGGCGATGACTGCTGTGCCGTATGGCCCTCCGGCCTTGAAAACGGTCGAAGTCGCGATCAAACAGTTGACAGTGCCCGCCACCATACCAGTAGGAACGGTTGTCCAGGTTGAGACAACCAAAGCATTCTCCTCAGCAAATCTTTCGGTTGGCGCACCGATCACATTTCTTGTTACAAAACGAATTTTCATCAACAACATTCTCGTCATCGAACGGGGCGCCGTGGCACGAGGACATGTCGTCAGAGTGAAGCGAGCATCAGGTTGGGGTCGCCCCGGACTGCTGGCTTGGGAAATGGATGACGTCGTTGCAGTGGACGGCTCAAAAATCAAGATCAACGTCGGATCGATCCAAAACGGAAAGAGTCGTACTGCAGCGGTTACAGGAAGCGCGCTGGCAACAGGGGCCTTGGTATTTCCCTATACCTCTCCTGTTGCTCTGATATGGGGACTGAAAAAAGGCGACGAAGCAGTGCTTCGTGGCAGCCGCATATTCGCGGCCACAGCAGGAACGCCTGCTGAAGTTTCTGGTTTACGGCCCCGACCAGGTGGGGTGGTTTATCGCGATCGGGAGACCGTTAAGGCGAGCGACGCCCCACCAACCTCGACCTCGTTCGAGCAGGGTTTTGGAAGAAAAGGGAGCTTCAAACCCTA
>DATDFV010000093.1:0-29098 GCA_036522415.1 Pyrinomonadaceae bacterium | reverse complement strand
TATGCGGCGCGTGCACAGGCTGCGAGTGCAATAGCTCGAATGAGCAATGCAAGTGCCGGAGTCACCAAAGCTCAAGACAACTTAGCGGCATCGATTGCTCGCTACCGTGCAGGTGAAGCACCAATCGTCGAGGTCACTGACGCCCAAACAACTCTGGTTGAGCAGCGCGCCGCACTTTACCAGGCAAGTTACGACTACCAGGTTGCCTTAGCTCGATTGAGACAGGCGACTGGTCAGTGAAGGCATAAGATGAAACAGGATCCAGAGCACCCGGACAATTCCGAGATCGATCTTGAATCGATTCAGCACGAGCGTCGTCGCGCGCGGATCGTTCGCCAAAGAAATATTGTGCTCGGCGTTGCCGCCGTCGGTTTAGTCGCGGCCGCGGTTCTTATTCTAATTATCTGGCGTTCCAGACGATCTGCCTCTGAAGCTGAGTCTGAAGTAACTCCAGTCGTCAGTGTGAAAGTAGTAAAGGCCGAACGTGGCAGTATTGCCGCACCGATATCGGCAGTAGGTACGATTTGGCCTCGGGAGAAGGCTGATGTAGCAGCAAAGGTCAGTGCGCCAATACGACAAATGGCTCTTTTGAAAAACAAGGTGGTTAAAGCCGGAGAGGTTATCGCGGTGCTCGAGTCGCGTGATCTTCAGGCACAACGCGCGGAGGCTGTCGGCGCCTTAAACGAAGCACGGGCCAACGAGCGAAGTGTTCTTAGCGGAACAATTCCGAAAACAAATGCCGAAGATCAGAAAGCACTGATGGACGCGCGTGCAAAAGTGAATAATGCCCGCGCCCTGTACGAACGACGACGAGTGCTGTTTGAAAATGGCGGCATCTCGAAAAAGGATCTTGAGCAATCACAGCTCGACCTGACAACCGCGGAAGATGAGCTCAAACTTCAAGAACAGACAGTCGCATTGCGAACCCGCTCACTCAATCCGAACGATAGTGCGCTTGCTGCGGCGCGTACGGCTCAGGCCCAGCAACGTGTCGCGACGCTCGATGCACAGCTGAGTTACGCAACCATTCGAGCACCGATCAGCGGCATCGTTACAGACCAATATCAGTATCAGGGCGAGTTCGCCTCGGAAGGTGGAAAGCTCGTAACCATCGCTGACACCAGTAGTGTGATCGTAAAGGCGCCTTTCCCAGATACTGCAGTAGCCCAACTCAAAACCGGAGATGCGGCGACCGTTGTGGCAACTGACAGTTCATCTGGAGAGATGCATGGGCAGATTACTTTGCTGAGTCGCTCCAGTGATCCTACAAACCGATCTGTTGAAGTTTGGGTAACTCTTGGTAATAGCGCTGGAACTTTGCGCGCTAATGGAGCGGCGCAAGTGACGGTCTTTGCCAATTCAAAAACCGACGCCATCGTTGTTCCCGCATCAGCAGTCACGCTGGAGTCCAGCAATGCCGATGAGGGCACTGTAATCGTTGTTGACGCGCAGAACATTGCTCACGAGACACCGGTGACAACAGGTATTCGCACGGCAGACAAGATCGAGATCGTCAAAGGACTTAGCGGCGGTGAAACCGTTGTCGTCGAGGGTAACTATGCGTTGCCGGATAAAACGAAAGTGGAAATAGCTACTGAGGACGAGAAAAAAGAAGGCGAGGACAAAGGTGATGAGAAGTAACAATTGTCCGACGAACTTTAGTTTGTCGCGTGTGCCGCTCTGGCCCGGTCCGAGAAACTAGCCGGCTTCAATCCAACCCACGACAAACTAAAGTTCGTCGGACATTTGAACCATGACACTGGCTGAAGTAGTTTCGAAGCAAGCACGCGCGGTCGTAGTGATCGTAACGCTGCTCTGTGCAGCTGGTGTTTATGCTGCATGGCAACTTCCCATTGCAGTTTTCCCGCAGACTGACTTCCCGAGAATAGTAATTATTGTCGATAACGGTGAGGCGCCTGCTTCCCAAACATTGGCTTCTGTAACCCGCCCGATCGAAGAGGCAATGAACGGGGTTCCCGGCATTGCTCGAATCAAGTCAAAAACAGCACGAGGTTCTGCCGAGATAAATCTGTACTTTGATTGGAGCGGCAACATCATTCAGGAACTGCAATTAGTTCAGGCTCGCTTGTCACAGCTCGTTTCAAGTCTTCCACCGACGGCGGAAATTCGGAATGTGGAGCGACTCACTTTCGCGGTGTTCCCCGTCACCGGCTACAGCCTAACTTCAGACAAACGCGATGCGGCATCACTGAAAGATCTCGCGACTTACATAGTTAGACCACAACTGGCGCGATTGCCTGGTGTCGCAGTTGTCGGGGTCGCCGGGGGCAAGACCAGAGAATTTCACGTCACGATCGATCCGGAGAAACTAACAGCTCACAATGTTTCCGCCCAACAAGTTGTGGACGCAGTTAAGGAGTCAAACGTCGTTGTAAGCCCGGGCTTGATTGAAGAGAACCATCAACTCGAGTTGGCTCTAATTAGCGGCCAGGCAAAACGACCAGATGAGCTCAACGATATAGTCGTAGCAACTGTGAACAATGCGCCGGTGCGCATCTCGGACGTTGCCACAGTCGCAGTTGGTGTTGAGCCGGAGTACACGATCGTTACCGCTGATGGACATCCCGCGGCGTTGGTCAACATCAATCGACAACCCGACGCAAACACAGTGGCCGTAGTTGATGCCGTGAAAGCAGCCCTGACAGCAATGCGCGGGCAAATTCCAAAGGACGTGCGAGTCGCTCCGTACTATGATCAATCTCTTTTGGTTCGCGAATCAATCAAGTCCGTTCGTGATTCGATAATTGTCGGCTTAATACTTTCGGTCGTTATTCTCTACGCGTTCCTGCGAAACTGGGGAACGACGTTCGTCGCGATTCTCGTCATTCCGGTCACGGTGCTTGTGACATTTCTGGCGATGTGGCTGGCGCGTCTCAGTTTTGATCTCATGACGCTTGGTGGTGTAGCTGCAGCGATAGGTTTAGTGATAGACGATGCCATAGTCGTGGTTGAGAATATCTACACCCACATGTCTCGCGGACAGACGAGACGCGAGGCAGTTCAAAGTGCGGTCTCCGAGATCACGGTACCAATCATCGGTTCAACAATTACTCCCGTTGTCGTTTTCCTACCTTTGACGTTATTGACCGGCGTGACAGGAGTGTTCTTTCGTTCGCTCGCTTTAACGATGGCTGTTGCGCTACTCACCTCACTCGTACTCGCTTTGACTTTCACACCTGTACTGGCCGAGAAGTTTGTACGGGCCAAAGAAGATGAAGTCGCAGTTGACGATGAATCACACGGAAGATTTCTGGGCGCGATCATTCGACGTTACGAATCGATTCTCGGCGTCGCGCTCGATAATAAATGGGCTGTACTACTTACGATTGGTCTGGTGCTGGTTGGGTCGTATATTCTCTATCACTCACTGGGTTCCTTGTTCCTACCAGAATTTGATGAAAGCGCTTTTGTTCTCGATTATCTTGCTCCTTCAGGTTCCTCGCTCGCAGAAACCGATCGCATGCTCAGACATGTCGAAGAGATGATGCTCAAGACACCTGAGATCGAAAGCTATTCGCGCCGCACAGGTCTGGAGATGGGGTTATTTGTAACCGAACCAAACACCGGAGATTTTGCGGTAAAACTCAAACAAGGTCACAAACGAAGCACGCAAGATGTGATTGCAGAGCTTCGAGACCAAATAAAAGAAGCTGAACCATCGCTTGACGTGGAGTTCGTAGGAATCCTCCCGGATGTAATTGGCGACTTGCAAGGCAATCCCGAACCCATCGAAGTGAAGTTGTTCAGCGAAGATGCAACGGCTTTGCACGCAGCTGCTGATGAAGTCGAAACGGCGATCAAGAAAGTGCCCGGTGTCGTCGATACATTAAATGGCGTCGTGATTAGTGGTCCTGCTGTCACTTTCAACATTGACCCACTGCGAGCATCACAATTCGGAGTTAACGCAAATGAAATTGCAGGCACGATCACTACAGCGATGACTGGGGATGCCGTCTCTTCAATCCTTCAGCAGGACAGACTAATCAAAGTGAGAGTGGTGTTCCCGGCAGACGTTCGAAGTTCCCTCGACAAGGTAAGCGCAATTCAAGTCCGCTCTTCGTCTGGTCAGTTATTTCGACTAGATCAAGTTGCGGACATCGCGTACGACAAAGGCCAGGCCGAAATCGAACGTGAAAACCTGCGACAGATGGTCGCTGTCACCGGCCGCCTGGAAGGAAGCGACCTGGGAACTGCGATTCAGCGGATTAAAAATGAACTCGCAAAAGACGTAAAATTACCACCAGGAATGACGGTCGAGTATGGCGGACTCTACCAGGAACAACAATCAAGTTTTCGTGAACTGGCAGTGGCGCTTGTGCTGGCTGTCCTGCTTGTGTTCATCACGTTGTTGATTGAGTTTCGATCATTCGCTCATCCTATTTCAATTGCGACGGGAGCAGTTCTCGCATTGAGCGGCGTGCTATTGGCGCTCTTTATTACCAGCTCAACGCTTAACGTGGTCTCACTCATGGGAATGATCATGATCGTCGGCATCGTGGCAAAGAACGGTATTCTGATGCTCGATGCCGTAGAAGAACATTTGGCAGAGGGAGAGCCATTACGCGAGGCTTTGTTGCGATCAGGCCGACGACGCTTCCGTCCGGTATTGATGACGTCACTCGCGGCGATGCTGGGAATGTTTCCGCTTGCGCTCGCTATTGGTGCGGGCGCGGAACTCCTTCAACCGCTGGCGATCGCAGTGATTGGTGGATTGACCGTGGCGTTAGCCCTGTCGTTGATTGTCACACCTACGATTTATGCAATGCTGTGGAAGGATCATCAGCCACCGGTGAACACAGATTACACGGAACAAAGTTGGAAGTAGTCAGTCGTCGGTTGTCAGTAATCGCATAGGTCCTATGGGTCAAATACGTCCTATACTGCTGGCGACTGGCCACTTCCAACCTTGATCTGCGAAGCCAACCCTACTTAAAAGAAAGGAGAAAGCGAATGTTAGCTCTCAAGGCTGGTCTATTCGTTGCATCATTAGCGCTCGCAATAATCCAAGGCGGTTCAGGATACAAACTAGAGAAACGATATCCGGTTCCGGGCAATGGGGGTTTTGACTATGTAACAATCGACAGCTCAAATCGTCGTTTATATCTCTCGCATGGGACACAGGTGGATGTTATTGATCCAGATACCGGCAAGTTAATTGGAACGATTGCTGATACACCAGGTGTTCATGGAGTTGCGCTCGCGAATGAGTTCAAGCATGGCTTCACCAGCAACGGGCGCGAAAACAAAGTCTCCATGTTTGATCCAACAACGCTACAACTAATCAACAAGATTGATGTTGGCAAAGGACCCGATGGAATCTACTATGATCCCGAAACCAAACGAGTCTTCACAAATAATCATGGTTCGCATGACATCAGTGCGATCGACGCAAAGAGTGGCCAGGTCGTGGGCACGGTCAAGGTTGAAGGCGACGGAGAATCAGCAGTAATCGCGGACGGACTAATCTATGTAAACATTGAAGACACGAGTGAGGTGGTAGCATTTGATCCGAAATCGCTCGAAGTGAAGAACCGGTTTCCAATTGGAGTCGCGAAAACGCCGACCGGTCTGGCGTACGACGCGAAGACAAAACGATTGTTCATAGGTTGCCGCAATGAACCCAAAATGGTGGTCATGGACTCTGTTACTGGAAAAGTCATCACGAGTTTTCCAATTGGTAAAGGCGTGGACTTTGCGGCCTTTGATCCACAGGCCAAGCTCGTTTTCTTCTCGTGTGGCGAAGGAGTGTTAAGCGTCTTTCATGAAAAAGGAGCTGATGACTACGAAGATGATGGTTCGGTAAAGACGCAGCCGAGTGCACGGACCATGGCTTTTGATCCAAAGACGAGCAAAATCTTTCTAAGTGCTGCTGAGTTCGTCGAGGCTCCCGCAGCAACTCCGGGAGGCCGTCCGCAACGGAGCATCAAACCCGACTCGTTCGTGGTCCTGGTAGTTAGTAAGTAATGTTGGTACGCCAAGGGGGTGGGCGACATGCGAAGTTATAAGCGAGTGTTGAGCATTCTTGTTATTTGCCTTGTGTACTTTTGTGTGGCACAAGCGCAAACACCAGCTCCAGACAAAACACCAGACGAAAGTAAATCACTCGAACACGAATTCTTTAGAAACATTCTGAAAGATCAAAAAGCGATCTGGACAAGTCCGTTTCATCTCAACCGCCAGGACACAAAGTGGTTGATTCCGTCAGTAGTGGGATTCGGAAGTTTGATCACAACTGACCGCATTACTGGCGATGAGATCGGGGAATCCGAGAGTCAGGTAAAATTGAGTCGCGAGGTCAGTTATGCGGGCTCTATCTATGGTCTCGGCGCCTTTGCAGGGACGTTCTATCTGATTGGCCGCGCGACCAAAAACGATCGTGCGCGAGAAACCGGCGTACTAAGCGCCGAGGCTCTGGTTGATACTGCAATCGTTGGTGGCGCACTCAAAGTAATCACGCAACGCGGAAGACCATTAGACGGACGCGAGCGAAGCGAGTTCTTTGATGGTGGTAGCTCCTTTCCTTCTGGTCATAGTATCCAGGTATGGTCAGTCGCTACGATTGTCGCGCATGAATATCGCGAATCACGTGCTGTTCAAGTTGCCGCGTACGGATTAGCAAGCGCCGTAAGCATTGCGCGCTTTACCGGACACAAACACTACCTTTCTGACGTTGTCGTTGGAAGCGCGGTGGGATACGGAATTGGACGTTACGTTTTCAACGCACATCACCATACAGATTCAACTGATTCAGATGTCACAGAACATCTCAATCGTATGTCGTGGCCAGCCATTGAACCTTTATACAATCGTCACATGGGTCAGTATGGAGTGGCGTTGACCTGGAATTTCTGAGCGGTGGTCAGTGGTTAGTGGTTTGCAATGGGTTTCAATAGGTCCTATAGGTCCTATACTACTGCCAACTGATTACTGACCAGTTAACTATGTTTCATTCAGTTCGCATTCGCCTAACGTTGTGGTATGCATGTGTGCTTGCTTTGTCGCTCGTAGTGTTTGCTTTCTTACTGTACAAAGCAACTTCGGCAGTCTTCTATGATCGTCAGGATGAATCGCTGCGCTCGACAGCTAAAACCGTTGCCAGCGCCTACCAGGAAGAGTTTGAAGAACAACAGTCAGTAGAGAAGGCTTCCCAGGTAGTTCTTACGGAGCTGATATTTCCCGAACGGTATGTTTTCCTCCTGGATAACGATGGACGCACGATGGCTTCATCGAAGAACGCGTCAGCCATTGGTGTACAGGTTTCGCCATCGACCCTTCAACAAGCTCGCGACCAAAGCTTCAGCGTTGCCACGGTAGCTGGTCTTCGTCTCGCTATCGTCCCGCTCGCGGCTGAGAAACAAATTGGATTTGCCACGGTTGCTGAGCCAGTGAGCGTGATAGACGACGGTCTTAGACAATTGCGACGAGATTTCTTTGCGGGAGTGCTGGTTGTTTTGTTGCTAGCCTCATTCGGTGGCTACTTCCTTGCTCGAAAGAGCTTGGGACCGGTCGCCATAATGAATCGGCAGACACAACGAATATCTGTCGAAAACCTCTCATCTCGACTCGACATAACGAATCCTCGCGACGAGCTTGGCGCCCTGGCTACCACAATCAATGAGCTACTTAACCGCCTGGAACATTCCTTCAAAGAACAGCAACGTTTTATCGCAGATGCATCGCACGAACTTCGAACGCCCGTAGCTGTCTTAAGAGGCGAAACGGAGGTGTCGTTAAGTAAGCCCAGAACCATGGACGAGTATCAGCAGTCGCTGGCTCTGATCAAGGAAGAGGCAGAACACCTGTCACGTATCGTCGAAGATCTCTTCGTGCTTGCTCGACAACCGGTGGAAGGCTTACCAGTGTTGCTGAAGCAATCCTTATCTTTGAATGACGTTGTTAGCGATTGCACTCGTGCAGCGCAGGTATTGGCCAATCGCAAGGGCGTTCACCTTACTACGCAAACCGTTTCGGACACTGTCTTGCTGAACGGCGATGAGGACTTGCTAAAGCGCATGGTTTTGAATCTTCTGGACAATGCAATCAAATTCACCGCCAGCGGTGGGCAAGTATCAGTCTCGTTGATGAGAGACAACGGGCATGCCCAATTAACCGTTGCGGATACAGGCATTGGAATTCCCGAGGTTGCTCAACCATACGTCTTTGATCGTTTTTATAGAGTTGACAAGGCCCGTTCACGTAAGCAGGGAGGAGCCGGTCTGGGACTGTCAATCGTCTCATGGATTGTAGCGGTCCACGCAGGAACGATATCTATGGACAGCAAACCCGGAGAAGGCACAAAGTTCGTCGTGGCGTTGCCCGCCAAGTTGTAAGAAGTCAGTCTGTCCCTCGGTACGCTTCTGGCCGTCTCCATCGAACAGAAGTTCCTTGACCGAATACACGGAAGCTCCTTGGCGCTGTTCTCTTCAACATGTTGAGAACTCGGCGCTCGACAACGTTCACAATCGAAAAGACCATTGAGATCGAGCGGCGAAACCGGTTGGCCTGAATATACAACGGTGCAACTGACTCAACCGACCAGAGAGCTGCGCAACCAACGATCAGTGTCAACAAACGCACCTGATCTGAAAACAATTCAACCATACTTACCTCATTGCCTATTATCGTAACACTCGTTACACTGCGTCCATAGTATTACACTTCATTAAGAAAAGTGTCGAGTAGCGTGAACGTGCCTGAGGCGACAATTGGTGCTGTCGGAAATAGGTTCGTTAGATTCTTTCGACTCGAACGCAATGTCTTGCTGGCCTCGTCTGCGATCTTCGTTCTGGGATTCGGCGAGGAGTTATGGAAAAAATTTCTTCCGAAATATCTGGAGGCACTGGGGGCAGGCACTGCAATCGTTGGCTTGTTTGGAACGGTCGAAGACTTCCTCGATGCTATCTACCAATATCCCGGTGGATGGCTGGCTGATCACGTAGGGAGGCGACGTGCGTTCCTGCTGCTGGTTGGCATTGCGAGTACCGGATACATCGTCTACTTGATCAGCTCTTCCTGGCCCGTCTTGTTTATTGGTCTGGCATTGGCGATGGCCTGGCAAAGCATGGCCTCTCCGGCGACGTTTGCAATTATCGGAGATTCACTGCCGCGTGAGCATCGCGCAATGGGATTCACGATACAGTCTGTCCTTAAACGCATTCCCATAGTGTTAGCGCCACTCCTTGGTGGCGCAGTCATCGCGCGGCTCGGAATTATCAAGGGGATCCATTTAGCGCTGGGCATTACACTACTTTGTGCAGGCGCCGCTCTCATCTTGATAACGAAACTCAGCGTGGATTGCAGACGAACTACGCCGACAAAGATACTGGCTATCTGGCGAACCTTTCATCGAGTGTTAAAGCGCCTGCTTCTGTCGGACATCATAATCCGAATATGCGAAGGCATGACTGGCGTTCTCATTATTCTTTACGTCACTAACATCAAACACTTCTCTGTGGCTTTTTACGGCAGTCTTGTCGCGATTCAGATGATCACATCGATCGTCGTATATGTGCCGGCCGGTAAAATTGCTGACCGCATTGGACGCAAGCCGTTTGTCATTGCCACCTTCGTGTGTTTTGCATTATTTCCCATCACTATCATTCTTGCTTCGAACGCCTGGCTGTTAATACTTGCATTTGTAATCGGCGGACTGAGGGAGATTGGTGAGCCTGCGCGTAAGGCAATGATTGTGGACTTTGCACAGGAAGGAGTGCGAGCACGATCAGTTGGTCTCTACTATCTCGTGCGCAGCCTTTCAATAACCCCTGCCGCGGCTGTCGGTGGGTTACTTTGGAAACTAACGCCGGAAGTGCCTTTCGTGGTTGCTGGAGTTATCGGTCTGTTTGGGGCACTAGTGTTTGCCTTGACCGTTGAGGAGCAATATGCAAGTTGATGTCCGATATGCTTTAGCTTGTCGTGACTTAACCAACCAAGCCCTTCGTCCTTAAGACCTCTAATTCATTTCGGGCTTGGTTGGTTGCATCACGACAAGCTAAAGCATGTCGGACATGGTCACGCATCGAGGAGCGTTTTTGCCTCAAGCAAGTCCGCCGTATCGAATCCTTCGGTGAAGCTGTTGTAGATCTGTGCGAGAACATTTCGTGCTTCCTGGTGTTTGTTCTGGTTCTGATAAAGGCGCGACAAACTCATCCGCGCGCGAAGCTCATAGGCTTTCGCGTTCTGCTGTTGGGCAATCCTGATGGACTCATGAAAACACGCTTCGGCCTCGGAAGCATCAACGGATTTGCCATCAATCATTGTTTCTTCAGCTCGCATCAGTAGCAGTTCACCTTTAATACGATAGAGCTCGGCCAGATAGCATCTTTCTCCTTTGCGATGGATCAGTTCCAGTCCTTCCTCCAGTAAGGACAGTCCTTCCTCGGTTCGGTGTGTCTTTCCCAATGCCTCGCCAAGCAAAGACAAGAAGAGGGGACGTGCCATTTCGGTACCTGAGGCTTGATGCGCAGCAAGTCCCTGGCGCATCTGTTCAATTCCCTCTTCTGCCATCCCCTGTTCGCTCAGTGCCCAGCCCAGCACTATCGTTGCACTCGCTTGATAAAGCAGCAGTCCATGTTCACTCGAAACATTCATAGAAGCTTTAGCCAATTCCTGTGCGAGTCGTGCCTCGCGCCGAAGGAGATGAACGATCGACACAAAATAAAGCGTGTGCGCCACACCGTGGGGCTCAGATAAGTCGCGTGCCACGCTCAGCGCTTCATGAATCCGTTCCAGCGCCTGATCGGGTTGCCCGAGAAACCAAAGTGTCCATCCCGCATGGCAACGCAAGCCAACCGCCGGGTTCTGTGTATATCGCACAGAATCAGCGAGATCCTGCTCAGGATCGTAGAGTAAGAGCCCTTTCTCAAAATGTTCCATCGCGGCGGCAAATTCCCCTTGATGCATCAGGGTAACCTCCATCGCGATATGACCTCGCGTCACTAGCCCTGCATTTGACTGGCGCTCGGCAAGGCGAAGAAACTCCTCGGCCATTTCGCGCGCTATTTCCAGGTCTGCTCTCAATAGATGAAAGGCCCAGAGTCCCCAAAGCGCTTCAAAGATCTCCCGTTTCTCGCCTAAGTGCTGACACAGCTCTCGAGCTCTTCCGTAAGCGCTGCCCACGTCAGTCGCCGCATAACCTTTGGTCGCGATCAATGGCAAGCCTAGTGCGAGTTGAAGGTAGAGTTCCTGCTCGGCGCGCTCAGCAGTGTCGGGCAACTTACCTAGAAGCTCGAGGCCCCGTCGCGAGAGCCCGGCCGCCTCGCGATATGCAAATCGGCGGACAGCTTTGTCGGCAGCTTGGTGAAGATATTTTGCCGCGCGTTTGTAGTCGTGGCCTTGCTCAAAGTGCATCGCCAACTCTGTAGCTATTTCGCCGACGTGATCTCCGTAAATGATCTCACCCCGTTCCGCCATATCCTTGTGAAGCTTGGAGCGCCGAGCTGCAGGTATGCGGTCGTAAAGTGTGTTTACGTAAAGAGCATGGATGAATCCGTAACGCGCCGAAACGGTGCCATCCGGAAACTCTCCCACTCCGCGCTCCCTCAGGAAACATTTGCGCCGCGCCAGCGCTTCGCATCTCCCTTCAACTTCAACAACGTCTTCCCCGAGGGCCGAAGCTATAGCAAGCGCGGAAAAACTCATGCCTGAAATGCTCGCCGCTTCCAGTACCTGCTGGTCCTCCACGCTTAAACGTGTAATCTGCTTTGTGATCATCTGCCTGATGTTTTCGGGAACTCCCACTTCCAACTCTTCCAGCTTCGCTTTTAACTCCCAGTGTTCGGCCACTTCGATGATCAATCTCTCAGCCAAAAGGTAGTCCAACACGTTGACCATAAACAGCGGATTTCCTTCCGTTCGTTCGTGGATCAACGCTGCCAGCGCTGCTGGAAATCGATTGTTTGGAAATCTAATAAACAAATACTCGATAACTTGATCTTCGCTAAGATATTCGAGAGGCAATTCCTGGCATTGTTGCTTGGCCCGCAACTCTCGCTGGACTGCCTTGAGGGGATGCCCGCTTAATACGAGCTCCACCGTTCGATAAGTCCCAATCAACATAAGTTGGCACGACTGGCGCTGACTTGCCAGGTATGTGATCAGATCAAGAGTTGAATAATCACTCCAGTGAAGATCTTCCAGAATGAGGACCAGGGGTGCGTCTGCTGCGAGAGCTTCCAAAGTCTCACCCATCTCACGGAGCATTCGTTCGCGTGTTGCTCCTGTCATTTCACGGCTTAACGCTTCGCGTTCCGAAGCGTTCACCAAAGAAGGCATTTGCAGCAGCCACATCGGTGCGTTAGCGCGCAACACGTCGATCATTTGTCTGTTCTCTCGACACAGCCGCGTGACAGCCTCTAGTACCGGTAAGTAGGCTTCACTCGTTCCATAATGTTCCAGACAATGGCCTCTACCAATCCGTATGTTTCCACCAGAAGCTACGCTCTGCGCGAATGCGTCTACCAGCGACGTTTTGCCGATACCTGCTTCCCCCGTCACAAATACGATCTGACGTTCGCCATTATTCATCTTCTGAAGCCAGCTCAGCATTTGTGATAGCGCGTCGTCGCGGCCGACTACTTCCAAAGATCTGACGACGCGAGATGGCAGAACAACGTTCGCCGTTTCACGTCGGATCTCCCGATCCTGCGTGCGCACTTGCTCGCGCGCTTTTAATTGACCTATGAAGCGATAGCCTCGACGATGTGCGGTTTCGATGAACGATGGCGAGTTGGGATCATCGTCAAGAGCGTCGCGCAATTGACGAATGGTGACTTTGAGAACGGCTTCGCCGACAAAGGTTTCCGGCCAGACGGCGTTGAGAAGTTCCTCTTTAGTGACGAGTTGGCCCGGATGCGTCACGAGGTGGTTGAGCACCGCGAACGCTTTCGGTCTGAGCTTAATCGCTTGCGACCCTCGCCACAGGCACTCGTTCACAAGGTCCAGGCAAAAGGGGTCAAAGATTATTAGTTTCCCGTTCGCCACTGTAGGTCACCAATAGCTTCCGTCGAAAACTTCAGCTCCTTCCCAGAAACTTTCCACTCCAGCATCTTAAAAGGAAAAATAATCTCCGAATTTAACAAGTCGGGAAGGGTGGTTGACCCCCGCTGTTTCCCGGTCAATGTTGGGGGGCAAGCGGCTAAACCGCCCTTCCTGACTTGTTCTTTCTTGAGTTTCATCTTTCCTATCCGCTTGCATTTTGATCAAGCGGAGGCGTTGCGGCGCAAAAGCGATAAGCAATGTGCGCGAATTAAGAGTCCAGTCACGACAACTCATCGAGCAGCGCCTTTGCCTCACGCAAGTCCGCTGTTTCAAATCCTTCATGGAACGTGTCGTAGATTTCTGCGAGAAGATTGCGTGCTGCTTCGCGTTTGTCCAGTTGTTGATAAAGCCGGGCAAGGCTCATCGATGCGCGCAGTTCCCACGACTTAGCCTTCTGTTGCCTGGCAATTCGAATTGCGTCATGAAAACACTCTTTAGCTCTTGCGACGGCGGTCGCGTTTTCATTAACTTCCGCGTCTCCGCCAAGGTTGTTACTTTGAATAAGCAGCAGCTCTCCCTTTAGACGGTAAAGCTCGGCAAGGTAGTACGCTTCCTGAGTGCGATTCACCAGCTCCACGGCTTCATCCAATACTGTCAACCCTTCCTCGGGAAGAGACGCCGTTCCCAACGCGTCGGCTAGCAATGCCAGAAAGTGTGGACGAACTAATTCAGTCCCGGTTGACTTAAGAGCGACAAGTCCCGCCTTTATTTGTTCGATAGCCAGCGCGGGTTGACCCTCATCGATCAACGACCAACCTGCCATGATTGTTGCCATAGCCTGATACATGACTAACCCATGTTCGATGGAAATAGCGATCACGGCGGAGGCGTGTTCTTGCGCGATCCGTTGTTCCCTGCGAAGCTGATGAACAAACGAGGAGAAAAGGAATGCATGCGCCAAACTGTGAGGTTCGGCTAACTCGCGTGCGAGAGTCGTCGCTTCCCGGATCCGAGCCAAACTCGCATCGGGTTGGCCCAGATACCAAAGTGACAAGGCAGCAAAGCAGGGCATTGCAACTCCCGGGCTAAGTGCATAGAGCGACGCCATGTCCAGATACTCTTTTGCATCATAGAGCGAAAGAGCCTTTTCGAAGTGTTCAATCGCCAGGGCAAACTCACCCAAATGGGTAAAGGTAATTTCCATGGCCCAGTTACCACTCATGGCGAGTTGAGGATACGGGAGGTACTCCGCCAGCCTCAGGAGTTCTTCCGCGGTCTCGCGGGCCGTGACTAAGTCCGCGCCGAGAGTATGGAAGGTCCAAAGACCCCAGAGAGCTTCAGACACATCCGGCGGGTCATCTAACTGCTTACACAACTCGCGTGCTCTTCGATATGCATTTCCTACTTCGGGTGCGGCGTATCCAGTAGTTGCAACGAGTGGGACCCCTAAGGTCAATTGCAAACGGAGTTCTCGTTGCGAGCGTTCCCGACTGTCGGGCAGTATTCCGAGCAAGTCCAAACCTCGACGCGCCAGTCCAACGGCTTCGAGATATGCGAATCGACGAACGGCGTTATCAGCCGCCTGTTGAAGGTACTTCGCTGCTCGCTCAAAATCGCGTCCTCGCTCAAAATGCATTGCAAGCTCCGCGGCGATTTCCTTAGAACGATCGCGATAAGCGTCCTCTCCCCCTTGTCCAATTCGTCGGTGCAGGTGGACACGCTGCGATGGCGAGACGCGCTCATACAACACGTTCTGATATAGCGCGTGTATGAAACCGTATCGCGGCGAAGCTTCTCCATTCGGTAGTTCTTGAACACCGCAATCCTGAATGAACTGCCGCCGGCGAGCCAGCTCATCACAACGCGCTTCCACGCTCGCACGATCCTCACCCAGGGCCACCACGACTGCGTGCGCAGAAACTTCAGTCCCCGCCACGCTCACAGCCTCAAGTGTTCGTTGCTCATCTGGATCGAGATGATCCAGTTGCTTCTCGATCATCTGCCTGATGCTGTCGGGCACGCCCAGCTGGACCGTTTCAATATTCGCAACTAACTCCCACCAGCCTTCAGTCTGGATAATCAATCCCTCTGCCTGAAGATAATCGACCGCATTAACCATAAACAGCGGATTACCTTCTGTACGTTCATGAATCAGCGCCGCAAGCTCTTTGGGAAACCGGTTATTCGGAAACCGTACTAACAGGTACTCCTCAACCGCTTTGGTACTCAGATATTCAAGAGGCAATTCCTCGCATTGCTGCTTGGCAAGTAACTCCTGCTTAACTGCCTTCAGCGGATGCCCACTGACAATTAATTCAACCGGCCGGTAGGTTCCAATCAGCATCAGGTGAGCCACCTGTCGCTGTCTTGCCAGATAGGAAATCAGATCGAGCGTTGAATAATCGCTCCAATGAAGATCCTCAAGAATAAGGACGAGGGGTAAATCTGTAGTTAGAGTTTCCAGTGCATCGCCGATCTCTCGCAGCATTCGCTCGCGCGTTGCTCCAGTCATTTCACGGCTTAACGCCTCTCGTTCCGAAGCGCTGACCAAAGAAGGCAATTGCAGCAGCCACATCGGTGCGTGAGTGCGCAGCACTTCGATTACCTGTTGTTGCTCGCGACAGAGTCGTCCAAAAGCTTCGAGGAATGGTAAGTAGGCCTCACTCGTACCGTAATGTTCCAGACACTGTCCACGCGCCATCCGAATGTACTGATTGTCGGTAATGGTTCGCGCGAATGCATCGACGAGAGTCGTCTTACCAATCCCTGCTTCTCCAGTGACAAATATGATTTGACGTTCGCCTCGAAGCATTTTCTCGAGATAAGCTCCCATGCGCGACACCACGTGACCGCGTCCGACAAATTCCTGTGAAAACCCGTCACGGACGACGGATTCATCTCGGATTTCACTCTCGCCGCAGTCCACGATTTGTCCGATGAACCGATAACCTCGCCGATGCGCTGTTTCAATAAACCGCGGTAAGTTCGAATCATCGTTAAGAGCTGTACGAAGCTGGCGAATGGTGACCTTCAGCACTGCATCGCCAACGAAGGTTTCTGGCCACACAGTGTTGAGGAGCTCTTCTTTCGTAACAAGTTTGCCCGAATGCTCGATGAGCTGGTTGAGCACTGCAAAAGCCTTGGGCCTAAGCTTAATTGAACGCGAACCAGAGCGAAGACACTCGTTAATGCGGTCCAGGCAAAACGGATCAGGGACTCTGCGGGTTTCGTGGTCCACTGGCGTCAATAGGACGGGACTGAAATTTCGACGAAGCTTTAAGGGCCCTATTCTCCACCGCAGACGGACAGTTTGCAAGATGGACCGACTTGCGAGGTTGGGTGGTTTCAGCGAGAGGTAAAGGCGTGAGTCAAAATAGATGGCCAATAAAATAGGGCCAAACAAAAAACCACTCAGGATAAGAACCAAGTTCAGAAAAAAGAACAAGTAAGAAAGGGCGGTTTACCCGCGCCGATGACTAACACCTCGATGGTTTGAGTTAGGCACCAGCGGGGGTAAACCGCCCTTCCTTACTTGTTCTTTTCTCCTTACTTGTTCTTTTTTCTGAACTTGTTCTTTTTTGAGGTTGTTGCTGGCTATTCTCTTCTAGTTCATTCAGAAGTGCTTTTGCTTCACGTAAGGCAATCGTATCGAAACCTTCGGTGAAGCTGTTGTGGATCTCAGCGAGAACATTGTGTGCTTGTTCCCCTTTGTTCTGATTCTGGTAGAGCCGTGCCAGGCTTATCGTCGATTTCAACTCCCACGACTTCGCTTTTTGCTGTTGGGCAATCTTAATGGATCGCTGGAAACACTTTTCTGCTTGAACCGCGCCGGGTGGTTTAGTCTTAATTTTAGCTTTCCCACGTGCGGTCACTTCTGAAACGCCGGCGGCCATAGAAGCAAGTAGAAGTTCGCCTTTGAGACGATAAAGTTCCGCTTGATAGTAAGCCTCCCCATTTCGTTGAACTACCTCCAACGCTTCCTCCAATATTCGGAGCCCTTCGTCTACCTGGTTTGTTTTGCCGAAAGCCTCAACGAGCAGACCTAAAAAATGAGGAAGAATTACTTCAGCACCTGTTAACCGATGATTAGTGAGGCCCTCTCCGAGCTGTTCGAACCCTTCATCCCGCTGGCCCTGCAACACCAGCGCCCAGCCGCGACTGGTTGTTGCCATTGCCTGATACAACACAAGCCCGCGTTCACGGCACACAGCGATCGCCGCCTCGGCGTTCTCCTGAGCCTTCTCTTCCTCTTGACGTAGCTGATGGACAATTGCTGCAAAGAACAAGGCCTGCGCGAGACTGTTAGGATCAAATGATTCGCGGGCCAGCATCACGGCCTCTTGAATCCGGGCCAACGCCTGGTCCGGTAATCCAACAAACCAGAGAGCCCAAGCGGCAAAACATCGCATTGCTACACTCGGGTTCTGCGCATACGTGAACGCATCATCGCGATGTCGCTTCGGGTCGTATAGCGCAAGGGCCTTGTCATAGTGCTCTAACGCCTGCGTGAACTTCCCCTGATGCAGGAAGATAGTCTCCAAAGCCCAGTGACCTCGCATGGTAAGTTCGGGATCGTCAAGGCGCGCTGCGTCGCTCAGAAATTCCTCGGCGATTTCGTGAGCGGTTGCAAATTCCGCTCTCAACGTATGATATGTTCTGAGTCCCCAGAGAACTTCAGATACATCTGGTGTCAAGCATCCTAACTGTTGACACAGCTCTCGAGCTTTCACGTAAACGCTCCCAACGTCGGGAGCCGCGTAACCCTCCGTGGCGATCAAGGGGACACCCAGGGTGAGTTGCAAACTTAGTTCCTGTTCGGCACGTTCGGCACTGTCTGGCAATTTGCTTAGTGATTCCAGACCTCGTCGCGCCAGGCTGACGGCTTCGCGATATGCGAATCGTCTAATCGCGTTCTCTGCCGCCTGCTCCAGATACTTTGCCGCGCGCTTATAATCACGACCTAGTTCGAAGTGCAACGCAAGCTTCGCGGCGATCTCCCTGGATTGTTCTCCATACACGGACTCTCCCAGTTCGGCGATTCGTCGATGCATTTGCATGCGTCTTGATGCGGGCACGCGCTCATAAAGCATGTTCTGATATATCGCATGAATAAATCCGTATCTGCCGACTGCTTCCCCGTTTGGTAGCACCTGGATACCGTAATCTTTAAGAAATTGATGGCGCCGAGCCAGCTCACTACATCCTCGTTCTATAACCGCCCGATCCTCACCTGATCCGGCAGCAATCGCGAGTGTTGAAAATTCCGTCCCGGCGACACTCGCCGCGTGAAGGATTCGCTGTTGCTCTGCATCGAGATGGTCAAGCTGATTCTCGATTAGTTGTTTGATACTGTCGGGTACGCCAACCTCAACTTCTTCGATGTCAACACCCAATTTCCAACATTCATCGGACTCAACGATCAATCCTGAATTCATAAGGTGATTCACGGCGTGGACCATGAACAACGGATTCCCTTCTGTTCGCTTGTGTATCAGACTCGCGAGTCCTGTCGGAAAACGGTTGGTGGGAAAGCGAATCGCTAAATACTCCGCAACTTCGGCCTCGCTTAAGTATTCAAGCCCCAGCTCCTCACATTGTTGTTTGGCCAGCAACTCCTGTTTGATTGCCCTGAGTGGATGTTTGCTGGCAATTAACTCCGCAGTGCGATAGGTACCAATCACCATAAGGTGAGCGGACTGTCGTTGCTTCGATAGAAATGAAATCAGGTCGAGCGTCGAATAATCACTCCACTGAAGATCCTCCAGGATAAGTACGAGAGGCAGGCTTTCTGTCAGTGCCTCCAGGGCATTACCTATCTCTCGTAGCATTCGTTCGCGACTTGCTCCGGCAGTTTCCCGAGTCAATGCCTGACGTTCTGAGGCGCTCACCAAAGAAGACATCTGTAACAACCACATCGGGGCGTGCATTCGCAGTATATCGATCACCTCTGGATGCTCGCGGCACAGCCTTCCGATAACGTCGAAGATTGGCAAGTAAGCTTCACTGGTTCCGTAATGTTCTAAACACTGGCCTCTCCCTATCCGTACGTCGCGTTCAGTACTGATAATGCGGGCGAACGAATCCACCAAAGTTGTCTTGCCGATCCCCGCTTCTCCCGTAACAAATACCAGTTGACGCTGTCCGCCGCGCATCTTCTCAAGACACCTTCGCAATCGCGACAGGGCATTATCACGACCGACAACCTGCAGAAATCTATAATCATCGCGCAGCGGTAAGAGCGAAATGTCTTTATCCTCCGACATCGATTGCCGCTGCGAAATCTGAGTGTCACGCCCTATTTTCGCGATAAAACGATAACCACGCCGATGTGCAGTCTCGATGAATTGAGGTGCGTTTGGATCGTCGCCGAGAACGTTCCGCAACTGACGAATCGTGACTTTAAGAACGGCATCGGTCACAAAAGTCTCGGGCCAAACAGCGTTGAGAAGTTGTTCTTTTGTGACGAGTTGACCCGAACGTTCGA
Source organism: Pyrinomonadaceae bacterium (assembly GCA_036522415.1). Classification (GTDB taxonomy): domain Bacteria; phylum Acidobacteriota; class Blastocatellia; order Pyrinomonadales; family Pyrinomonadaceae; genus PSRF01. The sequence goes on along the minus strand of DATDFV010000093.1, from coordinate 9,615 downwards.
GAAGATAATGGAGCACGGCGAAGGCTTTGGGTCTGAGCTTTATTGCTTGCGAGCCGCGCCACAGGCACTCGTTGGCCAGGTCCAGCCAAAAAGGGTCGAAGATGACGCGATTCTCGTTGTCCACTGTACCCACCAAAGGTTACCGAAAGTTTACCGCAGACTTATGACTAAGTATGCATCGTTGGCCTATTCTCCACTCTAGATGGAAGGATCGAACTACAGGTTTGCTTTCGTAATTCAGTTTCGACCCGAAACGGACGTCGAGACAGGTCGGCTTGAAGGTAAGGTTGAGCATATTGCGTCGTACGAAGCGACGAAATTTCGCTCGCTGGAGGAGTTGCTTAGCTTCATCGCAAAAATGTTGAAGGAATGTAGCGACCGAGAAATCACTCCGGAGGAGTGAGGATCATCCTTTGACACGTCTTCACTCACAAACGTTCTCTTCCTTGGACTGAACTCCCAATAAGCTGTTACCAAGGTTCCGTTTCAGTTACCAAAACGTTACTACACCTTTACGGCAAGTTTATGACTTCCCAAAACTCCGCCGCTATCCTCTCGCTCGCTTGATGGATGGATGACTTCAAGATCACAAGTATGTTCATCAAGTTGAGAGAAATTCTAAGAAGAGCGCACCTATAAGGAGTATTCAACTATGAAGAAATTTTTGTTTTTGACAACGGGAGCTTTGTTCCTGCTGTCGTTTTTTGTCTCCCTTCCGGTTCGTCAGGTCCACGCGCAGGACGACACCACGGACTCAGGTCCGAGTCCCTTTTTGTTCACCACCGGTAGTCCAGATGGCGCATTGGGTGCGCTGTCCACGCCTGCCGGTTCCCATGCGGAAACCGAAACAGCTGATGACTTCGTGTTAACGCAATCCACAGTGATTAGCGGTGCCACGATTCACGGTCTGCTGGTCCCGACTGGCAGCACAGTCCCTGGCGTTGCGAATGTTGAAGTGGAGATCTACCACGTGTTTTCAGCAAATTCGCCGGACTCGGACGTAGGTCGTACATCCGGTCCACCGACTTTCAGTACTGACAAAGTACCTACACGAGTGAACTCCCCAGCCGATGTGGAAATCGACGCTGCCACTCGCGATTCCAGTGAGGGCAGCCTGAGTTTTAACCCGACGCCGATCGCGGCGAACTTCACGGTCCGGAATACCGTGATCAGTGGAATCAACAAAAAACCTGCACAGCTAACTCATGGCGAAGGGCCAGCAACCGGCGAAGAGGTGGAAATTGACATCACGTTCAATCAGCCGCTTTTCTTGACGGCTGATCATTATTTCTTCCGCCCAGAGGTTCAGGTGAACGGTGGAAATTTCCTATTTCTATCAGCCCCCAGGCCAATAACTACCGGGACGCCGTTTCCTGCAGGCACAACCGACTTGCAAGCATGGATTCGCAACACCGATCTGAAACCGGATTGGCTGCGTATTGGTTCCGACATTATCAATGGCAATCCGCCCACATTCTTCCCGGCTACGTTCAATATGACTTTTTCTCTGAGCGGCAACAGCATTCCTGCAGCCGCCACGCCAGGAGATGCAAACTGTCATGGACGCACCATCTCTGCTATGGCTAACCAGTTTGGTGGCATCGATCCTTCTGCTTTTACCCTGGGTTATTCGAGCACGGCTGCTTTACAGGACGGAGTAAGAGTGTTTTGCGGGGATCGAGATGACGTCCAGAACTAAGTGACAAGTTGTGGTCGACGTCGCTCAGTGGTTGTGCGCCTAACAAGCAAATGACGCTGTCGAGACAAGTAACCACAGCAATCCGGATAATGCTGGGAGTGCAGGCGTTCTCGCCTGCGCTTCCAGCAACATAATTAGGGTGAAGAAACGACTGTGTCAGACCCAGTCGAACAATTGGTTCTCGATCTCTTGGAATGGATCGGCAAGCGGGGACGCCCTTACAGGGATGTGATTGATGCGTGGCGAACTTCATGTCCGCGTTTACCCATATGGGAAGAGGCTAATGAACGCGGGTTCATCGATCACTACTATGATTTCGGCCGTGGAAAAGTAGTCATTGTCTCGCCGCAAGGCCAAGAACACCTGCGCAGTGAGAGAACGAATTCAGAAAAGTTGTGACTCTAACACGTTCGCATGATCGGCGGAGCTAGTCGAATCATGCACATTAAAACTCCAAGTAACGATTGTCCGATATGCTTTAGCTTGTCGTACCGCAACCAACTGAGCCCCAAAGGTCAAAACTCCTTTAGCTAACAAGGCGATCGCTCGGTTGAGTCACGACAAGCTAAAGCATATCGGACACTGGATTTCTTAATCTCGACCAAAAGCAGAACGATGTTGCTTTTGATAATGGGGGCCCCGTGTGCTCCGGCAGAGCATAACAAGACCGACTGTGTCCGTTAAATGCAGTCGTCTTTTCCTTACCGCTAAAACAGCGGTTCTAGAAAGCGAGAATTTCCATGAAACGTTACCTATCCAGGATCAGCATGAGTCTCATCGCACTCGCATTAGTTGGCATCGCCAGCGTGGCCGCGGTAGCCCAGCAGCGGCCTTTCCATTTAGTAGAACACGGAAAAGTGCAGGTACGCCCACTCGACACAACGGGCGACACTCGTGAACTGATCGCCGATGGAATCGGAACTGCAACCCACCTCGGTCTCTTCACTTTACATCGTGAGGCTGTACTTGAGGCGCAGACCCCCGGAGGAGTGGTCTTTAACGCACAGGGCACCGCCACTCTAACGGCAGCCAATGGTGATCAGCTTTTTACTACATTCACTGGCACCGTCGATTTTTCCACTGGACACGCAGATTTGATTTACCAGTGGACTGGCGGCACGAGCGGAAGCAAGTTTGAAAACGCAACCGGCACAACCACGTGGTCCGTCGATGTTGCTAAGGGTGAGTACGACTCCGTCGCAGACGGGGAGATCATATTCAATTAAAAGCGACATGCGCGCTCGGTTTCCTGGTGAGACCGGGCGCGTCCTTGTCTGTGGATAAGGAGGTTTTTGATGAAGAAGACCCGCTACATGGTGGTAGAACATTTTAAAAATAACGATGCGGTGCCCATTTATCGGCGCTTTCACGCCCGCGGCCTGCTCACACCCGACGGACTCGTCTATGTATCGAGCTGGATCGATCACAAGCTCGAGCGTTGTTACCAATTGATGGAAACACACGATCGTGCACTGCTTGAGGATTGGATGACGAAGTGGTGGGACCTCCTTGATTTCGAGGTGTATCCAGTGGTCACGTCGCAGGAAGCCAGCGAAAAAATCGCCACATTATTACAAAACGCACAGAGCCGGGTGTAGGCCGCTGCGTTTCTGAAACGTTACCGAACAATTACTTCAAGTTTATGACTCGCTGGACTCGTCGAGTCTATTCTCCGAAGCAGATGGACCAAGGAGTGAGTTATGAGAAGGTGTTTGATCATAAGAAAAAGATTGGCGATGCAACGGCGTTACAGGGAACGAGTTCTGAGACGACTCCAGCTGCAGCTGGCGAATCAATCATTACTTTCGGGAGTGATTGTCCAGATTCGCGCAGAATTGCTCGCAACAACAACGAATTACTGAAGGAGCAGAAATGAGTAAACGTTCTAACGCACTTGCTCTCCGACTCGAAAAGGGCGCCATCGCGCTTGAGGCATACGCGAACGCGCTTAGTGACGCAGACTGGCAAACTCGCGTGCCTCACGATGGACGGAAGGTGGGCGTGGTCGTACATCACGTCGCAACTATGTATCCACTTGAGATTGATCTGGCCCGCACGCTTGCTGCAGGTCAACCGATAGAAGGTTTGACTGCGGAAGTGGTTGACCATATGAACGCGGTCCACGCCAAAGATTACGACAGCGTTACCAAAGAGCAGGCGCTCGCGTTACTTCGAAAGAACAGCGCCGCTGCTGCGGCAGCCATCAGGGCGTTCACAGATGACGATCTTGATAGTGCTGCAACTGTCTCGCTGAATTCACATGCACCGCTTACGTGTCAATTTATGCTTGAGGATCACGCGGTGCGTCACAGCTACCACCATCTCGCGAAGATTCGCGCGGCTTTGAGGTTAAAGAGTGCGGCCTAACAACTGATTGGAGTGAGTTGGACTGAAGTTTTCGGTTTTCGAGGGAAGGCAAAGGCAATGAATTTTGAAGAAGCATTCCTGCCACATCTGAACGCGGCCTACAACCTGGCGCGTTGGTTGACTCGAAATCCAGACGATGCACAAGACATTGTCCAGGAAGCGTATCTCCGGGCCTTCAGATTTTTTGGAGGATTTCATGGCTCGGACGGCCGATCCTGGTTCTTAACCATCGTGCGGAACATCTCTTACACCTGGCTAAAACAAAACAAGTCGCGCGAGCTGGTGACCGCATTCGACGACAACCTCTACTTGAACGAGTCTGCAGCACCAGATCCGGAAACGTCTCAGGTACTCAAGAGTGAGAGCGAAATGGTATTGGCAGCTGTGGACCAACTGCCACTGGAATTTCGAGAGGTGATTGTGCTCAGGGAACTTGAGGAGCTCTCGTATAAAGAGATCTCCGAGTTGCTGAACATACCTATAGGTACTGTGATGTCTCGTCTAGCACGGGCGCGCAAGCGTCTTCAGAAGTCACTCAGCAAACAAGAATTACTGAGTACACCTACTCCAATGCATTTGTCAGGGTGCACACAGCAATCCGGCTATGTGAGCTAAAAGTTTGGGGAATAACGGAAGCAAAAAAACGGTCTACACAACGTGAGGAAACAATTCAAAACAAAGAGGAGAGATATGACGAAGTTCGTAAAAGCATCAACTAAGATCGCAATGCTTGTGCTTATTGGCATTGCCGCGCTATCAGCCTCGGCAAAAGCACAAAGCTTAGGAAATAGGATCAAAGCAAACATCCCGTTCGATTTCACGGTTGCGGGCAAGAAATTCGCCGCAGGGCAATATTCCATAGTTCGCGCCAACCCAACGGTTGGTGATCAGATCCTGTCGGTCAGCAGTGCTGACGATCGCTCGAGAGTACTTCCGGTAACGATACCGGTTACCGCACTTGACGCGAAAGAGAAATCGACATTGGTTTTTCACCGCTATGGAGACGAGTATTTCCTGGCTCAGGTATGGCCCGCTGGAGCAACAACAGGCCGTGCGTTCACCAAGTCACGCAGAGAGAAACAGCTCGAGCAAGAGCAGCGTGCGGCGGCAGCCAATAACAAAGTGGCTATGGTCGAGACAGTCACACTAGTGTTCTGAGGTAACAGAAAAATAACTTCCATCGAAGGTTGGCCTCGATTTGGCGTCGTGAGTTTGCGAGAAATCGAGGCCAACGAAGGAGTAAACGATCGTGGTGCCAGAAGAAAATGTGCGACTTGCAGCAGCAGGCGACTTGAAGGCTTTCGAAGACATTTACAGAACGTACCACCGTCGTGTCTACAGCCGCTGCCTACGCATGACACGCAACGTATCCGAAGCTGAAGACCTGACGCAGGATGTCTTCGTGCAACTCTTTCGGAAGTTGCAGACCTTTCGGGGTGAATCGTCATTCTCTACGTGGCTACATCGAATGACGGTGAATGCAGTGCTGATGCACTTTCGCAAGCCGGTAGTGAAGACGGAGCAAACAACTTACGACAGCGACGATCAGCACGAGCTATTGAGTGGAAGGCAAACGGCAGGCACATTTTCGGTTCTCGATCGAATTTCTTTGGATGAGGCGTTAGCGAAACTTGCACCTGGCTACCGAGCTGTCTTCATTCTGCATGACGTAGAAGGTTACGAACACAGCCAAATTGGAGAAATCCTTGGTTGTTCGGTGGGTACCTCGAAGTCGCAGTTGCATAAGGCGCGATTGAGACTTCGCACTTTGCTTCGAAAGCGAGTACCCAAGCGACTGCACGTTCGTCAGATTCCCGCAGATACGACCTTTAGCTTCGCAGAGTGTCAGCCTGGCTGAAGTCAATATCCCGACTCGTCGGGATAGCGGGTGGGTGCGGTGCTTGTGTGTAAAGTTTAGGTCTTTGGCTTCGCACTCATTCGCTATCCCGACGAGTCGGGATACTGAATAAATCCAGTTGAGAAACGTTTCCCCGGCAATAACTTTTCAACACAAGTGGTAATCATTTTGGGCCACTGCTCAAGTGCTTAACGCTGAAGACTAGCTGCTGACGTAAGTCTCCCCAGAAGTATTCTTAAATTGATTAACAAGGAGATTACCGTAGTGACGAGAATTAATCTTAGACTCATCGCCACCCTCGTGGTGTCGCTGTTTCTAACTGCCTCAGCTCTTGCTCAAACCAGCAAAGGATTTTTTGTTGGGAACATCACCGATCCAAACGGCGCTGTGATAGTAGGCGCACAAGTCAAGATCGTTAATACAAACACCGGTGTCACTCGTGACACGACTTCGACCGCTGACGGAACCTTTCGGATCGATGCGGTCGATCCTGGAACTTACAAAGTTGAAGTCAGCCAGGCCGGATTCAAAACAGTTACACGCGATAACGTCATCATCACGGCAGCGCAAACAACGGAACTTGGAATCCAACTCGAGGTTGGAGCCCAGGTGGAAGTTGTCAACGTCACATCCGGCAACGATGTAATCCTGCAGTCGCAGGACGGTGCCCGGATAAATACTTTAAGCAGACCAGAAATCACCGATCTGCCAACGCCGGGACTGAATCCTGCCAGCATCGTTTTCACGTTGCCAGGTGTCGTTGATCCTGGCCCGCTCGCCGGCGGCTTCGTTCAGGGAAACGAGTTTTCTGTGAACGGATTACGCGCACGCGCGAATAACCAGCTTATTGACGGCCTCGACAACAACGACAACTCAGTCGCCGGACAAGCGTATATCCCTATTCTGCGGGACGGTTATAACGAAGTCGCAGTTCTCAGTTCGGACTATTCAGCGGAGTTTGGACGAGCAGGCGGAGCAGTTGTAAATATTGTTACCCGCAGCGGTTCAAATCAGTTCCATGGCTCCGCTTACGATGTAATCAACAACAGCGCATTCAATTCGCTTACCGCAAGTCAACGAGCCGATGGAACAGCGAAACCAGTTGTCGATGAGAATACATTCGGCTTCTCATTCGGAGGACCAATCAAGAAGAACAAATTGTTTTTCTTCGGAACCTACCAGCGTGACCTTGTTCGCTCAGGAACGGACGCAACTGTGCGTGTTCCAACTGCAGACGGCTTTTCGACGCTACGTTCCCTGTTTCCTGCAGGTAGGAATGCAAATCTCGATCGCTACCTGGCCATCGTGGGTAACCTCCGCGGTCAGCGCGAACTCTCGAGTGTCGCAATCGGCCTGGGCCGTCCAGACATCGAATTTGGCGAAACCACCGTTGCCAGTCCGCAACCCGTAAACGACGATCAACTTCTAACCCGTGTCGATTGGACGCCAACGCAGAAAGACAGTTTGTCGTTTCGCTATGTGTTCGATCGCCAGAGGTTCAATAATCAGTTTGCCACGACCGGCTCTGGAGGGACACCGTTTCCAGGATTCGAGATCGATGTCCCCAGTCAGAATCATAACTTCTACTTCAATCACACCAGAAACATTTCCAACCATCTGACTAACGAAGCTCGATTTGGGTATGTACGCGCCAACGTTGATTTCGCGGCGCGAGATCCTCAAGTTGCCGCTGCAGGACCAGTGTTTTCTTTCACTGGAGCAGGTTTGGGTCAGGGAATCGATTCTGTCGGGCTGCCTTTTGTCTTTCCCCAGAGCCGACTATTCAACAACTATCAAATCCAGGACACGCTTTCTTACATTACCGGCAACCACACCTTTCGGTTTGGCGCCGATCTGAACATTCAACGTTCGACACAAGCAATCCCATTCAACTCCCGAGGCGTCCTGACTTTCGCAGGAAGCGGTGGGTTTAATGCTTTCGCGAACTTCCTGGACGGGTTTTCAGGACGTGGACAAGGCGGCGCGAATATTTCATTCGGCAGTCCCGTGATCTTTCCAAATGCGTTCTACCAGAACTATTTCATCGACGATTCGTGGCGCATTAAACCGAATCTGACACTAACTCTCGGGCTGCGCTACGAGAACTATGGGACGCCTTTCAATGCCATTAGCTTTCCTGCCTTCGCGGGCTTCGATCAACCAGTGGATGCAGTGGCCAAACAACAAAGAGACAACAACAACTTTGCGCCACGGTTTAGTTTCGCTTACCAGCCAGGGTTCTTAAAGAAAACTGTGGTTCGTGGTGGTTTCGCCGTGAATTACGATTTCTTCTTCAACAATATCCTGAGCAATACCGCCTCGACTGTGCCCAATTCTTTTGGAGTAACGAACTTCGGTGCGTCACTACCGGCTGATACGAATCCACGTGGTATCGCACGCTTCGGTGTGGGATCTTTGCCAACTACAGGTACACCCGATCCGTTGGCAACTATCGACACCATCCCGACGAATCTGATAAATCCCGAAACCTTCGTTTACAACGTCGGCGTGCAACGAGAGTTGCCATTCAACTTGATCGGCGATGTTGCGTACGTTGGTTCTCGAGGAACACACCTCTTCATCAATGAGCAACTTAACCCGGGAATTGGTGGGTTCAACACACTGACCCGGGCGTTTCCAAACCGTGGCTCCGTGCTCGCTCGAACAAATGGGGGCGATTCAAGCTATAACTCACTTCAAGCGCGTCTTGATCGTGGGTTCCAGAACGGTCTGTTACTACGCTTCGCTTATACGTTCTCGAAAGCGATCGACGACGTTGATAGCGAAGTCTTCACGACTACCGGCGGAAGTAGTTTTGGTTCTGATCCCAACAACAGACGCGTGGACCGCAGCGTGTCCTCGTTCGATGTTCCACACAGATTCGTAGCGACGTTCATTTACGATGTGCCTGGTATTCGTAAGACGGGACTGTGGCATGGTCTGACAGGCGGTTATTCGATCGCTGGTACTTATCGTCTTCAATCCGGCAATGTCCAAAATCCATTCGTCGGAGGTATCGATCTGAATGGAGACGGGAGTGCGTTCAACGATCGACCAGTGATCAGTAATCCGAACGCGCCGGCAAATTCGGTTGGGTTCTCCGACCTCATTTCAGGATTAACTTCGAAGACTGGCTTTACAGATCTGAATGGCAACCCAGTCAACCCTGGAGACGTTCGCTTCCTGGTGAGCGAGAGCCTTCGCACCGGGATTGCAGGTCGCAACATCTTGCGTGGTCCGCGGCAGAATCGTCTCGATCTGAGTCTGACTAAGTCTATAGATCTTGGATTTACCCGCCTTGAAAATGATCGCTTCGAAATTCGATTCGATTACTTCAACGCGCTCAACACACCACAGTTCGCACCAGGTAGCGGTGATGTTACTGATACTACGTTCAATGATTTCCGTTTCAACACGGGTAATCTAAACATCGGCAATGTAAATGGAGGACGTATCGGACAGTTTCAACTTCGTTACGTTTTCTAGGTCACCTTTCACACACTGTTGGATCAAGTGCAAAAGGTCGGGTTCTTTCGAGGCCCGACCTTTTTGCGTTAAGGACCCACCTCACCCGCAGATTACGCCCATTACACGGCCAAACTTGGAAGCAGTCAGTACCATCTCGCGGTAGCGGGTGTGTACGCAGTTTCAAGATCAATCAGACAAGACTGCGTACCCACCCGCTACCGCG